>NZ_JAWOTT010000036.1:0-22938 GCF_033338995.1 Vibrio sp. Vb0304
GCGGTACAGCAAGGCCTTCGTATCGCGAAGAAGCAAGCGCCACCAGCGCTAATCAAATTGCCTGTATATGCTGGGGAGGAATAAGAGATGAAAGGATTCAAAACTCTAGCCGCTGGTCTACTAGCGAGCTTATTTATGGCTTCAGGCGTACAAGCAGAAACGCCTAAAAACCTATCTGAACTACTCAAAAACGTAAAATCAGAAAGCATCGTTGAGTCAAAAGAGAACAAAGCCCGTGAAGCTGAGTTCAAGAACAACCGAGATAAGCAAGCAGCATTATTGCAACAGGCTCGTGAAGAGCTAGCTTCACAGCAAGCACTGGGCGATCAACTTAAAGCGACATTTGATGAAAACGATAAGCAGCTGACTGAACTAACAGAAACCTTACGTGTTCGCTCTGGTACTTTGGGCGAAATGTTTGGTGTGGTCCGCCAATATGCGGGCGAGTTTAAAGGCTTATTTGCAGCCTCTCAAAACGCAGTTCAGTTCCCAGAGCGTGACGCTCTACTAACGAAACTGGCTGAAAGTAAAGAACTGCCATCAACACAAGAGCTAGAAGCATTCTGGCATACCATTCTTCAACAAGTGGTTGCCTCAGGCGAGACAGCAACAACCCAAGCAACGGTTGTTTATGGCGAAGGTAAAGAAGCGGTTCGCGATGTTACTCTTGTCGGTGAATTTAACGCGATTGCCGATGGTAAGTACGTTACTTATGTACCTCAAACAGGTAAGTTCGAAGAACTCTCTCGACAGCCTCGCACCAATATTACACGTCATGTTGCGGGCTTTGAGTCAGCGTCAAACAGCTATGAGCCACTGTTTATTGACCCATCCCGTGGTGTAATTCTGTCTCTACTTGTACAAAGCCCTACCGTTCAAGAACGTATTGATCAAGGTGGCATTGTAGGTTACGTCATCCTTGGTATGGGTGCAGTTGGCGCTATCATTGCTCTAGTTTGCTTCCTACGCCTTCAAGTGATTGGCGGTAAAATGCGTAAGCAAGCGAAATCAGAAACCGTGATTCCTGGTAACCCTCTGGGTGAAGTTATCCAGGCTTACCAAGAGCACAAAGGTGACAACCTTGAAGATCTTGAAGCGAAACTGGACGAAATCATCCTACGTAACGCACCGAGCATTGAACGCTTTATCAGTTCAATCAAGCTATTTGCTTCTGTAGCACCTCTACTTGGTCTACTGGGTACGGTAATGGGCATGATCGGCACATTCCAAGCCATTACTCTGTTCGGTACCGGCGATCCTAAACTGATGGCTGGCGGTATCTCTGAAGCACTTGTTACTACGATGCTTGGTCTGGTTGTCGCAATTCCTCTACTGTTCCTGTACACCATCGTACACAGTAAAGGTCGTCGTTTGGTTCAAACTCTTGAAGAACAGAGTGCAGGCTTCATCGCTCGCTATCAGGAAAAACTACATAAAGCCGAAAGCTAAGGAGGCGTTATGTGGTGGTTAGTTGGAGAACTTGAATCAATTAGGCGCTTCTTGGGAATGGGTGGCGATGTACTCGTCGCCATCTTCATCCTCAGCTTTATGCTGTGGGCAGTATTGTTAGAACGTTGGTTCTATTTTGCTGCCGTCGCTCCAAAAGCCATGAAAAAAGCCGTTGGCTCATGGCAGGGGCGCTCAGAGCACCAGAGCTGGAACGCTAAGATGATCCGACAAGAAATTGTTTCTCGTCAGGACATTGAGAATAAAAAGGGCCTGCCAATCGTGAAAGTATTGATTGCGCTTTGTCCCTTACTGGGTTTGCTCGGCACCGTTGTTGGCATGATCCAAGTATTCGACATCTTAGCGGTAACAGGAACAGGAAGCCCTCGAGCAATGGCCTCGGGGATCTCAAAGGCAACAATCCCAACTTTAGCCGGGATGGTGGCTTCTCTATCAGGACTGTTCTTTAGTTCACGTCTTGATCATTTAGCCAAAGTCACAACGCAAAAGCTGGAAGATAAGCTAAAGCATATTGCCTGAGTAAATGGAATTAGAGGTATAGGTCATGAAAAGACGCTATAGCAGTGATAGCAGTGATGAAACCGCTATCGATATGACACCGATGCTCGACATCGTATTCATCATGTTGATCTTCTTTATCGTAACAACATCGTTCGTAAAAGAAGCTGGTCTAGAAGTAAACCGCCCGACGGCAAGCTCTGCGCAAACCGTGAAAAAAGGTAACATCATGGTCGCAGTTGGTGCGGCGGGTGATGTTTGGGTTGATAAACGCCGCATCGAAGTGGACGCGGTTCGCGCGAATATTGAACGTCTTCGTGCAGAAAGCCCTGATGGCGCAGTTGTTATCCAAGCCGACACAGAAGCAAATGCTGGCGTAGTCGTGAAGGTTATGGACCAGATCAAAATGGCAGGTGTAGAAAGCATCTCCATTGCCGCAACCAATAAGGATTAAGCTTATGCGGTATCTGGCCTCAATTGCACTGGCGCTCATTGTCTCCCTCGGGTTGTTCTGGGGGATGGACAAGCTAGTAAACAAAGAGCGCCACGAGTTAGTGTCGAATGATGACCTGCGTATGGTCGAGTTTATTCGCATTAAACCAGACGAAAAAATACAGGAGAAAAAACGCGAACTTCCAAAGCCACCACCGCCTAAGCGTCCGCCGCCGCCGCCAGAAATGAAAGTGACAGCGACAGTAAAACCGGTGATGGAGCAGACCCCAATGGATATGCCAAAGCTTGACCTACCCGTAAATGTTACAGGTGGTTCGGTGCTTGGACATTATAGCCAGGGTGGAGGTGCGCAACTCGCGGGTAGCGGAGGTCCAACACCTCTAGCGACATTCCAACCTCAAATGCCTAGGAAGGCTGCGAAAGCAGGAATAGAAAAAGGGGTCGTCTTATTAGAGTTTACTGTCAACGCACGTGGTGCCGTAGAGGACATCAAAGTTCTTAAAGAGCAACCACGACGCTTAGGCCTCGGTCGAGCGGCAAGAAAAACAGTCTCTAAATGGACATTTAAACCAAAATTGGTTGACGGGAAACCTGTTAGCTCGCGCCTATCGCAAGAAATAGAGTTCTCAACCAATTAAGGAGTCACGATGAAAAGTTTATGGAAAAGCAAAGTGGCTTCTTTAATTCTCTTCGCAGGAGTGGCAATGGCCGCTCCTACGATGGCAAAAGAAGCTCCTCAGTTATCAGATCGGACATTTCGAACCGTTAACAAAGTGCAAGAGTTGATCGCAACTGAAAAATATTCAGCAGCGAAAGAAAAGCTAGCAAGCGCTTTAGAAAGCACAAGTTCGAAAAAATACGACCGAGCAGTTTTACTTCAGCAGACTGGCTTTTTGTATTCGCTACAAGACAATTATGTGCAAGCAGCAAAATACTTTGCCGAAGCATTACAGCTCGACGCACTTCCCGTTCCTGTTGCTCAACAAGTTCGCTACAGCTTGGCTCAGCTTTACCTAGCTGAAGAAAAGTATACGTTGTCTGTAAAAACGATGAAGGAATGGTTCAAGGTTGCAGAAACAACCAAAGAGAAGCCTCAAGCTCATGCTTATATCACGTTAGCGAGCGCTTATGTTCAGTTGGAAGATTACAAAAATGCAATCCCGCCAACCAAAAAAGCCATCGCGATGAGCAAGAGCCCAAGTGAGTCTTGGTACTTAATTCTCGTTGCATCTCACTACGAGTTAGGCCAGCTGAAAAGCGTTGCCAGTGTACTCAAAACTCTGACTTCAAAGTACCCTCAGAAAAAGCGTTACTGGATGCAACTTTCTGGTGTCTACATGGAGCTAGGTCAAGAACGCAACTCTCTAGCCACCCTAGAAATGGTTTACAAAATGGGGAAACTAGAAGGAGAGAAGGAATATTTACGCTTTGTAAACTTCTTGGCTTATCAAGGTATTCCATATAAAGCAGCCAAAACTCTTGACAAGGAAATGGCAGCTGGAAACATTGAAAAGACGAAGGAAAACTATGACCGCCTAGCCAGTTTCTGGCAGCAAGCTAAAGAGCTAGATAAATCAATTCTCGCTTATAAAAAGTCATATAACCTCGCTCCTTCTGCTAAAACGCAAATTCAGATTGCTCGCTTAATGATACAAGACAAGCAGTATTCTGAAGCAACTCGTTTTGTAGAAAGCGCGGCATCCAGTGCCTCTAAAGAGCAAAAGGCAGAACTTGAATACATTCGCGGGATGGCCTATTTCGAGCTTAAGCAACCACAAAAGGCCTTGCAGGCGATGAAAGGCGCTGCTCAATCGCCAAAATTCAGGTCAACCGTTAGCCCTTGGATAAATTTCCTAGAGTCTCAAGGATAATTCGAAGATTAAGTGTGAGTCAGTCGCACGCCTGGGGAAGTGAAAGCTTCCCCTTTTTTCCGTTTTATCTTTATTAACCCCTATTTTTAACCAGAGTCACTCACGCAAGCCAAATCGGGACTCTAAACCTAAAATCAGCACACTAAACGGTTGTAGAAATGGTTTTAATAACAGAGTGCGCGGATGGTAAGTCCTGTATCACGCTCCTTCTTCGCTGTTTAGGAACACTCTGGCGTAAGTAACTATTTCATCTGAGACGATCACAGACAGAAAGATCAACTGGTAACAAAATAGAGATCATGATACTCTTCGCCTCCATTTTTCTGGCGGGATTATCACCAATATCCACCCCTTTGGTGGTTGATTTCTCAATGCCAGTGCTATCGTTATAAGAATGTCGAACTTTCCTTCGGCACTCAATCAATCCAATCAAAAGTGGAACAGTACAATGGGCAAAGGTACTCTCTATATCGTATCTGCACCTAGCGGCGCAGGTAAATCTAGCTTGATCTCAGCGATGTTGGAACGCAACCCAACCTACGCAATGAAAGTGTCTGTGTCTCACACCACGCGCAACATGCGACCTGGTGAAGAAAATGGTGTCCACTACCATTTTGTAGCGAAAGATGAGTTTGAAGCCCTGATCGCTAAAGGTGACTTCCTAGAATACGCAGAAGTGTTTGGTAATTATTACGGCACATCTCGTGTATGGATTGAAGAAACACTAAATAAAGGTATCGACGTTTTTCTAGATATCGACTGGCAAGGCGCACGCCAAATCCGTGAACAAATGCCAGAAGCCAAAAGCATCTTCATCCTGCCACCATCAAACGGTGAGTTAGAGCGTCGCTTGAACACTCGTGGTCAAGATAGCGATGAAGTGATCGCAAAGCGTATGGCTGAAGCCAAGTCGGAAATCTCTCATTACAACGAGTACGACTACGTGATCGTAAACGACGATTTTGATACCGCTTTGATGGATTTTAAAGCTATCTTGCGTGCTGAAAGATTGAAGGAAGAAAAGCAAGCTGCTAAATATAAAGGTATGCTTGACGCGTTGTTAGCAGAGTAACTTCAAAAAGTCACGCTGTAAAACATAAAGAATTTCCCGTTTTTTGCCCAGTGCGAAAAACACAATAAACTACCTGAGAAAGTCCACAAACGGTGGCTTGTCTAATTGCTAGTAAATAAAGTAGTTAGGTTGTATACTTTCTCGTCATTCTAAAATTTTAGTTAACTATTTGGAGTCCTCATGGCACGCGTAACTGTTCAAGACGCTGTTGAAAAAGTTGGCAACCGTTTCGACCTAGTACTGATTGCGGCTCGCCGCGCTCGTCAAATGCAAACTGGCGGTAAAGATGCACTAGTGCCAGAAGAGAACGATAAGCCAACGGTTATCGCTCTACGCGAAATCGAAGAAGGTTTAATTACTAAAGAAGTTCTAGACGCTCGTGAACGTCAAGAACAGCAAGAGCAAGAAGCGGCAGAGCTAGCGGCAGTAAGCAGCATCGCTCACAACCGTTAATTCTGACTTTAGAATTCAACAACCTCCCGGGCCTATAATTTGTATCTATTCGATAGCCTCAAAGACGTTGCCCAAGAATACCTAACAGAGCCTCAGATTGAGGCTCTGCGTCAATCTTATGTGGTAGCGAGAGATGCCCATGAAGGGCAAACCCGCTCTAGCGGTGAACCATACATCATCCACCCTGTCGCTGTGGCTCGTATCTTGGCCGAAATGCGCCTTGATATCGAAACCCTCCAAGCTGCTTTGCTGCATGACGTCATTGAAGACTGTGATGTAACTAAAGAAGATCTCGAAGAGAAATTCGGCAACACTGTCGCAGAATTGGTTGATGGTGTATCTAAACTGGACAAACTCAAATTCCGCGATAGGAAAGAGGCTCAGGCTGAGAACTTTCGTAAGATGGTTCTGGCCATGGTGCAAGATATCCGCGTCATTCTGATCAAACTGGCTGACCGCACGCATAACATGCGTACGCTTGGCGCGCTTCGACCAGATAAAAAGCGTCGTATTGCTCGTGAAACGTTAGAAATTTACGCGCCCCTCGCTCATCGTCTTGGTATTCACAATATCAAAACCGAACTCGAAGAGTTGGGCTTTGAGGCGCTATATCCCAACCGCTACCGCGTACTGAAAGAAGTGGTTAAAGCCGCACGTGGTAATCGTAAAGAGATGATCCAACGCATTCACAGCGAAATAGAAGGCCGTCTGCAAGATTTTGGCTTGAATGCTCGCGTCGTTGGTCGTGAGAAAAACCTGTTCTCTATCTATAACAAGATGAAAACCAAAGAACAGCGCTTTCATACCATCATGGATATCTATGCGTTCCGAGTCGTTGTTGATACCGCTGATACTTGTTATCGCGTTTTAGGCCAAGTACACAGCTTGTATAAGCCACGTCCTGGTCGCATGAAAGATTACATCGCGGTACCAAAGGCGAACGGCTATCAATCGCTACACACTTCCATGGTTGGCCCACACGGCGTACCTGTTGAAGTTCAGATCCGTACTGAAGATATGGATCAAATGGCGGACAAAGGTGTCGCGGCACACTGGTCTTACAAAGACAAAGGCGACAAGTCTGGCACCACTGCGCAAGTGAAAGCTCAGCGTTGGATGCAAAGCCTGTTAGAGCTACAACAAAGCGCGGGTAACTCATTCGAATTCATTGAAAACGTAAAATCCGATCTTTTCCCAGATGAGATTTACGTCTTCACACCAAAAGGTCGTATCGTTGAATTGCCTTTAGGCGCAACGGCTGTCGACTTTGCCTATGCCGTACATACCGATGTAGGCAACTCTTGTGTTGGTGCTCGTGTTGATCGTAACCCTTACCCATTGAGTAAGGCATTGAAAAACGGTCAGACGGTGGAAATTATCAGTGCCCCTGGTGCGCGTCCGAATGCGGCATGGCTAAACTATGTCGTGACTTCTCGTGCCCGCACTAAGATTCGACAAGTACTGAAAACGATGCGTCGTGAAGAGTCGATTACTTTAGGTCGTCGCCTACTTAATCACGCACTTGGCCGTCACTCGATTGATTCAATTTATCCAGAAAATATCCAAGAAGTCTTGAATGATCTTCGCCTAGAAAGCATCGATGATTTATTGGCTGCTATTGGATTGGGTGAGTTGATGAGCATTGTGATCGCACGTCGTCTCCTTGGTGACACCGAAGAGCTCACGACAACAAGTTCAATCCCAACGGACTCGAAGAAGAAGCTTCCGATTCGTGGCGCAGAAGGCTTATTGCTGACGTTTGCAAATTGTTGTCATCCTATCCCAGATGATCACATTATTGCTCACGTATCGCCTGGTCGTGGTTTGGTTGTTCACCGAGAAACATGTCCGAACGTTCGTGGTTATCAGAAAGAGCCAGACCGTTATATGGCTGTCGCTTGGTCTGAAGACTACGATAAAGAGTTCATTGCTGAACTTAAAGTCGACATGCTTAACAACCAAGGTGCTCTTGCAGAACTGACCAACGTGATCTCGAAAACAGGATCAAACATTCATGGCCTTTCAACGGAAGAACGTGATGGTCGTCTATACACTGTGACTGTGCTGTTGACGACGAAAGATCGTGTCCACCTTGCTGGTATCATGCGTAAGATTAAGGCAATGCCTCAAGCAACCCGAGTCAGACGCAGAAAGAACTAACCTCTATCGCCACCTACTCTGTTAGGTGGCGATTTTTTATACCTCAATAAATATGAACCTAGAACGTTACAACCGTATTCACCAAGTCCTAAAAACTCGCCAAACTGATCTGACACTTTGTCTCGAAGAAGTACATAAGCCAAACAACGTCTCTGCCGTGATCCGCACCGCTGACGCGACAGGCTTACACAAAGTTCACGCAATTTGGCCAGACAAAATGCGTACGCTGAGCCATACCTCAGCTGGCGCGCGTAACTGGGTTGAAGTGGATACTCACGATTCGATTGAAACTGCGATTACCGAACTCAAAGCGCAAGGTATGCAGGTTTTGGTGACCAATCTTTCGGACACCGCCGTCGATTTTCGCGAGATCGACTACACCAGACCAACGGCAATCATTTTAGGCAGTGAAAAAGTTGGCGCTTCGGAGCAAGCCAAACAGCTTGCCGATCAAGACATTATTATCCCAATGGTGGGCATGGTGCAGTCACTAAACGTATCGGTTGCCAGTGCCGTAATTTTGTATGAAGCGCAACGTCAACGTGAAGCCGCAGGCATGTACGACCGAGAAGAAAGCGCTCTGCCTAAAGAGACAATCAACCGTATTCTCTTTGAACGTGGTCACCCAGTGCTGGCAAAGGTCGCGAAACGAAAAGGGCTCGTTTACCCACCACTCGATGAAGAAGGTCAAATCATCGCCGATGACGCGTGGTGGCAAGAGATGCAAAGCAAGTAACAGACTTTCGTCATCCTGAACGGCGGCGAAGGAGCGTGGTTCAGGATCTAATTCTCAAATATACAGATGCTGATAGTGTTAACTTCAGCGACATACTTGTTGGAAATAGAATCCTGATGTCGCTAAAGCTCCTCGGAATGATAGGTTATCAGTCAAATCATGACACTAACTAAAGCATGACTATTTTTTCCTGTACAAAAACACAGCTCCATGGTTAACATACTGCTATGTTAACCATTTTCTTGAGCCCTCTATGTCCGCCCAAATGTTATCTGCCGTCCCATTAACCTCCCTTTCTGGAGTTGGCGCGAAAGTCGCAGAAAAACTCGCCAAAGTTGGCTTACATAGCGTTCAAGATTTGCTGTTTCACCTTCCGTTACGCTACGAAGATCGTACTCGTATTTACCCTATTGCCAAACTGCATGCTGGCCTTTGGGCGGCCGTGCAAGGTAAGGTCATGGCAGTCGACACCATCTTCGGTAAGCGCAAAATGCTAACGGTAAAAATCAGCGACGGTAATGGCACTATCACGCTGCGCTTTTTCAACTTTACCGCAGCCATGAAGAACAATTTCACGCAAGGTAAGTTAGTACATGCTTACGGTGAAATTAAGCGCGGTGGCGTGGGCTTGGAAATTGTTCATCCTGACTACAAGTTTTACGTCAGTGAGCAAAAGCCCGATGTAGAACAGAGCTTAACCCCTGTTTATCCCACCACCGATGGATTGCGTCAAATCACATTGCGCAACCTTACCGAACAAGCTTTAGCCCTGCTTGATAAAACCGCAGTGCAGGAATTACTTCCAGCGGGGTTGTATGACCATCAAATCACGATGTCGCAAGCGCTGCACACCATTCATCGCCCACCACCAACCATTAATTTAGATGAGTTTGACGAAGGCAAACATCCTGCCCAAATCCGCTTGATCATGGAAGAATTGCTCGCACAAAACTTATCGATGCTAGCGGTGCGTAGCAAAGGTCAGAAGGATTCAGCGCTACCTCTCGGTCCTTGTAATAAACTAAAAACGCAGCTTTTAGCCCAACTGCCTTTCTCTCCTACAAACGCTCAAACCCGAGTAGTACAAGAGATTGAAGCCGATCTAGAAAAACCGCACCCAATGATGCGATTAGTGCAAGGCGATGTTGGTTCGGGGAAAACGTTGGTTGCCGCTTTGGCCGCTGTTAGAGCCATTGAGCATGGCCATCAGGTGGCACTCATGGCGCCAACCGAACTATTGGCCGAGCAACACGCTATCAACTTCGCAAACTGGTTTGAAACAATGGGCATTCAAGTCGGTTGGTTAGCGGGCAAACTCAAAGGTAAGGCAAAGGAAGCCGAGTTGGCTCGTATTGCCAGTGGTGAAGCAAAAATGGTAGTGGGTACTCACGCGCTATTCCAAGAGCACGTTGAATTTCATCACCTTGCTTTGGTCATCATTGATGAACAGCACCGCTTCGGTGTCCATCAGCGATTAGAATTGCGTGAAAAAGGCGCAAAACAAGGCGCCTATCCACATCAGTTGATCATGACGGCGACGCCTATTCCTCGCACCTTAGCCATGACCGCTTATGCCGATCTGGAAACTTCCGTGATTGACGAGCTACCACCAGGTCGAACACCAATCCAGACTGTCGCGATTCCAGATACCAAACGCAATGATATCGTCGAACGTGTCCGAAATGCCTGCTTAAACGAAGGCAAGCAGGCATATTGGGTGTGTACCCTGATTGATGAGTCGGAAGTATTAGAAGCGCAAGCCGCGGCAGATACCGCAGAAGAGCTTCAACGTAAACTGCCGGACGTAAAAGTTGGTCTAGTGCACGGACGAATGAAGCCGGCAGAGAAACAAGCGGTGATGCAAGATTTCAAAGACAATAAACTGCATTTGCTGGTCGCAACGACAGTGATTGAAGTTGGTGTGGATGTGCCAAACTCTAGCTTGATGATCATAGAAAACCCTGAACGTCTTGGTTTGGCACAATTACACCAGTTAAGAGGTCGCGTGGGCCGAGGTTCCGTTGCTAGCCATTGTGTGCTGCTGTACCACTCTCCGCTGTCAAAAACCGCGCAAAAACGTCTCGGAGTACTACGTGAAAGTAACGATGGCTTCGTCATTGCGCAGAAAGACCTAGAAATTCGCGGCCCTGGAGAACTATTGGGTACAAAGCAGACAGGTCTTGCTGATTTCAAAATCGCAGACTTAGTTCGAGATCAACGCCTGATTCCCGAAGTTCAGCGTATTGCGCGTCATATTCATGACAATTACCCGACTAACGCAACAGCGATTATCGATCGCTGGTTGGGTGAGCGGGATATTTACTCCAAAGCGTAATGATTGAAAGCGAGCCAAATGGCTCGTTTTTTAATACGCCAAAAGCAAACGTTTGCTTTTTGAGTAAATCTCTCTATAATCGCGCACAAATTTTTAAGTGTGTTAGATCACACTCCACCAACCTGAGTTGACTCTGATTAACAGCAATCACAGGTAACGACGTCAACTCCACCCTGCTCTCCCATTCAGCGAGAACTAGGGAAATATTGCGACTAGCGAGACAAACAATGACAACTTCAAACCGATCTTCGGAACTGGTCTATCAACTCAACGATCGACCACCTTTGCCTCAAACCATTTTTGCCGCACTTCAGCACTTATTGGCGATGTTCGTCGCGGTTATCACTCCGTCACTGATCATCTGTCAGTCTTTGGGTGTACCAGCAGACCAAACGAATACCATCATCAGCATGTCTTTGTTTGCGTCAGGCGTGTCTTCGTTTATTCAAATTCGCACCGTTGGCCCAATTGGCTCTGGTTTGCTCTCTGTTCAAGGCACCAGCTTTAACTTTTTAGGTCCTATTATTGGTGCAGGCCTATCGCTGAAAGCCGGTGGAGCAGACATCAGCACCATGATGGCTGCCATTTTTGGTACGATTTTAGTCGCATCATTTGCAGAAATTTTTCTATCTCGCGTGTTGGAGCATGCCCGCCGAATCATCACTCCGCTTGTTTCAGGCATCGTCGTCACTCTTATCGGTCTCACACTGATTCAAGTCGGCTTAGTATCAATGGGCGGTGGCTACGCAGCATTAAATGAAGGAACCTTCGGCAGCTTAGACAAACTTGCTCTGGCTGGGACGGTACTTGGATTAATTGTGATTTTAAACCGCTCGAAAAACCCATACATCCGTGTGGCTTCAATCGTGATTGCGATGCTAGTGGGCTACATCATGGCGTATTTTATGGGGATGGTAGATACTTCTCAGCTAGGCGCAACCGAGATCGTAGCACTGCCCGTACCAATGCAATATGGCTTATCGTTTGACTGGTCTCTGTTCATTCCGCTGGTACTGATTTTCTTTATTACCGCACTAGAAGCCATCGGTGATATTACCGCAACATCTGAAGTGTCTGGTGAGCCAGTAAAAGGCCCAGTGTACATGAAACGCATTAAGGGCGGTGTGTTAGCAGACGGCTTAAACTCTGCAATCGCAGCCGTTTTCAACAGCTTCCCGAACTCAACGTTTAGCCAGAATAACGGCATCATCATGCTAACAGGAGTCGCGAGCCGCTACGTGGGTTACTTTATTTCTGGCATGTTAGTGATTCTTGGCTTGTTTCCTGGCGTCGCTAGCTTTGTTCAGCTGATTCCTGAGCCAGTACTTGGCGGCGCAACGATTGTCATGTTTGGTACGATTGCTGCCGCTGGTGTGCGTATTATCTCTCGTGTTGAGCTCGATCGCCGCGCAATTCTGATCATGGCCTTATCCTTCTCAATGGGACTTGGTATCGCACAAAAACCAGAGATCCTGCAATTTATGCCAGAATTTATTAAGAGTATTTTCTCAACTGGTGTTGCAGCAGGTGGCATCACAGCGATCATTTTAAATCTACTTCTGCCAGAGAAACTGGAAGACGAAGATGAACTTCCTCAGGAAGTGAAAGAGTCTTAAGATTATTGAGAATAAGAAAAGCCCAACCTATTTAGGTTGGGCTTTTTGTTTTAAAGGGTGCGGGCCATCGACTTACTTGGTAGGAAAGCTGATTTGAGCGATTAAACCGCCTTCACTGCGATTACGCATCACCACAGAACCTGAATGCTGGCTGATTATACGCTTCACAATCGCCAACCCTAGCCCAGTGCCTTCACTACCGCGAGCGGTGTCACCACGCGTAAAGGGTTCAAATAACCTCGCGATTTGAGAATGCTCGATACCCGGTCCGTTGTCCTCTACTGAAATCCACACTAGCTGCTTATCTGCTGTCACACCAGTGCTGATTTTGACCCAGCCATTGCCATAACGTAGCGCATTCACAACTAAGTTACTGATCGCCCGCTTAATCGCAATCGCACTTCCTTTGGCTGGCGGCAAGTTAAGATTAAGATCTGTTTCAATTTCAACCTCATAACCACCTTCAGAACTGGCGACGTCACTGGCAATCGTACTGATATCAACCGCTTCAAACGATTCTTGGTTCACCGGTTTGAGGTAATCCATAAACTGACTGATGATCTCATTACATTCTTCCGTATCGCTAATGATCCCCTCCGCAAGATAGCTGTCCTCAGGAGACATCATTTCTGTCGCTAGGCGAATACGCGTCAGAGGCGTTCGTAAGTCATGGCTAATCCCCGCCATTAATAAGGCTCGGTCTTCTTCTAGCTCTTGAATACCTTTCGACATTTGATTAAAGGCTCGAGTTACAGAGCGAATCTCCGATGCGCCTTTCTCTGCTAAGGGGGGCGGGATCTCACCTCGACCGACGTCTTTCGCGGCTCTCTCTAAAGCCAAAAGTGGACGGTTTTGCAAACGAATAAACAACCAACCACCAGCAATGATCAGCAGCGCCATAATCAAACTGTTACGAAACAGCGGTGCAAAATCTTCTTCTTGCAGCTCAGATAACGGAATACGAATGATGGAGTTCGGCAACTTTTCGATGTGCATCCACAAAATGTAACTTTCATCGCCAAGCAATAAGCGTACTTCTGTAGGCGAACCCAGCTCTTGGCTCATTTCTTCAGACATCAAATCAATCGACATTGCGTGATGAAATTCAATCGCCTTATCGCTGTCGAGACTATGAACCGTCACCCCTAATCTTTCTAATAATTGACGCCTTAACGGTGCATCAGACTTTAAAGGTCCTTCATCATCAAGCACCAAATTGAGCTCATGGGCGAGAATTTTATTGAACTGCTGCAAACTCGGCATCAACGCGTAGTTAAAAACGGCGTAGTAAGAGAAAACTTGGCTCGCGAGAAGCAAAGAGATGAACAGCAGAATAGATTGTGTCAGTGAACTTCGGATGCGCATGGAACGTTCCTAGTGGTCCTAATCGCGAAATTTCAGCCTTCAAAGGGAAGGTAATGAAGGCTGAAGTTGCTATAGCCAAGTGCTGGCTATGGAGTGAAGAGGTTACACCTCTTTGCCGTCTGGGACGAAAACATAACCTAGGCCCCACACGGTTTGAATGTAGCGCGGCTTGCTCGGATCGTCTTCTAACATGCGACGTAAACGTGAGATTTGTACGTCAATAGAGCGTTCCATTGCAGAATATTCACGGCCACGCGCCATGTTCATCAATTTATCTCGTGACATTGGCTCACGCGCATTCATCACGAGCGCCTTTAGGACAGCAAACTCTCCAGAGGTGAGTGGCATTGCCTCGTCACCGCGGAACATCTCGCGAGTGCCTAGATTGAGTCGGAACTCCCCGAACTCCACCACTTTTTCTTCCGTGCTTGGTGCACCCGGCAACTCTACAGTTTGGCGGCGTAATACTGCCTTGATGCGAGCCAACAATTCACGTGGGTTAAACGGTTTTGGCAAATAATCATCCGCCCCTACCTCAAGACCTACGATGCGGTCCACTTCATCACCTTTCGCGGTGAGCATTAAGATTGGCAACATATTGTTCGCGTGGCGTAGACGACGACAAATTGACAAACCGTCTTCACCTGGCAACATTAGGTCCAGCACCATTAAGTGAAAGTTTTCGCGCGTTAGTAGGCGATCCATCTGTTCGCCATTGGCGACACTTCGTACCTGAAAACCTTGCTCAGAAAGGTAACGCTCCAATAGAGCACGTAAACGAGCATCGTCATCAACCACTAAAATTTTATGATTTTCTTGCATTGAAACATCCTTTCAGAAGCGTCTATTGTCGAAAATGTATCACTGTTTTTCCTAACGTGCTCAAGCAAATTGTTACTCTTTTTATCTTAAGCGCTTTAATCTCTCTCTAGCAGGTATTTTCAGCACCTACTATTGACCATAATTCCATTCCAGTTCACGTTTGGCCTCAAGCAGCTCTTGCTGTGCCTCAGCCAGCTTGTGACGTTTTTTCTCAATTTTGTCTGCTTTCCCTGAATGCTGAGCTTCGACTAATTCTTCCTCTCGCTCCTCAACTTCTTTAGTCTTTTCTTCCACTTCTGCTTGCAGCTCTTGGCGCAGCTCACCTTCCGAGCATTCATTCTGGATAGCGGAAAGTGCTTGCTCCAAGCCTTTAATGCGATGCTCATTACCTTGCGCTTTTGCATACTCAAGCTGCTGCTCTACCGCTAACTCTTTAGCGTCACAGCCTTTCACTTCATCTTGAGCAAAAACTGAAAGTGAGAATCCTATTGTTAGTGCAGCACTACACATGACTGCTTTGTTCATTTTACTTCTCCGAGAAAGGCACCATGCCTTTATACCAAATATTCTGACGTTGAGACCCAAGTCACTTCTAGTGAACTTCATGAGACTTGAATCGGTGATAAAGCCTCAGTCTTCCGAGGCCGGTTGAGTGTATTCAATTGAGTTGATGAACCACTCTTTTTCACCTTCTGGGGTGCGTACCGTGAACTCTTCATCCACTTGTTTTTTCAACATCGCTCGCGCCATAGGTGAATCGATAGAGATGTAGTCTTTCGCATCGCCATAAATCTCTTCAGGCCCGACAATACGAAACTTTTTCACTTCTCCTGCCTCATTTTCTATTTCCACCCATGCACCAAAAAAGACTTTGCCTTCTTGTTGCGGAGAATAGTCAACGATCGTGACTTCTGGCAGGAATTTACGAAGGAAGCGGACACGACGGTCGATCTGACGGAGTAAACGTTTATTGAAGGTGTAATCCGCATTTTCTGAGCGATCGCCCAGGCTCGCAGCCCAAGTGACGATCTTGGTGATTTCCGGGCGCTTTTCATTCCAAAGGTAATCATGCTCTTGTTTGAGTTTGTTGTAACCTTCTCGTGTAATCAGCTTAGTTTTCAAATTAACTCCTATCTCAACTAAAAAATGCTGCTCTTTGGCAGCATTAAGGAGATGATATACCCAAAGATCCAATGTTTTTCAGGCTTTGGGTATCAAGGTGATAAGGCGGCCAGAGTGTTACTTTTCGTAATCCGGTTTTTGCGTCACGATGTAATTCGTATCACTCGAAACAACCGCGCCATGTTTTAGGAAGTTTTTACCTAAAATCATGCTGTAATGGAAGCGACCTCGGTCCTGTAAGTTGACTCGGATCTTCTTCTCTAATTCGCCAAGCTTAACATGCATTTCAACCACAGGGCGTACGTTCGCTTTCTCGCCTTTCTTAGCTTTAATACGCATGACATCAACAACAGGCTTGGTAAACGCCTGTTTCATGCCAAGATCGTTCTCATAGGTAAAGCTCACCATGTCTTTGCCGTCTTTCTTAAACTGCTTGATGTTCTTAGCATTGATTGAGCTTACATCTGCACCCGTGTCTAACTTCACAGGGAAAGACATCCCCTCAACTTCAGCCACTTCGATATGGCCAGCTTTGAAAAGTGGCCTTGCATCTAGTAGATGGTCTGCGCGAGTGTTCAGCAACACACCACCCTTGGCTATGTCATGACCAAAGACGAAAAAGGGTTGAGTGTCACCCTCATCAAGCACATCGAGCGCAAACTTCATTGATGTGTCTTTTCTACCGAGAAGAAAGTCTCCTTCGACAACAGGGCGAACCGCGCTGCCAACCTTGAGCTTTTTCAACACTGGTTTGGTAATTTTTTCTTCTTTCCCCTCATCGTTCATTAAATAAAACGTGACGGATTCATCCTTACCTTTTTCTGTTACTTCAAACCCATTTACACGCAGTAATGGCGTTTTCACAGTAAAAGTGGGGTAAGCAGGGACGGTATAACCATCAATGGTGACCTGTTCTTCTGGTGAAACGACAAGAGGTTTTGATTTGAGTGCGCTTTTGAACGTTTTTTCTACGCCACCCAGTAGATTTTCTCTGTCCGTATCAATAACAAAGTGCTGACTCGCGACGTCCCGACCTAAGCGAATTTGCGAACTGAACTTACTGCGATCACGCAGATACACCAACCAACGTTGAGTTTCATTTTCGCCGACTTTGACGGGTAAATAGACTAAAGGACGCTCGCTTTTGGTCGTTTTCAGCATTCGTACCAAGGGTAATGTCATTGGATGACGCTTGCCATTCTCGCCCTCTAACATAAAAGAGACTTCGTTATGCTTTTTGTCTACCTTGATGTCCAGTGCATGGACGTTGGTATAACGGCTAGAAGTTGAAATGCTGATCTTATATGGCACACCTTCGACTTCAACCGTCTCTTTTTTGCCAATCATTTTTGCGCTTGGCTGTTCTTGAAGATAATCGTAACCAGCGAAGACCCATGCGTTCTCATCGAGATAAGTTTTACCAATCAAGATAGGAGAAGAGAATTGCGTACGCTTGGTCAGGTTCACTTCCGTATCAACGGTGTGACCAGCGATTGTCATCGGCATTTTTATTGTCGGGCGTAGGATGGGCTTTTTGCTTGTTCGACTGCGAATCGCGCTCACTCTTTCCAGATCATCGGTAATCTGTATTTCCTTCCCTGTATAAGGGTGAGGAACCGTAAAGCTAACCTTTACTTGATATGGCTTAAAGCTGTCGGCGTCCCACTTTGCCTTCGTACCACCTAAGTCATCGACAATCGCCCAAAGTAACTCGTTATCTTTCAAATCTTGGTAATCTGGGTGTGAGCTACTGACATGGATATTCTCCGCATGCATCGATGTCGTATCTGCACCAGTATCAATCTTGCCAATAAATGGCACCGCTTTTAGTTCCGGAATGTCACTGTAGTAGACGCTCTCCACACGCCCTAGTACCAATTTGTTATCGAGCTGATAAACGGGAGCTTGTGTGGTTCCTGAGATAGACTGCGCCCAACTAAGCGGGGCGGCAAGTAAGGCACTCGTAAGCGCTAACGCCAAAGACATTTTTTTCATCATGATTATCCGTATAAGCCGAGGTACATTTAGTGATATCAACAACCGTGGAATTAGGTTAGTCGATAACTGCGGATATAAGTTCTCAATTTAATTACAGTTTTGACATAAATCTGACTGATGTCCACCAGCGCCCGGTAAATTTTTGCCTCGTTAATTTAAAACATTGCAAATTCTTCGAATGACCCCAATGTTCTATACAACCAAAACCGAATTAAAAGAGAAAACACGGATGAGCCAAGCTATCTGTCGCATGATTGCTCAAGAACTGAATGTTCGCCCAGAGCAAGTCAACGCCGCTGTCACCCTAATTGATGATGGCAACACTGTCCCTTTTATTGCACGTTACCGCAAAGAGGTGACGGGGGGCCTTGATGATACCCAGCTGCGTACTTTGGACAGCCGTCTGTCTTACCTTCGTGAACTGGACGATCGCCGTCAGACCATCCTGAAATCAATCCAAGAGCAAGGCAAACTGACGCCAGAGCTAGAACAAGAGATCGCGCAGGCAGACAGCAAAACTCGTCTTGAAGACTTATACCTACCTTACAAACCCAAGCGTCGTACGAAAGGTCAGATCGCGATTGAGGCTGGTCTTGAGCCGCTCGCAGATCAGCTTTGGAATCACCCACAAACCGAGCCAGAAAGCGAAGCAAGCAAATACCTTGATGCAGACAAAGGCATCGCAGACACCAAAGCTGCATTGGATGGCGCTCGCGCGATCATCATGGAGCGCATCGCAGAAGACGCAAACTTACTGGAAAAAATTCGCAACCACTTAAATCGCAATGCGGAACTGGTCTCACGAGTCGTTGAAGGCAAAGAGCAAGAAGGCGAGAAGTTTAAAGATTACTTCAACCACAACGAGCCCCTAAGCAAAGTGCCATCGCACCGCGCACTGGCGATGCTACGCGGCCGTAACGAAGGCTTCCTGACATTGGCAATGAATGCTGATCCAGAACAGGAAGAAGGCGCTCGTCAGTCTTACTGCGAAACGATTATCGCCGACCATTATGGCGTGACGCTAAGCAGCGCACCGGCGGATACCTGGCGTAAGCAAGTGATCAGCTGGGCATGGCGCATCAAAGTATCAATGCACATGGAAACCGAGCTAATGGGCGCAATGAAAGAGCGCGCTGAAATCGAAGCGATTGAAGTATTCGCCACTAACCTAAAAGACTTGTTGATGGCAGCACCGGCTGGCCCTCGTGCAACACTTGGTCTCGATCCGGGTCTGCGCACGGGCTCTAAAATCGCTATTGTCGATCCGACTGGTAAAGTGCTTGCAACCGAAACCATCTACCCTCACCCGCCACAAAAGCAATACGACAAATCAGCGCAAATCGTTGATCAGTTGGTCCGCAAGTACAACGTGGATTTGATTGCGATCGGTAACGGTACGGCTTCACGTGAAACCGACAGCTTTGTCGCAGACGTCATCAAACGTGGCAACCTGAAAGTTCAGAAAATCATCGTAAGTGAAGCGGGGGCATCGGTTTACTCAGCATCCGAGCTTGCAGCGAAAGAATTCCCGAATATGGACGTATCTTTGCGTGGTGCGGTGTCGATTGCTCGTCGTCTGCAAGACCCACTGGCTGAGCTAGTGAAAATCGATCCTAAGTCGATCGGTGTGGGTCAGTACCAGCACGATGTTAGTCAATCAATGCTAGCAAAACGCCTAGATGCGATTGTGGAAGACTGTGTAAACGCGGTTGGTGTTGATGTGAACACTGCTTCTGCGGCGCTACTGACGCGCGTAGCAGGCTTATCAAGCACCATCGCGCAGAACATTGTCGACTTCCGCGATGAGAACGGCCGCTTCGAAGCACGTACAACCTTGAAGAAAGTACCTCGTTTAGGTCCTAAGGCGTTCGAGCAGTGTGCGGGCTTCCTGCGTATTATGGATGGTAAGAACCCACTTGATGCGTCTGCGGTTCACCCAGAAGCGTACCCAGTGGTCAAAGCGATTTCTGAGAAGAACAACAAAGATATCAAAGCACTGATTGGTGATTCAAGCTTCCTTAAAGGTCTGCATGCGGTCGATTACACCGACGATAACTTCGGCGTTCCAACCATTACAGACATCATCAAAGAGTTAGACAAGCCGGGTCGTGACCCACGTCCAGAATTCAAAACGGCGACCTTTGCAGAAGGTGTAAACTCGGTATCTGACTTGGAACCGGGCATGATTCTAGAAGGCGTGGTGTCTAACGTAGCCAACTTCGGTGCCTTCGTTGATATCGGCGTTCACCAAGATGGTCTTGTGCATATTTCTGCACTGACAGATCGTTATGTGTCTGACCCACGTGAAGTGGTGAAAGCGGGCGACATAGTCAAAGTGAAAGTGATGGAAGTTGACGTGCAGCGTAAGCGTATTGGTCTATCGATGCGTATGAACGACGAACCGGGTCAAGACAACCGCAGCCAACGCTCATCAGCAGCGCCACGTCGTAATGACCAACCGCAGCGTCGTCAGCCTCGCCGTGATGATTCGTCATCGAACAGCGCGATGGGCGGTGCGTTTGCTGCAGCGTTTGCTAAAGCGAAAAAGTAACCTTACCTAGGCTTCACCGCTAACGAGCTTTCATAACTAAAAAGAAAACGCTCCAATCAGTCAACCTGCTTGGAGCGTTTTTGTTTGAGTAGGATATTGAGTCGTCATAATACTGCTATCACTTCTGACGGGGTATGGGGAGCGACTGCATGACCATAATGAAACTTGATCACCTTCCTGCGCTTTTCCATTAATCCTTCATTGATCGCAGCATCCAAAATGCGCTTTGGTAAGCGAAAGCGGATCGCGTAGCCTTTCCCCTGGTCTTCACTATACGATTTGAGCGCAAGCAAACTAAAAAGCCGTTCTAGTGTATCTTCCGGCTCTTCTTGATAACGCGTGTCGACTTCCGTTTCCATATCATAATCAGGATGCTCTGAAGGATCCCAAGAAGACTGACGTCGGCGCTTGTCGTCACCTTTTACTTTTCGCTCTGCATTGGTTTTGGCCAATGCGACCGTTGGCGTTACAGGCTCTCGGACTTTATTGTCGCGAGCTGCTTGTTCCGTCTGCACATTCACGGATGGGGCGATCAGTGGCACACTTACGTTGGTCGGTGACACAATCATTGCGAACCCTCCTCAGAGTCGCCCAACTCGTCAATATGGCTTAGCTTTATTGGCTAATAAAACCTCACCAGCATTTATATCGACCACTTTTTAAACAACTTGAGGTATTTCCGCTCGTACTTGCTCAATCGTGAGCAAACTCTCGGATTTGAACACAAAATTCGTCATGTTCGGTGATAAAAGGCGCATGAGAGGACTGATTAAAAACAAACTGCTGGGTATGAGGCAACTGTTCACTTAAATCGTTAGCTACTTTAATTGGCACCAACCCATCTAAACGGCCATAAAGACGCAACATTGGAACAGAAAGAGACGTCAACGCATCGCGCAGATCCACATCAGCAAGGATGTTTAGCCCAACCAACAGCGATTCAGGGTTTGGCTGAGGGCGCGATAGTACCGCTTGCTTGAGCTGTTTAACGTCTTTACGCGCTGATGGGCTGCCCATCGCTTGCAACGCCATAAAGCGCTCAATGGTCAGTGAGAAATCTTCTAGCAACTGAGAGGTGAACGCACTCAGTACATTCGGTTGAATGCCACGCCAAGGTTTTTCTGCGGCAAATTTAGGTGAGCTGGCAACCGTAATCAACTTAGCCACGCGCTCGGGCATATTTAATGCCACATGCGTCGCCACTAAACCTCCGAGGGACCAACCAAGCCAAATCGCTTTCTCTGGCGCACCTTGCACCACCAAGTTAGCAATATGGTCTAAATCTTCAGCATGAGATTCGGCGCTATGTCCGTACCCCGGAAGGTCAACCACATGAACTCGGAAATAAGGTTGAAGAGACTCGACTGTCTGCTGCCATACCGCACCATTCATGCCCCAACCATGAAGTAACACCAAATCTGGTCCCTGACCAAATGACTGCCAGTGTAATTTCGTGCTCATGCTCTCAATCTCTCCCACTTATTTTATTCCCTACGGCTTCAGCCAAGCGTTAGGCTGAGTAAAATATCACCATGAATAAACGCTATGTTATCTCATCACTGGCAAAACATCATGCATCGCGTATTGAGCAGTCAATGCGGCCTGTGTCGGTTCCCTATTCAAACACCAAGCCACACAAATACTCTGCGCTGGTGCGAGCACTGTTTAAAATACCTAACTCCGGTAAAACGATGTCAACGCTGCGGTTTATCATTACAGAAAGAAGAAATGAGTACGGATAGTATTTGTGGTGAATGTCTTTCAAAGCCACCGCCATGGCAAAGGCTATACACGTTAGGCGATTACGACTTTCCCCTTTCACGGGAAGTACAACGCTTTAAAGATCACGGAGAGTCTTGGCATGTAAAAGCATTAACCGAGCAACTGGCACAGCGCATCACCACGCCAGCTCCAATCATTACCAGTGTGCCATTGCACTGGCAGCGTTACCTGCGCCGGGGTTTTAATCAAAGTGATGTTTTAGCCCGACACCTCGCCAAGCAATTGCAGACTAATTTTGATGCGAAGGTCTTTCGTCGAGTAAAGCTCGCCCAATCACAGCGTGGTAATACCAAAACAAGCCGTGAACAAAACTTAAAAGGCGCGTTTATTCTCAATAAGCAACCTCACTCTTCCCATGTTGCCATCGTCGATGATGTAGTCACCACAGGCAGTACCGTCCGACAATTATGTCATTTACTACTTGAAGTTGGCGTAGAAAGCATCGATATTTACTGCATCTGCAGAACACCTGCTCCTCGTTCTCTCTAGATCGCTTCGCCATGCCTTAGCATCAAAAAGACTAGACCCATACGTCAACAAGAGTAGAATAGCAGCAGTAACCTACAAATTTACTCGGGTATTCGTCGTGTCAAATATTACTATTACAGAAACTGCGCAAACGCATTTCGCTAACCTT
>NZ_JAWOTT010000037.1:0-20391 GCF_033338995.1 Vibrio sp. Vb0304
TTCTTCTACCGTCAAATGCCAGAGCTTATCGAGCGTGGCTATGTGTACATCGCTCAGCCACCACTATACAAAGTGAAAAAAGGCAAACAAGAGCAGTACATCAAAGATGAAGAAGCGATGAACCAATACCAAGTATCATTGGCTCTGGACAACGCATCGCTACACGTAAACGCAGAAGCACCAGCATTGGCAGGTGAAGCACTAGAGAAGCTTGTTCAACAGTACAATGCGGGTATTAAACTGGCGGAACGTATGAGCCGTCGTTACCCAAGTGCTTTGGTAAACGAGTTGATTTACACTCCTCGCCTAACGCCAGAGCAATGCCATGACGCATCAGTTGTGGAAGCTTGGACGAAGCAGCTTATTGAACAGCTGAATGCGAAAGAAGTGGGTGCAAGCCAGTACAGCTACGAAGTTGAGCAGCACGAAGAGCTAGGCTTAAACTTGCCTAAGATTGTGGTTCGTACTCACGGCGTGACGCACGAACATGCAATTAGCATCGACTTCCTAAACTCGAAAGAGTACCGCAAGTTGGCCGATCTATCAGAAGCACTTGATGGACTTCTGGAAGAAGGCGCGTACATCAAACGTGGTGAGCGTACTATGCCAGTGGCAAACTTTGCAGAAGCGCTTGACTGGTTAGTGAAAGAGTCAATGCGTGGCTTAAGCCGTCAGCGCTACAAAGGTCTAGGTGAGATGAACCCAGACCAACTTTGGGAAACCACCATGGACCCAGAAACTCGTCGTATGATGCAGGTAACGATTGAAGATGCGGTAGGCGCAGATCAACTGTTCACTACGCTAATGGGTGACCAAGTAGAACCTCGTCGTAACTTCATCGAAGAGAACGCACTGAAAGTAGCGAACCTAGACGTATAACGACACTGTTCGTGATAGTAAAAAGCAGCGAGAAATCGCTGCTTTTTTTGTTGTACCACCAGCTAAAATCGCCACTTTCTGCTAAAGCGGATGTTTTTCTGGTACTAACTGCCAACAACCCGATCAAGCCTGCCATTTTATTTCTGTTTTCTTTTTTTCTCGCCATTTTGTTCGCTTGAGCGTTTTTGCTTTCTTTTTTCTGCTCGCTATAGTGCTGAAGAGCTGATGAATAAGGAGACTAAGAAAATGGTGATGACTTTCCTGAACTAAGCCGGAAGTGATGCACTTCCGGTTCAATGCACTGAATTTATTTGTAAGACAAGGCATTAAGAAGGAAATAATCATGTTTGAACGCTGGTTCTCAGCGTACTGCTTGGCGCTGCGAACTTGGTGGTTAACCAGTCGCTTTTTAACCTATCAATCACCACTAAGGTTGTTATCGCTATTTGAAACCTGCGAGCAACAAGCCCATTGCCGTAACCGAACTCGTATTGCGGTTGGGGACACGGTTCGCTTAGTGGATGTTGAACGCGCCTATCAATATCGCATGACATTGGTCAGCTCGCGCAAGGGGCAACCCATGACAGGTATGCTCGCGGTCGATTCTTATTTGGGGTCTCGACTATTAGGTCGAGCTAAAAATGATGCGCTCGAAGTGGAAATTTTTAATCAGCGACGCTGCTTTGTGATTACTGAAATTGTTCATCAATCGCAACCACCAGCTCAGAAAATGCTGTGTGGTTGTCTGTTGTGCCAATAAATAGAGGTGAAGTCATGAGTAAGAAAGAAAAGAAACAACCGCAGTTGAGTCTAAAAGAAAAGCGCAAACTAAAGCAGGAAAAGGCGGCAGAAAAGGGCGTTGTAAAAGCGCGTAAATCCTCCCGCAAGTAAAGTGTAGATTGAGCCCTCCAGAACGGCGGGCTTTTTATCACTGATCGCGAAGTGATGAGGAACTAAGCTGTTCAAGGGGATAGTGGATGCTTTAAAAATTTTTTGTTTTTTCCCTTGAAAGTCATTTTTGACGACCTTATATCTAGTTATGAAGAGGGTGACTGGCTTGCTAGAGACTAGAAGACCAGCCCTCTGAAATCGCTAAAACGAGATCGCTCAGAAGAGGATATGGCGTTTTAGCACACAACTTAAACCTTTAGATTCAATATCATGTCTCCGAGCCAAACCAAGGCCAGTGGAATGATAAGAATCTCTTAGTTCGGCGTTGGTTTTTGCATAAACACGCCAGTAGGATTGAACTCATCTGAACTAAGACTATTGCTTAATTAAGAGGATAGATTTATGCGTAATGTAGATTTCTCACCACTATACCGTAATGCAATTGGCTTTGATCGTCTGCTAAACCTGATGGAAGCGAATACAGCGAAAAATACTTCTGGCGGTTACCCTCCATACAACATTGAGCAAAAAGACGAGCACAACTACCGTATTACTATGGCCGTTGCTGGCTTTGCTGAAGAACAGCTCGATCTGACTCAAAACGAAAACATGTTGATTGTGAAGGGCGAACGTAAAGCAGAAGAAGGCAAAAACTACGTTTACCAAGGTATTGCAGAACGTGATTTTGAACGTAAATTCCAGCTAGCGGATTACGTAAAAGTCGTGGGTGCATCAATGGAAAACGGTCTGCTTCATATCGATTTAGTTCGTGAAATCCCTGAAGCCATGCAACCACGTAAGATTGCTATCGGTGGCAACAACCTGATTGAGAACAACTAATCAGTTAACCACCCGGTTATAGAATGAGAAAGAGCGCCATATGGGCGCTCTTTTTAGTTTGGGGTTTTCAAATCCGCTATTTTAAAGCTGTAATTTCAAAGAGAAGAACGGCTGAGTTCAATCCGTCTATTTACCTTCGCGGTAAGCCTTTTCCACTTCTTCAGCGATAATCGCAATGCCTTTTTGCATCATCTCATCATCTTGAACGTAGTTCATACGCAGGCATTGGTGCGCGTGATCCCACTCGTCTTGCTGACCAATAAAGAAATATTCACCAGGGACAATCAATACGCCACGCGCTTTCAAGCGTTGGTACAGTTCCATTGTTGTGATTGGCAGTTCATCAAACCATAACCACAAGAAGATAGCGCCTTCCGGCTTGTGGATGCGGAATCGCTCATCGGTAACTGCTTGTTGGAGCAGTTCAACCGCTCGTTGTGATTTTTGCTTGTAGAACGGCTTAATCACCTCTGAACTCAGTTTAAGCAGATCACCTTTGCCAATTATATGGTTTGCCAGCGCTGGACCAACACTGCCCGGCGCTAGGCTGATGATGCCGTTCATATTGGTTAATGCTTGCGTGATTTCTTCACTCGCAATCACAATGCCACAACGCACGCCCGGTAAACCAAGCTTAGATAGGCTCATGCATAGGATGGTGTTTTCATTCCAGAACGGTTCGACATCTTCAAAGATGATGTTCGGGAAAGGTAGACCGTAGGCGTTATCGATGATCAGCGGGATGTTGTTCTCACGTGCTAGCTTGTCCAGCTTACGTACTTCTTCGTCTGTCAGTACATTACCCGTTGGGTTGGTTGGACGAGATGCACAGATTGCCGCAACAGAGTCGTCGACGGTTAGCTGCTCAAAATCGACGTGGTATTTAAACAGACCGTTATCTAACAGCTCGATTTCTGGGTGGTAAGAGATAAAGATATCTTCATCAATGCCAGCATCACCATAACCGATGTATTCAGGTGCGATAGGCAGTAGCACTTTCTTGTGCGAACCGTCTGGCTGTTTACCTGCCAACAAGTTGAACAAGTAGAAGAAGCCACTCTGGCTACCGTTAGTTAGGCTGATGTTCTTTTCGGAAATATCCCAGCCGTAAGTTTCACGGAATAACTGAGCTAGCGCTTTGACGAACGCGTCTTTACCCTGCGGGCCATCGTAGTTGGCGAGGGCGGCGACGAGCTCCCCACTGGCGAGCATTTCCTCACTGGCTTGGTGAAAGTAATCGAGCATGGCAGGAATGGCGGCAGGATTACCTCCACCGAGCATGATGGCACCTGGTGTGCGCAGACCATCATTCAAATCGTCCATTAACTGCGTAATACCTGAATACTGATTAAATTTTTCACCAAACTTTGAGAACTGCATGCTGACTTATACCTAATTCATTGTGATTGCTTTGTGTATGTTTATGCCGATGTTTTATCGGCTTATCGAGTAATCCTTGACCTTACCTCAATGTGTAATTAACGCAAAGTGTGAATTAAGCCGAAAAAGAAAAAAGTGCGTCATCAGACCAGAGGAACGAGACAAAAGGGCAAAAAGAACAATAAAAAAGGGAAGCTTATGCTTCCCTTGCTGGTGGAGAGAGTGTGATTTACTCACCGGTGTAAACAATCAACACCTTGTCGTCTTGGTATTGGCGTTCAAACGCGTAATAACCTTCTTGGTTGCGAGTGATGTGCTTACCTTGAGCAACTGCTGGGTGGCGTTTACGGAATTCACCCAACTTTTGCCAATGTTTCAGTAGATCTTCTCGCTCGCCATGAATCTTATCCCATGGCATATCTGAGCGTGTGCCTTGGTGGGCGTCTGAACCAGTAATGCCAAAATCACGAGCTATCTCATCACCGTAATAGATCTGTACTGCACCCGGAGCCAGCATCAGAGCATTTGCCGCACGTGCTTGGTCATCAAAGCTGCGGCTGCGAGCTGACCAAAACAGTTGTGTATCGTGTGAAGACAGGTAGCTCAACACATTGAACTCAGGATCGGTATTGATGCGCTCTGCATAGCGGCGGTAATCATTATCAAGTTGAGCGAAACACTTCAGCGCTTTTGGTGCCACATCAGATTGGAACTCGAAGTTGATGATGGAATCGAAGCCGTTATCGAAATACGGGCTCTTCACTACGCTGTGTGCCCACACTTCACCTGTCATCCAGAAAGGTAGGTCATCCAAGGCTTTGTCCGGGTTGTTTTGCTTCCATTGAGCAAGCGCTTGGGTGGTGCTGGCTTTCAGCTCTGCCCACGCTTCCATTTCAACGTGTTTGGCAGTGTCAGCGCGGAAGCCATCAATGCCATAGTCACGCACCCAATCGGATAACCAGGTAATCAGGTGTTCACGTGGGGTTTGTAGCTCATCTTGCGCATTGGTGTTTTTATTGCGGAAGAAGTTTGGTAATCCGGTTTTCTGAGTCGATTCGGTTTTTAGATCCGGTAGGTAGTTCAAAGACATGGTGATGTCGTTGTAGCCCGGAGCATCGTAGTCGCCAATATCGGTGCGGATCCAATCTTTGCCCCACCATTTATCCCACGCTTCGCTATCTCCGTATTTGATGTAGTCGTTGAAGCTGTGCCAGCTTTGTCCTGATTTTGGCTGCCAGTCGGTCCATTTTTCACCAAGGACTTCTTTAGCTTCTTGGTCATCAAGGTAAAGCTGACCAAATCCGAATTCCTGCATGTCTGCTAATGTCGCATAACCTGTGTGGTTCATGACGACATCCCAAATCACGCGGATGCCTTTCTTATGGGCGGTATCGACGAAGGTTCTGAGTTCATCTTCGGTACCCATGTTGGCATCAAGCTTGGTCCAATCTTGATGGTAGTAGCCGTGGTAGCCGTAGTGCTTAAAGTCGCCTTTATCGCCGCCGCCAACCCAGCCGTGGATTTGTTCCAGTGGTGAGGTTATCCAGATAGCATTCACACCAAGTGATTCGATGTAATCGAGTTTTTTCGTCAGACCCGCTAAGTCACCACCGTGGAAGGTGCCAATCTCATATTTTCCGTCTTTGCTGCGACCGTAGCTGTTGTCGTTGTCTGGGTTGCCATTGTAGAAGCGGTCAGTCATGACGAAGTACACCGTCGCGTTATCCCAGCTGAACGGTTTATCGGCTTGCTGTTCAACTTCTTCTAGCAGCAATAGACCTTGGCTCATAGGACCCGGCTGCATGGTGACGCTGCCATTGGCGACTGTGGCTTCTTGTCCGGTTAAGGCATCGCGAACGACAGTGCCATCATTAAAGGTTTGAGCAACATTGATGGTTTTTGGCGCGTCAGTTGCGACAGGGCAAGAGTAGGTGATGTCCTGACTCTGTTTTGGTTTGATTTTTACAGTTAGCTCATTGGTGGTTGGATTGAGCGTAAATTGATAGGTATTGGCTTTGAAGATGCGCAGCGGCATTTGTGCATCAGTGGCGCAGTTATCCATTTTTAATGGACGATTGAACTTGATGCGATCTTCTTCTGCTAGGGCAAAGCTACTGCCACAGCTTTGCTTGCTGTCAGCAATGGTAAAGCTATAACTGCCTTTTTCGAGTTTTTGCTCGGCGACAAGTAAGCCTTGTGAGTTTTTCTCAAAAACAGCGGTGTCATCACCAACGTTTAATACGATGGCATTTTCTGGTATCTGGCTGCAGGCGCTCAGTAGACCGATAGAGAGTGCGAGAATTGTTTTTTTCATTGTGTCCTTCCCCCGAATAAACAGTCCAGTTATAGCAAAACTGTGCCTCTACAATCCGAGCTCTACACCAACAAGTTAAACGCGTCTCACCCTACAAATTTTAGTCTTGTTCACAAAATGAATAATAAGCGTCACCTTCATCGGTTTGAAGGCAACAAAAAAGGGAAGCATCTGCTTCCCTTTTACTTATTTCTTAATCACTTCGAAGAGTAATGAATTACTTTTGAAGCAAAGAAATGTCTGCGATCTGTAGGAACAGGTTACGCAGGTTGTTCAGTAGTGTCAGACGGTTCTTCTTAAGTGCTTCGTCGTCTGCCATTACCATTACGTTATCAAAGAATGCATCAACTGGTTCACGTAGGTCAGCTAGCTTGCTTAGGGCTTCTTGGTAGTTACCTGTAGCAAATGCTGGCTCTAGCGCTTCCGTCATTACTTCAACGCTTTCTGCTAGTGCTTTCTCTGCGTCTTCTTGTAGAAGTGCTAGGTCGATGTCTGCTGCTAGTTCGCCGTCGAATTTCGCTAGGATATTACCTACACGTTTGTTCGCTGCTGCTAGAGACTCTGCTGCTTCTAGTTCACGGAAGTGAGAAACCGCTTTAACTCGTTGGTCGAAGTCTGCTGGTTTCGTCGGACGGCGAGCTAGAACTGCTTGAATGATGTCTACACTGAAGCCTTCGTCTTGGTACCAAGCACGGAAACGACCAAGCATAAACTCAATAACGTCTTGTTCAACGTTGTCGTTGGTTAGGCGGTCGCCGAACAGTGACTTCGCTTTCGCTACTAGGTCAACAAGATCTAGGTTGTAGCCGTATTCAACGATGATACGTAGTACACCTAGAGATGCGCGGCGTAGTGCGAATGGATCGCTGCCTTTAGGCGCTTGACCAATACCGAAGATACCTACGATAGTGTCTAGCTTGTCTGCCATTGCAACTGCAGTTGAAACACCGTTTGATGGCAGTTCATCACCTGCGAAACGAGGCATGTATTGCTCGTTCAGTGCTACTGCAACTTCTTCTGCTTCACCGTCGTGGCGAGCGTAGTGCATACCCATCACACCTTGAGTATCCGTGAATTCGAATACCATTGAGGTCATTAGGTCACATTTTGCTAGTAGACCAGCACGCTTTGATTTCTCAACGTCAGCACCGATTTGCTCAGCAATGTAGCCAGCAAGTTCTGTGATGCGGTCTGTTTTGTCTTTGATCGTACCCAGTTGCTTTTGGAAGATCGCTTGTTCTAGTTCTGGCAGACGGTCGATAAGCGGACGCTTACGGTCTGTATTGAAGAAGAACTCTGCGTCAGCAAGACGCGGGCGAACCACTTTCTCGTTACCTTCGATTACGTAACGAGGCTCTTTTGATTCGATGTTCGATACGAAGATGAAGTTAGGTAGTAGCTTCTTGTTTTCGTCGTAAACAGGGAAGTATTTTTGGTCACCTTTCATGGTGTATACCAACGCTTCAGAAGGCACTTTTAGGAACTCTTCTTCAAACTTCGCTGTTAGTACCACTGGCCATTCAACCAGAGACGTTACTTCTTCTACTAGGTCATCTTCTAGGTCAGCGATACCGCCAACCGCTGCTGCCGCTTTTTGTGCGTCAGCTAGGATGATTGCTTTACGCGCTTCGTAATCTGCCATTACTTTACCGCGCTCTTCTAGAATCGCAGGGTATTGCTCAGCAGAATCGATAGTGAACTCTTGCTCACCCATGAAGCGGTGACCACGGATAGTGCGGTCAGAAGCAACACCAAGGATCTCGCCTTCGATTAGGTCGCTGCCCATTAGCATGGTTAGCGTCTTAACTGGACGGATAAATTGAGTCGTTTTGTTGCCCCAGCGCATTGGTTTTGCGATAGGTAGGTTTGCTAGTGCTTTCGCTGCAAGTTCAACGACGATCTCAGACGTTGGCTGACCTTTCACTTCTTGCTTGAACAGTAGCCATTCGCCTTTGTCTGTAACCATGCGCTCTGCTTGGTCAACCGTGATGCCACAACCGCGTGCCCAGCCTTGAGCCGCTTTTGTTGGGTTGCCTTCTGCGTCAAATGCTGCAGAAACCGCAGGACCACGCTTTTCAACGATTTTGTCAGACTGGCTTTCAGCCAATGCTGCGACTTTAAGTGCAAGACGACGAGGTGCCGCGAACCATTTCACGCCTTCGTGAGCAAGCTCAGCGCCTTTTAGTTCTGCTTCGAAGTTTGCTGCGAATGCTTCAGCTAGAGTGCGAAGTTGCGTTGGTGGTAGCTCTTCTGTACCTAGCTCGATTAGAAATTCTTTTGCCATGTTACTCTACCCCTTACGCTTGTTCTTTCTTACACATTGGGAAACCAAGAGCTTCACGCGATGCGTAGTATGCTTCTGCAACTGCTTTCGTCAGGTTGCGGATGCGTAGGATGTAACGTTGGCGTTCAGTTACTGAGATCGCTTTACGTGCGTCTAGTAGGTTGAATGCGTGACCGGCTTTTAGAATGCGCTCGTAAGCAGGTAGTGGCAGTGGCTTTTCAAGCTCAAGCAGCTCTTTACACTCTTTCTCGCACTGTTCGAAGAAACCAAATAGGAATTCAACGTCTGCGTGCTCGAAGTTGTAAGTCGATTGCTCTACTTCATTTTGGTGGAAGATATCACCGTAAGTCACTTTGCTGCCATCTGGTGCGATGTTCCAAACGAGGTCGTAAACAGAGTCTACTTCTTGGATGTACATTGCTAGACGTTCGATACCGTAAGTGATCTCACCAGTTACTGGCTTACACTCAAGACCACCAACTTGCTGGAAGTAAGTAAACTGGGTCACTTCCATGCCGTTTAGCCAAACTTCCCAGCCCAGACCCCATGCGCCTAGTGTTGGGTTTTCCCAGTTGTCTTCTACGAAACGGATGTCGTGTACAAGAGGGTCAATACCAAGAACTTCAAGGGAGCCAAGGTACAACTCTTGAATATTGTCAGGCGATGGTTTTAGCGCTACTTGGAATTGGTAGTAGTGCTGAAGACGGTTAGGGTTTTCACCGTAACGGCCATCAGTAGGACGACGTGAAGGTTGTACGTAAGCTGTCGACATTGGCTCTGGGCCAAGCGCTCGTAGACAGGTCATTGGGTGAGAGGTACCCGCACCCACTTCCATATCTAGCGGTTGAACAATGGTACAACCATTTTGAGCCCAATAATCCTGCAGCGCGAGGATCATTCCCTGGAAGGTTTTGATATCGTATTTTTGCATAAGTCAGGTTCGCGCGATTCTCTTGTTACTCGTTAATTCGTCATCTATGCCGAGTTTTTCAACTCTAACAACGGCGATAAAGAGTAATTACGGTTGAATAAATTAACAATCTAGTATAACCAGATATTGAGCATGGGAGTAGAGCTAATCTTGATTAATTCGTGGGCGATTTTCTCCTTTAATAAATTTTTACCGCGTTATCTGCTGTATTTTTCCTAAAAGGGAGTTTTTGCCTGCTTTGGCTCTTGAGAAGCGCAACAAAGGTGGCTAGAATTGCGCCTGTCTTTGGGGAGTAGCTTACCTGATGAAGTTTCTGTTTCATCTGGTTCGTCCGTCAACATAATTGGTGCAAAATCACCATGGCGTTCGAGACTTGAAGCCTTTCAAGTTTAGCAAGACCTTAGACAAATCATCACGAACCGGGGTAGGGGCGTGAGGTTTGTCTTCGGTTAAAAATAATAATCCCTGCCCCAATGAGCATGTCGTGAGCGTTTTAGCTATTTCAATTACTACTGTAGCGTTAGCAGAAATTGGCGATAAGACCCAATTGCTATCTCTATTACTCGCAAGTCGTTACCGAAAACCAATCCCAATTATTGCAGCAATCTTTTTGGCAACTATTGCCAACCACGCTTTGGCTGCATGGTTAGGTGTGGTTGTCGCAGACTATCTATCACCTGAGATTTTAAAGTGGGTGCTGGTGGTCAGTTTTGTCGCGATGGCGGCTTGGGTTCTGATCCCGGACAAACTGGATGATGACGAACAGATTTCTAATCGAGGCCCATTTATTGCCAGCTTTATCGCGTTCTTCGTTGCGGAGATAGGCGATAAAACTCAGATCGCCACTTCCATCTTAGGGGCACAATACGCGGATGCGTTAAGTTTGGTGATTATCGGTACCACAATCGGTATGCTGCTGGCGAATGTACCTGTGGTCCTGATTGGTAAATTGTCGGCCGACAAGATGCCTTTAGGGCTGATCCGTAAAATCACCGCATTTTTGTTTATTGCTCTGGCAATAGGGGCTGCACTGTTCTGATTTTTTGCACGTGAAATGATGTGAGTTATCAATCATTAGTGGCGTGCTGCGCGAGTTCAAACTCTGACTCTAAATCGTTCCGTTGCGTGACGGATGACATATAAGTGTCATACTTGTCATGGTAGTTTAATGGTGTGAATGATAGCGAGAGGGCAAGTTTATGCTTACACGTTACATGGGGATGTCCCCGAAGAGTCAGAGTTATTTATTCACTTTTGGTTTAGCGCTGTGTTTACTAGCGATGGTGCTAACTGATATGTGGTTACCGATTGTAGCAGGATCGTTCGTTCTTACTGGATTGACAGTAGAAGCGTGGATTCGTGTCGCTCACATCATTCCTATGCATGAAGAGATGCGGGCAATGAAGAAACAACTTAACAAGCTCCAATCAGAAGTTCGCACACTCGAATACGACGAATAAACAAACGGCAGCCAATATAGGCTGCCGTTTTTAGTTCGACCAAATTATTCCAATCCTTTCTTGATCAGGTACTGATACGGAACTTGCTCCGTTTGTGCCGCAACTAATTGGTGGTCCATAAAGCGGCAGAAACTCGGAATGTCTCGAGTCGTGGATGGATCGTCTGCTTTGACCAGCAAAATCTCACCATCTTGCATGTTGCGAATTGTCTTCCTGACCATCATCACTGGCTCTGGGCAGCGCAGTCCTTCCGCCTCTAATGTCTTGTTTGCCAGTTCAGGATTAAAGCTCATAGTGTGATTCTCGTAACTAACTGAGCGTTGAATTTTACTTTCGTTGAAAAAATATTCAATAACCACTTGGCAAACCGAATTTTTTGTTTTACCTTAAATTAACAATTTGGTAACAACTGGCAAGGGAGAGGCAATGTTAACAGCGTTAGACAGACTTACGATTTACTCAGTGCTGTGTTTTATCTCGTTTTGTGCATTGGTACTCAGGACGCCAGCTGACACCTCTTTGACGCCTCTAGTAGGCATGGTTGCCACTATTATTGGGATTTGGATCGAGATGCGCAGATGGTCTGGCGCATCTGAGCAAGAAAATTAGCGCTTCTTGCTTGGATCAGAATGCTTTTAATAACGCTCACCTATTTTTACCGACACTTCATTCCGACACTATCCCCATTTTTCTTGGGCTTCCCCGCTGAAAGGCGGGATTTTTTTTGCCTAAAGAGTACAATTTACCCAAACACATACAAAATAAGTGGCTAATTCGTGGAACTGGAAGATATCTATCGCCGAGATTTAAATTTACTGGTTGCGTTGCGAGTACTGATAGAAGAAAACAGTGTCAGTAAGGCGGCAACACGTCTGAACTTGAGTCAATCGGCAATGAGTCGTGTGCTTGGTCGTCTACGTGACTTGTTGGGAGACCCGCTGTTTACTCGTCAGGGACAGCATTTGATCCCAACTCAGAAAGCGTTAGAGATCGATCGCTCATTGGGCGAACCATTAGAGTCTTTACGTCAGTTGTTATCTCCGGTTGAGTTTGACCCATTGCAATGCGTACAGACTTTCAACATCGTGACCACCGATTATGCCATGCAAACGATCTTACCGTTCGCTTTGCCGAGAATTTACCAAGAAGCACCAAACGTGTCTTTCAACTTCTTACCACTGCAACACGACCGTTTATCAGATCAGCTCACTTATGAAGGTGCAGACTTAGCGATTTGTCGCCCGACAGGCCCGGTGGAGCCTCTACGCAGTGAAGTGTTGGGGCGAGTGGGGGTGCTGTGTATGCTTTCAAAACAGCATCCATTAGCGGATAAAGAAATGAGCTTGGATGATTATCTGAGTCATCCACATGCTATGATCGCCATCAGTGATGGTGTTAAGGCACTGATCGAACAAGCTTTGATGGAGAAACCTAAGCGTAAAATGGTTCTGCGGGCTTATCATTTAGAAGCCGCATTGGCGATCATGGATACCTTGCCAATTATCATCACAGTGCCAGCGGACTTGGCGTATCTGGTTGCCGAGCGTTATGACTTGGTGGTGAAACCGTTACCATTCCAATTCACGCCGTTTGAATATTCGATGATTTGGCATGCGCGTTGCGAGCATTCTCCTGCTCAAGAGTGGTTAAGAACGATTGTGCGTGAAGAGTGTAGCCGTCTGATAGCTAAACGTATCGAAGATATGGGGCTGAACTGCTAACAAAAAAGAGCCAGCAATGCCGGCTCTTCGTCTATTTACACTGAGTCAGTGTTTATAGCTTGATAACCACACGACCCGTTACTTGACCATTGGTGATGTCTTCTGCATATTTCGGTGCTTCAGCAAGAGCAACTTCAGTACACGCTTGCTCGAAGTAGCTGTCTGGTAGTAGCTCGACCAGCTTTTCCCATGCAGCGATACGTTTCTCTGTAGGGCACATTACTGAGTCCACACCTTGTAGGCGAATATTACGTAGTATGAACGGCATCACTGTGGTTGGTAGATCAAAACCACCTGCAAGACCACAAGCTGCAACTGCACTGTTGTAATCCATTTGCGCCAATACTTTAGCCAGTACTTTGCTGCCCACAGTATCAACCGCACCTGCCCATACTTGCTTTTCAAGTGGACGTGCTGGTTCTTCAAATTCAGTACGGTCGATGATGCGGCTAGCACCTAGTTTTTCAAGTAGCGGGCCATTTTTTTCTACACGACCTGTCACTGCAGCAACTTTGTAGCCAAGCTGTGCTAGAAGCGTTACTGCGACTGAGCCTACACCGCCACTTGCGCCAGTTACAAGGATTTCACCATTTTCAGGTTTGATGCCTGCATCAAGCAGTGCTTGAACACATAGCATGCCTGTGAAACCAGCAGTACCAACCATCATTGCTTTCTTGCTGTCTAGACCTTTTGGTAGTGGTACTAGCCAATCTGCTTTTAGACGAGCACGCTGAGACATACCACCCCAGTGGTTTTCACCCACGCCCCAGCCAGTAAGGACAACTTTGTCACCAGCTTGGTAGCGGTCGTCTTCTGAGCTTACTACCGTACCTGCTAGGTCAATACCTGGCACCATCGGGAAGTTACGGATGATTTTACCTTTACCTGTGATCGCAAGACCGTCTTTGTAGTTTAACGATGAGTAATCAACGTCAATCAGAACGTCGCCTTCAGGCAGTTGTGTTTCATCGATTTGCTCGATGTTAGCGATAGTACGTTTGTCTTCTTGATTTAGAACTAGAGCATTAAACATAAGGTTCTCCGATTGTGCGGTAGCATGACTCTGGGTCACATGCAGCAAGATATCAACTGGTCTAAGTGTATGTCTTCTTTGTCTATGAATAAAATGAAACTTGAGCATTTAATGTATGCTCTTCATGCATGTTTGATGTAAAACAAAGGGCGACATCAATTGTCGCCCTTAAGTGTAATACTAAAAATTTTAGTACTAGTTCATTTGCTTATGATTGTTGGCTCGATCACTACAACAACGTCTTGAACTGTTATGGTCGTTCAAATACTGTCGCAATGCCCTGACCCAAACCGATACACATGGTGGCCAGACCGTATTTCGCGTCTTTCGCTTCCATTAGGTTGATTAACGTTGTTGAGATACGTGAACCAGAACAGCCTAGTGGATGACCCAATGCTATCGCACCACCGTTAAGGTTGACCTTCTCATCCATAACATCAAGCAGGCCTAAGTCTTTAGCACACGGCAGAGACTGCGCGGCAAATGCTTCGTTTAGCTCAACCACATCCATGTCTTCAATTGAAAGACCGGCACGCTTGAGCGCTTTTTTCGTCGCAGGTACAGGACCGTAACCCATAATAGAAGGATCGCAGCCCGCAATGGCCATGCCTTTAATACGTGCACGAATATTCAAGCCAAGCTCATTGGCTTTCTCTTCGCTCATGATCAACATCGCTGATGCACCATCGGACAGAGCCGATGATGTACCGGCTGTTACTGTACCGTTTGCAGGGTCGAACACTGGGCGAAGTTGAGATAGACCTTCAACGGATGTTTCAGGGCGAATCACTTCGTCGTAATCCAGAGTGAACAGTGTGCCGTCTGCTGCGTGGCCTTCAATTGGTAGAATTTCGTTTTTAAAACGACCCTCTACGGTTGCTGCGTGCGCACGAGCGTGAGAGCGAGCGGCAAACTCGTCTTGTTGCTCACGGCTAATGCCATGTAATTTACCCAGCATTTCAGCCGTTAAGCCCATCATGCCCGCAGCTTTTGCTACGTTCTTTGACATACCTGGGTGAAAGTCTACACCGTGGTTCATTGGCACATGCCCCATGTGCTCAACACCACCAATTAGGCAGATTTCAGCATCGCCAGTCATGATGGCACGTGTACCATCGTGAAGCGCTTGCATTGATGAGCCACACAAGCGGTTCACCGTCACGGCGCCAATTTCAATCGGCAGACCAGCAAGCAGCGCCGCATTACGTGCAACGTTAAAGCCTTGCTCTAGTGTTTGCTGTACACAGCCCCAGTAGATGTCTTCAATCTCGCTTGGGTTCACTTGTGGGTTACGCGCAAGAATGCCTTTCATTAGGCGCGCAGATAGATCTTCTGCTCGTGTATGACGGAAAGCACCACCTTTAGAGCGACCCATTGGAGTACGTAGACAATCGACTACGACAACATTTCTTGTTTGATTAGTCATTTTAGAATCCCTCCTTAGATAGAACCTTGCTGTTGTGCACCGTAAAAGCTTTCACCTTTCGCCGCCATATCAATCAGCATTTGCGGTACTTGGTACATCGCACCTAGCTCGGCGTGTTGTTTTGCCATTTCAACGTATTCAGCAATACCCACGCTGTCTAGATAGCGGAATACGCCACCGCGGAATGGAGGGAAACCAAGACCATAAACCAGTGCCATATCCGCTTCTTGTGGAGTGGCAATGATGCCTTCTTGTAGGCACAGCACCACTTCGTTGATCATTGGAATCATCATACGTTGAATGATGGTCTGATCGTCAAAGTCCTGCTTATCGGCACAAACGTCAGCAAGTACCGGTAAGATCGCTTCGGAGAAGGTTTTCTTCGGCTTACCTTTTTTATCTATGGTGTAGCTGTAGAAGCCATTACCATTTTTCTGACCATATTTGTCTGCTTCGAACAGTGCATCAATCGCATCACGACCTTGTTTACCCATACGCTCAGGGAAACCGTCAGCCATCACAGCTTGTGCGTGGTGCGCGGTATCAATGCCGACTACGTCAAGCAAGTACGCCGGTCCCATCGGCCAGCCAAACTTACGCTCCATGACTTTGTCGATTTTCGTAAAGTCAGCACCATCACGAAGTAGCATGCTGAAGCCGCCAAAGTATGGGAACAATACGCGGTTAACGAAGAACCCTGGGCAGTCATTAACGACAATTGGTGATTTGCCCATTTTCGCAGCATACGCCACAACACGATTGATGGTTTCATCAGAGGTGTGCTCACCACGGATGATCTCAACAAGAGGCATACGATGCACTGGGTTGAAGAAGTGCATACCACAGAAGTTTTCTGGGCGTTTTAGTGATTTTGCCAATAGGTTGATAGGAATCGTCGAGGTGTTTGAGGTGATAACGGTGTCGTCACCGACATGGGACTCAACTTCACTCAAAACTGCTGCTTTTACTTTCGGGTTTTCAACGACAGCTTCAACAATCACATCAGAGTTTTCAATACCTGCGTAATGTAAGCTCGGTGTGACTGACGCTAAAATACCCGCCATCTTAAAGCCATCAATACGACCGCGAGATAAGCGTTTATTCAGCAGCTTAGATGCTTCAGTCATGCCTAGGTCGAGCGACGCTTGCGCGATGTCTTTCATTAAGACTGGCACACCTTTTAGCGCTGATTGGTAAGCAATGCCGCCACCCATGATACCTGCACCTAATACGGCTGCACGTTGCGTGTCTTTACTTGCTGACTTCGCTGCTTTTTTCGCAATGCCTTTGATGTATTGATCATTAAGGAATAGGCCAACGAGTGATTTTGCTTCTTCCGATTTAGCCAGTTTCACGAAGTGCTTACGTTCAATGTCTAACGCTTCATTACGTGCAAAGCGAGCACCTTCTTCAATCGTGATAACGGCTGTCATTGGGGCAGGGTAGTGAGGACCTGCTTTTTGTGCCACCAGACCCTTCGCCATGGTGAAGCTCATCATTGATTCAAGCTTACTCAGCGTTAGCGGAGATGTTTTCTGTGCTCGGCGTGCTTGCCAGTCAAGTTTCTCGTTAATTGCAGAGTTAAGAGTTTGTAGTGCTGATTCGTATAAAGCATCAGGCTCTACAACTGCATCGAGTAAGCCAATTTTCAATGCTTCATCAGCTCGGCATGCTTTACCTTGGGTGATGATTTCCATTGCGCTGTCTGCGCCAATAACGCGAGGTAAGCGTACACAACCACCAAAGCCAGGCATGATTCCCAGTTTCGTTTCTGGTAGGCCGATGCTGGTGGTTTTGTCACCAATACGCATGTCTGTTGCTAGCACACATTCACAACCGCCACCAAGAGCGTGGCCTTTGATCACTGAGATGGTCGGAACGGGTAAGTCTTCTAATTTGTTAAAGATGCTATTAGCAAATTGCAGCCATTGGTCGAGCTCGGCATCCGTTTTAGCAAACAGACCTAAAAACTCGGTAATGTCTGCGCCTACAATGAATGCGTCTTTATCTGAAGTGAGCAACAACCCCTTGAGGCCTTGATGGGCAATGAGCGCATCAAGAGCTTTATCTAGCGATTCTAATGTCGCTAGGTCGAGTTTGTTGACGGATTTTGGAGAGCAGAAGCTTAGCTCTGCAATACCATCTTGTATTTCCTTTACCTGTAGGGTTTCGGCTTGGTAAATCATTGTCTATCTCCATGACATACAATCGTGGATTGTCTGTATACCTATTTCAACGACGCCGTGTACCTCGGCAAATAGGTATCGAGGAAGTCGTTTTATTTTTGTTCTGGTTTGACCAGTAAGGTTAGTTTGGATCGTGGATTGTTTAATTTCAATACATTTTTTAAACAAGTGTTTAACATTGTGCGCTGTGGCAGATCTTATGCGACGGGTAAATCACACTCGTGATAGACTTCAGGCAAATAGACATGAATCCATAATCCTATGAATGACAAGCCTTATCTGATTCCAGCAGAGCCCGCTCAATTTGAAGAAGAAATTAAAAAGAGCGTCTTCATTACTTATTTGGCACACACGCCAAGTATCGAAGCTGCAAAAGCATTTGTTGATCAAATCAAAGCTAAACACGCTGATGCTAGACATAACTGTTGGGGCTTTGTTGCTGGTCGACCAGAAGATTCGATGAAGTGGGGCTTTAGTGATGATGGAGAACCTTCAGGGACGGCAGGCAAACCAATCCTGGCGCAGCTGTCTGGATCTGGGGTGGGGGAGATCACGGCTGTGGTCACGCGATACTCTGGTGGAATCAAGTTAGGTACAGGCGGCTTGGTTAAAGCGTATGGGGGTGGGGTTCAACAAGCGCTCAAGCTGCTTCAAACTATTGAGAAAAAAATAACCACAAAGCTCAGACTAACGTTAGACTATGGGTTTATGCCTATCGCACAATCAATCATGCCGCAATTTGGTGCGATAGAAGTCGAGGCTGAATACAGCGATCAGGTCGTATTAGTGGTGGAAATTGAGCTTCGAGAAGTGAGCGCGTTTACCCAAGCAATCATCAATAAAAGCGGGGCAAAGGCAATTGTCACTCCGCTAGACGGACAATAATGAAAAACAGGAAGCAACAGGGACAGCTTCGCTAGTCAATTTATCCATGCAATTTCGTTCAATTATTCGAATCGTCGGGCTACTGCTCGCACTCTTTAGTGTCACTATGCTTGCGCCAGCACTCGTTGCGCTGATCTATCGAGATGGTGCTGGTGTGCCTTTTGTCACGACATTTTTTGTTCTGCTGTTTTGTGGGGCCGTTTGTTGGTACCCAAACCGCAGGTATAAGCACGAGCTTAAAGCTCGAGATGGCTTTCTTATTGTCGTCTTATTCTGGACAGTACTTGGCAGTGCAGGCTCGATCCCCTTTCTCATTGCTGACAATCCGAACGTCTCAGTGACAGATGCGTTTTTTGAATCGTTTTCTGCTCTCACGACGACCGGGGCGACCGTTATTGTTGGTTTGGATGAGTTACCTAAAGCGATTCTATTCTATCGACAGTTACTGCAGTGGTTCGGCGGTATGGGAATCATCGTATTAGCGGTGGCGATTTTGCCAGTACTTGGCATCGGTGGTATGCAGCTTTACCGCGCCGAGATCCCAGGTCCAGTCAAGGATACTAAAGTGACGCCGCGCATAGCAGAAACTGCTAAGGCGCTTTGGTACATCTATTTGAGCCTGACTATCGCCTGTGCTTCGGCTTTTTGGTTAGCTGGTATGACGCCATTTGATGCCATCAGTCACAGCTTTTCCACCATTGCCATTGGTGGCTTCTCTACCCACGATGCCAGCATCGGATACTTTGATAGTTACGCGATTAACCTGATTACGGTGGTTTTTCTGCTTATATCTGCATGTAATTACACACTGCACTTTGCTGCATTTGCATCAGGTGGCGTACATCCCAAGTATTACTGGAAAGATCCTGAGTTTCGCGCCTTCTTGTTTATTCAAGTGCTGCTATTTATCATTTGCTTTCTATTATTACTGAAACATCACTCTTACACATCGACATACGATGCTTTCGATCAGGCTCTGTTCCAAACCGTATCAATATCCACAACAGCGGGCTTTACGACAACAGGTTTTGCGGATTGGCCGCTCTTCTTACCTGTGCTGTTATTGTTCTCTTCCTTTATAGGTGGTTGTGCTGGTTCAACAGGCGGCGGCATGAAAGTGATCCGTATCCTGCTTCTTACCTTACAAGGTGCGCGTGAACTAAAACGTTTAGTCCATCCACGCGCGGTTTACACCATCAAAGTAGGTGGCAGTGCCCTACCGCAACGTGTTGTCGATGCGGTTTGGGGTTTCTTCTCCGCATACGCATTGGTATTTGTGGTTTGTATGTTGGGGTTGATTGCAACAGGAATGGATGAGCTCAGTGCGTTCTCGGCGGTGGCTGCGACTCTGAACAACCTCGGTCCTGGCTTGGGAGAAGTGGCGCTTCACTTTGGTGATGTTAACGACAAAGCAAAATGGGTATTAATAGTTTCTATGCTGTTTGGTCGTTTGGAAATCTTTACCTTACTTATTCTACTTACGCCGACGTTTTGGCGTAGCTAAGGGGAAATCGTGGCAAAAGCATTATTTCTATACTCTTCCCGCGAAGGGCAGACTAAAAAAATTCTCCACTATATAGATGAACAACTTCCAGATTTCGATTGTGAGCTGGTGGATTTACATAATGTCGAGACGATTGACTTCAGCCAATACGACAGAGTATTGATAGGCGCCTCTATTCGCTATGGCCATCTTAATAAAAAGCTATACCAGTTTATTGAGCGAAACCTCAATCAATTGGAGCAAAATAAAGTGGCATTTTTCTGCGTAAACCTAACCGCTCGTAAAGAGGACCAAGGAAAGGATACACCTGAAGGTAGTGCCTACATTCGCAAGTTCCTAATTAAGTCGCCTTGGAAACCAACGCTAATCGGTGTTTTTGCTGGTGCACTTTATTACCCACGTTATAGCTGGTTCGACAGAACTATGATTAGGTTCATTATGTCGATGACGGGTGGCGAAACCGATACGACCAAAGAGGTGGAGTACACCAATTGGGAAAAAGTGGCTCTTTTCGCAGATAAATTTAGAAAACTGTAGAAATAACGTGCTCTTTTGACCGCTTTTGATGCAAATTTATCCGAACGATAAAAAAATCAAAAAAAACGAGAAAAAGGGCTTGCCAATGTGATCGCAATCTCTATAATGCCACCTCGCTGA
>NZ_JAWOTT010000038.1:0-13850 GCF_033338995.1 Vibrio sp. Vb0304
ACTGAGTCGTTCATCTCTGCGGCATCGTTCCAGGAGACAACTCGCGTACTAACAGAAGCTGCGGTTTCTGGTAAGCGTGATGACCTACGTGGTCTGAAAGAGAACGTAATTGTTGGTCGTCTGATCCCAGCTGGTACTGGTTTCGCATACCACCAAGAGCGTCAAGCTAAACGTTCTGAAGCGCAAGATGGTCCTTCTGCTGAGCAAGCAACGGATAACCTAGCGGCACTTCTAAACGCTGGTTTCTCTTCTGAAGAGTAAGTCATATAACGAGTAATCGTTAAAAGCTTAAGAAAAAGGCACCTTCGGGTGCCTTTTTAGTTTTTATACTACTTTGTTCTTCCGGTGGGATTTTCGATAAAGCTAGAAACAAAAAAGACCGACGATGATCGTCAGTCTTTTCTCTCACTCTATTTCTAAATGTTTGCAAATACTAAGCCCCAGGTGGCATAGACAGGCTTTCTGCGATTTGCTGTATCAGATAGTCCTCGACTTCAAAGCGAGTCTCAAGAATTTCCCCAATGAGACACATATCAGAATCGAAATCATTTAATTCATCATCTTCAGTCACTTCTGAGTACTTATCGTTAAAGTTCAATAATGGTTCAGTCGTTAGAACAATTTGACCATAGGTTTGATTGATCTCATTAGTCACGACAAAGCCGGTTGCTTTCCAACGGTCCATAACCATGTCATAAATTTTAAAGTGGCCTTCGGAGATGTAATCAACGAGGTGCTGACAGAAATCCTGCAGTTCGGAAGGAGATGGGAGTTCAATAACATTGGTTTTCGAACAAGGTTGCAGCGCTGCAAGCTTACAATATTCAACAATCAGGGATTGTCGTGTCTCTAACCAGTGATCAATGACATCACTTGAGCCACCCCACTGGTCTTGTGTTTGTTTGAATTTTCTTAGCATGACCATGCCCTCATGATCTGATCGCCCATCGGCGAACGTATCCTTTGCAAAGCAAAGTTAGTAAAGTTATTACAAACTCTTGTCCTTACTAGAATTTAGAGTGCACATTTACTTAACGATAAACTCTAGTATGAAATTAGATTGCCAGTAAAATGAACGAACTTCAAGCAAAGGGATGGTGTAATGTTAAGAAAAGGTGATGTTAACCGCGCGATAAATGCATACTGGTGTGTTGTTGCAGGAAGTGAAATTTGGCTGGTGGATGGTGCTGTGCCCTTCGGGTCTGCAGAGCAGTTATCACTGCCAGTAACGAGTGCAAGACCCATTGGTGAGTATTCTGGTTCGCCCGTCATGTGGCTTAACTTGGCCGATTTAGAGCATGATCTACCTTTAGTATCCCTGCGTGACTGCCTGCATTTTCCTGAGCCATTATTTATGTTGTTAAGTAAAGCTGTGCAATATGGGCACATGACGCAAAGTTTGCGCTTTTGTCCACAGTGCGGAGGAAGAAACTTTCTTAATAATAACCAGTTAGCCATGCAGTGTGGTGAATGTCGCACCCTTCATTATCCTAGAATATTTCCGTGTATTATCGTTGCTGTACGTAAAGAAAATCAGATCTTATTAGCCCAACATCCAAGGCATCGAAATGGTATGTATACGGTTATTGCGGGTTTTCTAGAAGTCGGTGAGACATTAGAAGAGTGCGTGGCTCGAGAAATTCATGAAGAAACGGGAATTCTCGTTAAAAATATTCGTTACTTTGGCAGCCAGCCTTGGGCTTTCCCATCCAGTATGATGATGGGGTTTTTAGCTGACTATGAATCCGGAGAGTTAAGCCCAGACTACACTGAGCTGTCTGATGCACAATGGTTTGGTATCGACGAGATGCCGCCTGTTGCGCCTAAAGGAACGATTGCAAGAGCACTTATCGAACAAACGCTGAAAGATATAGACTCTAATTGTCTGATAAATAGATAAAAAAAACCCTCCGAGAGGGAGGGGGTAAGTAAGATGTCGTTATGAGATGCTGAGTACTAAGTACTCAGTTTATAATTGTAGTTTTCGCTAGCGAACAAATTTTTAACACTGATACCGATTGGGTGCAAATTAAGCATTGATTTAAAAGTTAATAACTTGATCCAGGTTGCAAAGCACACAGCTATTGGACTTAAATCAGTGATAGAATACCCCCTTTCACAGAAAGCCTAACAGTTGGAATTACGGAATGACTGAATTAAAAAATGATCGTTATCTGCGTGCGCTTTTAAAAGAGCCGGTAGATTACACGCCAGTATGGATGATGCGCCAGGCAGGTCGTTACCTACCAGAATACAAAGCGACTCGTGCAGAAGCGGGTGATTTCATGTCTTTGTGTCGAAATGCAGAATTAGCATCCGAAGTGACACTTCAACCATTACGCCGTTTTCCTCTTGATGCCGCGATCTTATTCTCGGACATCTTAACGATTCCAGATGCAATGGGGCTTGGTTTGCGTTTTGCTGCGGGTGAAGGACCTGTTTTTGATAACCCAATTACATGCAAAGCCGACGTGGAAAAAATTGGTTTGCCAGATCCTGAAGGTGAACTGCAATACGTAATGAACGCAGTACGCCAGATCCGTAAAGACCTGAAGGGTGAAGTGCCGCTGATTGGTTTTTCTGGTAGTCCTTGGACTCTTGCGACGTATATGATCGAAGGTGGTAGCTCTAAAGCGTTTACCAAGATCAAGAAGATGATGTACGCGGAACCACAAACTCTGCACCTACTTCTAGATAAGCTGGCAGACAGCGTTATCGAGTACTTAAACGCGCAAATTAAAGCGGGTGCGCAATCGGTAATGGTATTTGACACATGGGGTGGCGTACTAACGCCTCGTGATTACAATCTGTTCTCACTGCAATACATGCACAAGATTGTAGATGGTCTGATTCGTGAAAACGACGGTCGTCGCGTGCCAGTCACACTGTTTACTAAGAATGGCGGCATGTGGCTTGAGCAAATCGCAGCAACGGGCTGTGATGCGGTTGGTCTAGACTGGACAATCAACATTGCAGACGCGAAAGTACGTATCGGTGATAAAGTGGCTCTGCAAGGTAACATGGACCCATCAATGCTTTACGCTTCACCAGAGCGTATCCGTGAAGAAGTCGCGGGTATTCTAGAAGGTTTTGGTGATGCAGGTACTGGTCATGTGTTCAACCTAGGGCACGGTATCCATTTGGATGTGCCGCCAGAAAACGCGGGCGTCTTTGTGGATGCGGTACACGAGCTATCTAAGCCATACCACAAGTAAGTTAGATTTTTTTGAAATCAAATACCGGCATTCAGTGCCGGTATTTTTTTACCTAAAACTCAAGGCCGTACAGCTCTGGTAGTATTTGGCCTACTATGATCTAATTACTACTCTAGCTGTACATTAGACATTAAAATTCAATATAAACAAATGCTTATGATTTCTGGTTTATGTTCTAATTTTCTTGTACAGATAAACAAGCAATTAGATCATGGGTAACCTAAAGCATCGAGTGAACGCGTTTTTTAAGGTATGGCACGACGTCAGATTCAAACCAAGGATTCTTCTTTAACCACAATGTATTGCGTGGGGATGGGTGAGGGAGCGGGATAAAGTCCGGTTCCCAATCTTGCCATTGCTGAACAGTTTGCGTGAGCGTCTTTGGTTTGTTAGTGAGATAGTACTGCTGCGAGTACTGACCAATTAGTAGAGTGAGCTCTATATTGGGCAGTTGCTCAAGAATCTTTTTATGCCAAGTGGGCGCACATTCTTTACGAGGCGGTAAATCACCAGAGTTCCCTTTGCCTGGATAACAGAATCCCATTGGGACAATGGCAATTTTATTTGGGTCGTAGAAAACGTCTTTGTCGATATCGAGCCATTGGCGTAATCGATCACCACTTGGGTCATTCCAAGGTATCGAGGTTTTGTGTACACGTGTGCCAGGGGCCTGACCGATGATTAGGATGCGTGCCCCTTTTGCTGCTTGCACGACAGGGTTTGCACCCAAAGGTAAGTTATCCGCGCATATCTGGCAGGCCCTCACTTGCTGCAATAGCTCGTCTAACGACATTCTTAGTAACCCTTTTCGAAATCCACTTGATAATTTAATGAAAACCCATCGCGCCAGCGTAGATAGTTGTCAGCAAAAATCTCGATGACTTGCTCGGGAAAACTCAGCGCAGCAATGTGTGGAGTGATGGTGACTTGCGGTAGTTTCCAAAATGGATGCTCTACCGACAACGGTTCTTGCTCAAACACATCTAAGAAGGCGTGTTCTACCCAACGGTTTTTCAGAGCGAAGAGCAACCCTGCCTCATCCAGTACGTCGCCACGACCTACGTTAAACAATAACGCCTGATTTAGTTGGCTGAGCGTTTGACGATTAAGTAACTGTCGCGTCTCAGGTGTACTTGGTAGAGTATTCACAACGATGTCGGCTTGCTCAAATGCCTTACTTAGTTCATTGATATGAAAGGTCTGATGAAACTCGCCGCCTAGAGTAGGGATACCTGTGCGGTTAATACCGATAGTTTTTATCCCCATTGCTTTAGCGGCGTTGCCCAGATAGCCCCCAATGCTACCGGTACCAAGAATTACCATGGTTTTACTTTTTAATGACGTGTACAGGTGAGGCTGCCATTGTTTGTTTTGTTGCTGCTGGTGGTATCGGGCAAAGTGGCGGTAATGGGCAATACTGTAACCCAAAACATATTCAGCAATCAGTGGACCAAAGATGCCTCGAACGTTAGTTAGAGTATAGTCCTGACGAAGGCTAGGGGATGTTAAGGCGTTGACACCAGCAAACGTGGATTGTACCCATTCAAGCTGTGAAAACTCGTCTAAGCTTTGTGATAGTAAGGGTGGATCCGCTAGTACGATCTGAGCGGCTTCTGGTTGGTCGGTGAGGCAAAGATCGGGCAGATTTTTCTCTGCCAGTAACGTTTTGTAGGTGTCGCGATGCTCTGAGAGCAGGAAAATCTGATTTGAATGCGGCATTAACTTTTTTCCCTGTGATGAATCAAGTACACTTTCGCTGTTTTTTTCTTCAATGATTGAGTGACTATGCTTAAGAATCCTCTTCAGGTTCGTTTAGAAAAACTAGAACCTTGGCAACAAATTACCTTTATGGCGTGTCTGTGTGAACGCATGTATCCAAACTATGCGATGTTTTGTGAGAATACAGAATTTGCTGACCCGCGTGCTTACCGAGCGATTCTTGATAGTGTATGGGAAATTTTGACAGTTAAGAACGCGAAAATTAACTTCGAACGTCAATTGGAGAAGTTAGAAGAGTTGTTCCCAAGTGCGGATGAGTTCGATTTTTACGGCGTTTACCCAGCGATGGACGCGTGTCAGGGTTTGTCTACGTTACTGCATGGTCTATTGGACCGCGACTACCTTTTCGATTCAATGCTTAAAGTGAGTCAACAGTCGGTACAAACCGTTGCTGATCTAGAGCAAGCACAAGGCGCAGAGCCAATCACTAACGACAACCAGAAAGAAAACGAAGCCGTATGTGAAGAGTGGGACGTCCAGTGGGCTATCTTCCGTCCGCTGCGTGAAGCGGTAGAACGTGACATCAGCTTGATTAAAGATTTGCGTGAAGAGCTACGTGAAGAAGGTGTGAGCAACATCGGTATTGCGCTTTAATTGTTGAATAAATAGAAAAAGGCATCCTAACTGGATGCCTTTTTTGTTTGTGCGTTTAAGCTGTTATACCTAATGCTGATTACGATTCTTTCGAGTCGGGTTTCGGTGGCTCTTGAGCTTCTGGCTCTTTATCCTGCTTCTCCGGCTCATTATCTTCTTCATCGTCATCGCGGCTTTCGATTACGCCGTGCATTTCTTTCCAGCTTTCCCAGCGTTGGTAAGCCAGCTCCTGCATGTCAGTGCTTTTATCTGCTTCGTCGATGATCTCCTCGCCTACGAGGTGTTCAAAAATATCTTCCAACGTTACCAAACCTAGCACGGTACCGTATTCATCAACAACAAGTGCCAGCTGTAAGCGATGAGTCATCATCTGGTCGAATACTTTAGGTAAAGTGGTATTGTTTAGCACCACTTGAATTGGGCGCATGATTGCTCCCAACTGTTTCTGTCCACAACCTGATTGTTGTAGTTTGAACAACTCAAGGCGATGCACAAAACCTATGATGTTATCTTTCTGCTCGCTGTAAACCAATGGGCGTGAGAAAGGCGTATCTTTGTGTTTTTCTAGGAACTCATTGATGGTCATTGTGGCATCGACACGGAATACTACTGGTCGTGGCGTCATAACCTGCGTTACGGGTACATCTTGGATGCCAAGCAAGTTGCTTAAGATTTTTGATTCACCCTCGGCAAACTCACCGCTTTCACGTGCCAGAATCGCCATTGCAGACAGCTCATCACGCATCTTCGGAGCTTCGTGGTTACGAGCAAGACGCTTGGTGATTTGCTCTGAGAACCAAACAAAGGGTGTAAGCGCCCATACCATCCAACGCAATGCGACCGCGGCAGTGGGTGCCAACTGACGCCAGTAGGTCGCGCCAATCGTCTTCGGTACGATTTCTGAAAGCACTAAGATCGCCAATGTCAGCACTGCCGAAAAGATACCTAATGCTTCGCTACCAAATACAACCGCAGCTTGTGCACCAGCAGTGGCCGCGCCGATAGTGTGAGCGATGGTGTTTAAAGTCAGAATAGATGCCAGTGGTCGGTCGATATCTGATTTCAGCTTAGCCAATTGCCCAGCTGCGGGATGCCCCTGTTGATTGAGCTGCGCAATGTAGCTCGGACTGATACTCAGCAGTACCGCCTCCAGCACCGAACAGATAAACGAAATGCCGATTGCAATAGAGATATAAATGGATAACAGCAGCATAGTTGCCCTTGAATGTAGTTTGATAGTGGTTATTTGCAGCTATTATAACCGCAAAAGTGACTTATAAATTGGTCCAAATACCTTGGAAAGCAAGGGTTTTCAGGGGGTATGTGGTAACAAATTGTGAGTTATTACTCATATTATGGCTAAAAGTACGTCAGAAAATCGAAAGATCGCTTACAAACCTTTGCCAGATGGGGCATTTATGTTTTAGAGTGAGACGAATTCGATAACCTATGAGAAGGGAAACCTAATGAACAAGACCCAATTAATCGACTTTATCGCAGAGAAAGCAGACCTATCAAAAGCACAAGCAAAAGCTGCTCTTGAAGCGACTCTTGATGGTGTAACTGGCGCACTTAAAGAGGGTGACCAAGTTCAACTAATTGGTTTTGGTACATTCAAAGTAAACCACCGCGCTGCACGTACTGGTCGTAACCCTAAGACTGGTGACGAGATTCAAATCGCAGCAGCTAACGTACCAGCATTCGTAGCAGGTAAAGCGCTGAAAGAATCAGTAAACTAAGTTAGAATGCACCGAGGTATCCTGCCTCGGTGCAATTTCATGAAAAAACATCTACTCACTTCACTTCTCCTATCTAGCCTTACCCTTTTTGGCTGTTCATCGGTTGAAACTCCTAATTTAGAACAATTCACGCATTTTTCTGGTGGTAAAGTTGCGGGAGATGCTAGCAGCTTGTACTGGATGACAGAGAAACTCACTCGTGTGAGTACGGCGGCTGATTATGTGACTATGGGGGACAATGGTTGGTTCCAGAGTGATTATCGCTGGGATGAAGGTGAGTTGCGAGAGTTGATTCGAAAAGGCGAGCAAGTTGATACCAAACAAGAGTTGGTGCCTTTTCAAATCCACATCCGTTTCAATAAAGATGGCGAAGCGGTTTACCAAAAATATCGTGTTAACCGTAAAGTCTTACCACTTCAGCATGACCAATTAGAGCGCTACAAAGCAGAAGCGAATGACGTAGTGGCATCGGTTAAGGCGCAGTCTCGTAACAATAAGAGCCTTATTCAAGGTTATTGGAATGGTCAATCGTTTGAAACCTGCAAAGGTAAGGTGTTCTCGACACTCGAGTTTAATCAGACGTTGCCAAAATTTATTATCGAGCGTCTCTCATCGGTAGACAGTTATGTGGCTTTTGTCGGCAAGCAGTCACGAAACAAAGCAATGGTCGATGAACTGTTGATGCTCAATGACGATGACTTTGATTGTGTTTCTCGGCCCAAGTTGATCTCTGAATAAACATTGCTTCGCATTCTCTCGAACAATAAAAAAAGGCGCTGAGTGCGCCTTTTGTTTTTTAGCCAACTTATGTTGTTTTTATTTTTCTTGCTCACGTGCAATTGCACGGTAGCCGATATCGTTGCGATGGAACATGCCATCCCAACTGATCTGTTTTGCAAGCTCGTAAGCACGCTGCTGCGCTTCTGATACGCTGTTGCCAAGTGCCGTTGCACAAAGAACGCGACCACCGTTTGTCACGATGTCGCCATCTTTGTTACCTGTACCAGCATGGAAGACTTTTTCGCCTTCAATTTCAACTTGTGGCAGACCCGAAATAACGTCGCCTTTGTTGTACGCTGCTGGATAACCACCGGCTGCTAGCACGATACCAATCGATGCTCGTGGATCCCACTTCGATTCCGCTTGATCCAGTTTCTCGTCGATTGCCGCTAGGCACAGATCAACAAGATCTGATTCCATGCGCATCATGATAGGTTGTGTCTCAGGATCACCGAAGCGGCAGTTGTACTCGATCACTTTCGGAGTGCCGTCTTTGTCGATCATCAGACCCGCGTATAGGAAACCAGTGTAAGGGTTACCTTCAGCGGCCATGCCACGTACGGTTGGGTAAATCACTTCTTCCATGATGCGGTTGTGGATTTCTTGTGTCACCACTGGAGCTGGAGAGTATGCTCCCATACCACCGGTGTTAGGACCAGTATCTTTGTCGCCTACGCGTTTGTGGTCTTGGCTGGTGGCCATAGGCAGAACGTTCTCACCATCGACCATCACGATGAAGCTTGCTTCTTCACCATCTAGGAACTCTTCGATAACGACACGACTACCAGCATCACCAAATGCGTTGCCTGCTAGCATGTCTTTGATTGCGTCCTCAGCTTCTTCTAGCGTCATTGCCACAATCACGCCTTTACCAGCTGCAAGGCCGTCGGCTTTCACCACGATCGGTGCACCTTGCTCACGCACGTAAGCCAGTGCAGGCTCGATTTCAGTGAAATTCGCGTAGGCACCCGTTGGGATTTGGTGACGAGCAAGGAAGTCTTTGGTAAACGCTTTAGAGCCTTCAAGTTGCGCTGCGGCCTGGGTAGGGCCAAAGATTGGTAAGCTCGCTTCGCGGAACGCATCAACCACACCAATAACCAATGGTGCTTCTGGGCCAACGATAGTCAGTTCAATCGCCTTCTCTTTGGCGAAAGCAACAAGGCCAGCGATGTCTTCTACATCGATGTTTACGTTCTCTAGTTTTGGCTCTAGTGCTGTACCTGCGTTGCCTGGTGCAACGAAGATAGTCTCAACATTTGGGTTTTGTGCCGCTTTCCAACCTAGCGCATGTTCACGACCGCCTGAACCAATGATTAAAACTCGCATATGAAAATCCTTAATCTTATAAATACCGTTTGCTCAAACTCAGATATTTCGCAAAGACCTGAGTATGGCCTCTCTAATTCAGTGGGACGAGGACAAGGCGACAAGTGAACTTATTCCTATGAGCATAGTATGCTATGTGATTAGGATAAGTGAACGCCGTCAACGCAGTTATCGTCCCAGTGAAGACGAGAGGATTAGTGGCGGAAGTGACGCATACCGGTAAAGATCATCGCCATGCCGTGTTCGTCTGCCGCTGCGATAACTTCGTCATCACGCATAGAACCACCTGGTTGGATCACACACTTGATGCCCGCTTCTGCAGCCGCGTCGATACCGTCACGGAATGGGAAGAATGCATCTGATGCCATTACACAACCTTCAACCTGTAGACCTTCGTCTGCAGCTTTGATGCCTGCGATTTTCGCAGAGTAAACGCGGCTCATTTGGCCAGCACCTACACCGATAGTCATGTCGCCTTTCGAGTAAACGATTGCGTTAGATTTCACGTATTTCGCTACTTTCCAGCAGAACAGTGCATCTTTCAGCTCTTCTTCTGTTGGCTGGCGCTTAGAAACCACTTTTAGATCGTCTAGGCTCACCATACCTTGGTCTCGGTCTTGAACCAGTAGACCGCCATTCACGCGTTTCACGTCAAAGCCAGTTGTCTTCGTTGTCCATTCGCCACATTCAAGTAGACGCACGTTCTTCTTCGCTGCAACCACTTCAATCGCTTCAGAAGAAACAGAAGGAGCGATGATGACCTCAACGAATTGACGTTCAACAATAGCGGTTGCTGTTTCAGCATCTAGCTCTTGGTTGAATGCAATGATGCCGCCGAATGCAGATGTTGGGTCAGTTTGGTAAGCGCGGTTGTACGCTTCTAGGATGTCTTTACCTAGAGCAACACCGCATGGGTTTGCGTGTTTTACGATTACACATGCTGGCTCGTTGAACTCTTTCACACACTCAAGTGCGGCGTCCGTGTCTGCGATGTTGTTGTAAGAAAGGGCTTTACCTTGGATTTGGCGAGCAGTAGAAACGGATGCTTCTTGTGGGTTTGCTTCAACGTAGAATGCGGCTGCTTGGTGGCTGTTCTCACCGTAGCGCATGTCTTGCTTCTTCTCGAACTGTTGGTTGAACGTACGAGGGAATTTGCTCTCTTCATCACCTTCTTTGTTCTCACCGTAAGATGGAACCATAGTGCCGAAGTAGTTTGCGATCATGCCGTCGTAAGCGGCAGTGTGTTCAAAAGCAGCGATGGCAAGGTCGAAGCGAGTTTCGAGAGTGAGAGATTTGTCGTTTTCGTCCATCTCTGCAATTACGCGGCCGTAATCACCTGCGTTAACAACGATAGTCACGTCTTTGTGGTTTTTCGCTGCAGAACGAACCATTGTTGGGCCGCCGATATCGATGTTTTCAACAGCGTCGGCTAGTGTACAGCCTTCTTTGGCAACGGTTTCTGCGAATGGGTATAGGTTTACGACAACCATATCGATAGGGTTGATGCCGTGCTTTTCCATCACGTCATCATCTTGGCCACGACGACCAAGCACACCACCGTGAACTTTTGGGTGAAGCGTTTTAACGCGGCCGTCCATCATTTCTGGGAAACCAGTGTAGTCAGAGACTTCGGTTACGGCGATGCCTTGTTCGGCAAGTAGGCGAGCTGTACCACCAGTAGATAGGATATCGACACCGCGCTCAGCAAGAGCTTGCGCAAACTCAACAATACCTGTTTTGTCTGATACGCTGATAAGCGCACGGCGAATAGGACGAGCGTTATTCATGCTTCCATTTTCCTCAAATTCACGGAGTTAAAGATGTTTGCCAAAAATGAACTTGTTTTTACCTCTTGGGGTAAAATATTGGCCAGTTTTGGTAAAGACCTTTGCAGGGTGTTTTCTGGTTAGAAAACAGTCTCCACATTTGATGGCGCGTATTCTAACCAATTTATTACAAAAAAGCTCGCGCAATCGTTTGGCATCTCAAAAATAATTGCAAAAAAGTCGTTCTTTAGCTTTAAAAGTAACGAGATAGTTAATAGGGAAAGTTATGTTTCAGATAGGTGAACTGGCAAAACGTTGTGGTGTGACTGCCGATACATTGCGTTTCTACGAGAAAAACGCGCTAATAAAACCCGCAGGACGAAGTGAGTCAGGCTATCGCTTGTATGATGAAGAGAATCAAAAGCAGGTGCACTTTATCCTCAAAGGTAAAGATCTTGGCTTGAGTCTGGATGAAATTAAAGACCTGTTAGAAATTAAGTTAGAAGCGACAGAACACAGCTGTGCAGAGGTAAAAGCCATTACTTCTGCCAAGTTAGAGCTGATTGATGGGAAAATTAACGAGCTGACGAAAATTCGCCGAGCGTTAAAGAAGATTAATGATGCTTGTTGTGGTCATACAGACGATGACGCCACACATTGCTCTATCCTTGCCGCACTTGAGTAGTCTCATTCTTGCATCACTTAACTTAAGTTTGCATTTTTGGCGACTTGCTTTTCTAGGTACATGCTGCTTTCCCACCTATAATCTTGCCTTTAGTTACTTGTAGGAATCGACCATTGTCTGATTCCTAGCGTAACGCTGTCTGTAGATACGAGAGTTTTCATACATGGTTGGAGTCTATTTTCAAATCAATGACTGGGTTTTGAGCGTTGATGAAAATAAGCTGTATCGACAAGATAGGGAAGTTACTGTTGAGCCACGCTTAATTAATCTTTTGCACTTCTTAGCGGAGCATGCGAATGAGGTGTTCAACCGCGAGGAATTGATTCAGTACGTTTGGGCTGGAGCGATTGTGACCGATCAAGTGGTGACTCAATCCATCTTTGAGTTGCGTAAGCTACTACGTGACGGTCGAGAGGAAAATACCAACTACGTTATCACGGTGCCCAAGCGTGGCTATAAGCTGGTAGCGAACGTGGTTACTATGACGCATGAAGAGTTTGTCACAAGTCGGCAAAATGAAGAGATCCCACCTTCTGTTGAAGAATCGGAAGAGGATTGTCTACCTATAGCACCAGCCGTTACCTTTCCTGCCGGTCCTCTAACTCGCGCAGTCTGCGAGATGTCAAAAGAGAAAAAAGCACCTCAGAGCAAAAACAAAATCAGCCCTTGGCGATTGGGAATTATGAACTTCATCTGGATCAGTATGTTGGTCGTAGTGATGGGCGTGTTTACCTACAAGCAGTCGGAAGTGCGTATTACCCAAGCCATCGATACCCATCTGATTGAGTTCAAGTTTCAAGATAATTTTACGAATGAAGGATTAAGCTACGATTTGGCAGACGGATTCGCCCAAAAGTTGATGTCCGACATTGCTCAAGTCAGTGATTACCGAGTCATGCTAAAGAAGGCGTCGTTTACTTCTGGCATTGTACCTGGTAAATCGGTTGTGGTGAGAGTTCGTGAGAATGACGGTGGCAGCTTTTTAGAGGTGGAATATCGCAATAACTCATCTGAAAAAGTGTTGTTTAGTCGTCAATACGCGTTAACCAGTAGTCATTTAAAGACAGTGCTTCAACAAGCGTCGTTGGATTTGATGCAAGTGCTGAAAGTGTCGGATGCCAAATTGAAATCTACGATGCTGGTGGCGGGAATGCCAATGAATCCCGACGCGTTGGAGTTGTTTGTTCAGGCTAACCATTACCTTAATGTCTCTGATACTAAACAATTCCGCCAAGGTATCGACTTGATGGAAAACATTTTAGAAATCGAGCCGGATAATGCTTACGTTCAAGCTGAGTTGTTGATTGCTTACCATGTACAAAAGGCACTTGATTTCTCACACGAGTTGAAGAAAGGGCGAATGCAGCAGCTCAGTGAAGCACTAGAGACTAATGTGAAAATGATGGTGGGGCCAATTCAACCGCGAATTTACGAAGCTTTAGCACTGCACGAAACCATCATTGGTGACATGGCGTTAGCCAAGCGGCATCTCGGACAGGCATTGAGGTTACGTGATTCAGTGCTTTCCTATGTGATTCGCGGTAAGCACGCCGAATTGGATGGTGATCTGGATTTAGCCAGTGAGTCTTACAGTGAAGCTTTCTATATTGATACGTCGGTTGAGACGTACCTGCTGTGCGAAAACTTGGTCTTCCCAAGTAACATGAAGGCGATTGATTACGCCATGTATCGCGCCGTTCACCCTTCTGTCGTTCGAATGCTTTAATTCTCTCGGACTCAACGTCAGCCTAATGCTAGCCCCTCATTTCGATGAGGGGCTTTTTTGTCGCTGTCGAAAAGTGAAAAGGGTGGGGCGGTGGGGCAATGACTTACGAAGGAGCTAACAACGCAAGCTTGCAACGGGAATGCATACCCGCTTTGCTTCTCTATCTCTATCTCTATCTCTATCTCTATCTCTATCTCTATCTCTATCTCTATCTCTATCTCTATCTCTATCTCTATCTCT
>NZ_JAWOTT010000038.1:13950-18573 GCF_033338995.1 Vibrio sp. Vb0304
ATTGATTGTATGAAGTGTCTGGATGAGTTATGTGGCGAGAATGATTTTGGTGCCTTCTTGCATGCGAGATGAATATTGACTTGGGTCAAGAAGCGCGATCAGGGAGAGATTTATGGAATCAACACTTCAGGGAATTAACCCTTCGGGATGGGGAAGTTGATAGAGGTTGATAACTTTTATCGCGATGACCAACGAGTTGATGAGAGTTTATCTATCGGTAGAAGGTTTGATGTTTTTCTTGTAACTGTATGAATAATATAGTTTTATTTTTTTGTGTTTATCATGTTTATCTCAACTTGATGTTGATGAACTAATCATTTTATTGATAACCCCAAGTTTATTTTTTTCTCAGTTTTTGGGCGTAGTCTTCACTTCGAAATTTAGCGAGGTCGAGCAGGTTCTTCCTCATAGCATCTCGCTAATTACCATTCAGTTTGAGTCATGTTGACTCGAGTAGAATAGATTTGGAGATGTTATGTCATCGAATGCGAAAAAAATCGGCCTTATTGCCTGTACGGGTGTCGTAGCCGGTAACATGATGGGTAGTGGTATTGCACTATTACCTTCTAGTCTTGCCTCTGTAGGCTCTGTTTCAATCTTCAGTTGGCTGATCTGTTTGGTCGGTGCACTGAGTCTGGCGTTCGTTTACGCTCGTCTGGCAACCAAAAACCCACAAGAAGGTGGTCCTATCGCTTATGCTGGCGAAGTGTCTCCGGTATTTGGTTTCCAAACGGGCGTTCTTTATTACCACGCGAACTGGATTGGTAACCTGGCTATTGCCATTACAGGTGTTTCTTACCTTTCAGTATTCTTCCCTGTGCTTAATAACCCAATCCCAGCAGGTATTGCGACGATTGCATCGGTATGGATCTTCACTTTCGTCAACCTACTTGGTGGTAGCTGGGTAAGCCGTCTATGTACGCTTGGTCTAGTTCTTATCCTTATCCCAGTTGTTGGTACAGCTGCATTTGGTTGGACGCACTTCGATACTGCGCTTTACAGCCAAAACTGGAACGTATCAGCAGGCACTGACAGCCACGCGGTAGTAACAGCGGTTCTTATCTGTCTATGGTCATTCGTAGGTGTGGAATCAGCAGCGGTATCGACTGGTATGGTAGAAAACCCTAAACGTACTGTACCACTAGCAACTATGTTGGGTACTGGTATCGCAGGTGTGATTTACATCCTATCAACTCAAATGATCAGCGGTATGTTCCCAGCGTCAGAAGTTGCGGCATCAGGTGCGCCATTTGCACTAGCAACCACTGAGCTATTCGGTAGCTGGACAGCACCATTCGTATCAGCATTCACAGCGCTAGCATGTTTCACTTCGCTAGGTTCTTGGATGATGCTAGTAGGTGAAGCAGGTAAACGCGCAGCAAACGACGGCAACTTCCCTAAAATCTACGGCGAAACTGACAAAAACGGTGTACCTAAGAAAGGTCTAATCCTTGCGTCAATCAAGATGACTGCACTGATGGTTGTACTGATGTTCTTCAGCTCTAAAACAGCGCACGCATCAGACCTGTTCAACCAACTAACGACTGACGCAGTTCTACTAACGATGCTGCCTTACTTCTACTCAAGCATTAACTTGATTCGCTTCGAAGGTATGACAACACGCAACGGCTTCGTAATGCTGTTCTCTGGTGTGGCTTGTCTGTTCTGCTTCATCGCACTAGCAGGTGCAGAGGGCGGTACGCTAACAGCAACCTTCATCGTTTCTCTAGTTATCTTGATGTTCTACAGCAAAAAAGCAGGTCTTGCTCAGTACGTGAAAATGCACGCTGACGACATGCCTGCCCAAGCAAGCAACTAATCCCCAAAACGCTGGCACTACGGTGCCAGCCCATAAAACCCAAATTCACGCGGCGCTCACCTTACTCATTGCCTGTAAATGGCAAAGAGCGCCCTCATTCGCCTTGGAGATGTCCAAATGAATATATTCGCTATCTTGAACCACATGGGTGTGTTCTTTAAAGAAGAGCCAGTTCGTCAACTTCACGCTGCTCTTGAGAAAGCGGGCTACGAAGTGGTTTACCCAGTAGATGATAAAGACTTGATCAAAATGATTGAGATGAACCCACGCATTTGCGGTGTGCTGTTCGACTGGGATAAATACTCACTAGAGCTATGTGAACGTATCAGCCAAATCAACGAAAAACTGCCTGTTCACGCATTTGCTAACGAACAGTCTACTCTAGACATTTCACTAACAGATCTACGTCTAAACGTGAGCTTCTTCGAGTACGCTTTAGGTATGGCTGACGACATCGCTATCAAAATCAACCAAGCGACTGAGGCATACAAAGATGCCATCATGCCTCCATTCACTAAAGCGTTATTCAAATACGTAGAAGAAGGTAAATACACCTTCTGTACTCCAGGTCACATGGGCGGTACTGCATTCCAGAAAAGCCCTGCTGGTAGCATCTTCTACGATTTTTACGGTCCAAACACATTCAAAGCGGACGTATCAATCTCAATGCCTGAGTTAGGTTCTCTACTAGACCACTCAGGTCCGCATAAAGATGCAGAAGAATACATCGCACGTACATTCAATGCAGACAGTTCGTACATCGTAACTAACGGTACGTCTACATCGAACAAAATCGTTGGCATGTACTCAGCACCTGCGGGCAGCACAGTACTGATTGACCGTAACTGTCACAAATCTCTGACTCACCTAATGATGATGAGCGACGTGACACCAATCTACTTCCGCCCAACTCGTAACGCATACGGCATCCTTGGTGGTATTCCACAAAGTGAATTCAGCCGCGATGTAATCGCAGAGAAAGTGGCGAAAACACCAGGTGCAACAGCACCAACTTACGCAGTAGTGACTAACTCAACTTACGATGGTCTGTTGTACAACACGCAATTCATCAAAGAGTCGCTAGATTGTAAACACATCCATTTCGACAGTGCTTGGGTGCCTTACACTAACTTCAACCCAATTTACGAAGGTAAATGTGGTATGAGTGGTGAAGCGATGCCAGGCAAAGTGTTCTACGAAACACAATCAACACACAAACTGTTGGCAGCGTTCTCACAAGCTTCAATGATTCACGTGAAAGGTGACTTTGATAAAGAATCTTTCAACGAAGCATTCATGATGCACACTTCAACTTCACCTCAGTACGGCATTGTTGCTTCTACTGAAACTGCAGCGGCAATGATGCGCGGCAACACTGGTAAGAAGTTGATGCAAGACTCTATCGATCGCGCAATCCGCTTCCGTAAAGAGATCAAACGTCTAGAAGCAGAAAGTGACAGCTGGTTCTTCGATGTATGGCAACCAGAAAACATCGATACCACGGAATGTTGGAAACTAGACCCTAGCGACACATGGCACGGCTTCAAGAACATGGATGACAACCACATGTATCTTGACCCAATCAAAGTAACGCTACTGACTCCGGGGATGAATAAAGAAGGCGAACTAGAAGAATCGGGTATTCCTGCTTCGCTGGTGGCTAAATTCCTAGACGAGCGCGGCATCGTGGTAGAGAAAACAGGTCCATACAACTTGTTGTTCCTATTCTCAATCGGTATCGACAAATCAAAAGCAATGCAATTGCTACGCGGCCTAACTGAATTTAAACGTGGCTACGACTTGAACCTAACCATCAAGAGCTTCCTACCTTCGCTATACAACGAAGACCCAAGCTTCTATGAAGGCATGCGCGTTCAAGAACTAGCACAAGCAATTCATGACCTAACTAAGAAATACAACCTACCAGAGCTAATGTACAAAGCGTTCGATGTACTTCCAGAAATGAAAGTAACACCACACGCAGCATGGCAAGAAGAGCTTCGTGGCAACATCGAAGAAATTAAACTGGAAGAAATGGTTGGCCGCGTAAGTGCGAACATGATCCTTCCTTACCCTCCAGGTGTGCCACTAGTACTTCCTGGTGAAATGGTGACTCAAGAGTCTCGCCCTGTGCTGGACTTCCTAGAGATGCTTTGTGAGATCGGTGCGCATTACCCAGGTTTCGAAACCGACATCCACGGCCTATACCAACAAAAAGATGGTAGCTACACCGTAAAAGTATTGAAGAACTAAGTTCCTCTCGAAGATGACGCCATTGGGAATGCAAGCATGCTCCACTCTTACGAGCTCAATGCGTCATCGAACAATAACGACATTTAGATATACCCCTAACTAATCTGTCGTAAAGAGAAGGGCAAGGATGCTCTGATCTTTTCTTCTATATATAGAAGAAACACTTTTCCAAGACTTCACCTGAAGTACCCCAAATAAAAAGCAAAGACCAAAAGAGCAGTTCGCATCGTTCTGCTCTTTTTTTTCATCTTTATATAGGTAAAAAGAGAAAAAAGAACCAAGAGAGATAAGATCAGTAACCGAAATCACAAAGAAATAGGCGATCTTTTAATGCGGAAGTCAGGTATTTCTTCATGAAAAGATCCTCTACAACCCGAAATATTAGACAAGATCGTTGAGTATCTATGCAGAATGCTTGTTATTTGTTCGGTTGAAAGTTTTTTTGCAAAAAACGCTTGTGCTAATTTCTCAACCCCCTATACTGCGCATCCACCGACACGGAGTGAGACGAAAGTCACACAGCGAGTCGGGAAGAGAGAAAAAAGAATTTG
>NZ_JAWOTT010000039.1:0-16733 GCF_033338995.1 Vibrio sp. Vb0304
CAATGTGCCAAGTTGAGGATCCATTTGGAAACTTAATAGGACTACGTGGGAAAACCACATAACAAACTGTTCAAGAGGGATTCGCAACGCGTGGCATTTTTACTATGCGTTGATTTTAGTGTTTAAGGTGGTTTGCGGCGGTTTCGGTATTGCGTTGCTCACCCCTTAACAGGGCGTTAGCCATATAGGAGATATAAATGATATTTGGGGAAATAGATTTAGTAAAGCTCATGGAAGCCTTATCTAAAATCCTGTGGCCTTTGATTTTTGTGTACTTATTGTTTTCTTTTAAAAGCACGATTAAATCATTAATTGAGTCAGCGACATCACGGAAATTTACACTAAAAGTTGCTGGTAATGAGCTTACGATGGATGAAGTTACAGAGCAGCAAAGAATTATTATTTCTGATATGCAAAGTGAAATAGGTGACCTAAGAAAAGTAGTAGATGCTCTTTCGTCACGTGACGATACTCCCTTAATTATTGATGAATCACATAGAGCGGAAAGTCAACGAATCAGTAGAGTATTGTGGGTAGATGATCAACCACAAAACAATGCATTTTTGATCGCTAACTTAGAGTCTATGGGAGTTACTGTGAAAACGGCGGAGTCTACTAAATCTGCATTAAATATGTACCGAAATGGCAGATATGACAGTGTTATATCAGATATGGGAAGACCGGAAGGAGACCGTGCTGGAATTGAGTTAGCTCGTGAAATTCGGATGATGGATAATGAAATCCCTATACATATTTATTGTGGTGGCTGGGCTGCCAAAAACTTGAGAGACGAAGCAATAGAGGCTGGAGTTAATAGTATAACTTCCTCTGGCACAGTATTGTTAAGTTCTTTAGACATTGGAGTACATGGCTAACAAAGCATTTAAGAGTGATTCGCAACGCTTGGCGGTTTCGCTTCGCTCAAGTATAGCCAAGCGCCGCTCACACCTTAATGCGGCGTTAACTGGATTGATGACGAGGTAAGTCCGATGAAAAGAATTGCGGTCATTGGTTCCGGTGGTTCGGGTAAATCCACATTTTCGGCACTATTAGGTACAGAGTTGAATTTGCCTGTTCATCATCTCGATCAGCTATATTGGAAACCAAATTGGGTTAAAACTCCAAAAGATGACTGGATCAAAATTCAAAAAGGTCTTTGTGAAAGCGAGTGTTGGATTATCGATGGTAATTATCAGAGCACCCTTGATATAAGATTTGAAGCTTGTGATACAGTAATATTCTTAGATGTAAACCGATATACCTGTATCTATCGAGCACTAAAGAGAACATTATTAAGTAGTAAGCGTCCAGATTTAGCTGAAGGTTGCGATGAAAGGTTTGATATCGAGTTCATCAAATTTTTATGGGACTATCCCAAAAAGTCGAAACCCCTAATAATGGACAAACTCAAGACGCTTACAAGAAATAAGCGTGTAATTATCGCAAAATCGGGAGAGCAAGCGCTCCGCCTTTGCAAATCCAGTTAACAAACTGTTCAAGAGGGATTCGCAACGCGTGGCATTTTTACTATGCGTTGGTTTTAGTGTTTAAGGTGGTATGCGGCGGCTTTGGTATTGCGTTGCTCACCCCTTAACAGGGCGTTAGACGCCAGAAAAAGCTAGCAGTCAAAATCATGTTTCTAAGCTCAAAACTTGGCTACTGGTTGTTTGGTTCATAGTTCCATCTTCGACGGTCAAAGCTCAGTTTCATCGGTTCTAAGTCAATGCATTGCTATTTTCCAAGCGGTTGTTTCGTTCTTTGGTGGTGATAGGGCGGGGCAATCGAAAATCTGTTTTTGGTTGCAACTCCGCTCGGTGAGTTTGTTGGTACAAAAGCCAATTTACTCGCTGAAATGACGTTTTCTCTGGTGTTGTAAGTTCCACGTGGTTTCATTGAATAGCTGCTTTGCGACTGCGCCTGACTTAAATGCATCAAAGCACATAAAATTTGTTGTTTGCAGAATTTAGTTCGGCTTAAAATTGTCGCTCGGTGCCTCGCGACTAACAAACTGCTCAAGAGGGATTCGCAACGCGTGGCATTTTTACTATGCGTTGAATTTAGTGATTAAGGTGGTTTGCTTCGGCTTTTGTATTGCGTTGCTCACCCCTTAGCAGGGCGTTAGTACGGGTTTGGCACCAAAGGTCATAAGTTTGGGTGTTTATTTGTTTTAGTGCTTACCTTTACACCTTTCAGTTGGTTCCTTTCACGTTCTTTCCGGTGGCACTATATGCGGAGTGTTCGCTTTGATTTCACCGTTTACGATTTCTAACTCTTAACCTATTTCTTTGGTGCTTCTTCATTTTCGAGGTGGTTTTTGAGAGAACCTTGATTACTTTTGGTGTGGCTGTTGAAGTACGAGGATAGAATCCTGTTCTAATTTTAAGCCAGTGAAAGTAGGGCAGCTCAGTGCATTTTTCTTCTAGCCAACTCTCGTCTCTTAACCGAGTTTAAGTTTTGTAGTTGCCCGTCTCACTTCAGTGTTCAAAGCCTTTCATATTATGCCACTTTTCAATATCTTGGAGCCCATAAATAGAAGTAGCGCATGTACTAACAAATTGCTTAAGAGTGATTCGTAACGCGTGGCATTTTCAATTTGCGGTGGCTTATGTGATTAAGGTGCTGTGCGGTAGCTTTTGTATTGCGTTCCTCACACCTTAGCAAGGCGTTATGTTTCTTAGTCGCGTGTAGAAAACTATAGTTAATATTCAGATGCTTATTGTGGGAAAAGAGAGTTCATGGATGTGTATTCGTTACTAGCATTTGCGGCTTTTCTAGTGCTCATATCTTCAATGATAGTGCTCCTTGGGAGTAGTATTTCCCTCGGATTGCAGATGAAAAGAATAGACCCGAGTAGATATAAAGCGATCTACTTTTTGTTTGTTCCTTTTTCTAGTGCGCTTCTCTTTAATTACGTAAGAAGTAGCGAAAATATCTCGAAGTATCCTGAAAGTAGCTCTTGGTTGTTTACTGTCATTCGATATTCTATGGTGTCACTCTTCATATCCTTTGTTTTTATGGGATTTTCTGCTTTTTTAGCAGCAGGTAAAAGCTAAGTTTTTAGCCGGTAAAACTGTTCTGCTCATTTACGATAACGTACTGGCGGGTGGTAATAAACATAACAAATTGTTCAAGAGTGATTCGGCACGCGTGGCATTTTTACTATGCGTTGATTTTAGTGGTTAAGGTGTTATGCGGGAGCTTAGGTATTGCGTGCCTCACACCTTAACAAGGCGTTATGTACTTTAAGGAAAATTGTAACCAACTCTAAAGGATTGAGAGTGATAGATCATTTTGAAATTAAGGTAGTTGCATTCGAAGAATGTCGTGTGTTTTACAAGAATGTGCTAGAGCCATTGGGTATTGAACTCAAGTGGTCAGATGAAAATGCTGCTGGCTTTGGGCTTTCGAGCGAGCCAAATGTAAGGTTTCTAATTGAAAAAGGCGTCAGTAATTCTAAGTGCCATATTGCTTTTTCTGCATCAAACAAATTACAAGTTTCTGCGTTTCATCAAGCGGGGTTATCTTTAGGTGGTAAATGCAACGGTAAGCCTGGTTTACGAAAACACTATGCTCCAAACTACTACGCTGCGTTTTTGATTGACCCTGAGGGCAACAATGTGGAGTCAGTAGTGTACCTTTAGCACGTACATAACAAATTGTTCAAGAGTGATTCGGCACGCGTGGCATTTTTACTATGCGTTGGTTTTAGTGGTTAAGGTGGTATGCGGAAGCTTCGGTATTGCGCGCCTCACACCTTAACAAGGCGTTAGCAGTAATCATCTGGCACTTCCATGCGTCTTTAGTCGCTTAGTGTAACGGCGATATACCCAACCCGTGACTATCTCACCATCTAATTCTACTCGGACATAGAGCCAGTGTCGGTCTTCAGCGTCCAAAGTTTCTAACACATCGCCAAGAGGCAATGTCCCCATTACGGCACTCTTAGTTGTGGGGTGTTCTCTCAGATTTAGTTTGGTTGCGATAACTATTCGATAGTTTTGAAATGAATTATCAAATGTATTATTTCTGATCTCATGTTTTACTTCTTTGGTAGATGTAAGACCCTGAAAGACGGTTCGGATTTTATCTGACTGCTCCATGTATAGAGTCGCTAAGCACGATAGAATAAAAGGTAATACTATGATCTCAAGAATCTTAAATAAAGCTCTGATTGCTTTGTCAGATAGGCTATCAAGGTCATTTTGCTGAAATACTTTCACTTCGATTTCATGTCTAATATTGAAATCAAGCTGTAAGTTATTGCTGTCGAGATGCTCTTTGACTTTGTCGAATAGGTCTTGAGTTTGTCCTCTAGACCTCATTTTACTCATGTATCTTTGGCGACAGAGTTTTATTACATGAAGTTGTTGCGCTGGAGTCATGCTCAACCAATTAAAACGTTCTTCTCGTTTGCGCATACAGCCTTGGCAGTAGCCTTCTGCATCGATAGTACATACACCCACGCAAGGACTTGGTACGCTGAAGAACTCCAATTGTTCCATTTATTTACCTTAAAATTTATACTCCATTAGTTTAGTATTCTAAACGCAAAAATTACTGCTAACAAAGCATTTAAGAGTGATTCGCAACGCTTGGCATTTTCGCTTCGCTCAAGTATAGCCAAGCGTCGCTCACACCTTAATGCGGCGTTAGTTACCAACGAGGAAAACTCAGCTAATGCAGAATATTTAGGGTTAATGTCCGTGTATTGTTGGCTAGGTTGCCGTATTTCAATTTCTAGCGATTTGGGTTTGTCAAAATCGTGTTTTAGTTTCTTGTGTGGTTTGGGGTTTCTGTTTCAGAAGCCGATTTACTTGTTGAAAGCTCGCTCTGTAGCATTGTCTTTCCAAAAGAGCTCTTAGGTTTTGTCAGTCCGCTTTCTACGGCGTTTTGTGTTCCAAGTGGTTTCAGTGACAGTCGCTTTGAAACTGCGCCTGATTTAAGTTTGCCAAAACACGTAAAGTTCGTGTTGGCAAAGCGGCAATTAACTTCAAATCAAAGCGTTAGGCTTGGCAACTAACAAAGCATTCAAGAGGGACAGTCAACGCGTGGCGAGTTTAATTTAAATCTTGGCATCTGCGTTTACGGTGTTAAATTGAAGTTTGGCGGTAGCGCGTTGCTGCCCCTTAATGCGGCGTTATGTTTTTAATTGAAATTATAAGGATCTTTATCATGCAAATTTTATTCTTTGCTGTTGGCGTTTTACTTTACTTTTTGGGCTTTGTTGTTTTTTCTGGGGCTAAAAGCTCGATTCATGAAACTGTTGGTTTACTGATATTCTTGAATGGTACTTTGTTTGTTATTGCTGCTGGCATCATTGATGCGATCAACAAGAAAAATAAAGCAGAACAAAGCGTTTAAGATGTATTCGCAATAGCAGCGTGATAGAGTTTCAAAAGCGCAGAGAGCTGTTTTAATTGGCGTTGTGTTTTCGTTACTAACAGATCTGTTTTTAGTACCAAAGAGGAGTGCCTGCACAGTTCAAAACACCGTGATGAATATGACAAAGTAATAGAGCGGGTGAAGTCGTTATAACAAACATAACAAAGCGTTCAAGAGGGATTCTCAACGCTTGGCAGTTTTGGTTCAAAGTTTGGCTTTTGTGTATATGGCATAATGGTTTAAGTTGGGTGGTATAGCGTTGTTCACCCCTTAACGCGGCGTTAGCATACTTTGATAGGAGTTCAGATGGCTACGATAGTCGAACAAATTGTTAATCGTGAAATTGACTCGGTCATCGTGTACGAATCTGACCAAGTTATAGCTTTTGCAGACCATGATCCAATCAACTTTGGGCATATTTTAATTTGTCCTAAGACTCAATACCGTACTTTCATTGACCTGCCTGAGTCTGTATTTTTTGAGATCACCGACGTTGCAAGAGATTTATATAAACGTATAGAAGCTAAGTTCAATCCTGATGGTATCGGCTTTATGCAAAACAATGGAGAGACTCCTCATTTTAACGAGCTCGATCACTACCATTTGCATATTTTCCCTAGGTTTCATGGCGACCAGTACGGTTGGGTTAGTAGTGAGCTTGGAATTCAAACTATGGATAAACTAAGAGAATCACTTAATGATCTATGAGCATTGAAAAAGTATGCTAACAAATTGTTCAAGAGTGATTCGGCACGCGTGGCATTTTTACTATGCGTTGGTTTTAGTGGTTAAGGCGTTATGCGGAGGCTTCGGTATTGCGTGCCTCACACCTTAACAAGGCGTTATGTGCAGGAGTTCAAATGAACAAATATGGTGATGTTGCTGTAGCAGCTACTCACATCGCTCAAACTGGAGTCTGTCCAGTTGAAGCTTGGAATACAGCTGCAGAAAAAGAGTTCAAGGACAATGCTACTTCCATCAAAAAAGAGTGTCCAAAAAACGCTTTTCTAGGTTTAGCCGAAAGTGGCTTTGTCGTTGGCGTGCCCAAAGGAAGCTATACAAAATCAGTTTTAAATAAACAATATGCTTTAGAGGCAGTTAGGCTGCTAAACGAAAATCCAAGCATGCAAAATAACATCAAAAAACTCTGGGTTCAGTCATGTGGCTCCGAGTCTAAAGTGCATAATAGCCAAATGGATGTTGTTGTGTCGTTGTTGTCTCTAGGGTTGCTGGAGTAAGCACATAACAAACTGTTCAAGAGGGATTCGCAACGCGTGGCATTTTCACTATGCGTTGGTTTTAGTGATTAAGGTGGTATGCGGCAACTTTGGTATTGCGTTGCTCACCCCTTAACAGGGCGTTATGTTCTCCGAGGAAAAAATGGAATATTGTATAAAAAAAATAGAGAAAGCCCTTCTCGAATATTTTCGTTCAAACCTTGAAAGGTTGTCAGATAAAGAAATTGATCTGATCGATATTGGGGTGTTTCCGTGGCACTCTAAGATAGAAGTTTCTTTCTATGAATCTGGAGATTCCGCATCATTGGATGATATTGCAGCATGGAAGTTATATGATTTTTCCAGCATGAATGAAGGGCATTGGAATTTGGGTTTAGATGTTGCGGAAGATTTGTCTAAAGAATGGGATAAAAGTAGAGATATTTTACCATTTTTGTTTGATTTTTCATCTGCTGTTACATCGGATGCTGTAAGAGCAGCTATCGGTGAATATAAACTGTCAAACAACTTCTGTGTTCAAATTCTTGATCCGGACAAGCCTAATTCTAAAAACTACTGTGAGTGGTAAGAAACTAAAAATAAGATGTCGTTTCTAATAGATAATGCGGCTGCTAATTCAACAAACATAACAAAGCATTTAAGCGTGATTCTCAACGCTTGGCATTTTCAGTTCAAGGTTGGGTTTCGTGTTTACGGCGCAACGGTTTAGTGTAGGTGGCAGCGTTGCTCACACCTTAATGCGGCGTTAGTCGCCAGAAAAAGCTAGCAGTCAAAATCATGTTTCTGACCTAAAAATTTGGCAGTAGTTTGTTTGGTACACAGATCTATCGTCAATGGTCAAAACTCAGTTTTAACGGTTTTAAGTCCAAAATTTTGCAAGTGTCCTCACGGTTGTTTTGTTCTTTGGTGCTGACAGAGCAGGGTAATCGAGAATTTGTTTTTGGTTGTAACTCTGCTCGTTGAGTTTGTTGGTTCAAAAGCAGATCTACTCGCTGAAAAGTCGTCTTCTCTGGTGTTTTAAGTTCCACGTGGTTTCAGTGGCTTTGTTGCAAGTCCGCACTGTGAGATTGGCTTTCCAAAAGCGCTTTTTGGTATTGTCAGTCCGTTTTCTACGGCGTTGCTTGTTCTAAGTGGTTTCATTGAGTAGCCGCTTTGAGACTGCGCCTGAGTTAAATGCATCAAAGCACATAAAGTTTGTTGTTCGCAAAGTTTAGTTCGGCTTAAAATTGTCGCTCGGTGCCTCGCGACTAACAAACTGCTCAAGAGGGATTCGCAACGCGTGGCATTTTCACTATGCGTTGAATTTAGTGATTAAGATGGTTTGCGGCGGCTTTTGTATTGCGTTGCTCACCCCTTAGCAGGGCGTTAGTTTTATCCGTCAGTTTATCGTAGGAAAAATAGTGGTTATACAAGAACAAGCGTTAAGCAAATTAGCGAATGCCATGAGGATTTATGGCGAAGCACATATGAATTTCAATCGTTTAAAGTTGGTTGATGCCGAAGAGGCTATTGATAACTTAGATAGGGCTATGGAAGCAAAGCTTGAAGCTTTCCATAGCTTGTATGATGTAACAAAGGATCTTTTTGATTACTTTGACCATGCAGATACAGCAGTTCTGATTTTATTGAGAAATGCGGTTCATCACCGTAACCATTTGTTATTTAAAACTTGGAATCAAGAAATGGGCTTAAATGATGGGCACAAGAAGTATCTAGGTGGAGAGTTTTTGCTCGCAAGCCACGACATATTGACTAGTGGTCATAAAATGAAGCACTTATATAAGCTAGAGGACTTCTACCTCCGAGTTGATGCTTCATTAGGCTCACCATTTCTTGAAGATCGTATGAGTGATAAAAATCGCCAGAAATTGTTAAACCAGCTTGAAAATGATCTGAGCTTTGGCGAACTTAAAAAGTATGCCCAAGGTGAAAGATATCCGCTAAAGCAGGTTTATGTAAATATAATCCCAATTTATATATCAGCAGCTGTTAAAGTCTTTAAAGCTCTCAATGATCAAGGTGTAAAGTTTGTCGGCTTTGATGCAAACGCATACAAAGAAGCATTCACAAATGAATTAGCTGTAGATTTAGGGACATTTGAGTATTCAACAATACGGATCTTGTAAAATAAAACTAACAAACTGTTCAAGAGGGATTCGCAACGCGTGGCATTTTTACTATGCGTTGGTTTAAGTGATTAAGGTGGTATGCGGCGGCTTTGGTATTGCGTTGCTCACCCCTTAACAGGGCGTTATGTCTCTGAGTGAAAAATCATACCTAAATGTGACTTATAAGCTTTTAAATCCAAACTGATATGTAAAAATATCATCGCGTTAACTCTCTTGGAGATAAAAATGATTTTCCCAACTCAATCCGAATTCAACAAACTTAGCGAGACACCTTCAGAGAACGCTTCTGCCGAAACTCATGTTTCAAGAGCAATTTCTAGGGCTCACTACAGGGACAACTCGACATTCAACGTCATGATCGATGGTGAAAAGTTAGAAGAATTTTATAAACAATTTAAGCAGCAGCGTGCTGAAATTAAGGCGCTTAAAGAAACAATAGCTCAGGCTAAGTCACTTCTAGAAAATAGCTAGTTAGAAATGAAGTAAGAGACATAACAATCTGTTCAAGAGGGATTCGCAACGCGTGGCATTTTTACTATGCGTTAGCTTTGGTGGTTAAGGTGGTATGCGGCAGCTTCGGTATTGCGTTGCTCACCCCTTAACAGGGCGTTATACGAATAGAGGGAAATTATGTACAAAAGTACTGATTTTAACTTGGATTCAAAAGAGTTCAGGTTTAAGAAAGACTCATATCCTTTGTCTAAGATAAACAATGTTAGGGTTAAAAAGTTAAGTTTTCTTGATAATTTAGGTCAAGTTTTATTCTGGGTGTGTGTTTTTTCAGGGGCAGTTTGGTTAGTTATTCCAAGGTTGGAAGAGGTGCCACAATGGCTACTAGTTTTAGTTCTTAGTCTGACGGTTGTAGGTTTGGTTTTTGCTCTTTTTCGTTGTTCTAAATATGCACTTCAAGTCGAGTTTCGCCACATAGATGAAACGGGCGTTCAATGGGTCAATGTCGCTAAGTCATACTCAAAGTCAGATTGTGAGTTATTTGAACAGCAAGTGTTGGCACTGAAAAAATTCGTATAACAAATTGTTCAAGAGTGATTCGGCACGCGTGGCATTTTTACTATGCGTTGGCTTTAGTGGTTAAGGTGTTATGCGGAACCTTCGGTATTGCGTGCCTCACACCTTAACAAGGCGTTATACATTTGGAGCAATATGAAACTTATACAACTAGAAAATATGCTCTACAAGGCGACCAAATCAATAATAGTAAGGTTGTCGTCTGAGTTTCCGCAGCATCACTTCTATTACGTAGCTTTGGTCACAACTGGAGAGGGGCATCGACCTATATTTTCGGCTTGGTCTGACGAACTGTTGCAAACCGAAGCTTCATCCTCTGAAGACCAAGAAGAAATAAAATGGTCATATGTAGACTCACCGTTGTTTGGTTTCTGCGATGAATACTTCTCGGATGTTGAACTACTTTTGGACAATGTGAGCGCTGAATGTGGTTTTAGTGAAGAGACTACGGCAGTTCTTTTATCTGCGATGGAGTCGACTCTTAAGCGCTTGGATATTGAAGGTTACTTAGATAGCTTAAATTGTCGAAATAAACTTTATATCAACGCAGAAATCATGCCGCCAGACGCGACAAACGTTGAACGAGCATATAGGTTAAATCCGCGTGAGTCCTTAGATAGTTGGCTTCGAGAGGCGGCGGAATAAATGTATAACAAATTGTTCAAGAGTGATTCGGCACGCGTGGCATTTTTACTATGCGTTGGTTTTAGTGGTTAAGGTGTTATGCGGGAGCTTCGGTATTGCGCGCCTCACACCTTAACAAGGCGTTAGGCTTCTGGAGGATTAATGAATTCCATTACTGTTGATACATGTGTGTGGGTAAGACTTATTGATGGAAAAGATGAAGAAGAAATTTTCCAGTTACTAGAACACTGTAAAAAAAATAAAATACAGATTTATAGCTCTTCTCGAGTTTTCAGTTTTGACACTACAAAAATGGACAACGAGCAAAAGAGCAATATTCGAAAGCTGATGGATGAATATGGAGTAGTATTAGACCAGGCTGAATTTAGACTAAACGCTTCGTTATTGGGTTCAGTTCATGACGAAACACCTAGAGAGGGTTTGGGAAGTATTCATACATCTTTGTTAGAAGATAAGTTTATCGGTGTGTTTGGGCCAGACCCCAAAACACTTAATCCAAGGCAAACGGGCAAGAATCTATCAAATTGGATAGGTGACTATGACTCACTCAAGCATCATTACTTGAATCACAGAGGGCTATATGTGACCTACGATACAAAAATATACATGGCTCAAGATATGCGAGATAAAGCCCAAAATGAACTCGACTTGACAATAGTAGATCCAAGTATTGCGCGAGAACAGTTAAAAGCCTAACAAACTGTTCAAGAGTGATTCGCAACGCGTGGCATTTTCACTATGCGTTGCGTTTAGTGTTTAAGGTGGTATGCAGCGGCTTTGGCATTGCGTTGCTCACACCTTAACAGGGCGTTATACAAACTTACATAGTTCCCTCTGAATTTGGAAGATATAGCTCTTCGCATGACATTGAGGTTAGCTCCCTATTTTGTTGTTTTAGTGCCTGTTTTTCCTGTTTGAATTGTTTAGCTGCACAAGATACTACTTGGTCGTCTTTTACTCGAATAAGTAAGTCATTAGTGACCGCATATACAAATTTTTGGTCGGTATGTATTACAGAACCAATGACCGACTTGCCAGACTTTGTGACACGAATTCTGTCACAGCTTAGGACTATATTTTTAGCTTTGTATTCTTCAGAGTTCCAATCAAAGTTTTTACATACTTCACCATTGTTATGTTCAAGAATTTTCCTTCCAGCAATTTCCCCCATGGAGTATGGGGTAAACAAGGGAAGGGCAATAAGTGAAAGTAGGACAAGTAATGCAACTAAAGTGAGTAATTGACCAAAGTAAACTAATGGAAAAGTGAGTAAGGAAGCCAAAGGAAGGTTGCGTTTAACAAGCGGCTCCTTAATTTGCCTTCTCCGGTTAATTTTTAAAGAAAGTTTTTCCCAAACTTTATAGTGTATCAACAGAGCAGTTGCAAAAATGACTACAGTTACAATCAGTGTATTCTGTAAAGGAAAAAACAGTACTTTGAGGTCTTGCAGAATAAACGTCTTAGATAAAATATCTGCAACGAAGTATTGGGAGTATACAAGAGGAGAAAAGATGCTATCTAAAGACGCACCTCTGAATCCAAGAGAACTCATCATCCCATAAAAATATAGAGCTCCAGCAAAGTATGTGTAAAAGGATAATACGAAAGCCACATACTTTGTACGGTCTAGGTTTGTGGAACGTGCAGGGCTATCTTTAACTTGTTTTTCCATTATGTGTTGCTTTGTGTGACTAGTTGATTATAAAGTGCATAGAAATTGAGCTAATGTCAATGGTATTAGTGTGGTACTAACCGTTTGTATAACAAAGCATTTAAGAGTGATTCGCAACGCTTGGCGTTTTCGCTTCGCTCAAGTACAGCCAAGCGTCGCTCACACCTTAATGCGGCGTTAGTTTGCAAGAGGAAAACGCAGCTATATCGCAAGATCTAGTGGTAAAAGCTTAAAGTCGAAATTGTCTTATCGGCATTCAATTTTAGTGTTAACTTGCGTGGTGTAAACTCAAAATTGGTATCGTTTCAACGGTTGATTTGTTCTTTGGTACGGTGGCTTTGGGGTTAACTGAGTCGAACTTTTTTGCTGAAACTCTGCTCGTTGAGTTTGTTGGTGCAAAAGCCGATCTACTCGCTGAAATGGCGTTTTCTATGGTGTGGTAAGTTCATGTGGTTTCAGTGGCTTTGTTGAAAGTCCGTATTGTGAGATTGGTTTTCCAAAAGCGCTTTTTGGTGTTGTTAGTTCGTTTTCTGCGGCGTTGTTTGTTCCACGTGGTTTCATTGAGTCGCCGCTTTGAGACTACGCCTGATTTAAGTGCATCAAAACACATAAGGTTTATTGTTTGCAAAGCTTAAAATAACGTAAAATCAACGCTTTGGGTTTGCAAACTAACAAACTGCTCAAGAGGGATTCGCAACGCGTGGCATTTTTACTATGCGTTGAATTTAGTGATTAAGGTGGTATGCGGCGGCTTTTGTATTGCGTTGCTCACCCCTTAGCAGGGCGTTATGTGGTTGGAGAAAAATTATGAATCCATCAGCGGTTCTTGTTCATGTCCCAGATGTAGCGAAAGGGCTTGAATGGTACAAGAAAGCTTTCCCCGAAGCCGTTCCGATTTACCATCCTGACTTTGACTTCACAGCGCTTGATCTAAATGGTTTCTCACTAGAAATAGTCCAAGCAGACAAAAAGGTTGGGGCTGGTAAAAGTGGTACGGTTGTTTACTGGTCAGTAGATAATTTACGTGTTGCTCTGGCTCATTTTGAAGAACTCGGTGCGTGTCTTTATCGAGGGCCAATGGAGATTGAAGATGGGCTTTCAATGTGCCAAGTTGAGGACCCATTTGGAAACTTAATAGGGCTACGTGGGAAAACCACATAACAAATTGTTCAAGAGGGATTCGCAACGCGTGGCATTTTTACTATGCATTGGTTTTAGTGTTTAAGGCAGTATGCGGCGGCATCGGCATTGCGTTGCTCACACCTTAATGCGGCGTTAGGTTTTCGGAGTCACATGAAGAAAATTCTGTTTATTTTGTGTACGTTGATGTCAGGAGTAGTAATGTCTGAGGGTTTGTTTTTAAGCTCATATAACGAAGTGTCCGAACGTTATGCAATTCTCGATGAGTTTGAAGAGTCTGGGGTGCTTTACCTAACTAAGCCTCAAACTCAAAAGCCAGAAAGAGATGCTGTTGCGTACATACAGTACGTGCCTGTTTCCGAGGAATCTTGGAAGCAGAAAATGAGAGCAGGGGAACCACCACAATTACACCAAGGGCTAGTTTCCAAAACAGCAATTATTGAGAAGACAGTAGAGCAAGATTTTAGCTTTCAATGGTCGGCTGATGGTAATTCAGTAGCCTTACTATATAGAAGCGTTCCCATAGCTTTCGTTACTAAAAGCGAAAAGTATGGTTTTAGCAAAGCGGTTGTATCAGATTCGCCAGTTGTTTCAGTCTGGAATTCAGAGAAGTTTAGTGAACTATTTGAGTAAAAACCTAACAAAGCATTTAAGAGTGATTCGCAACGCTTGGCAGTTTCGCTTCGCTCAAGTATAGCCAAGCGCTGCTCACACCTTAATGCGGCGTTAACTGGCGCAGAAAATATGAAAGCGCAATGATACAGTTTCTAGGTTCAGAGATTTAGCGTGTTCGGTCGGTTTCCTTAGCTGAGCTAATGTGACTAACTTCAGTTTGATACTTAAGTTTACTGATGTGAAAGGCGACACAAAGCCTTCTAATAATATAAGGCATTCGCGATTAGTCCGGCATACTTACATCGCCGAAGTATGGTGTTGTGAGACGCATTTCAAACTAAAGATAAACGGTAATTTTTTGGTTAAATACATATTTGGGTTAGCTTTGCTAATCATTAATTAGCAAAATGAGCTTTGGCGAAAGTGGCTGAAAGAACGGCGAAAACTGAAAGGCGCTCAGTTAACAAGCTGTTCAAGAGGGATTCGCAACACGTGGCATTTTCACTATGCGTTGGCTTAAGTGATTAAGGTGGTATGCGGCAGCATCGGTATTGCGTTGCTCACCCCTTAACAGGGCGTTATACATTTGGAGCAATATGAAACTTATACAACTAGAAAATATGCTCTACAAGGCGACCAAATCAATAATAGTAAGGTTGTCGTCTGAGTTTCCGCAGCATCACTTCTATTACGTAGCTTTGGTCACAACTGGAGAGGGGCATCGACCTATATTTTCGGCTTGGTCTGACGAACTGTTGCAAACCGAAGCTTCATCCTCTGAAGACCAAGAAGAAATAAAATGGTCATATGTAGACTCACCGTTGTTTGGTTTCTGCGATGAATACTTCTCGGATGTTGAACTACTTTTGGACAATGTGAGCGCTGAATGTGGTTTTAGTGAAGAGACTACGGCAGTTCTTTTATCTGCGATGGAGTCGACTCTTAAGCGCTTGGATATTGAAGGTTACTTAGATAGCTTAAATTGTCGAAATAAACTTTATATCAACGCAGAAATCATGCCGCCAGACGCGACAAACGTTGAACGAGCATATAGGTTAAATCCGCGTGAGTCCTTAGATAGTTGGCTTCGAGAGGCGGCGGAATAAATGTATAACAAATTGTTCAAGAGTGATTCGGCACGCGTGGCATTTTTACTATGCGTTGGTTTTAGTGGTTAAGGTGTTATGCGGGAGCTTCGGTATTGCGCGCCTCACACCTTAACAAGGCGTTAGGCGACATGAGATAAACGATAGAGTAGTGATAGTATCTTGGCGTGAATCTAGCTTCAGTTAATAGAAAAGGAGTGGATTAATGAATGGTAAAGCATTTGATAATTGGCAAAAATCTCGAAAGAAAGGATTTTTAAATTGGCTTTTCAGAACAACTTTCGTCACAGCCATTTTGTACATGACTTTTAATGTTATTTTCCTTTATCCATCTTCTGATGCTGCAAGCATTACGATTTTCTTATCGGATAATGCTCTTAATTACTCCATTTACACGATCGGGATGTTTTTCGCATTTTGGGCTATTTGGCTATACAACGAATCTTCGTATGAGAAAGAAGTTAAACGTAGAAATGTCGCCTAACAAACTGTTCAAGAGGGATTCGCAACGCGTGGCATTTTTACTGTGCGTTGGTTTTTGTGTTTAAGGTGGTATGCGGCGGCTTTGGTATTGCGTTGCTCACCCCTTAACAGGGCGTTAGTTGCCAACGAGGAAAATGCAGCTTAAACAGAATGTTTAGAGTTAAAGTCAGTGTGTTTTGGTGGGGTTTCGTACTTCAATTTTGAATCGTTCGAGTTTGTGAAAATCGTTCTCAGGTTTCTTTTGTGGTTGGATTTTCTGTTTCAGAAACCGATTTACTTGTTGAAAGTCAGCTTTGTAATATTGTCTTCTCAAAAGATCTTTTTGGTGTTGTTAGTCCGCTTTCTGCGGCGCTATCTGTTCCAAGTGGTTTCAGTGACAGGCGCTTTGGATCTGCGCCTGATTTTAGTTTTTCAACGTACGTAAAGTTAGTGTTGGCAAAGCGGCAATCAACTTCAAATCAAGGCTTTAAGTTTGGCAACTAACAAAGCATTCAAGAGGGATTCACAACGCTTGGCAGTTTTGGTTTGAATTAGCTTTAGTGTTTACGGCACAATGGTTTAAGTTAGGTGGTTAGCGTTGTTCACCCCTTAATGCGGCGTTATGTTCTTGGAGGACGTGGTGGAGTATCAAAGAGATAGGGTAACTTTTAGCGTTTTCCATAAACTTGTTGTAAAACTATATAAGGCTCTCATATTCAAACTTTCAAACAAAAAAGAGAAGCTAGAGTGGCAGTTAATATTGATAGCCGATTGTTTACGAATCATCGGGCTATGCAGGTTGGCTTATTGGATGGCTTCTAAAGTGCAAACTTCAACGTCTAGCGTTAAGAACAAGTTCTGGTCAACCCATACTTCAGGTATAGCTCTGCAATATGCAGGTGACATGATTGGCGCTGAAAAAGAATTCCTAAAAAGCCAGGATTTTGCTTGTGAGCTCTCTTTGAGTTTTAGTTTACAGCATTTGGGTAAATTGAACGTTGAGCTTGGCAACTATGAACTGGCTGAGCAACAGTTCATAGAAGCGTTGGCAATTCGAGATAAATTGAAGCGGACTGACTTGGTAGAGTCGACTAACCGGGCAGTTCGAGGACTACAAAAGCTACGAACATAACAAACTGTTTAAGAGTGATTCAGCACGCGTAGCATTTTTGATATGCGTTGACTTTAGTGTTGAAGTGCCATGCAGCAGCTTGGTCATTGCGTGCTTCACACCTTAACAGAGCGTTAGTTGCCAAGAGGATAAACGTAACCAAATCACAAGGTTTAAGGTTAGAAATGCTAAAGTTTGGAAGTGAAT
>NZ_JAWOTT010000040.1:0-16343 GCF_033338995.1 Vibrio sp. Vb0304
TTTAGGCCAGAACTTCTTAACGAATTAGCTAAATCTTCCATGATTGATTATCTCCATTTCTGCGAGCGCATAACGCCGCGTTAAGGGGCGATAACGCGATACTACCTAAACTTAAACATTATGCCATAAACACTTAAGCTGAGCTTTGAGCTAGAACCGCCAAGCGTTAGGAGTCCCTCTTAAACGCTTTGTTAGGCTTATGCTGCATGAGATACTCCAGCTCATTTTCACCAACCGTTACAAAACCTAGCCTTGAATACAAGTGCTTAGCGGGATTTGTTTTTAATACACTAAGCCCAACCGAACTACCCGTAAGGTTGGCTTTACCGATTAACATTGAAATAAGAGAACTTGCTATATTTTGATTTTGGTAGTTTGGATGGATTTGAATTTGGACAAGATACCATTCGTTAGAATCTTCGTTAAATTTTGCTTTGAACAAACCAGCCGAAGAACCAGCGACTTCAATAATTTTCGCATGTTCAAACTCGTATAATATTCGACTTAAATACGCATCTTTCGTTCTGGGCATACCACAATCTTTAAGGTACTGACCCATCGTTATATCACGCAGATTAAGAAGAAAGTCGACATCTGAATCTACAGCTTGTCTCAGTGAATATTCCACTATCCCTCCGGAATAAGCCTAACGCCCTGTTAAGGGGTGAGCAACGCAATACCGAAGTCGCCGCATACCGCCTTAAACACTAAAACCAACGCATGATGAAAATGCCACGCGTTGCGAATCCCTCTTGAACAGTTTGTTAGTTTTTACTATTTCCACTGAGTTCAGCAATAACTTCACCTGGCGTGACAACACGTGTTAGCAAGTGAGTTATGTCTGGATCGTCAATTGGTTCAAGAGCATAAACTGGTTTGCCGAGACCTAAAGCATAACCAATATCCATTGCTACACTTTTTCCGACGTAACCACCAAAATTTAGAATATAGGTAATGTCGGCTTTTCTAATGCGCTGCAAGCAACCATCAATACCATTAGCTTGAAGAGGCTCAGAAATAGTAGTTTCAATACCTGCATTGACCAACGTTTCTCGTATAGCCTGCATCTTTTCTAGATTCTTGAAACTTCCAGCAACATAGACAGATTTACTCATACAACTTCCCTATTTTTGCGTAAATTTTGATGTAAACACTAACGCCGCGTTAAGTGGTGAACAACGACAACCACCAAACCTAAATCATTGCGCCGTAAACACTAAATTCAAAGCAAACCGAAAATGCCAAGCGTTGTGAATCCGTCTTGAACGCTTTGTTAGCCATACTCTCGCCGCAATTTTTTGACCAAGTAATGTACAGCTGTAGATACTGGGTAGTTTTCTAACGTCATTTGGCACGAATAGCCATTCTTTTCATAAAATGGACGAGCTTGAAAGCTGAATGTCTCGACCTGTGCATATTGGCAACCTTGTGACGCGGCATGTTCTTCAAGTTGCTTGAGTAGATGTGTTCCAATGTTGCTTCCACGCAACGACTCTGCGACCCACAACAACTAAACATGGAGCCAATTATCCCAAATTTCTGCGGTAATACCTGCTATTTTGTCTTGTTCATCGTTGTAAACATAGATTGCTACTGGTTGCTCAACTACGCCTTCAAGGTGCTCATCATTGTATTTTCTAAGATGTGAGCGGATTTCCTCAATGTCGCTAATTTTCGGGCTCGAATCTAGCTCAATTTTCATAGTTATTCCTTGTATGGCTAACGCCGCGTTAAGTGGTGAACAACGCAAACCACCAAACCTAAACCATTGTACCTTAAACACTTAACGTGACTGGAACTGAAATCGCCAAGCGTTGTGAATCCGCCTTAAACGCCTTGTTAGGCGAAGTATCCAACCAGTGTTTAAGTTATTTGGAAAGCAGATTACCCGAAACAAAATAAGCAACCAAACACCCACTGACTTTTTGTGATTCAAGAACCATAAAAGCCACTATATTACAGCCGAAATTTCGATAACCACGAAATACAGACTTTCAGCGAGAAAGTGGCTTTTGAACCTGAGAAACCAAAAACTGCGAAATGACAGCGAATACGAAAGCTTCTTTGAACTAGCCCTTTCCACACCTTAAGCCAGTGAAATTCACCACCGACCAACACTGAAAACCAATGAGGCAACCCACGAATTTTGACATGTTTTACGGTTGGAGAGGTTCAAGGACTTGAGCCGGCAATGCTGAATTGCCGACTTAGAAAAACGAACTGCCAGAGGGAACAAGAATATTAGAACTAAGAACTTTTTTGCCCTTTGCCTAACGCCCAATTAAGGTGTGAAGCACGCGACCACAACACTCAATTTGACCATCGTAATCACTACACTCAACCCAAACCAAAAATGCCAAGCGTGCTGAATCACTCTTAAATTGTTTGTTAAGTGCCACTTTTTAGGTGACTACTCCTTACTAAATCGTGCTTCAAACGTAGTCCAAACATTATATAAATGAGGATGAGATGTACTTAGTGGCTCTGACTTGAGTTCATTGCCAAGATGCATTTCAATAGCTCGTAGCTGATCGTAATCACGATTACTCAGTACTTCGATTTGTTGAAGCAAGAATGCCTTTACCTCATCGAGTGACGGCCTTTCTTCTGGACTTATAGACAGCATTGACTGAATGAAATCTTTATATTTACTATCAAGGTTCTGCTCTTGATCTATGATGCAACAGCCATTTTTGATCCATTTCTTCCATTCGTTGCTTCTCACCCACTTTTTAGTATTACCCTCTTTAGGCTCAGGCCAAAAGTCATCTAACTTAATACCTACAGGGTGAAAGCCACTAGTTAAAAACTCATATAAGATTACACCTAGAGCAAAAATATCTGTTTTCTCAGATAATTCCTCATGATTCCATTGCTCTGGTGCTACATATGGCCTTGTCCCATCATAATTACCATAGTTCCTAAACGCATTGGCTAAACCAAAGTCAGCAACCATAGCAAACTTGTAGACATCTAGATTTTCAGGTTCACGCAGGTTTAATTTGAGATCTCGAATAAAGATATTTCCAGGTTTCAGGTCTTGATGACACACCAAACCATTTGCATAACAATGATTAAGGCCTAAACAGACGTAGTAGATTAGGGATAATTTCTCTACTTCTGAAGAGTTTCCAATTTTCATAAGTTTATTTAAGTCACTGCCCCAATAACGAAACAGCGCAATAGGTACTCCCATCACTTCATCGAAGTGATAAGCCCAGTTCACAAATGAATTATGATAATAGTCCAGTTGGTTTTTCAATTCTTGAACAAAGCGACTTGCTGTTTCTTCTTTAGAGACACCTTTTTTAAGCTTAGGGACTTTCACACATATGTATCTTGAAGAAACAACAGCTTCACCTTGATCAAAAATATAAATATCACCTGCCATTCCAGATGTTTTAGCGATACATTCCGTATTGCCCTTTAAACGGGTAGACAACATGAACTCTTTGTATTTTTCTTCTAGTGAATAAAAATCTATATTTTCCATCTATTTCTCTACAGATTTGTACGTATACTCGTGCCCGTGGCACTTAACGCCCTGCTAAGGGGTGAGCAACGCAATATAAAAGCCACCGCAAACCACCTTAATCACTAAATTCAACGCATAGTAAAAATGCCACGCGTTGCGAATCCCTCTTGAGCAGTTTGTTAGTCGCGAGGCACCGAGCGACAATTTTAAGCCGAACTAAACTTTGCGAACAACAAACTTTATGTGCTTTGATGCATTTAAGTCAGGCGTAGTCTCAAAGCGGCTACTCAATGAAACCACTTAGAACAAACAACGTCGTAGAAAACGGACTGACAACACCAAAAAGCGCTTTTGGAAAGCCAATCTCACAGTACGGACTTTCAACAAAGTCACTGAAACCACGTGGAACTTACCACACCAGAGAAAACGTCATTTCAGCGAGTAAATCGGCTTTTGTACCAACAAACTCACCGAGCGGAGTTGCAAGCAAAAATAGACTCTCGATTGCCCTGTTCTGTCAGCACCAAAGAACAAAACAACCGCTAGGACACTTGCCAAACTTTAGGCTTAAAACAGCAGAAACTGAGTTTTGACCATCGACGATGAACTTGTGCGCTAAACAAGCAACTGCCAGATTTTGAGCTTAGAAACATGATTTTGATTACTAGCTTTTTCTGGCGACTAACGCCGCATTAAGGTGTGAGCGGCGCTTGGCTATACTTGAGCGAAGCGAAACTGCCAAGCGTTGCGAATCACTCTTAAATGCTTTGTTAGGTACGTTTAGGAAGCGCATACTTTAGCTCAACAGGCTTAGTTTCAACCTCTCTTACCCCTTGAGTACGGTCATGAAAATACCAAATATTGAACTTCCTTTCATGCGGTTTGGTATCGTACCCCAAAGAATCCCACCCTAAATATTGTGCGACTTTTTCAGCGACTTTTAGCTTAGCGGGTGATGTTGCAGCACCTTGAAAAGCACTCATAACGGCACCTAACAGAAAGTCGGAAATTTGAATATTTTCTGATTTCTTTGAGTCTTTTTCGACAACGGACTTAATAGGGTTTTCTCCATTAAAGCTACGGCGAAGAGTTCGGTTAGCTATAATATGAAAAGCTTCATCTGCTTTATCATATCGAGAAGCTATCGGGTCAACTTCAATTCTAAATTCACACTGTCGATTCGGATGAGCTTTTTTAACGGCTGAAATTTTCGTCGTGATTAACTTAGTAAAGTGCTTTCGCATAGCAAGGTCATAATCACCACCATGATATTGCTTGTTCACCATACCCTTTCTGATAACAATACAGTGAAACGCTAACCATTGATGTTTAAAAAACATATCTATCAAATCTGAATAAAATTCAGCATAGTGTTTTTTATGGGCTTTTTGCCACTTAATTTCATCGTGGTATCTATGCTTGTCACGAAGCTCTCTAACCTTTTGAGCAAAATCACCACGTCTTTGATACTTCATCCACAAAGAACCAAATCCGTAATATTTTTGCCCTCCGACACCAGATTCGTCACATGCTACATGCCAGATGAGTTTCCCTTGTTGCACCCCGCACCTCCACAATATTCATTTGTAAGCGATAAAGTACCTAACGCCAAATTAAGGTGTGAACAACGCTAACCACCCCACCTAAAGCATTGTGCAATAAACACTAAACTGGCTTGAAGTGAAAGTGCCAAGCGTTGTGAATCACTCTTAAATTTATTGTTAGGGCTTATATACGAACTCATTGTGGTATGTAATGTAATCTTCTGAAACTTGATGCCCTTCAACAACTCTAAGAGTACCTCTATCAAGTTTAATTGCACCATAATCCAACATCGCATGATGATTAGGGCAAAGGCAGATCATATTTTCAATTACGTCTGGACCGCTATGTGGCGAACCTAATGGCTTAATGTGATGTGCTTCAGCATACAATTTCCCTTCTGGCATATCCAATGCTGTACCACATAATTGACATTTATATGAATGAAGTATCTTTACTTTTAACGACAACGAGGAATCCCGTATAATACGAGATGTAGTTATATCTTCTCTTTCTGGTATATCTAGATCACATGGCTTTAGATCAAATACCTTTGAAAGATATGGAGACCAATTATACTCCTTTGACTTGGAAATCTGTTCACTCCACCATAGATAATCTCCATCATCTTTTCCAAACAGATTGAAGTACCCTTTACCGGGTTCCATGGTAGAAAGGTTAATTATAAGCCCTGTTATTCCCGGCTTATCATTAGATTCAGTCCAATTTGCCAAAGAAGAAAGTCCCTGTTGTTTTAGGCTTTCTCCCCATTTCTCTCTAAGTTTTGGTAAACCAAGCTGAGTATGACATTCTTTGTACCCAATAAACGTTTCGGGTCTTCCCGGTTTAGCTTTATCGAGTTTAGAAACCAGAAGTTCAAGTAAGGTTCTTCCTTGATCATCTAAGTTCATTGTTAACCTCCTGACTATATAAGCCCTAACGCCCGCTTAAGTGGTGAGCAACGTTACCACAACACTCAATTATTGCGCCGTAATCACAAAAACCAATTAAAACCAAAACCGCCGAGCGTTGCGAATCCGTCTTAAAGCGTTTGTTATAGCTCTCTACACAAATATTCGATACCGGAACAAGCAAGTATAATTATTACAGACAATCCTAGGGCAAATAGGGAAAATGGATATGTTGTTTCATTCGGATATGCTGTAACTATGTACACGCTTGAAAACAGATACCCTCCAGAAATCGTACGATATACACCTAATAGAGAAAACCCAACTCTTCTCGCAACCGGCTCGATTATGTCGTGAGTAGCCGATGAAAACTGTGTTTGTGCACTTTGCTGTTTGGCAAGAGCTAAATAGAGCATTGAGACAACGCCTAGCACTGCCAAATAGATGAAAACGGGATCTCCGGGATTTATTGCTTTTATGTAGGTATTTAAAGCTTCTTTCCCGCTACTCTCAGCAACTATCCTCGCAGAAATGCCACCAAGGAGCAAAGCACATAAAAGCTCAATTATTAGGTTGTTCTTCATTTAATCTCTATACTATTTAGTTACTTGAGCTATAACGCCCTGTTAAGGGGTGAGCAACGCAATACAAAAGCCGCCGCATACCACCTTAAACACCAAAACCAACGCATAGTAAAAATGCCACGCGTTGCGAATCCCTCTTGAACAGTTTGTTATAACTCATTTACTCAGTGGGTTCGAAAAAATTTGGAAGCAATAATTCTGTTTTATTACTAACAACCCAAGAATAAACATGCAGGTTCTCGTTTGTTAGTTCTTTGATTCGATGATCGGTTTCGATATTGTTTTTCCGTGTTTGTTCCCAAACCTTCGAGACTTTTCTATGAAATGTTAATAGTACTTTTTCATTCTCAGGATCAAAGACTAACGTTCTGACAAAATTACCAACAGCCTGAATCTTGAAGGTTTCTTCATCTTTAGGGTGAAAAAAATATTTCATATGACCTCCTGAGTTATAACGCCGCGTTAAGTGGTGAACAACGCCAACCACCAAACCTAAACCATTGTACCTTAAACACTTAACCTGACTGGAAACAAAATCGCCAAGCGTTGTGAATCCGCCTTAAACGCCTTGTTAGGCGATGTTTCCAACCAGTGTTTAAGTGGTTTTGAAAGCAGATTACCTGAAACCCTATAGCCAACAAAATGCACACACACTTTTTGCGATTCAAGAACCACAAATATCACTATGTTTCAGCCAAGATTCCAACGACCACGGAATGCAGACCTTCAGCAACAAATTAGGTTTTGAGCCCGAAAAAACCAAAGTTGCAAACTTACAGCGAAAACGAAAGCCTCGATTGACTTGCCCCTACCACACTTTGAGCCAGTGGAATTAACAACCAACCGACTATGAAAACCAATGAGGCAATCCACGAATTTTCGCATGTTTTACGGCTGGAGAGGTTCAAGAATTTGAGCCGACAATACCAAATTGCCGACGCAGAAAAACGAATGCTAAAAGAGAACTAAGAAAATGAGAACAAAGAACTTTTCTGCCCGTCGCCTAACGCCGCGTTAAGGCGTGACGTGATGCGTGCCAAACTTGAGCGAAGCGAAACTGGCACGCGTTGCGGAATCGCTCTTAAACGCTTTGTTATGTGTTGCCTATTGAAGCCTAAGTTTTCTGGCCTTTTCAATAATTTCACTAGGTAAACGATTTGAACTAATAACCATATCCAAAGCATCGTATTCGCGGTGATCATTGAATATACGCCTAGATTGCGATATTCGAGTAATACAACCAGACTCTTGATAGCCCTCTAAAGCTATCAAGTGCTCAATCAAATCCTCTTTTGACCAGTTTTGATCCTAAAACAACTCGTAGTATTTGACAAAACACTCTTTTCCGATTGATCGTAAGCTACGATCTAACTGTTTATCATCCATAGTGCTAGCTACCTGCGAACAAATCTCCCTTGATAAGTATGGCAGATAGTCAATAAGACACATAACGCCTTGTTAAGGGGTGAGCAACGCAATACCTAAGCTGCTGCATACCACCTTAAACACTAAACCCAACGCATAGTAAAAATGCCACGCGTTGCGAATCCCTCTTGAACAAATTGTTAGGCATACTCTTGAATATACCACTTGAATTAACCTGTACAAATACCCATGTATCATTTGTGTGGTTGCACACATTGGTGATCCTATAACTTATTCATTTGAGGTAAATTTTATGGCAAAGAATGACTACAACGTTTATCAAGGTTCAGATGGAACTTGGCGTGGCAAGCGTCAGGATGCAAGTCGAGCAAGCATTACAGGCAAAACTCAAAAAGAAGTATTTGAGAAAACTCGTGAGCTAGCGAAAAAAGCGCAATCTGAAGTATCTATACATAGAGGTGACAACAACAAAATCCGAGATAAACATAGTTACGGAAACGACCCAAAAAGCTCTAAAGGTTAAACTCTAAAAGATTGGGAGAAGGAACTCCCATTCAGTTAACTGCCGCTTATATGCCTAACGCCCTGCTAAGGGGTGAGCAACGCAATACCTAAGCAGCCGCAAACCACCTTAGTCACTAAATTCAACGCATAGTAAAAATGCCACACGTTGCGAATCCCTCTTGAGCAGTTTGTTAGCTGTGTTTTACAACACGAGCTTTGCTCCCAACATACCAAGAGCTGCGATAGCTACCATCGTAAACCAAAGGTAAATCATAAAAGATAGGTATAACGAAAATAAACCTCTCATAGCTTTATCTAAGTTTGCACCTTCATCGTGCTGTAAGAAGTACGCTAGTTCTGCTGTAGGTATTGATCCAGCAAAGCTCTTAAATTTGAACTTTACCATCATCAAGCCCATTGAGACTGGAAGACTAGATACTAATAAAATGATTCCCACCGAAGTCCAGACATTCTCAGGGGATTCATTACCTAAAACTACTGCTGCCCCGATCAACACTAAAAGCATTCCTAGAAAGCCCTTAAAAGATGACAACAATGAGTCTCTTGTTTTTATATACAGCCAGAATAGCGGCTTATCGAATTTTCTCATTTTTTCCTCAAACAGCTAACGCCGCGTTAAGTGGTGAACAACGCTAACCACTAAACTTAAGCCATTGTACCTTAAACACTAAATTCAACTTGAACTGAAATCGCCAAGCGTTGTGAATCCGCCTTAAACGCCTTGTTAGGCGAAGTTTCCCCACCTGTGTTTAAGTTATTTTGAAAGTAGATTACTCGAAACAAAATAAGCAACCAAACACCCACTGACGTTTTGTGATTCAAGAACCATAAAAGCCACTATGTTTCAGCCAAGATTTTAACAACCACGAAATGCTGACCTTCAGCAACAAAGCAGGTTTTGAACCCGAAAATGCCAAAGCTACAAACTAGCAGCAAAATCGAAAGCCTCAATTGACTTGCCCTTGCCACACTTTGAGCCAGTGAAACTCACAACCAACCGACTATGAAAGCCAATGAGGCAACCCGCAAACCTTGGCATGTTTTACGGCCAGAGAGATTCAAGAATTTGAACCGACAATCTTGAATTGCCGACTTAGAAAAACGAATGCTCAAAGAGACCTAAAAAAATGAAAACAAAGAACTTTCCTGCCCGTCGCCTAACGCCCTGTTAAGGGGTAAGCAACGCAATACCAAAGCCACCGCATACCAGCTTAAACACTAAAACCAACGCATAGTGAAAATCCCAAGCGTTGCGAATCCCTCTTGAACAGTTTGTTAGGCATTTGCTACCGGTGCCTCTGACTTTCTCAGGTATAGAGCTAATAACCCAAAAACTAACTCTGCAATTAAATAAACATACATTAGTGTATTAGGTTGACCGTCAAACAAGATACCAATTAGACGACCAAACGCCATAGATAACAATGTAATAGCTACAATGATTAAAGCCAAAGTGACATCTTGCTTAATCTTGAGGACGAGTATCAAAGCAAGACCGATTGCAAACTGGGCACCACCATACGTAGCCCTAAAATCAATAGTTGCAGAGGTAGAATTGGGGCTTGAGCCTGTAATTAAGTTTGCCATGTCTACTGGGAACACAGCAAAGATAGCTCCGTAGAGCAAAAAGAATAGCGCAGTTAAGTAAACTAATAATTTCGACATACCTACTCCCTTAGGTTCGAAAAGATGCCTAACGCCGCATTAAGGGGTGAACAACGCAAACCACCTAACTTAAACCATTGTGCCGTAAACACTAAAGCTAATTCAAACCAAAACTGCCAAGCGTTGTGAATCCCTCTTGAATGCTTTGTTAGTTGCCAAACTTAAAGCCTTGATTTGAAGTTGATTGCCGCTTTGCCAACACTAACTTTACGTACGTTGAAAAACTAAAATCAGGCGCAGATCCAAAGCGCCTGTCACTGAAACCACTTGGAACAGATAGCGCCGTAGAAAGCGGACTAACAACACCAAAAAGATCTTTTGGAAAAACAATGCCACAAAGCTGACTTTCAACAAGTAAATCGGCTTCTGAAACGGCAAACCAAACTAGGAAAAGATCGAAGCTCAATTCCGCGAGCCAAGATCCCGAAGTTCGAAGTGCAGAATCAAGCAAAGCACACGAGCGATTAGACCTAAACACTCTGTTTTAGCTGCGATTTTCTCGTTGGCAACTAACGCCGCATTAAGGTGTGAGCAACGCTACCACAAAACTTAACCAGACCACCGTAAACACTAAACCCAACGATGGAATGAAAAATGCCATGCGTTGGGAATCACTCTTAAATGCTTTGTTAGCTATCTTTTTCGCAGTGCAGAGGAAAATGTTGCGACACTCCCATTGCAGAGCCACGTGATAATCTAAGGTGTGTATCACGATAATGGGCATAGCAATTATCAACTAAGTCGATTGTAGCTTTTAGTGCAACCTGTACCTCTTGCACAACTAGTTCACAAATTTTGTCACGGGAACTTTCATAAATACCGACTAAATCATAACCAGTATTGTCGATGACTTTGCCCTCCATCCATGACATGTTTTTGAACATCTGGTCGTCACCTGTATAAAGCTCACTAAAACCTTTATGAGCTCGGTCATTACGATCGGCTCTCAGTTCTTCACCAGTTTTATCTAAGATTATTAAGTCTTCAAGAATTTCTGGATGCTGAGTTTTAAGCGCCTTTTTCAGCTGCTTTATATTCAACTGAAAGTCGGAAAGACCAAGCTCCAAGACTTCATTCACAAAGTGGAAAGCTATATCTCGCAGACTGGAAAAACGAAATAGCGTCAAGTCTATGATAGATTTAAGCCAGTCGTATCTGTTTATATCTTGAACACTAGATTTCACTGGAACAGTCTCAACTCCAAGCATTTGAGGGATTACCCGTAAATCGATGAACTGCTGCTCAAGCATATTAAACCGAACATAAGTTAAATGTGCGTAAGCCATGTGTGGGTCAGCATCAGAAAACTCTCGCCAATTTTGGTAAGGCAAGTCATGGAGAAAATAACAATTTATCGAATCATATAAGACCCCTTTGAAGCGAGAATCTTCCAAATCCCACCAATAATATTCATTCTTCATAGACACTCACAATTTCCGATTGATAGCTAACGCCTTGTTAAGGTGTGAGGCACGCAATACTGAAGCCTCTGCATACCACCTTAATCACTAAACCTAACGCATAGTAAAAATGCCACGCGTGCCGAATCACCCTTGAACAATTTGTTAGGCAAATTTTAAAGATATGCACCGACTACTGACATGCAGTGCTGAACCGTGTTCTCTTTTTCACCGACTGGCGCGACATAATGAATTGCCGATTCAGCATCCGCCCTACTCGACAACTTACTAATAACCCACGCAGCTAAGTACTTTGATGACAAACAACCACCTGCTGTTGCAAGATTACCATTAGCATAAAATGGCTGCTCTAGAACGGTCACTCCTGATTCGACAACCCAAGGTCTCGTTGTTAAATCGGTACAAGCTGGTATTTGATGCAGTAAGCCAAGCACGGACATGAGCAAAGTACCTGAACATTGCCCACCAATTAACTGAGTTTCAGGGTTTAGCTTTAACCTTGAAAGTATATCTCTATCTTGAGCAATATCGCGCGTTAGTACACCGCTACCAAACAATACAACGTTGGCTTGATTCGCAAACTCTAGAGGCTGTTGAGATTGAATTGTAACTCCGTTCATTGAAGTGACGTACTGAGATGGACTCGTTATTTGCACGTTCCAACCTACGTCTTTCATTCGGTTTAAAATTCCCGCTGCTATAAATGAATCAAGTTCATTAAATCCGTCAAATGTTAGTACTGCGATATCCATATCTACTCCTATTTGCCTAACGCCTTGCTAAGGTGTGAGTAACGCAATACAAAAGCTACCGCACAGCGCCTTAATCACCATAAGCCACCGCAAAGTAAAAATGCCACGCGTTACGAATCACTCTTAAGCAATTTGTTAGTACATGCGCTACTTCTATTTATGCGCTCCAAGATATTGAAAACTGGCATGATATGAAAGGCTTTGAACACTGAAGTGAGACGGGCAGCTACAAAACTTAAAATCGATAGAGAGACGAAAGTTGGCTAGAAGAAAAACGCACTGAACAACCCTACTTTCGCTTGCTTCAAATTAGAAAAGGATTCTTTCCTCGTACTTCAACAGCCACACCAAAAGTAATCAAGGTTCTCTCAAAAGCCACCACGAAAATGAAGAAGCGCCAAAGAAATAGGCTAAGAGTTAGAAACCGTAAACGGAGAAATCAAAGCGAACACTCCGCATATAGTGCCACCGGAAAGAACGTGAAAGGAACAAACTGTAAGGTGTAAAGACGGGCGCCAAAACAGATAAACACCAAAACTTATGACCTTTAATATCAAACCCGTACTAACGCCCAATTAAGGTGTGAAGCGCGCAACCACGACACTCAATTTAACCACCGTATATCACCAAACTTAAACCAAACTAAAAATGCCAAGCGTGCTGAATCACTCTTAAATTGCTTGTTAGCCCTATGCCCAAAGGTTGCACGCCTCTACCGCTTCGATTTTAACACCGAAACTAGAAATGCTAGGTAACGTGGCATTGTGGTGCTCTCGAATTTGAGCCCCACTGGCGTGCTCCTTATCATGAGTTGTGTGAGCATCCGAAACCAAAGTTACGGGGTAGCCTAAACCTGCAGCTCTGCGAATGGTGGTATCAACGCAAAACTCTGAGGCGTAGCCACACACAATTAAGCTATCTACATCGAGTTCATTCAAAACACTTTGAAGATTAGTATTCAAGAAAGAGTCTGGTGTTGTTTTGCGAACGAAATGGTCACCAGTTTGTGTAATTAAGCTCGACTGTAATGCCCAACCAACGCTTTTGTATTCAATAACAGATTTAGGTTGCTCGTGCTGGACAAAGATAACTGGAACAGACTTAGCACGCGCTAATTTCGTAAGTTCATTAATTTTGGTTAGTACGATTTGTGATTCAAATGGTTGAGGTTCCGGGTCGAACAGAATCGACTGAACATCAATAACTAATACTGCAGATTTCATTGTTTTCCTCTGATAGGGCTAACGCCTTGTTAAGGTGTGAGGCACGCAATACCGAAGCCTCCGCAGAGCACCTTAACCACCAAAACCAACGCATAGTAAAAATGCCACGCGTGCCGAATCACTCTTGAACAATTTGTTATGCATATTTCACACAGGTGCGCCAAAACTCCAAATCTTGAAGGGTGATTTTGTCACCCCAACCATCGTTTTGTGAAAACAATGAGAACTTGAACGGTGTTAAAACCGGCAGTTGTTCTATGCCACTAGCTGAAATGACATTTTCAAGTGCAACCATTGATTGTTCGTTTTCAGCCGCTCCCCAAAAACTACCCCACAAAATATCGGTTACCCCACCAACAATAGTCCTAAATTGACTCTCGCCGATACCGTTTTGAGCGAGGGAAAGCTGTAAATCCTCGGGAAATTCGTCACCTAGCCCACAATTTACTAAAGTGGGTCGTTTAGATTCCCAAGGCTCGAATTCGTCTGGACCATCAACGAGAAACCAATCCCATAAGTGCTCTAAAAACTCCTGATTATCATGATGTTCTAAACCATGAAGAACACAGAAGCGCTCAAAGACAAGCAGACCAATTGCAGCTCGTGCATTGATAGACAACCTTTTACATTCGCTCGTATATGAGTTCATTATTCTCTCTAATATGCATAACGCCGCGTTAAGTGGTGAGCAACGCAGACCACCGACCTAAAATATTGTGCCGTACACACTAAAGCTAAACCAAACGAAAAATGCCACGCGTTGCGAATCCGTCTTTAACGCTTTGTTAGCTTATTACTTCCCGAGCATTCTAAACTAAAACAACAACTTATTTTGACATTAAACGGGAAGTCGAGATTATAAACATAGCCGAAAACTTCAGGTGATGAACTTAGTATTAACTTGAGCTTAGCCAAAACCGCCGAGCGTGGAGACTCACGGAACTTCACCCACCAATGCTCGTATTAGATTTGCTGCTTTCACGTGCAAAACTTTGCCATGAATGAAATAGAGGCGGAACTGAAATTACAACCAACAAACCAAGACCAAGTAACGTTACGACCGCACACGGTAATAATGACCGCTAAAAAAAATGTTACTAACTACCGCTGATACAACCAAAATATTTGCCAATCAGATTGCTCATTTTGACGATATGCCCTACCTGACATCAGCTATATGAGTTTGATTTTTCAGACGGTAAGCTAACGCCCTGTTAAGGTGTGAGCAACGCGATACAAAAGCCGCCGCATACCACCTTAATCACTTAAACCAACGCATAGTAAAAATGCCACGCGTTGCGAATCACTCTTAAACAGTTTGTTATGTGATTACTGACAGTTATCGCTACACTCTCGTACAACTGAACACATGATGCTCATTAAACTCAATTTCATCACCCAGCTTCAAGCTCTTGAACGCGACGCTAATACTTGGGTCAAAACCACTAATTTTACCTTGGTATGTTTTCGCGGCTATCTCTTTAACAGATGTTACTGTAATTCTTTCACAATCATATCGAAGAGTTACAGAATCGCCTGCATTGATACCGGAATACTCGATCGGTTTCCCTGGGGTATGGTCACTTATTACTGAATATGTAATCGCTGTTTCAAATCCTAATTCTTCTGCATTTTTCATAATATTTCCTTCAATCACATAACGCCTTGTTAAGGTGTGAGGCACGCAATACCTAAGCTTCCGCATACCACCTTAACCACTAGAACTAACGCATAGTAAAAATGCCACGCATGCCGAATCACTCTTGAACAATTTGTTATGTAGCCGACTTTCAGGTTAGTGCTTTCTGTCCAATTTGGATCTTGGGCTCAATACCAGCTTTGCGATACAAAGCTAGAGCTGATTCATTGAAAGAATATACTTCTAACCACAGCTCTTCTCCGCCGTTAGAAATAGCCCTTTCCTCAAATGCCGCTATTAGCGCCACTCCAACACCTTGACTCCTAAAGCATGAATCCACAACAATCTGTTCAACGTTTGCGATCTTTCGCTCTTTGAGAGTCCAAGACTTACGAACCCATAGCTCACCAAAAACAAAACCTACTAACTGCCCTTTGCTTTCGGCTACCAGAAAAATCGAGCTTTCACTTTTGATTATCTTGTGTAGGTCTATTTTTTGTTCAATTTCTTCCGGTGATAAAAAGTCATCAGGTAAATTTGCTTGATGATACTCATTAAGCTGAAACTGTAGTTTCTTGATAACACTGATATCTTCAATGCGAGCTTGCCGAATATTTAACATATATAAATCCTTTTAACTTACCGTCCTCTCGCGGCTACATAACGCCCTGTTAAGGGGTGAGCAACGCAATACATAAGCCGCCGCATACAACCTTAAACACTTAAACCAACGCATAGTAAAAATGCCACGCGTTGCGAATCCCTCTTAAACAGTTTGTTAGCTGTTTCGTATTAGGAGACTGAACTATTAACGTAAAAATAACCAACAAGACCAACCGTGCCGTATAAAAGTGCCTTCAGAGAAGCTAGCCAGTTACTTTTAATATTAAGTAAAGTCACCACAATTGAGGATACCATCGCACAACACCACATCAAGACAACTAAACAAGCAAACAATAAATCTATAACGTCACCTAACCCATAAGGTTCTCCGGGTGAGACCGCTATATGCCCATAAATTTGAGATTTATATAGTAGCCCAGAGAAAGCAAAAAATGGACTAAAACAATACTGAACGCTAATAACTTATTAAATCTTGCTTCCATTTAGTTTCACTCTCCAATACCACATTGCACAAACAGCTAACGCCCGCTTAAGTGGTGAGCAACGCAATACGATATTTCTGCAAACCGCCTAAATCACTAAACTTAACGCATGAT
>NZ_JAWOTT010000041.1:0-12197 GCF_033338995.1 Vibrio sp. Vb0304
GTCTACGTTTCGCGATCCGTGAAGGTGGCCGTACAGTAGGTGCTGGTGTTGTTGCTAAGATCTTCGACTAATTCATAGCGAATTAGCGATGCTTTCGGAAAATCTTGAATTAGATTTGACGAACCAGTAGCAAAAAGGGCATCATTTGATGCCCTTTTTCTGCACTCAACATTATTTTTGCTGTTTTCTTGTTCAGAAGTGGGTTGGGCGCAGAGCAAGATTAAGCAAAGAGGCTTAATCTTAAGAAGAGTACGCTGATTTTTTCAGCGATATGGAGTTTGCCCTGCAACAGCGGGGTTGTTGTCGTCTATATTAAGACTTGTAACAGGTTGGTTTTATGAAAGCAAATAATGCTGAAACTCCTGATAGCTCAAACGCAGCAGATACGTTTAAGTGGGTAGCCGCTTTCGTATTGGCAGCTGCCGCTGTTGTGGGTAATTACCTGTATGGTGAAATGTCTGTAGTGGTTCGTGCTGCAGGCGTTGTTGTTCTTATTGCAGCTGCCTTAGGCGTTGCAGCAACAACGACTAAAGGTAAAGCAGCGATCAGTTTTGCAAAAGAATCTCGTATGGAAGTACGTAAAGTTGTTTGGCCTACTCGCCAAGAAACCATGCAAACAACACTGATCGTTTTAGCTGTAAGTATTGTAATGGCTCTAGTGCTATGGGGTATTGACGGAATTATGGTTCGTCTAGTAGCTCTAGCAACTGGGGTATAGAGGGTTTTTATTCATGAGTGAAGCTCCAAAAAAACGCTGGTATGTGGTTCAAGCCTTCTCTGGATTTGAAGGTCGTGTAGCTCAATCTCTGCGCGAGCATATCAAAATGCACGGCATGGAAGAGCTATTCGGTGAAGTACTGGTTCCTACTGAAGAAGTAGTGGAAATGCGCGCGGGTCAGCGTCGCAAATCTGAGCGTAAGTTCTTCCCAGGTTACGTCCTTGTTCAGATGATTATGAACGATGAATCATGGCACCTAGTACGCAGTGTGCCGCGTGTCATGGGCTTCATTGGTGGTACCTCAGACCGTCCGGCACCTATCACGGATAAAGAGGCTGACGCGATTCTTAATCGTCTTGAGAAAGCGAGTGAAGCGCCTCGTCCGCGTACAATGTACGAAGCGGGTGAAGTGGTACGTGTTAACGAAGGTCCATTTGCTGACTTCAACGGTACTGTTGAAGAAGTGGATTACGAGAAGAGCCGCCTGAAAGTGTCTGTATCGATCTTTGGTCGTGCGACACCAGTTGAGCTTGAATTTGGTCAGGTTGAAAAGCTGGACTAAGACTCTTCGTTAAAGAGTATAAAAAATCACCTTTTTAGGGTTGTATAAGGCGCGGATTATGACTATAATTTCGCGCCTTTTTACTTCAAGTGAAGTAAAAAGTTTCTTACACAAACGGGGAGCTGATCCGCGATTAGCGTTTGTACCCAAACTTAGGAATTATCATGGCTAAGAAAGTTGAAGCTTACATCAAGCTACAAGTTGCTGCTGGTATGGCTAACCCTAGTCCACCAGTAGGTCCTGCACTAGGTCAACACGGTGTGAACATCATGGAATTCTGTAAAGCGTTCAACGCAAAAACAGAATCTATTGAGAAAGGTCTACCAACTCCAGTAGTTATCACAGTATACAGCGACCGTTCTTTCACGTTCGTAACTAAGACTCCACCTGCTGCTGTTCTTCTTAAGAAAGCTGCTGGCGTTAAGTCTGGTTCAGGTCGTCCAAACACTGAAAAAGTTGGTACTGTAACTGACGCTCAAATCCAAGAAATCGCAGAAACTAAAGCTGCTGATATGACTGGTGCTGACATCGAAGCGATGAAGCGTTCTATCGCTGGTACTGCTCGTTCAATGGGCCTAGTGGTAGAGGGTTAATAAGATGGCAAAACTAACTAAGCGCATGCGCGTAATCCGCGAAAAAGTTGACGTAACTAAAGAATACGAAATCAACGAAGCTGTTGCTCTTCTTCAAGAACTAGCGACTGCTAAATTCGTTGAGTCTGTAGACGTTGCTGTTAACCTTGGCATTGATGCTCGTAAATCTGACCAGAACGTACGTGGTGCAACTGTACTACCTCACGGTACTGGCCGCGAAATCCGCGTTGCAGTGTTCACTCAAGGTGCTAACGCTGAAGCAGCTAAAGAAGCTGGCGCAGACATCGTAGGTATGGAAGATCTTGCTGAGCAAGTTAAGAAAGGCGAAATGAACTTTGACGTAGTTGTTGCTTCTCCAGATGCAATGCGCGTTGTAGGTCAACTAGGTACTATCCTAGGTCCTCGCGGTCTTATGCCAAACCCTAAAGTTGGTACTGTAACTCCTAACGTTGCTGAAGCAGTTAAAAACGCTAAAGCTGGTCAGGTTCGTTACCGTAACGACAAAAACGGCATCATCCACACTACTATCGGTAAAGCAAACTTCTCTGCTGAGCAGATCAAAGAGAACCTAGAAGCACTTCTAGTTGCTCTGAAGAAAGCTAAGCCATCTTCAGCGAAAGGTACTTTCCTGAAGAAAGTAAGCATCTCTACTACTATGGGTGCTGGTGTTGCTGTTGATCAGGCTAGCCTGAACACTCAAGCATAATTTATTTGCTTAGGCGCAAAATTAGTGTATAATTTTGCGCCTAATATTTGTGGTTGGGGCTGAACTTTGGTTCTTTGAACTGTCTCCTAGTTCGAAATGAATTAAGACCCAGTCTCCGTCCAAGACCGTAGGTGTTTGTGTAAAAGCAAACTTAATTATCCTACGTAGATGGTGCCCGAACTGACAGAAAGCTCTATGTAATATAGTTAACTTTCTTCTGGGGAAGCACCTCAATAGCTCTCACTGTCGTGATGATAGTGAGTGGTGTAACGACAACCAGGAGTAAATCCAAGATGGCTTTAAACCTTCAAGACAAAAAAGCAATTGTTGCTGAAGTCAACGAAGCTGCCAGTGGTGCACTTTCTGCAGTTGTAGCTGATTCTCGTGGCGTTCAAGTTGGCGCGATGACTTCTCTACGTAAACAAGCTCGTGAAGCTGGCGTTTACATGAGAGTTGTTCGTAACACTCTTGCTCGTCGTGCGGTTGAAGGTACTGAGTACGAGTGTCTAACTGACACTTTCACTGGTCCTACTCTAATCGCATTCTCTAATGAGCACCCAGGTGCTGCAGCGCGTCTTTTCAAAGACTTCGCTAAAGAGAACAAAGATTTCGAGATCAAAGCTGCTGCATTTGAAGGCGCTTTAACTGACGCTGAAGTACTAGCAACACTACCAACTTACGACGAAGCAATTGCACGCCTAATGATGTGCATGAAAGAAGCTTCGGCTGGCAAGCTGGCGCGTACTATCGCAGCTATCCGCGATCAAAAACAAGAAGCAGCGGCATAAGCCTTGCTTTTTACTGGTTGCTTAATAAACTTATTGTTGACTTAAAAGAGAATTGTTATGTCTATTACTAACGAGCAAATCCTAGACGCAGTTGCAGAAATGTCTGTAATGCAAGTTGTTGAACTAATCGAAGCAATGGAAGAGAAATTCGGTGTTTCTGCTGCTGCTGCTGTTGTAGCTGGCGGCGCTGCTGCAGGCGAAGCTGCTGCTGAGCAAACTGAATTCGACGTAATCCTAGAAGCTGCTGGCGGTAACAAAGTTGCTGTAATCAAAGCAGTACGTGGCGCAACTGGCCTAGGTCTTAAAGAAGCTAAAGCTCTAGTAGACGGCGCTCCAGCACCTCTTAAAGAAGGTGTTGAGAAAGCAGAAGCTGAAGCTCTTAAAGCTCAGCTAGAAGAAGCTGGTGCAACTGTTGCTGTTAAGTAATTATTGCATAGTTTCTTAGCCTAACGGCTAATTGGCTGGTGGTTTTTTAACCACCGGCCTTTTTGCGCTGTAGGGTATAGGCGAATTTTCCCGCTGTTTAAGCGCCTGATATCCATGCAAAAAACATTTCATTCTTACGAAATGAAATGTCACTACAGTAAACAGCTATATTAGTCACTGTCCCTTACCCCCCTTAAGTAACTAGGAGCGGGCGGACAGTTTGGGTCACTTATCAGCGAGCTGAGGAACCCCATGGTTTACTCTTATACCGAGAAAAAGCGCATCCGTAAGGACTTTGGTACTCGTCCACAAGTTTTGGACATTCCATACCTGCTATCGATCCAGCTCGATTCGTTCGACAAATTTATCGAACAGGATCCTGAAGGTCAATACGGTCTTGAAGCCGCTTTCCGTTCTGTATTTCCGATTCAGAGCTACAACGGCAATTCTGAGCTGCAATACGTTAGCTACCGTCTTGGTGAGCCAGTTTTTGACGTTAAAGAATGTCAAATCCGCGGTGTAACTTACTCAAAGCCACTACGTGTAAAACTACGCCTAGTTATCTTTGATAAAGACGCGCCAGCAGGTACTGTAAAAGACATTAAAGAACAAGAAGTCTACATGGGTGAAATTCCACTCATGACAGACAATGGTACCTTCGTAATCAACGGTACCGAGAGGGTTATCGTATCCCAGCTGCACCGAAGCCCAGGCGTGTTCTTCGACAGCGATAAGGGTAAGACCCACTCTTCAGGTAAAGTTTTATACAACGCACGTGTTATTCCTTACCGTGGTTCATGGCTTGATTTCGAGTTTGATCCTAAGGATAACTTGTACGTTCGTATCGACCGCCGTCGTAAGCTACCAGCATCGATCATCCTTCGAGCACTAGGTAAGTCGACAGAAGAAATCCTAGATATCTTCTTCGAGAAAGTGAACTTCGAAGTGAAAGACCAAACTCTATTGATGGAGTTGGTTCCTGATCGTCTACGTGGTGAAACTGCGTCATTCGACATCGAAGCAAATGGTAAAGTTTACGTTGAGCAGGGTCGTCGCGTAACAGCTCGTCATATCCGCCAACTAGAAAAAGATGGCGTTGATCACATCGAAGTACCAGTTGAGTACATCGTTGGTAAAGTTGCATCTAAAGATTACATCAATGAAGCAACTGGCGAGATCATTGTTAACGCTAACCAGGAAATCAGCCTGGAAGCATTAGCGAACCTATCTCAGGCAGGCCACAAAGCGCTAGAAGTTCTATTTACGAACGATCTAGACCACGGTCCATTCATGTCAGAAACATTACGTATTGACAGCACGGTTGATCGTATTTCTGCATTGGTAGAAATCTACCGCATGATGCGCCCTGGTGAGCCGCCAACAAAAGAAGCTGCAGAAGCTCTATTCGAAAGCCTATTCTTCTCTGAAGAGCGTTACGATCTATCGACTGTTGGTCGTATGAAGTTCAACAGCTCTATCGGCCGTGAAGATGCTCAAGAGCAAGGCACACTTGATGAAACTGATATCATCGAAGTGATGAAGAAGCTGATCGCGATCCGTAACGGTAAGGGCGAAGTGGACGATATCGACCACCTAGGCAACCGTCGTATCCGTTCTGTAGGCGAAATGGCTGAGAACCAGTTCCGTGTAGGTCTAGTACGTGTTGAGCGTGCAGTTAAAGAGCGTCTAAGCCTAGGCGATCTTGACGCAATCATGCCTCAAGACTTGATCAACGCGAAGCCAATTTCTGCGGCAGTTAAAGAATTCTTTGGCTCTTCACAGCTTTCACAGTTCATGGACCAAAACAACCCGCTATCAGAAGTAACGCACAAGCGTCGTATTTCTGCGTTGGGTCCTGGCGGTCTAACTCGTGAACGTGCTGGCTTCGAAGTACGTGACGTACACGTAACTCACTACGGTCGTCTATGTCCTATCGAAACGCCTGAAGGTCCAAACATCGGTCTGATCAACTCTCTATCTGCGTTTGCGCGTTGTAACGAGTACGGTTTCCTAGAGACACCATACCGTCGCGTTGTAGATGGCGTAGTAACAGACGAAGTAGATTACCTATCTGCAATCGAAGAAGGCCAATTCGTTATCGCACAGGCGAACGCTAAGCTAAACGAAGATGGTACTTTTGCAGATGAGCTGATCACAGCTCGTCAGAAAGGTGAATCTGGTCTACACCCTCGTGAGCACGCTCAGTACATGGACGTTGCGACAAACCAGGTTGTATCTATCGCTGCATCGCTTATCCCGTTCCTAGAACACGATGATGCGAACCGTGCATTGATGGGTGCGAACATGCAACGTCAGGCAGTTCCAACACTGAAAGCTGACAAACCGCTTGTTGGTACTGGTATTGAACGTAACGTAGCAGTTGACTCAGGTGTAACTGCAGTTGCTAAACGTGGTGGTGTAATCCAGTCAGTAGATGCTTCTCGTATCGTTGTTAAAGTTAACGAAGAAGAGCTAGTACCAGGTGAAGCTGGTATCGACATCTACAACCTGACTAAATACACACGTTCTAACCAGAACACATGTATTAACCAGCGCCCATGTGTGATGCCAGGTGAGCCTGTATCACGCGGTGACGTTCTTGCTGATGGTCCTTCAACAGACCTTGGTGAACTAGCGCTTGGTCAAAACATGCGTATCGCGTTCATGCCTTGGAACGGTTACAACTTCGAAGACTCGATCTTAGTATCTGAGCGCGTAGTTCAAGAAGACCGTTTCACGACTATCCACATCCAAGAACTGACTTGTGTGGCGCGTGATACTAAGCTTGGTTCTGAAGAGATCACAGCGGATATTCCAAACGTAGGTGAGTCTGCTCTGTCTAAACTAGACGAGTCAGGTATCGTTTACATCGGTGCTGAAGTTAAGGGTGGCGACATCCTAGTTGGTAAAGTTACACCTAAAGGTGAAACTCAGCTAACGCCTGAAGAGAAGCTACTACGTGCAATCTTCGGTGAAAAAGCATCTGACGTTAAAGATACTTCACTACGTGTACCTAACTCTGTATCAGGTACGATCATCGACGTTCAAGTCTTTACTCGCGATGGCGTAGAGAAAGACAAGCGTGCGCTTGAAATCGAACAGATGCAGCTTAAAGAAGCGAAGAAAGACCTAACTGAAGAATTCCAGATTCTTGAGGGCGGCCTTCTAAACCGTGTTAAAGCTGTATTGATTGAAGGCGGTTACTCTGAAGCGAAACTAGACACAACTGATCGTAAGAAGTGGCTAGAACTAACGCTAGAAGATGACGCACTACAAACTCAGCTTGAGCAACTTGCTGAGCAGTGGGATGAGCTAAAAGCTGACTTCGATAAGAAGTTCGAAACTAAGCGTCGTAAGATCACTCAAGGTGATGATTTAGCACCTGGCGTCCTGAAGATCGTTAAGGTTTACCTAGCGGTTAAACGTCGCATTCAGCCTGGTGATAAGATGGCGGGTCGTCACGGTAACAAGGGTGTAATCTCTAAGATCAACCCTGTTGAAGACATGCCATACGATGAGAAAGGTCAGCCTGTAGACATCGTACTTAACCCACTGGGTGTACCTTCGCGTATGAACATCGGTCAGATCCTAGAAGTACACTTAGGTCTGGCAGCGAAAGGTATCGGTGACAAGATCAACCAGATGGTTAAAGAGCAGCAAGAACTAGCGAAATTCCGCGAGTTCCTACAAAAAGTTTACGATCTAGGCGACACTCGCCAGAAAGTAGACATTGCTTCTCTATCTGATGATGAAGTACGTACTCTGATCAAGAACTTGCGTGGCGGTCTACCAATCGCGACTCCTGTATTTGATGGCGCTCCAGAAGAGTCAATCAAAGCACTTCTTGAGCTAGCAGATCTACCAACATCAGGTCAGTTAACACTGTTTGATGGTCGCACAGGTGATGCGTTTGAGCGTCCTGTAACTGTTGGTTACATGTACATGCTGAAACTGAACCACCTTGTTGATGACAAGATGCACGCTCGTTCAACTGGTTCGTACAGCCTAGTAACTCAGCAGCCACTAGGTGGTAAAGCTCAGTTCGGTGGTCAGCGTTTCGGTGAGATGGAAGTATGGGCACTAGAAGCATACGGTGCTGCTTACACGCTACAAGAAATGCTAACGGTTAAGTCGGATGACGTTAACGGCCGTACTAAGATGTACAAGAACATCGTAGACGGTAACCACAGCATGGAACCTGGCATGCCAGAATCGTTCAACGTACTGTTGAAAGAGATCCGCTCGCTAGGTATCAACATCGAGCTAGAAGACGAAGAGTAATCCTTTTCTCTCTTGATGAAAGTCGAGAGAATCAAAGCGATTATTTGGAAGAAGGTGCTCACTTTAGCGAGTGAGCTCCTTTTAACTCCTTACAGGAGCTGATTGTGAAAGACTTATTAAACTTTCTAAAAGCACAGCATAAGACCGAAGAATTTGATGCAATCAAAATCGGTCTATCTTCACCAGACATGATCCGTTCATGGTCTTTCGGTGAAGTTAAAAAACCTGAAACGATCAACTATCGTACGTTCAAACCTGAACGCGATGGTCTGTTCTGTGCGCGTATCTTTGGTCCAGTTAAAGACTACGAATGTCTTTGTGGTAAGTACAAGCGCCTGAAGCACCGTGGTGTTATCTGTGAGAAGTGTGGTGTAGAAGTTACACAAACTAAAGTTCGTCGTGACCGTATGGGCCACATTGAACTGGCTTCACCAGTAGCTCACATCTGGTTCCTAAAATCGCTACCGTCTCGTATCGGTCTACTAATGGATATCCCTCTACGTGATATCGAACGCGTTCTGTACTTCGAAATGTACGTAGTAACAGAGCCTGGTATGACTGATCTAGAAAAAGGTCAGATGCTTACTGAAGAAGAGTATCTAGATCGTCTAGAAGAGTGGGGCGACGAGTTCACTGCTAAGATGGGTGCGGAAGCTATCAAGGACCTACTAGGTTCTATGGATATGCACGCTGAAGCAGAACAAATGCGTGAAGAGTTAGAGACAACAAACTCTGAAACTAAGCGTAAGAAAGTAACTAAGCGTCTTAAGCTGGTAGAAGCGTTCATCGCATCGGGTAACAACCCTGAGTGGATGATCCTAACTGTACTTCCAGTACTTCCGCCAGATCTACGTCCTCTAGTACCTCTAGATGGCGGTCGCTTTGCGACTTCTGATCTTAACGATCTATACCGTCGTGTGATCAACCGTAACAACCGTTTGAAGCGTCTTCTAGAGCTAGCTGCTCCGGACATCATCGTACGTAACGAAAAACGTATGCTGCAAGAGTCTGTTGATGCGCTACTAGATAACGGTCGTCGTGGTCGTGCGATCACAGGTTCTAACAAGCGTCCTCTGAAATCTCTTGCTGATATGATCAAGGGTAAACAAGGTCGTTTCCGTCAGAACCTTCTAGGTAAACGTGTAGACTACTCTGGCCGTTCTGTAATCACAGTAGGTCCATACCTTCGTCTACACCAGTGTGGTCTTCCTAAGAAGATGGCACTTGAGCTATTCAAACCATTCATCTACAGCAAGCTAGAGACTCGTGGTCTTGCGACTACAATCAAAGCTGCTAAGAAAATGGTAGAGCGTGAAGAAGCGGTCGTTTGGGATATCCTAGACGAAGTAATCCGTGAACACCCAGTACTATTGAACCGTGCACCGACACTTCACCGTCTAGGTATCCAGGCGTTCGAACCAGTACTGATCGAAGGTAAAGCGATTCAGCTACACCCACTTGTTTGTGCGGCGTACAACGCGGACTTCGATGGTGACCAAATGGCGGTTCACGTACCTCTAACTCTAGAGGCACAGCTTGAAGCTCGTACTCTGATGATGTCGACAAACAACATTCTGTCGCCAGCGTCAGGTGATCCGATCATCGTACCTTCTCAGGACGTTGTATTGGGTCTGTACTACATGACTCGTGAAAAGATCAACGTGAAAGGTGAAGGCATGTACCTTTCTGGCCCAGAAGAGGCTGAGAAAGCATACCGCACTAAACAAGCTGAGCTTCACGCACGCGTTAAAGTACGTATTACAGAAACTGTTGTAGACGAAGATGGCAACAGCACTACAGAAACCAAGATGGTAGACACCACTGTTGGTCGTGCAATGCTATGGCAAATCGTGCCAGCTGGTCTACCGTACAGCATCGTTAACCAAAAGCTAGGTAAGAAGCAAATCTCTAACCTACTTAACGAGGCGTACCGTAAACTAGGTCTGAAAGACACAGTAATCTTCGCTGACCAAATCATGTACACAGGTTTCGCATACGCGGCACTTTCTGGTGTATCTGTTGGTATCGACGATATGGTTGTACCTGCAGCTAAGTACACTGAAATCGCAGAAGCGGAAGAAGAAGTACGTGAAATCCAGGAACAGTACCAATCAGGTCTTGTTACTGCGGGCGAACGCTACAACAAAGTTATCGATATCTGGGCATCGACCAACGACCGTGTTGCGAAAGCAATGATGGAAAACCTTTCATCTGAAACGGTAGTTAACCGTGACGGTGAAGAGGAACAGCAAGAGTCATTCAACAGCATCTATATGATGGCGGACTCGGGCGCTCGTGGTTCTGCAGCACAGATTCGTCAGCTTGCGGGTATGCGTGGTCTGATGGCGCGTCCAGATGGTTCAATCATCGAAACGCCGATCACAGCGAACTTTAAAGAAGGTCTAAACGTACTTCAGTACTTTATCTCAACGCACGGTGCTCGTAAGGGTCTTGCGGATACGGCACTGAAAACAGCGAACTCGGGTTACCTAACTCGTCGTCTAGTAGACGTTGCTCAAGACGTTGTTGTAACTGAACATGACTGTGGCACTCACGAAGGTGTCGACATGATGCCTCACATCGAGGGTGGTGATGTTAAAGTTGCACTTTCTGAGCTTGCTCTTGGTCGTGTTGTTGCTGAAGACGTACTAAAACCTGGCACTGAAGACGTTCTTATTCCACGTAACACCCTGATCGATGAGAAATGGTGTCAAATCATGGAAGAGAACTCAGTAGACAGCATGAAAGTGCGCTCTGTAGTAACGTGTGATTCTGACTTCGGTTGTTGTGCACAATGTTACGGTCGTGACCTAGCACGTGGTCACCTAGTGAACCAAGGTGAAGCAGTGGGTGTTATTGCTGCTCAGTCTATCGGTGAGCCAGGTACACAGCTAACGATGCGTACGTTCCACATCGGTGGTGCGGCATCGACAGCAGCGGCAGAGAACAGTGTTCAAGTTAAGAACAACGGTTCTATCAAGCTACACAACGCTAAATCTGTATTGGCTGATGACGGTAAGATCGTTATCACTTCTCGTGCGACAGAGTTAACTATCGTTGATGAGTTTGGTCGTACTAAAGAGAAGCACAAACTGCCTTACGGTACGCTACTAAGCAAAGGCGATGGTGATACAGTTCAAGCTGGCGAAACAGTTGCAAACTGGGAAGCGCACACACTACCTATCATTACTGAGGTAGCAGGTCGCATCCAGTTCGTAGATATGATCGACGGCGTAACAGTATCTCGTCAAACTGATGACCTAACTGGTCTATCTTCAAGCGAAGTAACTGACCCAGCAGCTCGCCCTTCAGCAGGTAAAGATATGCGTCCAGCTATCAAACTTGTTGACGAGCAAGGTAACGATGTAATGATCCCTGGTACTGATATGCCAGCTCACTACTTCCTACCTGGTAAAGCGATTGTGAACATCGAAGATGGCGCAGCAGTAGGTGTTGGTGCAACACTAGCACGTATTCCTCAGAAGTCTGGCGGTAACAAAGATATCACCGGTGGTCTTCCACGAGTTGCTGACCTATTTGAAGCACGTAAGCCGAAAGAGCCTGCAATCCTTGCTGAGCACACAGGTACTGTGAGCTTTGGTAAAGAGACGAAAGGTAAACGTCGCCTAGTGATCACACGTGAAAGCGGTGAAGCTTACGAAGAGATGATTCCTAAGCATCGTCAGTTGAACGTATTCGAAGGTGAAAAAGTTGAACGTGGTGATGTGATCGCAGATGGTCCAGAGTCTCCACATGACATCCTACGTCTACGTGGCGTACACGCGGTAACGCAGTACATTGCTAACGAAGTACAGGAAGTTTACCGTCTACAAGGCGTTAAGATTAACGATAAGCACATTGAAACTATCGTTCGTCAGATGCTACGTAAGTGTACTATTACTCACTCTGGTGACTCTGAGTTCCTACCTGGTGAACAGATTGAGTACTCACAAGTTAAGATTGCTAACCGTAACCTAGAAGCTGAAGGCAAAGAGCCTGCACGTTTCGAACGTGAACTACTAGGTATTACTAAAGCATCTCTAGCGACTGAGTCGTTCATCTCTGCGGCATCGTTCCAGGAGACAACTCGCGTACTAACAGAAGCTGCGGTTTCTGGTAAGCG
>NZ_JAWOTT010000042.1:0-10244 GCF_033338995.1 Vibrio sp. Vb0304
CATATCAAACAGGTCAATGCTGGTCGTGTATATAAACTAATTGACCTAAAAGGTCCTATTTCTCGAATTGATTTGTCCAAGCAGAGTGAGCTTGCTCCTGCTAGTATCACCAAAATCACTCGAGAATTAATTGAAGCGCACTTGATTCATGAAACGACAGTACAAGAAGCGACGAGTCGTGGTCGACCTGCTGTCGGTTTGCAGGTCAATAATGAAGGCTGGCAATTTTTGTCAATGCGTTTGGGGCGGGGTTATTTAACCATTGCTTTGCATGAGTTAGGCGGTGATGTACTGATCGATACTAAAATCGAGATACACGAGCTTGACCAAGACGATGTGCTTGAGCGCCTGCTTTACGAAATTGATGAATTTTTTCAGACTTACGCGGATCAACTGGATCGGGTTACCAGTATTGCCCTTACACTGCCTGGTCTCGTGAACTCAGAGCAAGGTGTCGTTTTGCAGATGCCTCATTACAATGTCGAAAATCTTGCTCTTGGACCAGAGATATACAAAGCAACAGGCTTGCCAGTTTTCATTGCCAATGACACGCGAGCTTGGGCATTAGCAGAAAAGCTTTTTGGTCATTCTCAAGATAATGACAACTCCGTTCTTATCTCTATCCACCACGGTTTAGGTGCGGGCATCATTCTGGATGGGCGCGTTTTGCAAGGCCGTCACGGTAACATTGGTGAACTCGGGCATATTCAAATTGACCCAAATGGAAAACGTTGTCATTGCGGCAATATTGGCTGTTTGGAAACCGTTGCCAGTTCTCAAGCAATTCGTGAAGAAGTCGTAAGACGAATCGCTGATGGCGAAGACTCTATTCTTGCTAAACAAGAGGAAATGAGTATTGAGAGCATTTGTGAAGCCGCTGCAAACGGTGATCCTTTGGCCGTCGATGTGATTGAAAAACTTGGACGCTACTTAGGCTCTGCAATTGCTATTGTGATCAACTTATTTAACCCTGAGAAAATCTTGATCGGTGGTGTGATTAACCAAGCAAAAGATGTGCTTTATCCTGCGGTTCGTCGCTGTATCGAAGAGCAGAGTTTACCTGTTTATCACCAAGATCTTGAGCTGGTGGAGTCTCGTTTCTATAAGCAAGCCACAATGCCTGGTGCCGCGTTGATTAAGCAAGCGTTGTACGATGGTCAACTATTGATGAAGGTTGTGGAAGGTTAAGTACTTTTTAACATGATGATGTGCCTGGCTGTTGAGACTGCATTTGTAGGTGATTTAGGGTGAGACTTAACGGCTCACCCTTTTTGATCGCCTATTACTAGAAAGGGAATTTGAGTTATGTTGCATTGCTATATCTGCGCCATTCATGTAATTTCCTAAAAAGCTCAAGTAAATAAACAAAATGGCTTTCAATGTGCTGCGTGACTTTGCGTCTGATGCAAAGAGAAGTAATACGCTAAAACTGTTGTACTTTAAAGCTGTGCTCGAAAAGCCAAATATTTTAAGGTTATTTGGTTATATAACCTTGCTGTGTCTGTACTGATTTCGAGTAAAATAAGAATTATCCATAATTTAGGTAGTAGTATGTCCGGAGTGTTAAATACGGTTGACCAGCGTACAAACTTGGTTGGTGAAAATCGACTAGAGCTTCTGCTGTTCACTTTAAATAGTCGCCAATTATTTGCGATTAATGTGTTCAAAGTGAAAGAGGTCATCAAGCTTCCACCGTTAACCAAGCTCCCTGGATCGCACTACAATATTCGTGGGGTTGCTTCTCTACGAGGTGAAGCGGTACCAGTGATTGATTTACGAGGCGCAATTGGTTTTCCTGCTTTACGTGGTGAAGCGGAAGAAGAAAATTTGATCGTGACAGAGTACAACCGCACGGTGCAGGGCTTCTTAGTCGGTCCGGTTAAAAACATTATTAATACGGCATGGACTGAAATTCAACCGCCTCCTTCCACGTCTGGTCGCTCGAATTACCTCACGGCTATCACGCAAATCAAAGAGGGGGATGCCTCTCAAATTGTCGAAATTATTGACGTTGAAAAAGTTTTAGCAGAGATCGTACATTACGACGTGACTATCTCGGAGGACATTCTCGATCAAGAATTGGCCCAAGCAATGGTCGGGCGTAATGTTCTGATTGTGGATGATTCCTCTACAGCTCGTAATCAAGTTCGCGATACGCTTTCTCAATTGGGTATGAATATCATCGAGTGCCGTGACGGGCTAGAAGCGTTAACGGTTTTAAAACGTTGGTGTGATGAAGGTAAAGATGTAGAAAAAGAGCTGTTGATGATGATTACGGATGCTGAAATGCCTGAAATGGACGGTTATAAACTGACCCATGAAGTGCGCCAAGATCCACGTATGTCTAAGTTGTTTATCACATTGAACACTTCTCTGAGCGGTAGTTTTAATGAAGCCATGGTACAAAAAGTAGGCTGTGATCGCTTTATATCTAAATTCCAACCGGATCTGCTGGTTGAAGTTGCTCAAGACCGATTACGCCAGATGCTTTCTAAAAGTGCATGATTAGATCTAGTGAAATCAGAGGGAGCGCACCTCTCTCTGATTTTTAACATTTCTCTCCTTAATTCCTCTGTACTAATGGAAATCCCGAGATTTACTTTGTAGATTGTTCAAGTAGTGCGTGCAATCCATCAACTTGCCAGCAATAACGTGTGTGACTTCTCCCTCTTTTTCAAGAATGCCTTTCACCATTAATACTTTAGCGCCTAAATACGCTTGCTTTTGGGCTCGTGCTGTCGCTTGCCAAACGACCACATTAATGTTGCCCGTGTCATCTTCTAACGTAAAAAATGTCACGCCAGCGGCGGTGCCTGGAGATTGTCTTCCTGTTACCACACCTACCACTGTGACCAGTGACTTATGCGGTTTCTCTGTCAGTTGCCTCATGCGGGTAAAGTGAGGGAGTTTGCCCGTTTCTTCTAATAATTTAATTGGATGGCGGCTAAGAGATAGTCCCGTGCTTGCGTAATCCTCAATTAAATTTTCATATTCAGAGGGTTGAGTCTGGTAGCTAACATTGGGTTCTTCGACCTTGTGAAACAATGGTAGGTCAGATAAGGAATCCATTGCTGCCCAGCGAGCGTTATAACGATTTCCCGATAAGGCCTGAAATGCATTGGCTGAAGCCAATAATTCAATGTCACTTCGGCTTCTTAATATCTGCTTTACTTCTTGAATCGATCGGTAACCATTAAGTGGTTTGCGCTCAATAAGCCTTTGTGCGCTTTCTGCGTTAAAGCCTTTCACCAAGCGAAAACCAAGTTGCACGCCGAGCCTGCCATTCGGACGTGAGACGAGATGATGTTGATATTTTGAATGATTGACGCACACCGGCAATACTTCGACGCCATGTCTGCGAGCATCTTGTACTAATTGCGATGGGCTATAAAATCCCATTGGTTGGCTGTTCAATAATGCAGTGTAAAATTCGGCTGGGTAATAATATTTTAACCATGCAGAACAATATGCCAGCACTGCGAAAGACGCTGAATGACTTTCAGGGAAGCCGTACTCACCAAAGCCGCAAATCTGATCGAAAATGCGCTCAGCAAACGCTAAGTCATAACCTCTCTCTTGCATACCATTGATCAGTTTTGGTCTGAATTTAGCGAGATCGCCATTCTTTTTCCATGATGCCATCGCTCGACGGAGTTGATCGGCCTCGCCGCCGCTAAACCCTGCGGCTACCATGGCTAGCTTGATGACTTGCTCTTGGAAAATAGGGACGCCCATAGTCCGCTCCAGAACGCTTTTTACTTCTTCCGATGGATAACTGACAGGCTCTTTGTGATCTCGTCGTTTTAAAAAAGGATGCACCATATCACCCTGAATAGGGCCTGGACGAACAATTGCAATTTGAATCACTAAGTCGTAATAACAAGCAGGCTTTAGGCGAGGAAGCATGCTCATTTGTGCACGAGATTCAATTTGGAATACGCCTATCGTGTCAGCTTTTTGGATCATGCGGTACACGTGTGGATCATCTTGTCGGCGAGTGATCTCGGAAATCGAGAGGGATCGCTGGTGATGTTTCTCGACCAGTTGAAAGCACTTTTTGATGGCGTTTAACATGCCGAGTGCGAGTACATCGACTTTTAGTAGCTTCAAGCTTTCTAAATCGTCTTTATCCCATTGAATGATAGTGCGATCTTCCATCGAGGCATTTTCAACAGGTACCAACTCATATAAAGGGCCAGATGAAATTACAAAGCCACCTACGTGCTGAGATAAATGGCGTGGGAAGCCAATGATCTCGTTGACCAATTGGATAAACTGCTGCCCTTTGAGAGATTCTGGTTGTAAGCCAAGTTCAATAATTTGAGCTTGCCAGCCTTGGCTGCGATCTCGGCGATTAACGTTCTTAATGAAAAAATCTAATTGGGTCTCTTCAATCCCTAGTGCTTTACCGACTTCACGCACGGCACTTTTAAAGCGATAGCTGATCACTGTTGCAGCAAGTGCTGCACGCTCACGACCATATTTTTTGTAAATATACTGGATAACTTCTTCACGGCGCTCGTGTTCAAAGTCCACATCAATATCCGGCGGTTCCTTACGTTCTTTACTGATAAATCGTTCGAATAAGACAGCGATTTGTCGAGGATCGACGGCGGTAATTTCCAGGCAATAACACACTACAGAGTTTGCAGCGGAACCTCGCCCTTGGTAAAGAATACCTTGCTGTTTCGCAAACATTACGATGTCGTGAATAGTAAGGAAGTAGTAGTGGTATTTAAGCTCTTGAATAAGCGCCAGTTCATTCTCGATGGTTTGATTGACTTCTGCTGGCACGCCTTCAGGAAAACGCAGCTTTTTACCACGTTCGACCAACATACGTAAGTAAGAGTCGGGTGTATAACCATCTGGGATCAGCTCGGTAGGATATTCGTATTTTAAATCGGAGAGCTTAAACTCGCATAAATCGGCGATGTAAGTACTTTCTTCCAGCCATTCTGGTTTGTAAATCCGAATCAACTTTTTAAAAGGACGAAGCGCTCGCTCAGTATTCGAAATACGGTCAAAACCGAGTTTATCGACGCTACACCCATGTTTTATAGCAGTAAGTACATGCTGTAATGGCAAGCGTTCAACGTCATGCATGAGAACGCCTCCGCAGGCAGTTATAGGTAATTGAAATTCATGTGCTAACTGCTCGCAGTGCGCAATGTACTCAGTATCGTTGTTACTCAAATGGCGCTGAATCGCTACCCACAAACGATTAGCGTGGCGTTGATTGAGCCAGCGCCCCCAATAGTGATCACTCTCTTGATGTGTGGGCAGCCACAATACCAAACAATGTCGAACCGACATCAAATCCCATTCGAATAGTTGATAGTTGCCTTTTTCACTGCGTCTTCTTGCGTTTGTGATGATACGACACAACTCGGCATAAGCCTTGCGACAAGGGCAAAGCAGTACGATTTGGCATTCATCATTTAACCAAAACATACTTCCAACGATTTGTTTGATATCGAGTTTATGTTGTTCGATGGTCGCATGGGCTTTGACAACGCCCGCGACTGAACATTCATCCGTTATAGCTAGAGCTTGATAGCGATAGAAAGCAGCTTGGAGTACCAGCTCTTCTGCATGAGAAGCTCCAGTCAAAAAAGAGAAGTTAGACTGACAAAATAGTTCCGCGTAACTCATAATGACCCAACAAAAATAACTGTCGATTTAACAAAAATAGCCATGAAGAAACCAGTGCTTGTGCTGATCACGAAATATCCATAACCAGCGGCCTTGCTTGGTGTGTGCAATGTAGTAATCACGCATGATCTCATCACCATCCCACCACCCAGAAACTATTCGCTCAGGTCCGTGGACCAAAGAAACTTGCTCTTGCAATACAATGGGAGTCGGTAATTGCATTGCTGGGCGTAGTATGGATGGTATGGCGTGCCCCTTTTCATCCGTAGCATCAGCAGGGCGATACTGACTGGCCTTTTCTGGTCTAGGATCGCAAGCAATATTGGGTTTTAAAACGGCACTTTTTCCCAATTTAGCTTGCAGTAAAGAAAGCAACTCTAAAGCATTCATGTTTCCTTTCTGCCCAGCAAAGAGATCGCGTGATGCACTAAGAGGCTCACCTTGACGGATGACTTTTAACGTTAGCCCTGTGACTGGGCCATTAAGCGAGAGTGACTCTAAGCTCAAACTCGCTAACTGTTGCCAACGCTGACATAGGTAATCACCTTGCGCAGAAGTGAGTTGAAGGTGTTGCTCTTGTTTCTCACGCTGGTGGAGTGTTAAACACAGTTCAAAAGCGACCTTATCTCTTAATTTAAGAAAGATTTCGAGTTGACGAAGTAATTTGGCCAACGGCTTTTCAATCCACTGAACGTTTTCGATCTCAAACAACAGCTCTAAATAAACTTGGAAGGATTCGGTAGGGTGATAAAAGTCGACAGGGTGTTTAAACTGCCCAGTCAGTCGACCAACGTAGTTCACCAAATCGATATCAAAGCGTCGTGCGATGTCTTGCAATGGCAGTTCAAGCAGGTTTTGCAATGTGGTGACACCTACACGTTGTAACTTCTCTACGGTAGCGTTTGATAAATCTGTCAGTGTTAACGGTATTGGTGATAAGGCTTTTTGTATGGCAGATTTGTCTTCGCTGATGACGTTCGCTCCTGATAATGCCATCAATTTGGCAGCAAAAGGCGAAAAACCACATCCGAATTGAAAACTCAGTTTCAGCTCCGATAAGTGAGCTCTGACTTTGTTCCAATAGTTTTCAAACCCTTCATACAGAGCGAGCATTGGAGTAGCACGCAGCAAAATACCTTGGTTTGGCATCAACACAACGTCAGATGTGATCAAATACAGCCATTGAGCAATTTCTTGTAACTTGCTCCATTCGGTGTGCGGATGATAAGGATGCACTTGTAAATCTCGACACAAGGACGCAGCACTGCCTAGGCCCATACCTGGCTTAATGCCTTGTTGTTCGGCAATCTCGTTGTATTGAATAATCTGGCAACGTTGGCTTTCGACAATCACCACGGGTTGTTCTTGGTTATCACCAAAGAGTGCGTCTAGCTGCAGGCGAGGGAAGTGCAAGTAAATCCACAGAGCCATATCACTAACCTTGGTTCGCCAGTGGGAAATTGACCACAGTCGAGTGCACAGTTTCAGATGATGGTTTCACCAGTTGCGGGTAATGGTGTTGGAATCCGATACTAACGCTACCTCTATTCCAGCCTCCTTTCCTTTTCAGCACTTCAACATGAATCCCTTGCTCGTCGCCTTTCAGTTTTAAACTGAGTGACACAGGCAAAGACAAGCGGTTGATAGTATCTGTTTTAAGCATAAAGAGAGGGCAAGTACCTTGTTCACTCGCTACCTGTAAGCGTTTCACTTGATGTATTTCAAGCTCTTCTTGCCATAACAAAACATTACTGCATACCCCACTTTTCAGACATTGCTCTGCAGCCCAAAGAGCATCTTTGGGATGAGCTGGATTAACGACCCACACTTGGTTTATATCCAAACCGATGTAGTGTAAGAACAGAGAATTCACTAACGCGGGAGGTTGAATAAATGCAGTCACACCATTGGTCTGGGTGGCTTTTAAATAAGGAGCGAGCAAACGCAATTCACCAATACTACCAATAGATTCCATCTCCACTACGCCATGAGGTGGAAAGCCTCCGCCGAGCAAATCATCTAATTCAGAAAAACCGGAACTAGTCTGCAACTGCTGAGGATCTGCTTTCGTTAAATTTGCTTGCCAAACAAGGTGTTGGCTTTTTAAGTTCTGAATAATATCTTGCATAATAAATACCTGTATATACATACAGTATATTTCTGTGGGAGAAAGTCGCAAGATTTTTATGAAGAGAGAAATGAAAAAAGGCAGCGTTTGCTGCCTTTTCAATCGATTATGTGAGGTAACCTGAATGAGTTATTTACGCTTCGGTTGAGCGTCGATGCACTGACCGTTCACATCGGTAACCGCAGGATCCATTAAGTGCAAATATAGCGGCATGATATCCAGTGGCGTTTTGAGAGTATTCGCATCTTCACCCGGATATGCTTTTTCACGCATGCGAGTACGAGTGGCACCAGGGTTAATTGCGTTAACGCGGATCGGTGTATCACTCAGCTCGTCAGCTAAAACTTGCATCATGCCTTCTACGGCAAATTTAGAGATAGCGTATGGCCCCCAGAATGCGCGGCCAGAGTGGCCGACGGTTGAAGAGGTAAAGATAATACGCCCAGCTTCTGATTTACGCATCACAGGCAGTAATGCTTGAGTCATTAGCACTTCGGCTTTCACGTTGATCTGCATGATATCGTCGAAGTCTTCCTCTTTGATTTGATCAAATGGACACAGCGAACTCAAGACACCTGCGTTGTGTAATAGACCATCCAAGCGACCAAACTGTCCTTCGATTGTCTCTGCCATATCAATGTAATTCTGCTGAGTTGCACCCTTGAGATCCAATGGAATGATAGCAGCTTGTGGATAGCCAGCAGCTTCAATCTCATCATAGATAGATTCAAGGTTTTGCACATTTCTACCCAAGAGAATAACAGTTGCACCGTGCTCGGCATAAGAAAGCGCGGCTTGACGGCCGATGCCATTACCAGCGCCAGTAACAAGAATGACTTTACCTTTTAGAGCATCAGCTGAAACGGAGTAGTTCACGGCGATAAATCCTTATTATTGTAAGAGGGTCCATGATAGTTAATTGACGCTAAAAAACGCCTGTTTCTCAATGGAAAATCTTGGTAATCGTGACAAGATGGTTACAATACACCAATTCATGTGTTATACCAATTCCAGAACTTTCGTTAGGTATGCTATCAATCAGAACAAGTGGTTACAAACCGCGCTGCCTTCTCGCTGATGTTTCTGCGTAACATACTAACGTCATCTGAAATGAGATAAAGGAGCTCTCGTTGGAATTTTTATTAGATTATGGTCTGTTTCTGGCCAAAATTATCACGGTGGTTGCTGCGATAATTGTTCTGCTCATTATTGCAAAATCGGCTGGTGGCAAATCGGGTGCGGCGAAAGGGGAGTTAGAGATTACCAACCTTTCAGATCAACACAAACAATCTGTTGAGCAGTTAGAGCATCATTTGCATGACGATGCTTTCATCAAGGCTCGAGATAAAGCCGTCAAGAAAGAAGAAAAAGAGAAGAACAAATCTCGCGAGAAAGAAATCAAACAAGCGAGCAAAGACGGTTCATTAGATAGCAAGCGTGAACCACACCTATTTGTTCTTGATTTCAACGGTAGCATAGACGCAAAAGAAGTCGCGTCTCTACGTGAAGAAATCACCGCTATTTTGGCTGTCGCACGTGAAGGTGATGAAGTGTTACTTCGCTTAGAGTCTGGCGGTGGTATGGTTCATGGTTACGGCCTTGCCTCTTCTCAACTGGACCGAATCAAAGCTGCGGGTCTTCCTCTGATCATCTCTGTTGACAAAGTTGCGGCAAGTGGCGGTTACATGATGGCATGTGTAGCAGATAAGATTGTTTCTGCACCATTTGCAATTGTGGGGTCTATTGGCGTTATCGCACAAATTCCTAACTTCAACAAACTGTTGAAGAAACATGACATTGAGTACGAACAACTAACAGCGGGTGAATATAAACGCACGCTAACGATGTTCGGTGAGAATACCGATAAAGCGCGCGATAAGTTTAAGCAAGAACTTGAAGAAACACATGTCTTGTTTAAAGACTTCATCCGTGAGCGTCGTCCTAGTTTGGACCTAGACAAAGTAGCCACTGGTGAGCACTGGTTCGGTACACAAGCGAAAGAGCTTGGTTTGGTGGATGACATTAGTACATCTGATGATATCGTTGTTGCAGCATGCAAAGATAAAACTGTACTTTCTGTGCATTATGTACAAAAGAAAAAACTGGCCGACAAGCTAGCAGGTGTGGCGGGTAAAGTCGCTGATAGTGTGATTTTAAAGTTAGCTGAGCGTGGTCAAAAGCCGATTGTTTAATCGAGCTTAAGTTCATGACATTTAAAACGGCGAGGGCGGAAGCTCTCGCCGTTTTTGTTGAACTTTATGTTTATTGATGAATCCAATTACGCATTAGGTGTAATGCTTTACACGACATTTTTCCTCGCTCCAAAGACTGATTACCCGTATAATGTGCGCCTCGAAAACCGAGCAAATTGCTGAAAAGAAACTATTGGTGGAGAAGAACATGTCCTCTCAAACTCCGGTTGTAACCGTAGATGGACCTAGTGGTGCAGGTAAAGGCACTTTAT
>NZ_JAWOTT010000043.1:0-9377 GCF_033338995.1 Vibrio sp. Vb0304
ACCATTAGCGCAAATAAGATTGTGTCTCCACTGATCATCTTTTCCTCCCTACATCTTCAACAATGCTCAAGAGAAAAAGACGATCAACACTTCGTCTTTACCCGCTACTTACAACGTCCCAAAACGCGTTTACGCAGCTGGAGCATCCATGATTGAAGATGAACCTTCTTTCGCCATTTGTGCTAGATCTTTGTCAATGAAGAACAACGCTTTACCGTCTTCACCTACCAGTTCGATCTTATCTAAAATCCCTTTAAACAACTTCTCTTCTTCGTGCTGTTCTGACACGTACCACTGTAGGAAGTTAAACGTTGAGTAGTCTTGGCTAGTAAATGCAACGTGCGCCAGTTTGTTGATTTTTTCCGTGATCATTTGCTCATGTTCAAATGTCTCGCGGAAAACGTCACCTAGGCTCGCAAAGTCATGCTTTGGCGCATCAATAGCGCCTAAGATTGGCATTGAGCCAGTTTCACTCACGTAAGTGAATAGGCGTTGCATGTGCTCCATTTCTTCTACGGCGTGAGCGCGTAAAAATTCAGCCGCACCTTCAAAACCTTTGTCTTCACACCAAGCACTCATTTGTAAGTATAGATTGGATGAGAAAAATTCTAGGTTAATTTGCTCATTCAATTGTTCGACCATAGTTTGAGACAGCATGTTAACTCCTATTATTGTGCATGCAATATACCCAAGTAACCTCGAAATAAATGACGCTGCGAGAATAGCTTGGTCTGGCAGACACGGCGAAGTTTCACTTCAACTCTAGTCAGTAACACTACGCTTATTTCAGCATATCAAAGTCACTTGGGTATAACGCCACTATAACATGATTACTGAGACAAGACTTTGTACCTACGGCACCGATATGAGATCACTTCAGCAAATTTTTTTTGGGGTTGGTGCTAATCTAAAACTATGACCTTACAAGGAGATAGCAATATGAGTTACAAACACATACTTGTGGCAGTCGACCTTTCAGACGACAGTAAAGTGTTGATTAAGAAAGCCGTATCACTGGCTAAACCTCTGGATGCGAAAGTCTCTTTTATTCACATCGACGTGAACTACGCAGAACTCTACACCGGGCTTATCGATATCAATATGGCAGAAGCGCAACATCAAGCAATGGAAGCATCGCGCACACAATTGGCAAACTTCGCTGAATATGCGCAATACCCAATTGCCCATACTTTAGTCGGTAGTGGCGATTTGAGTAATGAGCTGTGCGATACCATTCAAGATTACAGTATTGATTTGGTGGTTTGTGGTCATCACCAAGATTTCTGGAGCAAGATTCTATCTTCGACTCGACAGCTGATTAACTGCTCACCAGTCGATATGCTGGTCGTACCGCTAAAAGACTGATTGGCGCAGCGATAAAACTTGGTTAGACTGCGGGCACATTTGTTGTTGATAAAGATTCTCATCCATGGCTTATCTATCCGCAGTTACCCTACTTTGGGCATTCTCATTTAGCCTGATCGGCGTTTACCTCGCCGGTCAGGTTGATTCTTGGTTCTCGGTGTTCATGCGCGTGGCACTGGCGAGCCTGGTTTTCATTCCCTTTTTGAAATTCCGTGGCGTTAGCAAACCCCTGATCGCGAAACTGATGACCGTCGGTGGCTTCCAGCTCGGCTTGATGTATTGCTTCTACTACCAATCTTTTTTGCTCCTTTCCGTGCCAGAAGTATTGCTGTTCACCGTATTCACACCCATTTACGTCACGCTAATCTATGACTTCTTGAAAGGTCGCTTTTCACCTTGGTACTTAGTTACCGCTGCAATAGCCGTATTTGGTGCTGCCTGGATTAAATTTGCAGGCATTAATGAAGATTTCCTACTGGGCTTTTTGGTCGTACAAGGAGCAAACCTCTGCTTTGCCATCGGTCAGGTGGGCTACAAATATATCATGGAGAGTGAACCCGTCGATTTGCCACAACACACCGTGTTTGGCTACTTCTACTTAGGTGCACTTTGTGTAGCAACCGTGGCTTTCGCGCTCATGGGTAACCTCGACAAACTACCTACCACTGCAACACAATGGGGCATTCTGACATACCTTGGGTTGATTGCTTCTGGTTTTGGTTACTTTGCTTGGAACAAAGGCGCGACTATGGTGAACGCAGGTGCACTGGCAGTAATGAACAATGCATTGGTTCCGGCGGGCTTGATTGTAAACATTGTGATTTGGAACCGCGATGTTGATGTCATGCGACTCGCCATTGGCGGTGCGATCATCATGCTATCCCTATGGATTAACGAAACCTGGGTGAAAAAGCGCGTAGAGATGAGCTACGCCAATAAGTAACGCAGCTAATCCTATAAACATTTCGACAATAAAAAACGCTCTCCGACTGGAGAGCGTTTTTTTATTTGATTAATGCACTTTGGCTTGTGAGATTGCGTTCATCAAAGCATTAGGTGGCGTTGGCAGCAACACTTCTAGTTTCGCATTACGCGCTTCCAGTTTACGCTGACGCTTAAGTAACTTTTGTTGTTTTTTCGCCACTTTTAGCAACTTCTTTTGCTGCTTATAGTGCTTTTTCAGTGCTTTTTTCGCTTTCTTGAGCGATTTTTTATCGGCCAAATCAAACAGTGCAGGAGCCGCCATCGACACTGGTGTCACCACTTTCGCGGCTTGTTTCTTCTCTTTCACTCGCTCGACCACACGTTTCACGATCGCCGCCTTTTCTGCGCTGTGTTTTGACGTGACGGAAATGGATTGCGCAGGCAGCGCTTCAGCTAACAAACCGCATGCTTGTTGCTCGTTTAACGGCTTGTCTTGGCATTTTTGTGGAGGAATTGCGGCAGGCTTACACAATGAGTCTTTAGAAGCGGAAGAGCGTGCACAAGAGCGACAAACGAACTTAGGTGCGACGACCAAACGGTGAATGTCACCCAAGTTGGCCGCAATTTGTTTGCGGTTCATCTTACATAAGCGTTTAGACATTCGACTACTCCAGCTTCCCAATTATCGACAGCATCACAACAAGTGAAATAATAATAATTCTTAGTTAGATATACAGTCAGAGTGTCGAATTAGCAAGTGAAAACTATCAATAGTGTTCAGGAAAGAATGGCAGCGTCACAGCACTTGGTTCAATGCTGTGACGAGAAGTTTTTGCGAGTCAGGAGGTTATGCCATCGAGGCTTTGACGTAGACGTCGAAACGATTCTTTTTGGTTTCAATCGCCATGCTTGGCTTTTGCTCGTTCAGCCAATTCGCGTAGTCCGGGCGCTTAACTACTACACGCTTTGTGGCTAACGCCATGGCTGGTCCTAGTAGGCCATCGGCGTCCAAATCAGCGCCAACCAACGATTGGAAAACGCGCATTTCTTTTTTCACGAGCGCCGACTTCTTTTTATTTTCTGGGTGCGGATACATCGGGTCAAGATACACCACATCTGGCTGGACAAAGTCTTTATCTTGCGCCAATTGTTCCAGCGCATCATGGCTAGAAGCATGGATTAGCGACATGCGCTCAGATACCCAGGTGCCGATTTCTGGGTCTTGTTTCGCTCGATCCAAGCCATCATCTAACAAAGCCGCTACGACTGGATGACGCTCGACCATCTGCACTTTACAACCTAGCGAGGCGAGCACAAACGCATCACGACCAAGACCTGCCGTGCCGTCTAACACGGTTGGCGTTGCCCCTTTGTTCAACCCCGCAGCTTTCGCAATTGCCTGGCCTTTACCACCACCGAACTTGCGACGATGACCGACCGCACCACCAATCAAATCCACAAAGATTGCACCCAGCTTTGGCTCATCCACTTTACGTAGCTCCAAACGCTCGGTGGTTAGCACCAAAGCAAAATCGCTATCGTCAGTGTGTGAAAGCTGCCAACGCGCAGCGAGTTCATCAAGATGAGATTGTTGAGACGGGTTTTCACAGATCAATTGCAGTTGCAAAAGGAGGCTCCAATAAAAATCGAGGTAACTGGCGCTGAGTGTATACCTAAGTTACCTATTAATGCTAGGTTGAGCTTGCTACGCAGAGGTTATACAGCCGTCAGTTGCTCCACTAGCTCAGAAAGCGGCTTAGGATGGCCAATACCGTAGCCTTGGCCGTAGTCCACACCGAGGTCTATCAAATGCTGCATGACCTGGTCATTTTCGACAAACTCCGCCACCGTCACTTTGCCTAGTTGCTTCGCCAAGTCATTGATTGAACGAACCATCACGCGGTCCATTTCATTTACGTTGATATCTTGCACGAAAAGACCATCAATTTTCACGATATCGACAGGAAGTTTCTTTAAGTAACCAAATGAAGACAATCCAGATCCGAAATCATCCAATGCAATCATGCAACCCAAAGACTTTAGCTTGGTAAACAACTCAATGGCTTGATCCAGATTGCTCATCGCCGCTGTCTCGGTGATTTCTAAGCAGATTTTTTCACACGGCAGAGTCGAACTTTCCAATCGCTCCAATAAGAAGTCAATAAACTCTTGATTCCCCATAGATTGACCTGAAAGGTTTATCGAACAGCGACCAAGCTGTTCAACCACCTCAGGACGCTGTTCAAACCACTCTAGTGTTTGAGTAATAACCTGCTTATCAATCCAATGGGCAATGTTGTAGCGCTCGGAAGCAGGGATAAACAGCGCAGGAGAAACATAATCACCGTACCCATTGCGAATACGCACCAAAATCTCAAAATACATTTGAGTCTCGTGCTTTTGTAAGCTTTTTATCGGTTGAGCAAACAGTTCTAAACGTTGATTCGACAATGCCTCATGCACCAAATTGACGCTCTGCATTTCCATCTGACGACGCTGCAACTCTTCGTTATCTAAGCTGAATAGATTATAGCGGTTACGGCCTTGCTCTTTAGCGGCGTGACAAGCAGAGTCTGCTTGAGCGTGCACCATTTGTGGCGTATCAGCGGTATGATCGATGATACGGATACCAATTGAGCAACTGATGAACAGGCGTGTGTCTTCCCAAATAAAGAGGTGTTCGCTTAGTGTCGAGATGATCAGTTTGGCAATATTGATGGCGCCATATTCGTCACAGTCTTTGAGTAACACCGCAAACTCATCGCCTCCCATTCGAGCCAAGATGGAATTGTACGGCAGAACGCCTTCCAGCATACTGGCGCAGAATTGAATCGCCGCATCACCTGCATCATGCCCAACCGTATCATTGAGGACTTTTAGTTGATCTAAGTCGAGGTACAACATGGCGTGGACTCGACGATGGCTGTCCACTTCGCACAGTGCGGTCTTAAGCTCTAGTTCAAAATGGTTTCTGTTGTAAGTCCCCGTCAGTAAGTCATAGCGAGCTTGGTATTCCAATTTCTCGGAGAGCAGTTTGGTTTCGGTAATATCTTCGCCCACAATCAGCAGTTGCTCAGATTCACTCAGCGGACGAATATTCTCGCGCACCCAAACACGATGACCATTTGCATGACGATACTCGACTTCACGTCGCCAAACACCATGCACTTGCTGGTTGGGTTGCAATAACACTTGGCGAGGGAACAGCACTTTGTCATCAAAATAGAACTCCCTCAGGCGATGTCCGAGCATGTCCATCGGTTTGTAGCCAAGAAGTAGTTGAGCAAATCGATTCACTTCTTGAATTCGGTTATTACTATCAAGCGTCACCATCATCACGGGCTGCTGCTCATAATAGTTGCGTAGGGTTGACTCACGTTGGTAGAGCTTGTCCTCCATCAATTTACGACTGGTAATATCGCGCGCTTCAAACAAGTATTGCTTATGATTCCCTACTTGCTGAGAAAAAGGCTTGAGCGAAACTTCTAATACCAAGGCGCCGTGTTCTTTACTCCAAATTTCAGCTTCAAACGTCGACACTTGATGGTGAGGCGCATGGAAATACTCCTCTAGCAGCGCTTGGGCTTTCTCACTCCAGTTGGGATGAAACCAAAGTGGTCGGTCTAAACGCAGTCCTTGGTGATAAAGTAAGGATTGAAGGTGATCGTTGCCCGATTTAAGCACACCGTTGGCATCCAAAATGCCCATATACTGCATGCTCTGATCGAAAATCGATTCTAGAATAGCCTGGCTTTCTCGCACAGCGCTCTCACTTCGACGCATCCGCTGTAAATAATAACCCATCAGCAAAATGACCACCGACATCACCACCAACAGGCTACCAAACAGGCGAATTTCCTTGGCAAAACGTTCAGAAAGCTTCATTGGCTTATTAAAAAATACCGCAGAAACCTCTTGTTCAGCCCCCAATCCCCAACGCGCTACCGCTTGGTAATCGAGCTTTATTTCAGAATCACTTTTTTTCACCTCAGGCAGAGGCTGATCAGGGTTATCCAAAACGAATTCAAGCATCTCTGCACTCTCAATACCATGCCGATAACCACTTTGAATAACCCCTCCAACTGCGCCATGACCCAAACCAATGTCATGCACCATAAACAGCGGCGCGTTTGAGACTTTGTTGACACCAACCCAGTCACGCTCGCTGCCAACCATACCTTGTTTATCTCGGTAATAGGTCCAGAACAAGACGACTTTATCGGAACTCAGTTTTGCGACTTGTTGTTTTAGATCGATGATACTGTCTGGGACAACTTGTACGATTTTGTCTCGATATTGCGGGAACTTGAGGACAAAATTGTCGATTTGATAACGCAACACCTCACCGGTCACCGAGTGGTCACTGACGATGAGAACTTGTGTGTAGTTCGGATGTAAGCGCTCAATAAGAGCGAGATTCGCTTCCAAATCGACATCTTCCATGACTCCGGTTGCATTCAGAGAACGATGTAAAGAAGGATGGTAGTTATTAATGCCGTTAAATATAACTGGGGTGTCTTTGATGATTGGGGCTAAACGCTGCATGAGTTCAAGTGCATTGTTATCGCTCACTAAAATGGCATCGAATCGCTCTTTGCGTAATTTCGTAAGATACAAGGATTTTAGTTGCGCAAAAAACTGCTCACTCTGGTTACGTTTCGAGTCTAGATAGAGCACACGCATGTCCAGCGCTCGATCGCCCAGCTGTTGCTCGATGCCTCGCTGTATGGAGTCCGTCCAGAAAAAACCCTGATGATAGGAGTGCACGACCAACACCTTCGGATCTGAGGCCGTAGCAAACGCGCTCCAACATAGCGCGGCAATAACCAGAAAACGCTGCACATTATCTCCATAGCTCGGAGTTAACCCGCAGTTACTCCTGCCAAACCTTGTGAATCCTATCCGCTATGAGTATAAAAGGGAGGTAAAACTCTATCCCTAACGGAAATCATAGTATGAATGCGAGCCTGCCGAAACTCGACGACCTTGACCGCGCAATATTAAAAACACTGATGGCTGACGCCAGAACGCCCTACGCAGAAATGGCAAAGCAGTTCGATGTCAGCCCTGCCACTATCCATGTGCGTATCGAGAAGATGAAGTCGGCGGACATCATCGAAGGAACGGAGGTGATCATCAATACTAAAAAGCTTGGCTACGATGTGTGCTGCTTTATTGGTATTAACCTCAATGCAGCTCGTGATTACCACTCCGCGTTAGAAAAACTCAACGCGCTCGACGAAGTCGTTGAAGCTTACTACACCACGGGCGCGTATAACATATTCGTCAAATTGATGTGCAAATCGATTGAAGAGCTGCAATTTGTACTGATCGACAAGCTGCAAGCCATTGATGAGGTTCAGTCCACGGAGACATTGATATCGTTGCAGAACCCGATCAACCGCAACGTAAATCCGTAAAATTTTTTATAAAAAATGTACAAAAAAGGCCAACCGTTCGGTTGGCCTTGATGTTTTTTGCTCAATTTACGCCGCAATACCCGAATGGCGCAACAGTGCATCGATTTGTGGCTCGCGGCCACGGAAGCGCTTAAACAGCTCCATTGGCTCTTCACTGCCTCCCATTTCTAGGATGTTGTTCAGGAAGCTTAGACCCGTCTCTTTGTTGAAGATGCCTTCTTCTTCAAAGCGAGAATACGCGTCTGACGACAGCACTTCAGCCCATAGGTAGCTGTAGTAACCCGCACTGTAGCCACCAGCAAAAATATGGCCGAAGCTGTGTGAGAAACGCGCCCACTCAACCGCAGGAACTACCGCGACTTTCTCTTTCACTTTCGCCAGAGTTTCCAGTACACGCGCACCCACTTCTGGGTCATATTCAGTGTGAAGCGTGAAATCGAACAAGCCGAATTCTAGCTGACGCAAAATACCCATCGCAGATTGGAAGTTTTTCGCTGCGAGCATTTTGTCTAGCATCGCTTTCGGTAGCGGCTCACCTGTCTCATAGTGACCAGAAATGAACGCCAGAGCGTCCTCTTCCCAACACCAGTTTTCTAGGAACTGACTTGGTAGCTCAACCGCATCCCAAGGCACGCCATTAATACCTGAAACAGCACCTGTATCAACTTGCGTCAACATGTGGTGGATTCCATGACCAAATTCATGGAATAGCGTCACGACTTCATCGTGCGTGAACAGTGCTGGTTTGTCGCCCACTGGACGGTTGAAGTTACACGTTAGATACGCAACCGGCGTTTGCAGCTCGCCAGATAGCGTAACGCGACGACCACGACAATCATCCATCCACGCGCCGCCACGTTTGTGTTCACGAGCGTAGAGATCTAGGTAGAAACTGCCACGGAGTGTGCCTTCAGCATCAAAGATATCGAAAAAGCGCACGGACTCATGCCAAGTGTCTACGCCTTCGCGCTCTTTTACTATCATACCAAACACGCGGTTTAGCACTTCAAACAGACCGCTCACGACTTTTGACTCTGGGAAGTATGGGCGCAGTTCTTCATCCGAAATTTGGAACAGGTGCTGCTTTTGTTTCTCGCTGTAGTAAGCGATATCCCAAACGTTCAGCTCTTCAACACCAAACTCACTTTTCGCAAACTGACGTAACTCTTCGACTTCACGTTCACCTTGCGGTTTCGCACGTGTCGCTAGGTCATTCAGGAAGCCCAGCACTTGATCCGGCGTTTCAGCCATCTTTGTTGCTAACGACTTTTCACTGTAAGTATTGAAACCTAGCATACGTGAAATTTCATGGCGCAGTTTTAGCTGCTCAGTAATGATTTCTGAGTTATCCCATTTGCCTGCGTTTGGACCTCGATCAGAAGCGCGCGTCACGTACGCTTCGTACACTTCTTTACGCAACTCTTGGTTATCGCAGTACGTCATGACAGGTAGGTAAGATGGGATATCTAGCGTAATGAGGTAACCATCTAACTCTTTTGCTTCTGCGGCAGCTTTCGCTGCTGCCAGCGCCGATTCTGGCATACCTGCTAGGTCTTTCTCGTCTGTGATGTGCTTGGTCCAACCCATGGTGGCATCCAGCACATTGTTAGAGAATTTAGAGCTCAGCTCAGACATACGTTTGCTGATCTCGCCGTAACGGTGCTGCTC
>NZ_JAWOTT010000044.1:0-7713 GCF_033338995.1 Vibrio sp. Vb0304
GTAATCGTGCGTTTCTGGATTATTTCTATGGTTCTTGTTCTGATTGGTCTTGCGACATTGAAAGTGCGTTAATCGCACTTTCCAAGAACAAGATTTACAGTGTGATCAAATATGGAACGTTGGCAAAACATACATAGTGTTGTCGCCGTAGGGCTCGGTATTACCGGGCTCTCTGTCGTTAAACACCTAAGAAAAAATCAGCCACAGCTTGTGGTCAAAGTCATTGATACTCGCGTAAACCCTCCGGGTGCAGAGCGCTTGCCGGAAGATGTTCAACTGCATAGTGGTGGTTGGAATACAGACTGGCTTTCTGACGCGGATCTTATCGTGACCAACCCTGGTATTGCGCTAGCGACACCAGAGATCCAAGCCGTATTAGCAAAAGGTACGGCAGTAGTAGGTGATATCGAGTTATTCGCTTGGGCGGTGCAGAAACCCGTAATCGCGATTACGGGCTCAAACGGTAAGAGCACAGTAACCGACCTCACAGGTGTGATGGCTAAGGCTGCAGGTTTGGATGTTGGCGTTGGTGGTAACATCGGTGTGCCTGCACTGGATTTGTTAGAACAAGACGCAGACCTATATGTACTCGAACTCTCGAGCTTCCAGTTAGAAACGACGTCAAGCTTAAAGCTCAAAGCCGCTGCGTTTCTGAATCTTTCTGAAGATCATATGGATCGTTATCAAGGCATGTCTGACTATCGACAAGCTAAGTTGCGTATTTTTAACCATGCTGCTCTTGCAGTCGTGAACCGTGATGATCAAGAAACCTTCCCAGACGCAGAGATGCCATTGGTGACATTTGGCAGCGACAATCAGGACTTTGGTCTCGAGGTGGATGGCAACCGTACTTGGCTGCTCGATCACGGTCAACGAGTTGTCGCAAGTGATGAGCTTAAGTTGGTTGGTAAGCACAACTTATCTAACGCTCTGGTTGCTTTAGCGCTATTAAAAGCTGCGGACGTAAACTATCACAAAGCATTGAATGCACTTAAAAATTACACGGGACTGACACACCGATGCCAGGTGGTTGCGGATAATCAAGGCGTCAAATGGGTGAATGACTCTAAAGCAACTAATATTGCCAGCACTATGGCTGCGCTATCTGGTTTGGAATCGACAGGCAAGCTCTACTTACTCGTTGGTGGTGTTGGCAAAGGTGCTGACTTCTTGCCATTAAAACCGATCTTCGCGACGCTTAACTTGCAACTGTGTTGCTTTGGCGCTGATGGCGATGAATTTATGCCACTGCATGAATCTGCAATACGTTTCGACACTATGGAAGATGTGATTCAACAAGTATCTTCGCAGTTAAAACCAGGTGATATGGTGATGCTGTCTCCTGCATGTGCTAGCTTTGATCAATTCGACAACTTTATGGCAAGAGGTGATGCTTTCGCTGCTCTTGCTCAGAAATATGCATAATTAAAGGTTACACACTTCGTGGGTTTAGGTAACGTTAAACGCAGTATTGGCAATTGGCTCAAGCATCCAGCCCCAGAGGCGATGTTTGATCGTCAGTTAGTGTGGATTGCACTGGGTTTGATGTTGACTGGTTTGGTCATGGTAACCTCTGCATCATTTCCAATCAGCTCTCGATTAACGGAACAGCCGTTCCACTTTATGTTTCGTCATGCGACGTTTCTCGTGCTGGCGTTAGGGACCTCCGCTGTTATTTTGCAAGTGCCTTTGCAAGAGTGGTTTAAGAAGAGCCATTACTTACTTTGGGCTTCTTTCGCACTGTTGATCATCGTGCTCTTGGCGGGTAAGTCGGTTAATGGTGCGTCTCGTTGGATTCCCCTTGGGCTGTTTAACCTTCAGCCAGCGGAAGTCGCGAAGCTATCGCTGTTTATCTTCATGTCTGGTTACTTAGTTCGAAAGCAAGACGAAGTACGACAAACGTTCTTTGGTGGCTTTATGAAGCCAATCATGGTGTTTGCCTTCTTTGCAGTATTACTACTTGGTCAGCCAGACTTGGGGACGGTCGTCGTGATGCTGGTCACGCTGTTTGGCATGCTTTTTATCGCAGGTGCAAAACTAACCCAGTTTCTCGCCTTGATGGTGGCAGGTATCGGTGCTGTCGTTGGTTTGATTCTCGTCGAGCCATACCGTATGCGACGTGTAACCTCCTTCCTTGACCCGTGGGAAGACCCGTTTGGTAGTGGCTATCAGTTGACTCAGTCTTTGATGGCGTTTGGTCGTGGTGAATGGTTCGGACAAGGTCTCGGTAATTCAATTCAAAAACTGGAATATCTACCGGAAGCGCATACCGACTTTGTGTTTGCCGTACTTGCTGAAGAGCTTGGTTTCGTAGGCGTAGTGCTGGTCTTAATGCTGATTTTTAGCTTGGTGCTAAAAGCGGTTTACATCGGCAAGCGTGCATTTGAAGAAGGCGAAATGTTCGGAGGTTATCTGGCTTTCGGAATTGGTATTTGGTTTGCGTTTCAAACCTTGGTTAATGTTGGAGCTGCCGCCGGTATTGTTCCAACTAAAGGTTTAACACTTCCACTCATCAGTTATGGTGGTTCTAGTCTAATAATTATGTCCGTCGCAGTGTCCATACTACTGCGTATCGATTACGAATGCCGCTTGAAACGCGAGCAACAACAATCAGAACAACAAGCTAATGAAACAAAATAAACGTTTGATGGTGATGGCTGGTGGTACTGGCGGTCACGTATTCCCAGGTTTGGCGGTAGCAAAACAGCTTCAAGAACAAGGTTGGGAGATCCGTTGGCTAGGTACGGCGGATCGAATGGAAGCGGATTTGGTGCCAAAACATGGCATTGAAATCGACTTTATCAAAGTGAAAGGGTTACGAGGTCAAGGCGTTACACGTCTTCTTGCAGCACCATTTCAAATTATCAATGCCATTATGCAGGCTCGTGCTCACATGAAACGCTGGCAGCCAGACGCAGTGCTTGGTATGGGCGGTTATGTTAGCGGCCCGGGTGGTATTGCCGCTTGGATGAGTGGTATTCCTGTTGTTCTGCATGAACAAAATGCAGTAGCAGGTTTAACGAACCAATGGTTATCGAAAATCGCTAAGAAGGTTTTTCAGGCTTTCCCAGGCGCTTTTCCAAATGCCGAAGTGGTTGGGAACCCAGTTCGTGAAGACGTGACTCAATTAGCAGCGCCAACTGAGCGCATGCAAGAGCGCCAAGGTCCAATTCGCATTTTGGTGATGGGTGGCAGCCAAGGCGCACGTATTCTTAACCAAACTCTGCCAGAAGTGATGTCGAAATTGGGCGAAGATTACTGTATTCGTCATCAAGCGGGTAAAGGTGCCGCCGAAGAAGTGAATGCAGCATACCAAGCTAATGGTGTGGTAAATGCAGAAGTAATGGAATTCATTGATGACGTTGCAGAAGCTTACGCATGGGCTGACCTTTTAGTTTGTCGCTCTGGAGCGTTAACCGTATCTGAAGTCTCGGCGGCAGGTGTAGGCGCTATTTTTGTTCCATTCATGCACAAAGACCGCCAGCAAGCACTTAATGCAGACCACTTGGTGGATTGCGGCGCGGCGAAAATGATTGAACAACCAGATTTAACCGTTGAGTCTCTGACTCTGCAGATCCAACAATTGGATCGCCAAGCTTTACTTACAATGGCTGAGCAAGCGCGTGGCGCTGCAAAATTGAATGCTGACCGAGTTGTCGCACAAGCCATTGTCGCTTTGACCGAAAAGCGTTAACCGAATTATTGAGAATAGAATTGATGACAATCCAACATACACAAGACTTAGCTCAGATTCGCGCAATGGTGCCAGAGATGCGCCGCGTGAAATCCATCCACTTCATCGGTATTGGTGGTGCGGGCATGAGCGGCATTGCAGAAGTGCTGTTGAACGAAGGCTACCAAATCACAGGTTCTGATCTATCAGAGAACGCTGTGACAGAGCGTTTGGTATCAAAAGGTGCGACGGTATTTATTGGTCATCAAGCCAGTAATGTAGAAAAAGCCAGTGTGGTTGTTGTGTCAACGGCGATCAACGAAGAAAACCCAGAAGTGATAGCGGCACGTGAATTACGCATCCCTATTGTACGCCGCGCAGAGATGTTGGCTGAATTGATGCGATTCCGTCACGGTATTGCCGTTGCGGGTACACACGGTAAAACCACGACGACCGCTCTTGTTACTCAAATCTATTCTGAAGCCGGTCTTGATCCAACGTTTGTGAATGGCGGTTTGGTGAAAAGCGCAGGTACAAATGCGCGTCTAGGCTCGAGTCGTATTCTAATTGCAGAGGCAGATGAAAGTGACGCGTCATTCCTGCACTTGCAACCAATGGTGAGCATTGTTACCAATATCGAAGCCGATCATATGGATACCTATGGTGGTGACTTTGAAACCTTAAAGCAAACCTTCATCGATTTCCTTCATAATCTACCGTTTTACGGCCAAGCAATTGTTTGCATTGACGATCCTGTGGTTCGAGAGTTAATCCCACGTATTAGTCGTCAAGTGATAACTTACGGTTTTTCTGAAGATGCCGACGTACGTATTGAAGATTATCGTCAAGAGGGGCAGCAAGGCAAATTTACGGTAGTACGTAAAGGGCGAGCTAACTTAGATATCACGCTGAATATTCCAGGTCGTCACAATGCATTGAATGCGTCTGCTGCGATTGCGGTTGCTACTGAAGATGACATTGAAGACGATGCGATCCTAAAGGCAATGGCTGGTACGCAAGGTACGGGAAGACGTTTTGATCACCTTGGCGAGTTTGATACTGGCAACGGCCATGCAATGCTTGTTGATGATTACGGCCATCATCCCACAGAAGTGGATGTAACCATTAATGCAGCACGCAGTGGTTGGCAAGACAAGCGTTTGGTGATGATTTTCCAACCGCACCGTTATAGCCGTACTCGTGATTTATACGATGATTTCGCGAATGTGCTTGAACAGGTAGATGTATTGATCATGCTGGATGTTTACGCAGCGGGTGAAAAGCCGATTGCAGGGGCTGATGGGCGCGCTTTATGTCGCACAATTCGCAGCCGAGGCAAGGTAGATCCGATTTTTGTTCCAGAAATCGAGCAATTACCTTCAGTTTTAGCTAACGTTATACAAGACGGCGACCTAATCTTAACGCAAGGTGCGGGTGATATTGGTAAAGTGGCGAAACAGCTGGCAGGTCTTAAATTGAATATAAACAAGATGCTTGGCTGACACATATTGTTGACGCGAAGGACAGATAAAGACTCAGATCTCGATTTTGCGTCAATATCATTGTGATTTATTGCTATCAGTGTTTGATAGTTTACAAGAGCTCAGTATAATCCCAAGGTTAAAGTCAAGACTTTTACCTCTGCGTAATTATATGGGTAAAAAGTACACGACAAAAGTCAGGAAACGAAGACGTTGTTGAATATTGCACTGAATGACGAGCGACCAAACACGGGTAACAACCGTGGTCGCCAAGAAAAAATCTTGGGTGCGTTATTTTTCGTTGTGGTTGTGACTTTAATTAGTTCTGTTTTGTACGCGGCGATCAGTTGGATGTGGGATGACCAAAGGTTACCTCTCTCCAAAATAGTACTTCAGGGGAAACTGGAGTATGTCCAAGCTGACGATGTGCAGGCTGCATTTAGTCGAATTGATCACATCGGTACATTTATGTCTCAGGATATTGATGTATTACAGCAAAGTGTCGAAGCTCTGCCATGGGTAGCGCATGCCGCAATCCGAAAGCAGTGGCCGGATACAGTAAAAGTTTTTTTGACGGAGCATCAACCAGAAGCCATTTGGAATGGCAACGAACTGTTAGATAAAAACGGGTTCGTTTTTGATGGAGATGTTGCTCTGTTGCAAGAAGAAAAAGTGAAGCTGTACGGACCCAAAGATAGCGGACCGGAAGTCTTACAGACTTACCGTGATTTGAGTCCTAAGTTTCAGCAATTGGGTTTAGCGATATCGTCTCTGGTATTAAACGAGCGACGAGCTTGGCAAATCATCCTTGATAACGGTATTCGATTAGAGCTCGGTAAAGAGTCTCTTCTTGAGCGTATAGAGCGCTTTTTTAAGCTCTATAACAAGCTTGGCAGTGACACGCAAAGAATCAGTTATATCGATCTTAGGTACGATACAGGAGCCGCAGTTGGTTGGTTTCCTGAACAAGAGTTAGAAGAGAGTACAGATGACTAAGGCCGCTGATGACAACATTATTGTTGGTCTTGATATAGGCACTGCAACCGTATCGGCTCTAGTGGGTGAGGTTTTACCAGACGGTCAAATTAATATTATTGGCGCAGGTAGTAGCCCCTCACGCGGCATGGATAAAGGTGGCGTGAATGATTTGGAGTCGGTTGTAAAATCAGTACAACGTGCAATTGATCAAGCTGAATTAATGGCAGAGTGCCAGATCAGCCGAGTCTTCATTTCGTTGTCTGGTAAGCATATCGCAAGCCGAATTGAAAAAGGTATGGGCACGATTTCTGATGAAGAGGTGTCTCAAGAAGACATGGATCGCGCTATCCATACCGCAAAATCGATTAAAATCGGTGATGAACAGCGAATTCTTCATGTGATCCCGCAGGAGTTCACCATTGATTACCAAGAAGGAATCAAAAATCCGCTTGGTTTATCTGGGGTAAGAATGGAAGTGAGTGTCCACCTTATCTCATGCCATAATGACATGGCACGCAATATTATTAAGGCGGTAGAACGCTGCGGCCTTAAAGTAGAACAACTCGTATTTTCTGGGCTTGCTGCTAGTAATGCAGTAATCACCGAGGATGAAAGAGAGCTTGGAGTTTGTGTGGTTGATATTGGCGCCGGCACGATGGATGTGGCCATCTGGACTGGCGGTGCGTTACGTCACACAGAAGTATTTTCGTACGCAGGAAATGCTGTAACCAGTGATATTGCTTTTGCTTTTGGTACGCCAGTGAGCGATGCTGAAGAAATAAAAGTCAAATATGGCTGTGCTTTGAGTGAACTGGTCAGTAAGGATGACACGGTTAATGTACCAAGCGTAGGTGGACGACCATCACGTAGCCTGCAACGTCAAACGTTGTCAGAAGTGATTGAGCCACGCTACTCTGAGCTTATGGGACTGGTTAACCAAACTATCGACTCTGTACAAGCAAAATTGCGCGAAGAGGGTATCAAGCACCATCTGGCTGCGGGAGTTGTACTCACCGGCGGTGCTGCGCAAATGGACGGAGTGGTAGAATGTGCGGAACGCGTATTCCGCAATCAAGTAAGGGTCGGCAAACCGCTCGAAGTCAGCGGATTAACTGACTATGTAAAAGAGCCGTACCATTCTACGGCAGTTGGATTACTTCATTACGCAAGAGACATGCAGTCTAGCGACGATAGCGATTATAATGAACCTAAACGCTCATCTGTAACTGGCTTTTTCGATAAATTGCGTAACTGGATACAAAAAGAGTTTTAACCTGAGTTGCAGGATAAACGGAGACAACACATGTTTGAACCGATGATGGAAATGTCTGACGATGCAGTAATCAAGGTCGTTGGGGTTGGTGGCGGCGGTGGTAACGCCGTTGAACACATGGTGCGTGAATCCATCGAAGGTGTGGAATTCATCAGCGTCAACACTGATGCGCAAGCACTTCGTAAGACAAGCGTTGGCAATGTTATTCAGATCGGTGGTGATATCACTAAAGGTCTGGGTGCAGGTGCTAATCCACAGGTTGGCCGTGACGCAGCTCTCGAAGACAGAGATCGAATTAAAGATTCCCT
>NZ_JAWOTT010000045.1:0-6294 GCF_033338995.1 Vibrio sp. Vb0304
TGTTTTACCGTGGTCAACGTGGCCGATAGTACCAACGTTAACGTGCGGTTTCGTACGTTCAAATTTTTCTTTAGACATGAGTGGTCCCTCTAGGTACGGATTTAGGTGGCCCAAATTGACCACGCAACCAAAAAAAGATAATTGGTAAATCTAATATCAAAAGGAAATAAACTTGAGAGCTGGTGCTGATAGGCAGACTCGAACTGCCGACCTCATCCTTACCAAGGATGCGCTCTACCACCTGAGCTATATCAGCACTCAAATTAGAGTGGAGCGGGCAGCGGGAATCGAACCCGCATCATCAGCTTGGAAGGCTGAGGTAATAGCCATTATACGATGCCCGCAACACGTAACTCTGAGAGCTATTTCCTAAAGAATATGGTGGAGGGGGACGGATTCGAACCATCGAAGGCGGTGCCGGCAGATTTACAGTCTGCTCCCTTTGGCCACTCGGGAACCCCTCCAAATTTTCAAGCCATTCAGACTACTAAAGGAAAGAATGGTGCCGACTACCGGAATCGAACTGGTGACCTACTGATTACAAGTCAGTTGCTCTACCTACTGAGCTAAGTCGGCATAAGTGGTGCGCATTCTATTGAATGATTTTCTAGGTTGCAATAGTAATTTGAAAAAAAATCATAAATTTCGATTTTTTAGATTCGTTTGCTGCAAATTCGTACAAACTTAGCTTTTTTAAAGTAAACTTCGACCTTTGTCGTTTGCTTTGAAGTTCGCTTGATGTATGTTCTTGCTTCTATTAAACCAAGGATAAAAGAGACCCATGAGTCCATTTTTGTCATTTGACCGTGCAAATTGGGCCGAGTTAAGAAACTCTGTACCGATGACACTTTCTGAAGACGACTTGACTGCGCTTCAGGGCATTAATGAAAACCTAACCATGGAGGAAGCGGTAGAGATCTACCTTCCTTTGTCTCGTCTTTTGAATCTGTATGTCCAGGCTCGTCAAAGCCGCAATTCCGTATTACAACAATTCTTAAATACAGAGGAACATGCTCCCCCTTTCGTAATTGGTATCGCTGGCAGTGTTGCTGTAGGCAAAAGTACGACTGCTCGTATTCTAACGGCATTGCTTTCTCGTTGGGAGAATCATCCCAAAGTGTCCTTGGTTACAACAGATGGCTTCCTATATCCGAAAAAAGTACTAGAAGAACGCGGTATCATGCATCGTAAAGGCTTCCCAGAATCCTATGATATCAAGCGCTTAGTCGAGTTCATGTCTGACGTAAAGGCAGGAAAGCCCGATCTTGAAGTACCCATCTACTCTCACATCACGTATGACATTACTGATGAACTAAGAAAAGTGGATAGACCGGATGTTCTTATTATTGAAGGTTTAAACGTTCTGCAAAGTGGAATGGACTATCCACATGACCCGCATCGTGTCTTCGTCTCTGACTTTTTAGATTTTTCAATTTATGTCGATGCAGAAACAGAGACCATTGAACATTGGTATGTAGAACGCTTTTTAAAGTTTCGCCAAGGGGCCTTTACGAAACCAGGCTCTTATTTTAGCCACTACACACAACTCTCTGTCGATGACGCAAAGAAAAAAGCGAAGCAAATTTGGCATGATATTAATGGGCTCAATTTAGAATTGAATATTCTTCCAACTCGTGAGAGAGCCCACTTGATTCTACACAAAGGCGTTAACCACTTAGTTGATAAAGTCTCGTTGCGAAAGTAATCGAAGATTAGTCACTTTTACGCAACGAGATTTCACCACCAATATAAGTCTCTAGTCCTTGGGAGGTTTCGATTAATATTCCACCTTGATGATCGATGCCTCGAACGACGCCATATACCTCTCTAGGACCAATAAGCAGTTTGACCTGACGATTAAGGAAATTGTCTAACCGATTCCAACGTTCGATAAAGCCAGTAAGTCCTTTCATTTCATATTCGACAAGTGCGGAATTCCAATGCTTGATAAGTGTCATTGCTAGAACATTTCTATCGATCTTGAGACTCTGATTTACTTGGTTCAACGTGGTCCATGGCTGGTCAATCTCAGGCTGGTCGTCAGGCATTCCAATATTCAGGCCCATCCCAATCACTAGATGAGCAGCCCCACCGGCCTGACCCGACATTTCAACCAAGATTCCGGCCAGTTTTTTATCTTGATAATACAAGTCATTCGGCCACTTGAGTTTAACACCTTGCATGCCTACTTCTTCCAAAGCTTCCACTGCGGCAATCCCAATCACCAAGCTCAAGCCCATTGCCGCAGCCATTCCTGCATCCAGTCGCCAATACATAGAGAGATATAAGTTAGAGCCAAACGGTGAGACCCATTGTCTACCGCGGCGACCACGCCCTTGTGCTTGATATTCAGCAATACAAACACGGCCCTTTTCCGAATCCGCGACTCTGTCGAGCAAATATTGATTCGTTGAGTCAATCACAGGGACGAGTTCAACAAGTGACTCCGAGCTAGTGGTAAGGAGAGTCTCGTCTAACAACTGCAATGGTGAGGCTAATTGGTAACCGCGCCCTTGCACTCGATAAATATCAATACCCCATTCACTAAGACCTTTAATGTGCTTAGCGATTGCCGCTCTGGAAACATTAAGATCGTCGCCCAACGCTTCTCCTGAATGAAACTCTCCATCACTTAATAACCTTAAAATATGAAGTTTCGTAGAGTGATCTTTTCTCATCTAGATGCCTCGATCTGAGTCAAATTCGTCTCCCCGGTACGATTGAGAAAGCGTACTTCATGCTCAAGTATGATTTGGTATTTATCCCATACCGTCTGCTTCACTAAATAAGCAAGCGCGACAATGTCATCAGCACTACAATTATCCATGTTGGTCAAAACCAAAGCTTGCATAGGGTTGACCTGCGCACCGTGTACAGACTTCCCTTTTAATCCACACTGATCGATAAGCCAACCAGCAGCAATTTTCATTCCTCCAGAAGCTGGGTAGGCCACTACGTTAGGGTATTTTTTTGTGAGTCGATCATAGTGATCTTGCGTGATCACTGGGTTTTTAAAGAAACTACCTGCGTTACCTATCTTGGTTGGATCTGGCAGTTTTGCCTTTCGCACTTGGCATACTCGTTCGAAGATAGAAGCAGGGCTGAGTTGTTCTTCTGGGATACTTTGTAAAGGACCGTACTGGTTAATCGGCTGCCATTGCTTCGCCAACTTAAGCCCTAATGCGGTGATAAAGCACTTTCCGTGCAACGCATGTTTAAATATGGAATCCCTATAGGCAAACTCACAGTCTTGGGCGTGCATTCTTTTGTTTTCAAACGTAGTTAGATCAAGAACATCTACATAATCACAGATGTCTTTTAGCTCTAGGCCATACGCACCAATGTTCTGAATAGGAGCCGAGCCAGCACAACCTGGAATCAAAGCTAAGTTCTCGATCCCACCGATCCCCTGATTCACACACCAGGAAACCAATTCAGGCCAATCTTCACCACCGGCAATATGTAATAGGTAGTGCTCATCCGTTTCCGTGACTTCTTTACCCATGATTCGATTAACAATCACTAATCCCTCAAAATGTTCTGTAAAAAGAACATTACTTCCTTTACCTAAAAAAAGTTTCGGTAAATGGGTGAATCTTGGGTTTTGAAATAGCTCAATAACATCTTCAAGCGACTCAACGATAGCTAAATAGGAACACGATTGTTCAATTCCAAAAGTATGGTAAGCCTTTAGGCTCGCATTTGTTTTAATTTGCATAGTAGGTTTGCAACACCAGATAAGATTCTCTTAAACTGTCGACATTCTACATTAGTTATCTTTTAACCGCAGTGACAATACCAGACTCATTAATCATAGAAGTGTTAAATCCCATCAAGCTCCCCCTCATTAAGAAACTATACAAAGCGTATTACCCTGCGGGTCGAGCCAAAAAAGATGAATTGATCATTACAGCAAGCCATAAAGGTGAAATCATTGCGTTACTACGTTTAAAAAGTGTAGATAAAGTTCGTCTATTGACAGGAATGTTGGTCATTCCGAAAGTTAGGGGAACAGGGATTGGAAAAGAACTACTAACTCATTGTAAAAAAAATGTTTTCACTGATGGCGATTATTGCTTCGCGTTTACACATCTCGAATCCTATTATTCCAAGCATGGATTCACAACAATTGATTGCTCTGAGCTACCACACCCGCTAAAAATGGCATTTCAACGTTATGTAGATAGCGGTAAAGATCTCATTCCAATGCAATTCATCTCTTCAACGACATCAAAACGCGTGCTTTTGTAGCCAGGTAAATCATATCTTTGATAAAATGGCAGGTTCGCAATATTGCACTAAACTAAGGTACTCATACCGATATGATAGTAAGTAGGAATCCATTCGAACAGTTGCCAAGTCTCGCTGTCAATCCGGAAGACTTTGATGTTCTGTATTCAGCAGAATCATTCAGAACCCGTCTTTTAGATGCTATCAGCAAAGCAACGTCGCGAATTTACCTAGTCGCTCTATATCTGGAAGATGATGAAGCTGGACGTGAAATTCTCACTGCGCTTTATGAAGCGAAACAGCGCAATCCTGGGTTGGACATCAATATCTGTGTCGACTGGCATCGAGCGCAGCGTGGCCTGATTGGTGCGGAGACATCTGAGGGTAATTCAGCGCTTTACAAAGCATATGCCAGCAAATACCAACACCCAATCCCTGTCTATGGCATACCAGTGCGTGGCAGAGAAGTTTTTGGGGTACTGCATTTAAAAGGCTTCATTGTCGATGATACTGTTATCTACAGTGGGGCGAGCTTAAATAACGTTTATCTCCATTATCATGAACGTTATCGATTTGATCGTTACCATGTGATTCGACATGAATCTTTAGCGAATTCAATGGTGCAATTCATTCAGGAAGAAATGATTGCTCACCCTGCCGTTAATGATCTTGCAGGAAAAGATAAGCCAGAAACCAAAGAAATAAAGTCGGCGATTCGCCAACTGAGGGCTTCTCTTGCTCAAGCCAACTATAAGTTTGAAGACCAAGCTGCAACAGAAGAAAGTGTAAAAGTCACTCCGTTAGTTGGGCTAGGCAAACGCCGTAATCTGCTCAATCAACAGATTGTAAAGTTATTGGCAGCAGCCCAAGACGAAATTTTCATTTGTACGCCTTACTTTAACTTCCCTAAAGCACTTCATCGTGAAGTGAAACGAGCCATGAAGCGTGGTGTGAAAGTAACTATTGTTGTGGGCGATAAAACCGCCAATGACTTTTACATTGCACCTGAGGAAGACTTTAAAACCATTGGCGGACTTCCATATCTTTACGAAGTGAATTTGCGTCGCTTTGCGAAAGCCAATGAAGCGAATATCGCCGCACGTAAATTGTCAATTCACCTATGGAAGCATGACAATAACAGCTTCCACCTTAAGGGTATTTGGGTTGATAAACGCTATATGCTACTTACTGGGAATAACCTAAATCCACGTGCTTGGTCACTCGACCTAGAAAATGGGCTACTCATACAAGACAATTATGCGAAGCTCACTGAGAAGTTTGAAGACGAAGTTTCGCGTATTCTTGAGCATACTCACCTTATCTGTACTTATAAGCAATTAGAGAAAGTAGAAGACTATCCTATAGAGGTACAGCGACTGGTCAGAAAAATTACCCGCCTAAAGGCAGATGGTGTTTTAAAACGTATTCTTTAGACATCATTTCTCGCTCTAAAGTACGTCGAGATTTTTATACTAAGCCAACCGCTTTAGCAGTTGGCTTTTTCATATAATCCATTTGGAATACTTAACTATTTTCTAGTACCGCTAGTGAGCACATAACCACTTAGATCTAGAGCGACTCTCTTAATGGGTTTGAGCTTTGACGTTTGTGAGTATTCCGCATAGCTTACAGCCTCGAGCTAAGCTACCCCTCTCTGTTCTGGCGCTTCTTACCCTTTGGCGATATATTTTTTCTGAGACTCATCAAATGTTCAGCGTCGAAAATCATCACCTCGCTAATGAAGAGCTCCTTCAATCTTTCATCTTCCAATTCGTTTTTTCTTTCTCATCAAGATTCAAGTCGTTGAACGCCTTTGAATACCATAGATTACTTAGGCTTGTTTGTAGGTCATATTGCCTTTCCACAGCATCACCGGCCTATAATTAATTAAAGCCTAGTGTGTAATTACGCAGAGTTCGCTTAGTAGGGATTATGTGAAATAGTCTAGTTAGGTGTATAAACACTCTTCAGGGAAACGTCGCAGTAGAAACGAAAAAAGCCCCAGTCTTTCGACTGAGGCTTAATATAAGTGGCGGAGTGGACGGGACTCGAACCCGCGACCCC
>NZ_JAWOTT010000046.1:0-6232 GCF_033338995.1 Vibrio sp. Vb0304
GGTTGATGAAGTACTGCCTGAACAACCCATGCGTCAGTGGGTGTTGAGCTTCCCGTTTCAGCTGCGTTTCCTGTTTGCCAGCCGGCCCGAGATCATGGGGTGGGTGCTGGGCATCGTTTACCGCGTCATTGCCACGCACCTGGTCAAGAAAGCGGGCCATACCCACCAAGTGGCCAAGACGGGCGCGGTCACCCTGATCCAGCGTTTTGGATCGGCGCTCAATCTGAATGTTCACTTCCACATGCTGTTTCTCGACGGTGTGTATGTCGAGCAATCCCACGGCTCAGCGCGTTTCCGCTGGGTCAAGGCGCCGACCAGCCCAGAGCTCACCCAGCTGACGCACACCATCGCCCACCGGGTGGGTCGCTATCTGGAACGGCAAGGCCTGCTGGAACGGGATGTCGAAAACAGCTATCTGGCCTCGGATGCGGTGGATGACGACCCGATGACACCCCTGCTGGGGCACTCGATCACTTACCGTATCGCTGTCGGTTCACAGGCGGGGCGAAAGGTGTTCACTTTGCAAACTCTGCCGACCAGTGGTGATCCGTTCGGTGACGGGATTGGCAAGGTAGCCGGGTCCAGCCTGCACGCCGGCGTGGCGGCCAGGGCCGATGAACGCAAGAAGCTCGAACGGCTGTGCCGGTACATCAGCCGCCCGGCGGTATCCGAGAAGCGGCTGTCGTTAACACGAGGCGGCAACGTGCGCTACCAGCTCAAGACGCCGTACCGGGACGGCACCACGCACGTCATTTTCGAACCATTGGATTTCATTGCAAGGCTGGCCGCCCTGGTACCGAAGCCCAGAGTCAACCTAACCCGCTTCCACGGGGTGTTCGCACCCAACAGTCGGCACCGGGCGTTGGTCACGCCGGCAAAACGGGGCAGGGGCAACAAGGTCAGGGTGGCTGATGAACCGGCAACACCAGCACAACGGCGAGCGTCGATGACATGGGCGCAACGGCTCAAGCGTGTTTTCAATATCGACATCGAGACCTGCAGCGGCTGCGGCGGCGCCATGAAAGTCATCGCCTGCATTGAAGACCCTATAGTGATCAAGCAGATCCTTGATCACCTGAAGCACAAAGCCGAAACCAGCGGGACCAGGGCGTTACCCGAAAGCCGGGCGCCACCGGCTGAGCTGCTCCTGGGTCTGTTTGACTGACGAGCCTGAAGGCCAACGATACCAATCAAAATGCTGCGTTCACAGCGCCGCGGCAGGGATCCGCCGTGCTGGTTGTCGGAAAAGGAGCCGCTAGTGGGAAAGAGGAGGGTAAATTTTCAGCGTTGCTGGCTCCCCGTCAGCCGGATTGGGTTGCATCGCAGGGGTGTCGAAAGAGTCAACTGCGGTCCAAAGCTGTTGGACTTGGGTGAAAAGGGCGTTTATTCTTCCTATACGTATGATTCAAACTGCAGATGAGTTACATTTGAAAGAAAAGGTGAAAAAACCAATTGAGAAATTATTGCATGTGCTTAATGCCTCAAATAAAAAATTAATTATTCAATACCGATCATTATGAAACTATCATTAATTGTTGCCATGGATAAAAATTTTGGCATTGGTAAAGACAACGATTTGTTATGGAAATTGCCGGCTGATATGAAATTCTTTAAAGAAACTTCAACAGGTCATGTAGTAATAACCGGACGTAAAAATTATGAATCTATTCCTGAGAAATTTAGACCCTTGCCAAATCGTGAAAATGCCGTTTTAACTCACCAAATCGGCTATCAAGCACCAGGAGCTCATGTCTTTTTTTCACTTACTGAATGTTTAGAGTTCTATAAAAATGAAACCGAAAGAACTGTTTTCATCATTGGTGGGGGACAAATTTATGCAGAAGTTATGCAGCGAAACATCCTTCAAGAAATGTATATCACACAAGTAGATGGAGTGTTTGACGCAGATACTTTTTTTCCTAAATTTTCTGAATCTGAGTGGAATAGTGAAACTGTACTGAAACAGGGTATTGATGAAAAACACGCTTTTGCTTTTGAAATAAAAAAATATACACGTAAATAACTCTAAAACTTACTGTTTTTGTTGAAATGTTTTGTATGTAACGGTTTCAAAACTTCAACGACCTTACTAACTTTGCCTCCTTATGATTTTATGTATAGCTGAAAAACCTTCTGTGGCAAAAGATATTGCCGAAGTAATTGGTGCAAAACAACGCAACAACGGCTTTTATGAAGGAAATGGCTATTGGGTAACCTGGACTTTTGGCCATCTGTGTACATTGAATGAACCCCATGATTACAAAGAAAATTGGAAATACTGGAAATTGGAAGATCTGCCAATTGTACCTAAAAAATTTGGCATTAAACTAATTGATAACGATGGAGTAAAAAGGCAATTTGCTGTTATTGAAAAATTGGTAGCATCTTGTTCTGAAGTCATCAATTGCGGGGATGCCGGGCAGGAAGGGGAGTTGATACAAAGATGGGTATTGGCACCTGGTCAAGAAAGCGGGCCATACCCACCAAGTGGCCAAGACGGGCGCGGTCACCCTGATCCAGCGTTTTGGATCGGCGCTCAATCTGAATGTTCACTTCCACATGCTGTTTCTCGACGGTGTGTATGTCGAGCAATCCCACGGCTCAGCGCGTTTCCGCTGGGTCAAGGCGCCGACCAGCCCAGAGCTCACCCAGCTGACGCACACCATCGCCCACCGGGTGGGTCGCTATCTGGAACGGCAAGGCCTGCTGGAACGGGATGTCGAAAACAGCTATCTGGCCTCGGATGCGGTGGATGACGACCCGATGACACCCCTGCTGGGGCACTCGATCACTTACCGTATCGCTGTCGGTTCACAGGCGGGGCGAAAGGTGTTCACTTTGCAAACTCTGCCGACCAGTGGTGATCCGTTCGGTGACGGGATTGGCAAGGTAGCCGGGTCCAGCCTGCACGCCGGCGTGGCGGCCAGGGCCGATGAACGCAAGAAGCTCGAACGGCTGTGCCGGTACATCAGCCGCCCGGCGGTATCCGAGAAGCGGCTGTCGTTAACACGAGGCGGCAACGTGCGCTACCAGCTCAAGACGCCGTACCGGGACGGCACCACGCACGTCATTTTCGAACCATTGGATTTCATTGCAAGGCTGGCCGCCCTGGTACCGAAGCCCAGAGTCAACCTAACCCGCTTCCACGGGGTGTTCGCACCCAACAGTCGGCACCGGGCGTTGGTCACGCCGGCAAAACGGGGCAGGGGCAACAAGGTCAGGGTGGCTGATGAACCGGCAACACCAGCACAACGGCGAGCGTCGATGACATGGGCGCAACGGCTCAAGCGTGTTTTCAATATCGACATCGAGACCTGCAGCGGCTGCGGCGGCGCCATGAAAGTCATCGCCTGCATTGAAGACCCTATAGTGATCAAGCAGATCCTTGATCACCTGAAGCACAAAGCCGAAACCAGCGGGACCAGGGCGTTACCCGAAAGCCGGGCGCCACCGGCTGAGCTGCTCCTGGGTCTGTTTGACTGACGAGCCTGAAGGCCAACGATACCAATCAAAATGCTGCGTTCACAGCGCCGCGGCAGGGATCCGCCGTGCTGGTTGTCGGAAAAGGAGCCGCTAGTGGGAAAGAGGAGGGTAAATTTTCAGCGTTGCTGGCTCCCCGTCAGCCGGATTGGGTTGCATCGCAGGGGTGTCGAAAGAGTCAACTGCGGTCCAAAGCTGTTGGACTTGGGTGAAAAGGGCGTTTATTCTTCCTATACGTGCCGCGTTCCAGGCGGCGACTATGAGGGCTATGTCGATGCCCATGTGCGCCGGCTGGAGGCGCTACGCCGGGCCGGTATCGTCGAGCGGATCGACGCCGACCAATGGCGCATCCCCGATGATCTGGTCAGCCGTGCCGCCGCCCATGACGCCGGCCGAGACAGTCAGGCCAGCGTTCGCGTCCTTTCCCCGGTCGATCTGAACAAACAGATCGGATCGGACGGCGCGACCTGGCTGGACCGGCGGCTGATCCACGGCGAGACGGCCGACCTTGCGCCAACCGGCTTCGGGCAACAAGTCCGCGAAGCCATGGACCAGCGCCGCGAGCACCATATCGAACAGGGCGACGCCACCCGCAGCCGGGACAGCCGCGTCTTCTACCGGCGCAACCTTCTCGCCATCCTGCGGGAGCGCGAGGTAGCCGGCGTCGGATCGGATATGGCTTTGAGTAAGGGCCTGCCGTTCCGCGCCGCCACGGACGGCGAGAGCGTCAGCGGCAAGTTTACCGGAACCGTGCATCTATCGAGCGGCAAGTTCGCCGTGGTCGAGAAATCCCATGAGTTCACCCTTGTCCCGTGGCGGCCGATCATCGACCGCCAACTCGGCCGCGAGGTTATGGGCATCGTGCAGGGCGGGTCGGTGTCGTGGCAGTTAGGGCGGCAGAGGGGGCTGGAACGCTGAGTGCGCCCATGCCGCATTGCGAAGCAAAAGATAATCGGATAAAATGTAGCAATTCATATTCGTAAGCGTGGAGTAATCAGATGGGAAATTCCAAGTCAGCAGACAAGTAAGCCGCAACAACCAGTATTGTTGTTGCGGCGCTCTGTAAGGCTAGTCTCATCTGATTGCTGACGAGCAGACGTCGCCCGGTATTCCTTAATCGAGGGTTGATTCGTCATGACCACCACACGCCCCGCGTGGGCCTATACGCTGCCGGCAGCACTGCTGCTGATGGCTCCTTTCGACATCCTCGCTTCACTGGCGATGGATATTTATCTCCCTGTCGTTCCAGCGATGCCCGGCATCCTGAACACGACGCCCGCTATGATCCAACTCACGTTGAGCCTCTATATGGTGATGCTCGGCGTGGGCCAGGTGATTTTTGGTCCGCTCTCAGACAGAATCGGGCGACGGCCAATTCTACTTGCGGGCGCAACGGCTTTCGTCATTGCGTCTCTGGGAGCAGCTTGGTCTTCAACTGCACCGGCCTTTGTCGCTTTCCGTCTACTTCAAGCAGTGGGCGCGTCGGCCATGCTGGTGGCGACGTTCGCGACGGTTCGCGACGTTTATGCCAACCGTCCTGAGGGTGTCGTCATCTACGGCCTTTTCAGTTCGATGCTGGCGTTCGTGCCTGCGCTCGGCCCTATCGCCGGAGCATTGATCGGCGAGTTCTTGGGATGGCAGGCGATATTCATTACTTTGGCTATACTGGCGATGCTCGCACTCCTAAATGCGGGTTTCAGGTGGCACGAAACCCGCCCTCTGGATCAAGTCAAGACGCGCCGATCTGTCTTGCCGATCTTCGCGAGTCCGGCTTTTTGGGTTTACACTGTCGGCTTTAGCGCCGGTATGGGCACCTTCTTCGTCTTCTTCTCGACGGCTCCCCGTGTGCTCATAGGCCAAGCGGAATATTCCGAGATCGGATTCAGCTTTGCCTTCGCCACTGTCGCGCTTGTAATGATCGTGACAACCCGTTTCGCGAAGTCCTTTGTCGCCAGATGGGGCATCGCAGGATGCGTGGCGCGTGGGATGGCGTTGCTTGTTTGCGGAGCGGTCCTGTTGGGGATCGGCGAACTTTACGGCTCGCCGTCATTCCTCACCTTCATCCTACCGATGTGGGTTGTCGCGGTCGGTATTGTCTTCACGGTGTCCGTTACCGCGAACGGCGCTTTGGCAGAGTTCGACGACATCGCGGGATCAGCGGTCGCGTTCTACTTCTGCGTTCAAAGCCTGATAGTCAGCATTGTCGGGACATTGGCGGTGGCACTTTTAAACGGTGACACAGCGTGGCCCGTGATCTGTTACGCCACGGCGATGGCGGTACTGGTTTCGTTGGGGCTGGTGCTCCTTCGGCTCCGTGGGGCTGCCACCGAGAAGTCGCCAGTCGTCTAACCGACGACTGGTAGCAGGCCCGCTCCGATGCGGCGCACTAACCATCGAAACCTCGTGAATGTCGGTATCCTGTCTGGCAGGATACCGCTCATTTCCCTTGTTCAGTTCATCGCCGTCGCCGAGCATCTGAATTTTCGGCATGCGGCCAAGGCACTTGGTATCAGCCAGTCGAGCGTCAGCGCGCGTGTGAAAGCGCTGGAGGATAACCTTGGTGTCCTGCTATTTGAGCGCCATGCGCGGGGCGTTCGGCTAACAGACGCAGGCAGGCACTTCATGGAGCGTGTCACGGCGGGTGTCGATCAACTCGATCACGCAGTGAAGACCGCGGAGTGACGGGCACTGGCTGGCAATGTCTAGCAACGGCAGGCATTTCGGCTGAGGGTAAAAGAACTTTCCGCTAAGC
>NZ_JAWOTT010000047.1:0-5864 GCF_033338995.1 Vibrio sp. Vb0304
GATAACCAAGGCTCATAAGTACCGCCAACTACCACAAGCGATCCCGGGATGGAGTCCATCTTAAACTGCCCAGCCATTCTCTAACCCTTTTTCATTGTTAATAGAAATTTTGTGCCACAAACTTATCTTTGCGAGCGGGTAACATTATCGAGACTCCGCCCCCTCACGTCTGTCTCAGTATTAAGACTATGCAATAGATTGAGATTTGGCGAATGTTTATTTGCATATCCCATTAAAAAGCAAATGCAACAACTTGAATTAACTTAACTAAAAGGCAAAAAAAACCACCCGAAGGTGGTTTTTTACTCATCCTATCGAATTACGCTTGCGGGCGCATTGCAGGGAATAGGATCACGTCACGGATAGTGTGCGTGTTAGTCAGTAGCATAACCAAACGGTCGATACCGATACCTTGGCCTGCTGTTGGCGGTAGGCCGTGCTCTAGAGCAGTGATGTAGTCTGCATCGTAGAACATTGCTTCGTCGTCACCAGACTCTTTCGCTTCAACCTGTGCTTTAAAGCGTGCATCTTGGTCTTCAGCATCGTTAAGCTCTGAGAAACCGTTCGCTACTTCACGGCCACCGATAAAGAACTCAAAGCGGTCTGTAAAGAACGGGTTATCGTCGCTACGACGAGCTAGTGGAGAAATATCTGCTGGGTAACCAGTGATGAACGTAGGCTGCATTAGCTTAGGTTCTGCTGTTTCACCAAAGATCTCTTCAAGAAGCTGACCACATGTCCAGAAAGGTTCTACTTCAACGTGAACAGATTTCGCGATAGAAACCATTAGATCACGGTTTTGTAGGTCTTCTTCTGTTAGCGCTTGGATTTGCGCGTGGTCTGGGTTGTAGTGCTTGATTGCTTCGAACATGCTCATACGAGTGTAAGTACCACCAAACTCAACCGTTTCATCACCGTAAGGCATTGACGTTGAACCTAGAACTTCTTGCGCCACTGAGCTTAGTAGTTCTTCAGTTAGGTCCATCAGATCTTTGTAGTCTGCGTACGCCATGTAGAATTCCATCATTGTGAATTCTGGGTTGTGGCGTGGAGAAAGGCCTTCGTTACGGAAGTTACGGTTGATTTCGAATACGCGATCAAAACCACCAACAACTAGACGCTTCAGGTATAGCTCTGGCGCGATACGTAGGTACATTGGCATGTCTAGTGCGTTGTGGTGCGTGATAAATGGACGCGCACTCGCACCGCCAGGGATAACGTGCATCATTGGCGTTTCAACTTCCATGAACTGCTTAGAGATCATGAAGTTGCGGATTGCAGACATTACTTTAGAACGTACTACAAACGCTTGACGAGAGTCTTCGTTAACGATCAGGTCAACGTAACGTTGGCGATAACGCATCTCTTGGTCAGTTAGACCGTGGAACTTCTCTGGAAGTGGACGTAGTGCTTTGGTTAGCAACTCGTACTCTTCCATGTTCACGTATAGGTCACCTTTACCAGACTTATGAAGTGCACCTTTAACACCGATGATGTCACCGATATCTAGACCTTGGTATTTTTCTTTAAGTACTTTTTGAACCGCTTTGTCAGCATAAGCTTGGATACGGCCAGAAGTTTCTTGAATTACCAAGAATGGACCACGTTTAGCCATGATACGGCCTGCGATTGCTACTACGTGGTTAAGCTCTTCTAGCTCTTCCTTCGTCTTTTCACCGAACTCTTTCTGAAGGTCGCCCGCTAGTGCGTCACGACGGAAGTCGTTTGGATGGCCGTTCGCTTTGCAGCTCTTTCGGATTGCATCCAGTTTAGCGCGGCGTTCAGCAATCAGCTTATTTTCTTCTAGTACAGTTTCGTTTTGAACAGCATCAGTCATTTTCGATGTATCCTGTTTTTGTCGGTGAAAAGCTTTATAGACCTGATTTCAGGCTAGCTTCAATAAATTTGTCCAGATCGCCATCAAGAACCGCTTGAGTATTACGGTTTTCAATGCCCGTACGGAGGTCCTTAATACGTGAGTCATCCAATACGTAAGAACGGATCTGGCTACCCCAGCCAATGTCAGACTTAGCGTCTTCATTAGCTTGTTTTTCCGCATTTTGCTTTTGCAATTCAAGCTCAAATAGCTTCGCTCGAAGCTGTTTCATTGCCTGATCTTTGTTCTTATGTTGAGAACGGTCATTCTGACACTGAACCACTGTGTTCGTAGGTACGTGCGTAATACGTACCGCAGATTCTGTGGTGTTTACGTGCTGACCACCTGCGCCTGACGCACGGTAAACGTCAATGCGTAGGTCGGAAGGATTAATGTCGATGTCGATGTTTTCATCAATCTCTGGATAGATGAACGCAGAAGCAAATGACGTATGGCGACGACCGCCTGAATCGAACGGAGATTTACGAACAAGACGATGAACGCCCGTTTCAGTGCGTAACCAACCGTACGCATACTCACCAGAGATGCGAACTGTTGCCGACTTAAGACCCGCGACTTCACCTTCAGAGACTTCAATCACTTCAGCTTTGAAGCCCTTCGCTTCTGCCCAACGTAGGTACATACGCAGCAGCATGTTAGTCCAGTCTTGTGCTTCTGTACCACCAGAGCCAGCTTGCAAATCGATGTAACAATCAGAGCTATCGTGGTCGCCAGAGAACATACGACGGAATTCAAGCTTTTCTAGCTTCTCTTCCAACTCAGCAAGTTCTGGTTCAATTTCGTCAAATGTTTCTTGATCTTCTTCTTCTACAGCCAGCTCAAGAAGACCTTCTACATCTTCCACACCTTGCTCTAGTTGATCAATGGTTTCAACAACCGCTTCTAGTGATGCACGCTCTTTACCCAGTGCTTGCGCACGCTCAGGTTCGTTCCATACATCTGGTTGTTCAAGTTCTGCGTTGACTTCTTCTAGACGCTCTTTCTTCGCGTCATAGTCAAAGATACCCCCTCAGGACATTTGTGCGCTGAGACACGTCCTGCAGACGGTTTTTAATTGGATTGATTTCAAACATGTTTACTCAACATTTTAGAATAGAATTTAACCGAGAAATTCTACTGAAAAATGTGACCGAGATACAGGAAAATTTCGGATGAGAAATCAGATTGCGGTGAGAGAGAGCACGGTCATAAAATTTTACACCCACTTCGGGGCAACCGTACTCTATAAGAAAGGTTAATCTAGGTATTACTTAGCTTCGATATGATCGATCATCAATTGCAATGATTGATTACCACGAAATTCATTCACATCCAACTTATACGCGAGACGTACTGTTTTAACCGATGCATCTGGCCATCGGCGTAGATCAACATTGAATGCAATGCCGTCGATCATCATATTGGTAGGGTGACCTTTATAAAGCGGCTCTAACATCAATTTAAGATGCTTCTCACCCACCAGCTTTTGATGCAGTACTTTAAACTCACCATCAAAGATTGGCTCTGGGAAAGCTTGTCCAAAAGGGCCACCCGATCGCAGCTGTTCAGCAACATGCATAGAGAACTCTTCCGGCTTAAGTTCACCATCGGACATGATCACGCCTTTTAGCGCCGCTTCATCGAGTTCCTTTTTTACCACTTCATCAAACAAACGACTGAAACGCTCAAAATCCTGCTCTTTAATCGTTAAGCCTGCTGCCATGGCGTGTCCACCAAACTTGATGATCAAACCCGGGTTTTGCGTGTCGATGAAATCCAACGCATCGCGCATGTGTAGCCCCGGAATAGAACGACACGAGCCTTTAATCGTCCCTTCTCCGCCATCAGCAAATGCAATGACTGGACGGTGAAACTTCTCTTTAATACGCGAAGCCAAAATACCAATCACACCTTGATGCCAATCACGTTGGAACAAGGCTAGGCCATAAGGAAGCTCATTGCCTTCACCAAACTGAAGGCGCTCACAGAAAGCCATCGCTTCTTGCTTCATGCCTTCTTCAATCTCTTTACGTGTTTGGTTCAAGCCATCCAATTCACTTGCCATGCGACGAGCAGCGTGGATGTTGTTACACATCAGCAGTTCAACACCGAAAGACATGTCATCAAGACGACCTGCAGCATTAATACGTGGACCTAAAGCAAAGCCAAAATCGGACGCAACTAAACGACGCGCATCGCGCTTCGCGACCTCAATTAACGCTTGGATGCCGGGACGCGCTTTGCCCGCACGAATACGTTGCAAACCTTGGTGTACAAGAATGCGGTTGTTTTCATCCAATGGAACGACGTCGGCGACGGTACCCAGTGCAACAAGGTCAATCAGTTCCATCAACTTGGGCTCTTGCATCCCCTGTTCTGCAAACCAATTGTGTTTTCGCATATGAACGCATAGTGCCATCATGAGATAAAACGCGACCCCCACACCCGCAAGCGCTTTAGATGGAAAGCTACAGCTCTCAAGGTTTGGGTTCACCATTGCATCCACATCAGGCAACACTTGTCCTGGCAAGTGGTGATCGGTAACAAGCACAGTAATGCCATTTTCTTTTGCGTAACGCACGCCTTCGATTGATGAGACGCCGTTATCCACCGTCATGATCATCTCAGCGCCAAGCTCTAAGGCTTGGTCAACGACTTCTGGACTTAACCCATAACCGTCTTCAAAACGATTTGGCACTAGGTAATCCACATTGTGACTACCAAGCATACGCAGCGCGAGTACTGATAATGCTGAGCTTGTCGCACCATCAGCGTCAAAATCACCGACAACGATGATGCGTTTTTGTTCTTTTATCCCCTGAAACAAAAGATCGACAGCTTGCTCAATCCCCCCGAGTTTTTGATATGAATGCAACCCACGGGCCGACGTTTCTAATTGTGAAAGATCCGTTATCCCACGGTTGATGTAGATACGTTTAAGAATCGGAGGAATGGAATCAGGAAGAAGGGAAAGATCAGGTTCAGGACGTCGTTGAATTTCTATCATGCTTAAAAGAGCCGACAACTTTGCCGACTCTGCTCCTAATGGATTATAGTTGCTTTAAACGTTTCAATAGCTCTGCAGGTGGTAGGTAGCCACCAACCATTTCGCCATTCGGTAAGAAGATTGCTGGCGTACCAGAAATACCCAATTGGCGACCTAGATTGTAATGCGCCTGGATGGTTTCTTTACACTGTTTCAGGTCTTTCGCAGGGTTATCAAATGTACGATTCACTTTCGCGTTGTGCATTGCCGACGCCGGATCTTCAGCACACCAAATCGTTGCCATTTGTTCTGCCACAGGGCCAGTTGCACCTTGGCGAGGGTAAGCCATGTAACGCACTGTAATACCTAGCTCATTATAGCCTTGCATTTGGCTATGCAGACGCACACAGTAACCACATGTGATATCGGTGAATACGGTCACAACGTACTTTTCATCGTCGGCTTTGTATTCGATCATGCTATCGGAGAACTGCGCAATTTTCTCGGCGTTAAGTGGCGCTTGACGCTCTGCTATGACATCTTTGTAACTGCCATCATCCTTAATGGCATAAAGCGTACCGGCGATAAAATGGCTACCATCATTTGAAGCAAACAGGATCCCGCCATTGGTTTGAATTTCCAATAAGCCAGCGACGTCTGATGGTTGAATATCAACGATAGATAAACCAAGCTTTGAGAACTTAGTTTTTAATGCTGCTTCATCAAAGCCGCTCTGGGCAGCTGGCGCCACTTGTTGCGCAGGAGTCTCCGTTTGAGCCTGACTTTCTTCTGCACCACAAGCGGTAACAAAAAATGGTAAAGTCAGCAGAGTTAGTCGGCGTAATACGCTCATGAAATTCACCTTAATGTAAAATCGTTTTTCCAAGAAGACATGGATGAATCTAACCATTGTTATGCTCTTGGGTGGTGTTGACTGTGGATCTGCTTCAATCGTTCAGTCGCCACGTGAGTATAAATTTGCGTGGTCGATAAGTCACTATG
>NZ_JAWOTT010000048.1:0-4164 GCF_033338995.1 Vibrio sp. Vb0304
CAAGCCCTTTCGTTACATCTGAGACATGAACAAGAACCGCTGATGGATTCATAATTTTTCTCCAACCACATAACGCCCTGTTAAGGTGTGAGCAACGCAATACCGAAGCCGCCGCATACCACCTTAAACACTAAAACCAACGCATAGTAAAAATGCCACGCGTTGCGAATCACTCTTAAACAGTTTGTTATGTGACGAACCTATTGGATAATAGGAAACATGTTCTTTCCAGGTAAGCCAAACAACTTTGTAGTATCTTCTTCATCCTTTAGGCGTACATACAATATGTCGCCAACATCCAACATTACGTTTAAAGCCTTAGTTTCACAATATTTCGAGCTATCACAACTATCCTTTATTTCAGTAGGAATCCTTACCCTAGCATCTGGCGTGTAGTAGTAAGTCCTCTCGACTCCACCACCTAAGCCAAGAACAGCAAGGGTTTTACCTGCAATCTTCGAAGACACTGGTGGGTACAAGCAAAAGAGAACAACAAGTAAATAAACTAACAATGAAGCATTTTTTGAAAACTTTTTTTGTATAAAATTCTTTTTACTATAAGACTCAGATATTTTCTCAAATTCATTCCTTGGTCTAGATGGAACAAGGGACATGTAACTTAAAAACATGAAAACAATAGAACTAATATAAAATTCAAAGTCTTCAATGACAATTTTAGAAAAAGAGAGAAACTTCACATAGAATATAAAGGAAACTATAGCGAGAATACTTATAAAGTAATGAGAGAACACCAATCTATAATATTTAAAACTTTTAAAAACACTAAAATTTAAATTAAAAATAGATTCATCGGGAGTCAATACATAAAAAGAGTACAAGATTGGGACGGAAAAAAACATTACATAAAATAAAAGCAAGCTATACTCTAGGTATAAACTAATCCACAAGACTACAGGTGTAATTGTAAAATATATTAAGAACCCAACAAAACTTGAAACGTATTTATTTTTTATATAATTAGACGTTTGATAAAAACGCTTATAATAATTAACATCCCAAGGGTCAAGGGCGATAAATGCTGATGAGAATGAGTACCATGAAACGATTACAGCAAGCATCATACAAATAGTGCCGATCACCATTAACAAAGAAGGTAGAACACTCAACTCCAGAGGAAGAGGAACCTTCTCGGAAACCAAATATGTGTAAAGAAAATAAACACCAAATAATGTTGATATAAAAACAGTGTTCTTAGTTGTATTTTTTAATTTGTTAATCATCTTACCTTCCGATAAAGCACTCAGTCACATAACGCCCTGCTAAGGGGTGAGCAACGCAATACCGAAGCCGCCGCAAACCACCTTAATCACTAAATTCAACGCATAGTGAAAATGCCACGCGTTGCGAATCCCTCTTGAGCAGTTTGTTAGTCGCGAGGCACCGAGCGACAATTTTAAGCCGAACTAAACTTTGCGGACAACAAACTTAATGTGCCTCGATGCATTTAAGTCAGGCGCAGTCTCAAAGCGGCTAGTCAATGAAACCACTTGGAACAAACAACGCCGCAGAAAATGGACTAACAACACCAAAAAGCGCTTTTGGAAAACCAATCTCACAGTGCGGACTTTCAACAAAGTCACTGAAACCACGTGGAATTTACAACACCAGAGAAAAAGTAACTTCAGCGAGTAAATCGGCTTTTGTACCAACAAACTCACCGAGCGGAGTTGCAACCAAAAACAAACTCTCGATTGCCCTGCTCTGTCAGCACCAAAGAACAAAACAATCGCTAGAACACTTGCAAAATTTTGGACTCAAAACAGCTAAAACTAAGTTCTAAGGATCGACGATGAATCTGTGTTCCAAACAAACTGCTGCTAAATTTTAAGCTCAGAAACATGATTTTGATTGCTAGCTTTTTCTGGCGACTAACGCCCTGTTAAGGGGTGAGCAATGCAATACAAAAGCCACCGCATACCACCTTAATCACTAAAATCAACGCATAGTAAAAATGCCACGCGTTGCGAATCCCTCTTGAACAGTTTGTTATATTTATCTCTGAAACCTTGGTTTTATCGGCTTTTGTGATTTTACTGCACCACCATTACAGGTTACGACATTTCTTTTTTGTTTATCTTTTACGGTGTCATTACGCTTTTCACGTTGCTGAAGTAATGCTTTAGGTTTCTGAGGGTTAGTAACTCGTAGATTTGATTTCTTAGCGGCCTCATTTACTTCCTGGTTCTTGTAGGGAGTCAACTTCAATTTTACTTTATGCATTTGTGAGGCATTGGTCTCTGCCCCTAGTTCAAATACAACAAATTTACCTCCAGCCTTACCTTTAGCATTAAGCCCGAAGCTTACCTCTAATTCCACCTCATCCATGGTAAAGAAGGGAGAGTCACTCTCAGAAGCTTCCATTAGCTCCTTTTTAACATCATCAATAAACTCTTTAAGACTTATGTTTCCCTTCACGTGGTTCTCCTAGTCTGAATAAAATATAACGCCTTGTTAAGGGGTGAGCAACACAATGCCGGTGCCGCCGCATACCGCCTTAAACACTAAAACCAACGCATAGTAAAAATGCCACGCGTTGCGAATCCCTCTTGAACAATTTGTTATGTGGTTTTCCCACGTAGTCCTATTAAGTTTCCAAATGGGTCCTCAACTTGGCACATTGAAAGCCCATCTTCAATTTCCATTGGTCCACGATAAAGACACGCACCTAGCTCTTCAAAATGAGCCAGAGCAACACATAAATTGTCTACTGACCAGTAAACAACTGTACCACTTTTACCAGCACCAACCTTTTTATCTGCTTTGACTATTTCTAGTGAGAAACCATTTAGATCAAGCGCTGTGAAGTCAAAGTCAGGATGGTAAACCGGAACGGCTTCTGGAAAAGCTTTCTTGTACCATTCAAGCCCTTTCGCTACATCTGAGACATGAACAAGAACCGCTGATGGATTCATAATTTTTCTCCAACCACATAACGCCTTGCTAAGGTGTGAGTAACGCAATACAAAAGCTACCGCACAGCGCCTTAATCACCATAAGCCACCGCAAAGTAAAAATGCCACGCGTTACGAATCACTCTTAAGCAATTTGTTAGTACATGCGCTACTTCTATTTATGCGCTCCAAGATATTGAAAATTGAGATGATATGAAAGGCTTTGAACACTGAAGTGAGACGGGCAGCTACAAAACTTTACCCCGAATGAAAGGCGAAAGTTGACTAGAAGAAAAACGCACTGAACTGCCCTACTTTCACTGGCTTAAAATTAGAAAAGGATTCTTTCCTCGCACTTCAATAGCCACACCAAAAGTAATCAAGGTTCTCTCAAAAGCCGCCACGAAAATGAAGAAGCGCCAAAGAAATAGGCTAAGAGTTAGAAGCCGTAAACGTTGAAGTCAAAGCGAATACTCCGCATATAGTGCCACCGGAAAGAACGTGAAAGGCACTAACTGAAAGGTGTAAATACGAGCGCCGAAACAGATAAACACCAAAACTTATGACCTTTGATGTCAAACCCGTACTAACGCCCTGTTAAGGTGTGAGCAACGCAATACCGATGCTCCCGCATGCCACCTTAAACATTAGACGCAACGCATAGCCAAAATGCCACGCGTTGCGAATCACTCTTAAACAGTTTGTTATGTGTTTGCGTGCTGAAGTTGAAAATGCAACTGAGACATTAGTGATTGATATACTTTCATAGTAAATACTTGCAAATTTTCCATACAAAACTCACCACCAATAATTGGATGCAGATCCCAACCTAAGCATTCGTCTTGTTTTGGTTGTAGCCCGTGTTCGAGCGCCAAGTCATACCAACTAGTTAAAAAGACATTATCACACCAATCTTGTGATTTATTCATTTTATTGTACTCATGAAAGTCCGAAGCAATTGTTTCATAGGTACCATCTAAAACCGATAACAATGAAATTGAGCCATCCACTTCACCAAATAGCCAGTCACCCATGATGGTTAGATACAAAGGTTTCCCTGTAGGATTAAGCAACCATTTCCACTGAGGTAACAAGGTATCTATTTCTACGTCCGAGACTTCCCAAATAAACTGCATTTTTATCTTTCTCACTCTGTTTAGAAACCCATTGACACATAACGCCTTGTTAAGGTGTGAGGCACGCAATACCAAAGCCCCCGCATGCCACCTAACCACTAAAACCAACGCATAGT
>NZ_JAWOTT010000049.1:0-3846 GCF_033338995.1 Vibrio sp. Vb0304
TTGAGCTGACAGCGTAAAGAGCCAAGCATGAAATTTACCATTGAACGTAGTCATTTAATCAAACCGCTACAGCAGGTTTCGGGCGCTTTAGGTGGCCGACCAACTCTGCCAATCCTGGGTAACCTACTTCTTAAAGTAGAAGAGAACGTATTGTCGATGACGGCAACCGATCTTGAAGTAGAGTTAGTAAGCAAAGTGACGCTAGAAGGTGATTTTGAAGCGGGCAGCATTACCGTTCCTTCGCGTAAGTTTCTCGATATCTGTCGTGGTTTACCGGACGATGCGATCATCACATTTGTATTAGAAGGTGATCGCGTACAAGTTCGCTCTGGTCGCAGCCGTTTCTCGTTGGCAACGCTTCCTGCAAACGATTTCCCTAATATTGAAGACTGGCAAAGTGAAGTGGAAGTATCACTGAGCCAAGCTGATTTACGTACGCTGATCGACAAAACTCAGTTCTCGATGGCGAATCAAGACGTTCGTTACTACCTCAACGGCATGTTGTTTGAAATTGACGGCACCACGCTACGCAGCGTAGCGACGGACGGCCACCGTATGGCGGTATCGCAAACTCAGCTAGGTGCGGACTTTGCGCAGAAGCAAATCATCGTGCCACGCAAAGGTGTGCAAGAATTAGTAAAGTTGATGGATGCGCCAGAGCAGCCCGTAGTACTTCAGATCGGTAGCTCCAATGTTCGTGCTGAGGTGAATAACTTTACTTTTACCTCTAAGTTGGTTGATGGTCGTTTCCCTGACTACCGCCGTGTATTGCCTCAGAGCACCAATAAGACACTAATAGCAAGTTGTGACGAGTTGCGCCAAGCCTTCTCTCGTGCTGCTATTCTTTCCAACGAAAAATTCCGTGGCGTGCGTGTGAATCTGGCTGATACTGAAATGCGCATAACCGCGAATAACCCAGAACAAGAAGAAGCGGAAGAGATGCTTGATGTAACCTTTGAAGGTGACGCCATCGAAATCGGCTTTAACGTAAGCTATGTGCTTGATGTTCTGAACACGTTGCGTTGTGAAAATGTACGTGTGTCGATGTCGGATGCTAACGCTAGCGCGTTGATTGAAAATGCCGACGATGACAGTGCCATGTACGTGGTGATGCCAATTCGTCTATAAGCCAACTGAATGCCTCTTTCTCGTCTCATCATTCAGCAGTTTCGAAACATTAAAGCCTGTGATATTGAGTTATCAGCAGGCTTTAACTTTCTTATCGGGCCGAACGGCAGCGGTAAAACCAGTGTCTTAGAAGCGGTTTATCTGCTCGGGCATGGCCGCTCATTCAAGAGCTCTCTCACCGGACGAGTGATACAAAATGAGTGTGACGAACTGTTTGTTCATGGTCGTTTTTTGAACTCGGATCAATTTGAGCTACCTATCGGCATTAATAAGCAGCGTGATGGCTCAACAGAGGTTAAAATAGGCGGTCAATCTGGACAAAAATTAGCGCAGTTGGCACAAGTTCTGCCTCTGCAGTTGATACACCCAGAAGGGTTTGATTTACTGACAGATGGCCCTAAACATCGTCGTGCGTTTATTGATTGGGGCGTGTTTCATACCGAGCCCGCTTTTTATCAAGCATGGGGAAGGTTCAAGCGCCTGAACAAGCAGCGCAACGCGTTGTTGAAAACCGCCAATAGTTATCGTGAGCTCAGTTATTGGGATCAGGAAATGGCAGGATTGGCTGAAAACATCAGCCAATGGCGAGCAAGTTACATCGAGCAGATGAAAACTGTCGCAGAAACTATCTGTCAGACATTTTTGCCAGAATTTGAGATCCAATTGAAGTATTATCGTGGCTGGGATAAAGACACTCCATACCACGAGATACTAGAAAAGAATTTTGAGCGTGATCAGGCATTGGGATACACCTTTAGTGGCCCAAACAAAGCTGATTTGCGCATTAAAGTGAACGGAACGCCCGTTGAAGATGTTCTGTCACGCGGTCAATTAAAACTCATGGTGTGTGCATTGCGTGTAGCGCAAGGGCAACACCTGACAGAGATGGCCGGTAAACAATGCATTTACCTAATTGATGACTTCGCGTCGGAATTAGATAGCCAACGTCGCAAGCGTCTTGCTGACTGCTTAAAAGAGACGGGCGCACAAGTATTTGTAAGCTCTATCACTGAAAGCCAAATCGCCGATATGTTGGACGATAACGGTAAATTGTTTCATGTGGAACATGGCAGGATAGAGTCAAACTAGAAGAGAGAAACTCATGTCTGAAAATTACGATTCATCGAGTATTAAGGTACTGAAGGGTCTGGATGCGGTACGTAAGCGTCCAGGAATGTACATCGGCGATACGGACGACGGCACCGGCCTTCACCACATGGTTTTCGAGGTGGTGGATAACTCAATTGATGAAGCGTTGGCAGGTCACTGTAAAGACATCGTTGTGACAATTCATGAGGATAACTCGGTTTCCGTTAGCGATGATGGTCGTGGCATTCCAACAGAAATCCACTCAGAGGAAAATGTCTCTGCAGCAGAAGTAATCATGACGGTTCTTCACGCGGGTGGTAAGTTCGACGATAACTCATACAAAGTATCGGGTGGTCTTCACGGGGTAGGTGTTTCAGTAGTAAACGCACTATCAGAGAAAGTTGAGCTAACGATTCATCGTGGTGGCCATATCCATACGCAAACCTACCGCCATGGTGAGCCTCAAGCGCCACTAGCTGTTGTGGGTGATACGGATAAAACCGGTACACAAATTCGTTTCTGGCCAAGTGCCGAAACGTTCTCTAACACTGAGTTCCACTATGACATTCTGGCGAAACGCCTGCGTGAACTGTCATTCCTGAACTCTGGTGTGTCGATCAAATTGGTTGATGAACGTGAAGCGGACAAACATGATCACTTCATGTATGAAGGTGGTATTCAAGCGTTCGTTGATCACCTAAACACCAACAAAACGCCAATCATCGAAAAAATCTTCCACTTTAACTCTGAGCGTGAAGACGGCATTTCAGTTGAAGTGGCGATGCAATGGAACGATGGTTTCCAAGAGAACATCTTCTGCTTTACCAACAATATCCCACAGCGTGATGGTGGTACTCACCTTGCTGGTTTCCGTGCTGCGCTAACACGTACATTGAACAGCTTTATGGATAAAGAAGGTTTCTCGAAGAAAGCGAAAACAGCGACTTCAGGCGACGATGCGCGTGAAGGTCTAACTGCGGTTGTTTCGGTGAAAGTGCCTGATCCTAAGTTCTCAAGCCAAACAAAAGACAAACTGGTTTCTTCTGAAGTGAAATCAGCTGTTGAGTCTGCAATGGGTGAAAAACTGTCTGAGTTTCTGATTGAGAACCCGACAGAAGCGAAGATGGTTTGTTCGAAAATCATCGATGCAGCACGTGCTCGTGAAGCAGCGCGTAAAGCTCGTGAAATGACGCGCCGTAAAGGTGCACTAGACCTAGCTGGCCTTCCAGGTAAACTTGCAGACTGTCAGGAAAAAGATCCGGCACTCTCTGAACTATACATAGTGGAGGGTGATTCGGCAGGCGGCTCCGCAAAACAAGGCCGTAACCGTAAGAACCAAGCAATCCTACCGCTAAAAGGTAAGATTCTTAACGTAGAAAAAGCGCGTTTCGACAAGATGCTGTCTTCGCAAGAAGTAGCAACGCTGATCACTGCACTTGGTTGTGGTATCGGTCGTGACGAGTACAACCCGGACAAGCTTCGTTACCACAACATCATCATCATGACCGATGCCGATGTCGATGGTTCGCACATCCGTACGCTACTGTTGACCTTCTTCTACCGTCAAATGCCAGAGCTTATCGAGCGTGGCTATGTGTACATCGCTCAGCCACCACTATACAAAGTGAA
>NZ_JAWOTT010000050.1:0-1495 GCF_033338995.1 Vibrio sp. Vb0304
CATCAACTCGAAACTCCTTCGGGTTGTATGGTTAAGTGACTAAGCGTACACGGTGGATGCCTTGGCAGTCAGAGGCGATGAAGGACGTATTAACTTGCGATAAGCCCAGATTAGGTAGTAAAAACCATTTGAGTCTGGGATTTCCGAATGGGGAAACCCAATACCATAAGGTATTACTGTTGAGTGAATACATAGCTCAACAGGGCGAACCGGGGGAACTGAAACATCTAAGTACCCCGAGGAAAAGAAATCAACCGAGATTCCGAAAGTAGCGGCGAGCGAAATTGGACTAGCCCTTAAGCTTTACACGCGTTAGACGAACAGCCTGGAAAGGCCGACGATACAGGGTGATAGTCCCGTAGTTGACGACGTGTGTTCAGTGAAATCGAGTAGGGCGGGACACGTGATATCCTGTCTGAATATGGGGGGACCATCCTCCAAGGCTAAATACTACTGACTGACCGATAGTGAACCAGTACCGTGAGGGAAAGGCGAAAAGAACCCCTGTGAGGGGAGTGAAATAGAACCTGAAACCGTGTACGTACAAGCAGTAGGAGCAGGCTTTGTCCTGTGACTGCGTACCTTTTGTATAATGGGTCAGCGACTTATATTCAGTGGCAAGGTTAACCATCTAGGGGAGCCGTAGGGAAACCGAGTCTTAACTGGGCGTTCAGTCTCTGGATATAGACCCGAAACCAGGTGATCTAGCCATGGGCAGGTTGAAGGTTGAGTAACATCAACTGGAGGACCGAACCGACTAATGTTGAAAAATTAGCGGATGACTTGTGGCTAGGGGTGAAAGGCCAATCAAACCTGGAGATAGCTGGTTCTCCCCGAAAGCTATTTAGGTAGCGCCTCGGATGAATACTACTGGGGGTAGAGCACTGTTAAGGCTAGGGGGTCATCCCGACTTACCAACCCTTTGCAAACTCCGAATACCAGTAAGTACTATCCGGGAGACACACGGCGGGTGCTAACGTCCGTCGTGGAGAGGGAAACAACCCAGACCGCCAGCTAAGGTCCCAAATTACTACTAAGTGGGAAACGATGTGGGAAGGCTCAGACAGCCAGGATGTTGGCTTAGAAGCAGCCATCATTTAAAGAAAGCGTAATAGCTCACTGGTCGAGTCGGCCTGCGCGGAAGATGTAACGGGGCTAAGTAGTAAACCGAAGCTGCGGCAATGCACTTTAGTGCATTGGGTAGGGGAGCGTTCTGTAAGCGGTTGAAGGTGTGTGGTAACGCATGCTGGACGTATCAGAAGTGCGAATGCTGACATGAGTAACGATAAAGGGGGTGAAAAACCTCCTCGCCGGAAGACCAAGGGTTCCTGTCCAACGTTAATCGGGGCAGGGTAAGTCGACCCCTAAGGCGAGGCCGAAAGGCGTAGTCGATGGGAAACGGGTTAATATTCCCGTACTTCTTACAATTGCGATGGGGGGACGGAGAAGGCTAGGTGGGCCTGGCGACGGTTGTCCAGGTTCAAGTGCGTAGGCT
>NZ_JAWOTT010000050.1:1595-3025 GCF_033338995.1 Vibrio sp. Vb0304
TAAGGCTGAGACACGACGTCGAGCATCTACGGATGTGAAGTCATTGATGCCATGCTTCCAGGAAAAGCCTCTAAGCTTCAGATTGTAAGGAATCGTACCCCAAACCGACACAGGTGGTCGGGTAGAGAATACCAAGGCGCTTGAGAGAACTCGGGTGAAGGAACTAGGCAAAATGGTACCGTAACTTCGGGAGAAGGTACGCTCTCGACGGTGAAGTCCCTCGCGGATGGAGCTATTGAGAGTCGCAGATACCAGGTGGCTGCAACTGTTTATTAAAAACACAGCACTGTGCAAAATCGCAAGATGACGTATACGGTGTGACGCCTGCCCGGTGCCGGAAGGTTAATTGATGGGGTTAGACTTCGGTCGAAGCTCTTGATCGAAGCCCCGGTAAACGGCGGCCGTAACTATAACGGTCCTAAGGTAGCGAAATTCCTTGTCGGGTAAGTTCCGACCTGCACGAATGGCGTAATGATGGCCACGCTGTCTCCACCCGAGACTCAGTGAAATTGAAATCGCTGTGAAGATGCAGTGTACCCGCGGCTAGACGGAAAGACCCCGTGAACCTTTACTACAGCTTGGCACTGAACATTGACCCTACATGTGTAGGATAGGTGGGAGGCTTTGAAGCGCAGTCGCTAGATTGCGTGGAGCCGTCCTTGAAATACCACCCTTGTAGTGTTGATGTTCTAACGTCGACCCCTTATCGGGGTTGCGGACAGTGCCTGGTGGGTAGTTTGACTGGGGCGGTCTCCTCCCAAAGCGTAACGGAGGAGCACGAAGGTGGGCTAATCACGGTTGGACATCGTGAGGTTAGTGCAATGGCATAAGCCCGCTTGACTGCGAGAATGACAATTCGAGCAGGTGCGAAAGCAGGTCATAGTGATCCGGTGGTTCTGAATGGAAGGGCCATCGCTCAACGGATAAAAGGTACTCCGGGGATAACAGGCTGATACCGCCCAAGAGTTCATATCGACGGCGGTGTTTGGCACCTCGATGTCGGCTCATCACATCCTGGGGCTGAAGTCGGTCCCAAGGGTATGGCTGTTCGCCATTTAAAGTGGTACGCGAGCTGGGTTTAGAACGTCGTGAGACAGTTCGGTCCCTATCTGCCGTGGGCGTTGGAGAATTGAAAGGGGCTGCTCCTAGTACGAGAGGACCGGAGTGGACGAACCTCTGGTGTTCGGGTTGTGTCGCCAGACGCATTGCCCGGTAGCTAAGTTCGGGATCGATAACCGCTGAAAGCATCTAAGCGGGAAGCGAGCCTTGAGATGAGTTCTCCCTGATACTTTAAGTATCCTAAAGGGTTGTCGTAGACTACGACGTTGATAGGCAGGGTGTGTAAGCGTTGTGAGGCGTTGAGCTAACCTGTACTAATTGCCCGTGAGGCTTAACCATACAACACCCAAGGGGTTTTGATGGACTCAATG
>NZ_JAWOTT010000051.1:0-2883 GCF_033338995.1 Vibrio sp. Vb0304
GAGCGATGCCCAGCGCACGTGTTGGCGGTTGCCGTTGTTTTGCGGGAACGGGTAGTTCTCGAACATGTCTTCTACGGTGCTGTGGTAAACATCAATGAGGTTAGCTTGGCGACTGTCTTGGTAGTTTTCTTCTGGGCCGCGACCGTAGTAACTCACTTGATCAAAGCTGCCGTTAATGCCCAAATCCAAGCCAATGACCGGAATCACGTGAGGGTAGTCGCCGTAGCGCTCGCCACTCAGTTCCACATTCAAATGGCCTTGCGCGTTGATTTGGTAGCGGTAGGTACAACGCATGCCAAAATCAAAGACCGGCGGCGCAATGATGCTGGTGGTCGTAATCAAGACGGAATCATCAGTTGCTTCCACAGCAAGTGTGCGGAAGTGCTCCTGCATGATTTGCAGATGCGCTGGGTGCCACAAACCTTCATACTCTTGTTTGTGGTTATCAATCATTGGTTTGAAGAAGTTCAATCTTGGCTCTGATTGAATCAACTCTTCACCATTCACACGCCATGAGGTCAGTTTGCCGTTTACTTTCGAGAAAGTAAGCGCGAAGTTATGGCCTTCAATTACGTGTTCCAAACGGCTTTCGTTAATCACCAAAGGTTGTGCGTTGCGATTGATGAACGCAGGTGCAGACGCGGTCTTTTCTTTCAGTTGGAACTGATACACCGCAATTTCATGGTTGGCTTCGCTGTAAAGCGTGCGACTGTCTTTGCGTACGGTGAAGTTAACAAAGGCTTCGCGCTCATCCAATTCTGGCAAGTCGATGGTCACTTTACGTTCGCTGTTGGCGACCAAAGCTTCGACTTTGAATTGCACGCTACGCAGGGTTTCACCTTCGGCACGCACGTCGGCAGTGATGGTGTAATCATCGAGGTTGGTGAACCACAATTTGTTCTCAACGATAAAGCGGTCATGGCAACCTTCAACGGCGCGGATTTTCACCGGTGCAATGACTTGTTTGTATTCTTTCAGGCCAGGGCCCGGGGTTTGATCTGGGTAAATCAGACCATCCATGCAGAAGTTGTAGTTGTTTGGGTAATCGCCGTAATCGCCGCCGTATTTGTAGAACTCTTGGCCGTGTTCATCACGCGCTAGAATGCCGTGATCACACCATTCCCAAACGTAGTGACCTTGAATGTGGTCGTGCGCATAGAACACGTTTTGGTATTCCGTCAGACCACCCGGCCCGTTACCCATCGCGTGTGCGTATTCGCAGATAATGCGTGGCTTCTCGTGTGGGTGTTCGCCAAAGTAATTCATCAGTTGAGCGCGTGAGTACATAGTGGAAATCACATCCACCACTTCAGCATCGCGGTCTTCTTCGTAGTGAACCAAACGGGTGTCATCAATTGCTTTGGTCGCGGTATACATCGCACGGATGTTGCAGCCATAACCCGATTCGTTACCGAGTGACCACATGATGATAGAAGGGTGGTTTTTCTGTGCGTGCACATGGCGCACTGCGCGATCAACAAACACCGCTTCCCATGCTGGATCATTGGTGATACGGCTCAGGTCGCCAACGTTGGCAAAGCCGTGGGTTTCCACATCGGTTTCTGCCATCACAAACAGGCCGTAAATATCACACAGCTCGTAGAAGCGTGGGTCGTTCGGGTAGTGTGCGGTGCGAACCGAGTTGATGTTGTGTTGCTTCATCAAAATCAGATCTTTTTCCACGCGGTCCATGCCCACTGCGCGACCTTTTAGGTGGTCGTTGTCATGACGGTTTACACCATGCAGCATCACGTATTGATTGTTGATGTAAAACAGGCCATCGCGCACTTTGATGTCACGGAAACCCACGCGTTGTGGGATCACTTCCACTACGTTGCCTTGGTGATCTTTTAAGGTGATGAACAAGTGGTAAAGGTAAGGATTTTCAGCCGTCCAATGCGTTGGATTCACCATATCAATCGCAAAGCTTGTTGAGTGGTGGTTTTGGATAGTCAGTGAATCGCATTGACCACTGGCTACGACAGTGCCTTTGTCATGCAGCGCGTATTCCAGCGTGTAGCCAGACGCGATAGCGGTGGAAAGGTTTTCCAATTCGACTTGAGCACTGAGCGTCGCACTTTGGTAATCGTCGGCGAAATCGGTGCGAATTGTTAGGTCTTGGACGTGAATGTTCTCTTTTCCGATTAGGTAAACATCACGGAAGATCCCCGCCGTCCACCACATGTCTTGGTCTTCAATGTAAGTGGAATCGGCCCACTGCATCACGCGTACAGAGAGCAAGTTTTCGCCTTGGTGTGCGTAGGCAGAAATGTCGAACTCCGCAGTAAGACGGCTGCCTTTGCTAAAGCCGACGTACTCGCCGTTTACGTACACTTCAAAGTAGGTTTCCACGCCGTCGAACTTGATGATGGTTTGTTGGTTATCCCACTGTGGACCAAGTGTAAATGTGCGTTGATAAGCGCCCGTTGGGTTGTCGGTTGGTACAAACGGGACGTCGATCGGGAATGGGAAGCCTTCATCGGTGTATTGCAGATCGCCGTGGCCTTCCATTTGCCACATGTTTGGGACGGTAATGTGTCCCCAGTCGTTCATTGTTTGTGAGTAAAACTCATCAGGTACCAACATTGGGTTGGTGAAATAACTGAATGTCCATTGGCCGCTGAGCAACATAAAGCGGCGACTCAGTTCACGTTGAAAGGTTTGTGCGCTCTGAACAGAGTCGTAGGAGAAAAAGTACGCACGTGGTGCCATACGATTCTCGTGTAAGTGTTGGAAGTTTTCCCAATTGTTCACGTTTTGATCTCCCCTCGGCTTGGTGCGCTTATGTTGGAGTGCGGATTGGTTTCATCGCGGCTCAACATCAGTGCAAAAACAACGGCCGATGTACTGTGAAAAATGCTTATGAATAATCTGAGAAAGATA
>NZ_JAWOTT010000052.1:0-2686 GCF_033338995.1 Vibrio sp. Vb0304
TTTAGGCCAGAACTTCTTAACGAATTAGCTAAATCTTCCATGATTGATTATCTCCATTTCTGCGAGCGCATAACGCCCTGTTAAGGGGTGAGCAACGCAATACCGAGGCCGCCGCATACCACCTTAAACACTAAAACCAACGCATAGTGAAAATGCCACGCGTTGCGAATCCCTCTTGAACAGTTTGTTAGGGCGCAGAGCCTATTGATACACGCTGACTTCTATTAAGTTCTTATCAAGATCCAAAAAATAGACAGATTGGATTGCACCAACAGCTCCTGATTTTTCGACTGGACCCTCTATGATTTTGACATTTTCTTTGACTAAATGGTTTACCACTGATGTCAACGGCCAATCTGAAATTAAGCAAACATCACCTGAACCAACATTAGCTACATTTCGCGGTTCTTGGCCAAGAAGCTGAAAGTTAATCTTTTGATTTCCGAACGTTACAGCCTTACGGCCATTGGCAAAAGTCACCTCTTCCATGCACAAAACCCGTTTATAAAAGTCCACTGATTTTTCTATGTCGGAGACTGTGAGAACAATATGATCTATGTGATGAATCATCATTTTACTCCTTGCGCCCTAACGCTGCGTTAAGTAGTGAGCAACGCTACCACCTAACCTAGACCATTGCACCGTAAACACCAAAAATCGACTTGAACAAAAAATGCCGAGCGTTGCGAATCTGCCTTAAACGCTTTGTTAAGCTTCATCTTCAGAGAACCACATAACTACTTTTTGTTCCATAAAGGCTTTAAGGATAGACAGTGATTCTAGTGCATCAGACTTGGCCAAAAGCTCAGCTGACTCAAAGCGCCCATCGATCATCTTTTTTATAAGGGAGCCTGATTTGATGCCAGCTTTAGCATGCACATACGGGTTTCTAATTTTCCTTAGTACTTCCAGTGAAACGTAAAGTTCTTCACTTATAATGCTCTCGCGCAATGAGTTATCGATAATCTTTTTAAATGACGATTCTGCAATCGTATTTTGACCTCGCATTATGAATTCGCCAGATAGAGAGTGCTCGATAAACGCTTGAGCAAGGAGCACAACAGCCATGTAGTTTCCATTGACATAGCTATTAGCTACTTCATGCAACGCAAGTTGTGATTGCATACCACCGGTTAACAACTTATCACCTTGTGGTCCAAACAATTCATTTAACTCAACAAAACGTTCAATTCTATCGGCTTTATTATGTTCTTCGTCAGCAAGAAAACTCTCGATTCCTTGCTTTTTTAGTTCTTCGTAATCCATAGTTTCTCATTGAAGCTTAACGCCGCGTTAAGTAGTGAGCAACGCTACCACCCAACTAAACTATTGTGCCGTAAACACAAAAACTAATTGAAACTAAAAATGCCACGCGTTGCGAATCTGCCTTAAACGCTTTGTTAGCTAACTTTTCTGAGCTATCTTTGAAAAGCGCTTGTCTAATTCTCGAACTTCAATCACCCATCTAACTACTCGATTTGAGTTGTCTCGCTGAGTACGACCTTTGAGCTCAATTTCATTCGCTATGCTTAATAAGAAATGCGAAAACCAAAAAAATTGGGCGTCTCCGAAAATTCTAAAGGCTAGCTTCTCATTAATTATACCTTGATCGATCATTGCATTTAAATCGGCAAAAAAGAAGGCAACTCTGGCGATAGATTTTTTCTCCATTGAGTAACTATTAGTACCATCTCGATAGCTTTTTATTATTGGTGTTATCTTTTTATCATTAGCTTCCCACTCCGTTATACACTTGAACGCAGTTGACCTGTGGGTGTGCATTTCCTCACTCCACCACATTTGATGAAGCCTTGCTACTTCAGAAGATTGATTTTGCTTTCTTTGATTACTGTATATGGCAAGAGCCCCTAAAAAGCTTCCTGCAGCACCTATCGCTGATACAATATTAGTCCAATCCGCCATATTAACTCCTTGGTAGCTAACGCCCAATTAAGGTGTGAGGCACGCAATACCGATGCCGCCGCATAACACCTTAATCACTAAAGCCAACGCATAGCAAAAATGCCAAGCGTGCCGAATCACTCTTAAATTGTTTGTTATAAGCCGCCCTTAAGCATTACGAAAGCGCTCTATTTCACTAGACCAACGCACTGAAATATCAAACAGTTGGTAGCAAAGTGCTCGAATACACTCTGGTGTGAAAATCATATACTCCTGATTTACAAACTCAAAAACGTTGCCATGGCATAAATTGTTTCTTACTCGAACGACCTCGACCATTTCAAAGTTAGGCTTTTGGCTTTCTAGACGTGCCACAAAATTATTTTCACCATCAAAGGCTAACTTTGTAACATCCAACCCGATCTCACGCGCATTTAACAACAAATTATTACTTAAGCATTTATATGCTGATGGTTCTGTGTATACGTGTGGGGAGTTTTGGTTGTTAATAATGACCCTTATAGTTGATTCAATTCCATTTAAAAATGATACAACAGCAGGTAGATAAAGCTCATTGTGCGCAGCTTGAGCGCCTTGAATGAAATAGAAGTGACATTCTGCCATTTGAATTTGTTGGGCATAAGACGTTGTATCAAAATCCTTGCCATTTAGATGCACTATTGCTTCCATGTATACTCCTAGGCTTATAACGCCCGCTTAAGTGGTGAGCAACGCAATACGATATTTCTGCAAACCGCCTAAATCACTAAACTTAACGCATGAT
>NZ_JAWOTT010000053.1:0-2653 GCF_033338995.1 Vibrio sp. Vb0304
GAGGTGATTCAGCCTTCCGGACACATATTGAGCAAAGGGTGTCGCCTTTTTGATTTTACTTTTTGCTTTGTCGGAAACGATACCTACGGTAAATACGAGGTCATTGACGGGTTGAGCACTAGCAAGAAAGGGGGAGCTTAAAGAAGCAAGCAGTAAGAGTGTGCAGGCAGGTTTCATCCGGCGTCAACATCCTTGGGTATGTGTTCTTGAACGACAAGATTCATAATAAAAGCAAATTGCACTTCAACGAAGCGCACAATCATTCAGTAATTATTGAGTTAGAACTCAAAAAGTGACTCGGTCACGTATCTTTCAAATAGTACCGATTTTGAATGTTAAGTACAGGAGTAATGTCGCTCTTTCAGTGACTGAAACACAAGTGAAACAGGGGATTTGTCGGCGTTCTGAGAAACAAGGCTCACTTAACTTGAACGGTGTAAGTGAGCCTAAAAATAAAATGAGAGGTTAAGCAAAGACTTATGCTGTTTGGGTTATTAGTGTGGCTCGTTAAGACATGCGTTCTAACTGTTTTACGTATTTTTGCTCTAGCGCTTCATTACCTGCCGCACGTTCTAACTCGATCATAAGTTGCAGTGACGGTTTTTTCACACCGTACATTTGATTAAATCGCATCAGTCGAATTCTTGCATCGGTAAAGTTGCCACTTTCTATTTCGAGTTTAGCCAGTTGGAGAATCGATTTTGGGCGGTGTGGGTCGTGATCGATAGCTCGCGTAAAGTAGTATTTTGCTTTGTCTTTATCTTGTGATTTCAATGCGCAGAAAGCGGCGTTTTCGTAGCTTGCAGGGATGAGGTAGTAATAAGGTTGTTCAATTGCGCGGTTAAACATTTGGTCAGCTTGTTGGAAATCACCTCGTTTACATAGAAATGTTCCGTAGTTATTGAGCACGTTGCCGTTTTTGGTGTGTTGGCGTAAAGAGCGTTTGTACATGTCTTCCGCTTTCGCATCTTCACCAACGGTTTCGTAGTAGTGTGCCATAGAAAGCTGTGCACGGTAGTATTGTGGGGCGTGGCTCAAGGCTTGTTGCAAGTTGTCGTGCGCTCGGATCATATTGCCACCTTCGAGATAACCAAGCCCAAGAGCGATGCGAGATTCTGCCATAGCAACAGGATCGGCCTTCACGAGAGGAGCGCCGTTTTCTTTTACGGTAACACAGCCTACGAGTGCAAACTGAGTCATCAACATTAGTGCACTGAGCGTTACGGTTTTCATTCTTCTTCCCCACATCCCTGAATCTGACAGCATGATATGAATTACGTAGCAAAAGCCCATTGAGGAAAAAGCACTATGCGATCAGGTTTGCAAACTGATATGAAAAAGCCGCCAGATGGCGGCTCGGTTCACAAACTTAATTCGTTGATTTAATCGTCTTTAGTGAAAGCATCTTCGCTGAAGTGATCCAGATCGTAAGGCGTTTGTTGGTATACGCAGTAGTTGAGCCAGTTCAAGAACAGCAAGTGTCCGTGGCTTCGCCAACTCGCAATGGGAGGGTTATCTGGGTTGTTGTTCGGGTAGTAATTGACCGGAATTGCCGGCTCCATCCCTTCACCCAAATCCCGAATGTACTCATTGTGAAGAGTGTGCGAGTCATACTCTGGATGGCCGGTAACAAAAACGTTTCGCTTGTCTTTGGTCGTTGCCAGATATACGCCCGCCACATCGGATGTGGCGAGAATATCTAAGTCGGTATGTTCTTCTAAAAAGTGTGGCGAAAAATCGGCATAACGCGAATGGGGCGCTAAAAACGTATCATCAAACCCACGTAAAATAGGGTGGAATGGATTATGAATTTGGTGATGATATACACCGGAAAGCTTTTCTTTACGCGTTTTTTTCGGCAAGTCATACAACAACTTTAAGCCAGCTTGCGCCGCCCAACACACATACAACGTCGAGGTAACATGGTCTTTCGCCCATTCCATGATGGTTTTTAAATGATCCCAATAGATCACATCTTCAAATTGCACTAGACCAAGTGGCGCACCAGTGATGATAAGACCGTCGAAATTCTTCCCTTTTACCATCTCAAACTGACGGTAAAACGTATCTAAATGCTCGGTTGGTGTGTTTTTGCTTGGTCGATTATCGATGCGCAGTAGCTCGACGTTTACTTGCAATGGACTGTTTGAAAGGAGGCGAAGAAACTGCGTTTCTGTTTCGATTTTCTTGGGCATCAAATTCAGAATCAGTACTCGCAAAGGACGTATTTCTTGACTCGCGGCACGAGTTTCGCTCATTACAAAGATGTTCTCTGTCCTTAGTACATCTGAAGCAGGTAGTTGATCTGGAATTCTAATTGGCACGACTTTCTCTCCCTAAGCTTAGTCAATCTAGACGTCTATACTTCTAAAGCTAACTTAAATTAAAATGGATGTCGATACGAAATGTGACTTTAGCCAAGGTTATTTCAAAACGCTGATAGCAGAAGATAGCGACGCCTATTAGATAGTATGGGAAAGGCACAGCAAAGCAGCCAGCAATTGTGATTAAAACAGGGTTTCTGATGAGACGAGGTTGAAACGAGGTGACTATTATTTGATGCGCATTATGCGATCAAGTTAGTATGCAAACGTGACTTGAATGTAACTTAGTCTTTAAATCGTGAGCCATACTAAAAACTATTCGCTCGCTC
>NZ_JAWOTT010000054.1:0-2441 GCF_033338995.1 Vibrio sp. Vb0304
TTGTGTGTTCTGTGATGGTGTTCTTCCCTGCAATTGCGCACAAATACACGAATCAAGTAACAGGCTCAGACGACGTTGCGATTGGTCACTTCTCAACGCTTTCTTACGTCCTAGCTGGTTTCATTGGCAGCAAGTTTGGTAACAAAGAGCACTCAACAGAAGAGATGAATGTCCCTAAGAGCTTGTTGTTCTTACGCGATACGCCAGTGGCTATCTCGTTCACAATGGGCATCATCTTTATGGTGACGTGTTTGTTCGCTGGCGGCGATTTTGTCCGTGAAGTCAGTGGCGGTAAACATTGGTCTATGTTTGCGCTAATGCAATCCATCACTTTCGCCGGTGGTGTGTACGTCATCCTGCAAGGTGTACGTATGGTTATCGCAGAAATCGTTCCTGCATTTAAAGGCATCTCAGACAAACTGGTTCCAAACGCAAAACCTGCACTGGATTGTCCGGTTGTGTTCCCATACGCGCCAAACGCGGTATTGGTGGGCTTCCTATCGAGCTTTGCAGCCGGTCTAGTGGGCATGTTCCTGCTGTACGTGATGGGTCTTACTGTGATTATCCCAGGTGTCGTTCCACACTTCTTTGTGGGTGCTGCGGCAGGTGTATTTGGTAACGCAACAGGTGGTCGTCGCGGCGCAATTCTAGGCGCGTTTGCACAAGGTCTACTGATTACTTTCCTACCTGTATTCCTAATGCCAGTACTGGGTGATCTTGGCTTTGCAAACACAACATTCAGTGATGCTGACTTCGGCGCGGTAGGTATCCTACTTGGTTTGATTGTTCGCTAAGTTTTCTCTCTGATGAATACGGAATTAGGCTCGTCGGCATTCATCTCTGAGAGGCTTTAGCCATAGAAAAGCACTCAAAAAAAACGCCCCTCACGTGAGGGGCGTTTTTCTTATTGAGGCTATCTTATTGGGACAGCAACTTTCTCGTTGGTTCTTGCTCGGTGTACTCAACCGCATCGCTGGTGGAAAGTTTGTCGACATCTTCTTGAGAGCCGGTCACCACCAACACTTGCTGTTTCACCAAAGCATCGACCACTTCAAGGTTGTTGTGACGAAGAAGCGCTCTCACTTCGCTTTCTTTCCCTTTGTGATATTTCACAAAATAGCGAGCCGGTTGTTGCTCTGCACTTGTTGGACGCTCATCCACAAGAGGAAAGCCTTGGTTGTTGGCAAGGCTGGTGGCGCTCATGCCAATCGCCAATAGCGCGGTCAAACTCCCCGCCGTTACGGAAAGTAAGGTCAGCTTCTTCATAGTCACTCCTTATTGAAATGTCAGAGACCAACTGTTGATTGTACCTGTGTCTCTTCTGGCACTGTCGACGGCTTTAAGTTCCCAAGAACCTTGTGATTCAAAACCAGAGAAATCAACTTGGAAAGTGGTTTTGATATCGTTAGCGCTGCCGCCAGTATTATCGTGAAGCACGACTTGTCCACCTGTCGGTGAAGTCAGAGTCACTCGTAGGTCACCGATGTAAGTATGGCTAATATCTACGTCAATGCTTACAGTACCTGAGTCGCCAGTGCGATCGACATTCAGTGCGCTGATGGCACCAGAGGTTTTGTTGTCAGGAATCGCAACAGGGTTAGTGTTTGAGTAGCTAGAATCTGAAGAGCTACCGCCACCGTCAGGACCATTACAGCCCGCATCCAAGAACAGCTTCGCCGCTTCCGCATTCACTAGGCCGTGACCTGTGCGGTTATCTCGACCTGCAACATCAATGTCTGTCGCGGTTTTGATCAACGCGTTACGTACTTGCGCTGCGGTACACGTTGGGTGGTAACTCCACACCAAGCCAGCTACGCCCGTTACGTGCGGAGTCGCCATCGAAGTGCCGTTGTAGTACTCGTAGTCTTCACCTGATGTAGTTGCAACCGTGATCTCTTGGCCTACGTAACCCAATAGCTCTTGACCAAATGCACGATCAACTGTCACCGACACCATGCGATAAGCGTTGTTTTGGTCAACTAAGAATGGGTTTTGTAACCCAGCCAATGCCGCGTTGCTGTATACAATCGCCGCGCTTGCGCCCGCGTTGTAACATGCTCGGACTGCATCCACCTCTGGGTATGTACCTGAAGATTGATTACCAATACGCTCAGTAAGACAGATTTTACCTGACATGTCGCCACAGTTGAAGTTACCGCCAGACACATCACAGCTTGCCAATGTCGCGGTGACTGAACCTGCAACTGGTGCTGGTACAAACTCAGTGCCGTTGTGGACCAAACGGTTATGAGGCACGATGCCACGGTCAAACTGGCTAACACCGTTTAGCGTAATGTCAGACAACTTACCTTCGCCTACTGTTACGGTGGACAAAATCGCCACACCCGGCGCCGCGATTTCAACTTGATCCGTCGCTTGCGAGAACGCCGCGTGATCATTTTGATTATCGACCGCTGCAACTGACATCACAGAATCGTAAG
>NZ_JAWOTT010000055.1:0-2438 GCF_033338995.1 Vibrio sp. Vb0304
ACGGCGATCGTGCCAGAAGCCGGGCCATTTGCACTGTACACTCAACTCAAAGTGAACCAAAACCGTGAAAACGTATTAGAAAAACTGAAAGCACTGCCAAAGTTGGTGGAAGAGTTAAACATTACCCAGCCGGGTGCAGCGCTGACGCTTTCTATCGCATTCACAAAATCGTTTTGGGAACACCTTAATGTAGACGCGCCAGAAGAGCTTATTGATTTTACTCAACTTGGCGAAGGGGACATCGTTGCTCCAGCAACAGACGTAGATGTACTGATTCACTGTCACTCGACTCGTCACGACTTGCATTTTTACGTGTTGCGTAAGTTCCTAGAAGAGACGGCACAAGATGTCACCATTGTGGACGAAACATATGGGTACCGTTACCTTGATGCTCGTGATATGACAGACTTCATTGATGGCACAGAAAACCCGAAAGGGGAGGCTCGCGCTGATGTGGCTCTAGTAAAAGAGGGCCCATTTGCTGGAGGCAGTTATGTTATGGCTCAGCGCTTTGAACATAACCTTGCCGCTTGGAATCGATTGAATGTCAAAGCGCAAGAAAAAGTGATTGGTCGTACCAAGCCAGACTCTATCGAGCTAGAAGACGTTCCTGCTGCATCACACGTTGGTCGAGTTGATATCAAAGAAGAAGGTAAAGGTTTGAAGATTGTTCGCCACAGCTTACCATACGGGACGGTGACAGGGCCTCATGGCCTGCTGTTTATTTCTTACTGCAATACACTTCATAACATTAAAGTGATGCTAGAAAGTATGTACGGCGTAACAGATGGTAAAACAGACCAAATGCTTCGTTTCACAACAGCGGTAACTGGTGCGTACTTCTTCGCTCCTTCGCAAGAAATGCTCGCGGAGCTAGCCATCAAGTAAGTTCTCAGACTTCATTTCTTAAGCCCTCCAATGGAGGGCTTTTGTTTTCTATTTCTATTCCAATCTCTTTTCAAAAAAACACTAAACTTTTCTGTTACTTGGTCGATAAGTACTCAAAGCCTTAATTTATTTGGAGTCTGTGTCTCGTGGCTATCACCGTTAATACCAATGTGGCAGCACTCGTCGCACAGCGTCATTTGACCAGTGCAACTGACATGCTGAACCAATCCATGGAGCGTTTGTCTTCAGGGAAACGTATTAACAGCGCAAAAGATGACGCGGCGGGTCTGCAAATCTCCAACCGTCTACAATCGCAAATGCGTGGTTTGGATGTCGCGGTACGTAACGCGAATGACGGCATTTCTATAATGCAAACCGCCGAAGGGGCGATGAATGAAGTGACTAACATTATGCAACGTATGCGTGATTTGTCGCTTCAATCAGCTAACGGTTCAAACAGCAAAGCGGAGCGCACTGCACTGCAAGAAGAAGTCTCTGCTTTAAATGATGAGTTAAGTCGTATTGCAGAAACGACCTCCTTTGGCGGACGTAAATTGCTGAATGGCACATTCGGTACATCGTCTTTTCAAATCGGTGCAACGGCTGGTGAAGCGGTACAAATTGGCCTGCGGACCATGCAGCCGGAATCTTTAGGTAGCTTTTCAATGAGCTCATATCAAAGAGTCAGTTCAGATTGGACGGTTCAAAACGGAAATAATGAAATTGTTATCAGCTACCGTGATAACAATTTTGAAGAGCAGGAGATCCGTATTGAAGCTAAAGCTGGCGACGATATAGAAGAACTCGCGACTTACATTAACGGGCAGACCGATAAAGTGAAAGCGTCTGTTAATGAAGAGGGGCAACTGCAGTTACTCATGTCCCACAAGGACGCCATAAAATACCCTGGACCAACCTTCAGTGGTGGCCTGGCTGATGAGTTAGAACTTGGCAAGTATGTCACCGTAAATAGAACGGTAGATAGTATTGATATTAGCACGGTCGGTGGCGCTCAGATGGCGGTCGGCATTTTAGATGATGCTTTGAAAACGGTAGATGGCAGTCGTGCGGAGTTAGGCGCGTATCAAAACCGCTTTAATCACGCGATCAATAATCTCGATAACATCCACGAAAACTTAGCCGCTTCCAACAGTCGTATCCAAGACACTGACTATGCCAAAGAAACTACGCAAATGGTGAAGCAACAGATTTTACAACAGGTCAGTACTTCTATTCTGGCGCAAGCAAAACAAGCGCCAAACCTAGCATTGACCTTGCTTGGCTGATGAACGGCCTTGCCCGAATTTAACGCAAAACCTGCCTGTATCGACAATTCGAAAAGAAGCTTTAGCGAAAAATGAAAGTTTTTTTGCTTTTTTATCCGCTTTGTCACGATTACCCCTCCAAACGAATTATTTTCAAAAAAATCTAAAATTTTCTCTAAAGAAAACAGGGCATGCGCCGTTAATAAAAGTAACTTTGAGAGAACTACTTGGTTTTCCGAGACGTCGGAAACCGCTACACCGGAAAATCAATTGGAGAAATCACCA
>NZ_JAWOTT010000056.1:0-2436 GCF_033338995.1 Vibrio sp. Vb0304
TAATTCGCTCTTAAACACTCAAAGCCCACTCAACATTGAGTGGGCTTTGTTTTATTTCGGGCTTACCAAATCTCAAAAAACATCGGTTATTTGGTAAGAACCATACGCGCATTGAGCGGTTGAACTGGACGATTGTTTTCCCCCATGACGTGTTCAAATTGCGCAATTTGCTCTGCCGAAATGCTTTGTGGATCTTTGATCACAAGCCAACGCACGCCTTCTGAACATGGTGGCGTGGTCAACGAGCCGTTAAATCGGTAGTAATCTTTGTCGCTAGGAATCAACGCGTTTGCATCGAAAGGAGCGCGAATCGCTACGTTTTGATCTCTTTCCGGCACATTTTCTAGCAAATTCGCCAAAGCAGGATTGGCTTTGCCTTGTTCAAAAAATACCGCCACTACTGCGAGATTGCCTTGCTCATCGGCATGAACGTAATGCGCTTCCAATGGGTAAGATTTGCCGTCGACATGGTTTTCAGATGGTGTGTGGAAATGAAACTGCTTTAAAGCAAACGCTTTGCCATCAATGGTCAGAACATTCTCTCCCTCAATGCTGGTTTGCAATGTGTGGCCATTGTTTGTTAGCGCAACCACTTTGCCTTGGTAATCCAATTGCAGTTTTGCTAATTCAGCTTGCGTCGCCGAATGAATATCAATCGGGCTTTGGTTTTTACCTTGCGCACATTCAGAAGCAAACTCGCCCCAATGCTCTGGTCCGTGACTTCCTTCGTAACCCCAGTTTGCTGCGTTGGCCGAACCAACGAATACCAAAGACAATCCAATCGCTGTAAGTGACTTTTTCATGATTTTCCTTATCCCTTCAAGTGAAGTGTTGTAAAAGCAAAGCCATACTAATCTCACAGGATTCGGTCGTTACAGAGTGGAAACTATGATTGCAAACAAACTTTGGAATCAACTCCTCTAGTCATGCAATTGATATGATGCTCAAAATTGAACGTCAACGATTATTGAGTCGGTATAAGTGCCCGCTGGAGGGGTATTTTGGCTTGTCATTATCTGCGCGCGATAATTGTAGTTCTGTGGAGTGATACCATCTGGAATGGCATCGCCAGTATCGACATCGCTCTGTTCGCGGCGCTCAGCACCAGCCGAGCCCCAGCGCTCCGTCGATGAAGACTTATAGATTTCATATTCCAAATAGTTACCATCAGATGCCATCCTTCGTTGGCCTCCTGAAGCATTTACGCCGTCGTTTAAACCAATGGTGAAGGAACTATTCTTGGTACAAGTTAACGATATAACCTGACTAACGGGATCGAAGCCCGCCACCAATGGGGATGAACCAAAATCAATATCCGGCGCGGTTATCATACAGTCGGGAGTCACTTCCAACTCGACCGTAATAGTACTTTGAGCACTCCCCTCATTCCGAATAATACATACTCCTGGTAGACCTACGCCCTTGCAGTAATTCCAATTCCAAGACGCCGTAATTTGGTCTGTATAAATTCCGGCCGAAAGGTTACTTCCAGCTCCCGTCCGAGCATAAAGAGGGAACTCAACTTGGTCTCCAAACAGCCCCAACAAATCTAACAAGTCGGTGTCTGTGAAGGTGTACAATTGGCCAAAAACATACTCTTGTGAAAGGCTTGAATCGCCAAAAATCTGATAGTTAATTACCGAACTGGCATCTCCTTGGGTGGTCATCTGCCCACCATTGAGGCTGGTAAATATGACAGACACATAGTCGCCACTCAACAACGACACAAGTGTCGAAAAATCACATGTTATCCCCGCATGCGGCTGGGCTGAACTTTGTTGCTGAGTGCTCGACACCGTAAATGAGGAAACGCTACCAAACTGGATTGAAGGTGTTAGCGCCGTGATCTCACATGCCATTGTCGAACAGGAGAAAAAGAGAAGTAGACTAGCCAGCCAGCGATGCAAAATCATAGTGCCGCCTCATCTTCTGTTTTGAGGCAAACCTGACTATTCAGTGTTTGTATTTTTTGACTCTCGCGCTCATACAACCCTTCAATTGAAACTTTACATGGTGACTGCCCTTGAGGATAAAACAGAATGTAACTGCCCGGATCAATGCCTTCAAAGTAGGTAAACCCATCCCACCCAATTTGACTGACTAATCCTGTCTCTGAACGCCCAAACGTGCCAAGCGGCAGGACTAGGTGATTTTCATCCACAACGGTCATACTCAATGCAATTTGCAGCTCAATGGGAAACTCTAATAAATAACCGTAACCTGCATGTATCGAAGCGAACTGCTCTGTCGTCGAAAATGCCGCATTCGCTGGTAAAGTGAGTGGGTCAATTTCATATTTGGCGGTGTAATACGCGGTAGCCCAAGGCACTAGCAAATAGCCATCCTCGTCAGTCACGCCAACAATTTGGTTTTCATATTTAACCGGAATACCTTCAAAACCACTGGTGCTGACCACGGCAAAGCTGTCATACACTT
>NZ_JAWOTT010000057.1:0-2328 GCF_033338995.1 Vibrio sp. Vb0304
AATGCTTTGTGAGTAGCTATGGTGGTTATTTACTTTCTCTGCTAATTGTTCGGCTACCTTGCGCCATAAAGTCGCAGGGTGAGCGGAATGAGGAATAGGGAGGATCAGGTGAAACAGTAATGCGCCCCACATCACGAGGAGCGCACCGTTAGCATAGAATTGCTGAAAAATTTCTTCCATGAATGACTTGGATTACTTAACCAGTTCCAGCATCTTGAATACCATTTCTGAAGAGCTTTTTGCTGCTAGAGGCAGGAATTCTTCAAAGCTCATTGGTGATTCTTTATCAGCAACGTCAGAGATAGCACGTACAACAACAAATGGTGTGTTGAACTGGTGGCAAGTCTGAGCAATAGCTGATGCTTCCATTTCAACCGCAATAACGGATGGGAAGTTTTCACGAATGAACGCTTGGCGCTCAGCCGTGCAAACAAACGCATCGCCCGTACAGATCAAACCGCGAACGGCATGTGTATTCGCCATTTGCTCGAGTGCTTTTTCCGCTAGGTCCATCAGTTTTTCATCCGCTTTGAATGCTGCTGGTTGACCTGCCATTTGACCAATTTCATAGCCAAAAGCGGTCACGTCTGCGTCGTGGTGGCGCACTTCTGTAGAAATCACTACGTCACCTAGATTTAGGCTTGAATCGAAACCACCAGCAGAACCTGTGTTGATAACCACATCTGGTTGGTATTCATCAAGAAGAATTGTTGTACCAACTGCCGCAGCAACTTTACCGATACCAGATTGTAGTAGCACTACATCTACATCGTTAATTTGACCAGAGAAAAACGTACAACCTGCTTTGTTTACGGTTTGGCAGTTTGTCATAGCTTCTTTCAGGATGGTCACTTCTTGTTCCATCGCACCGATGATACCAACTTTCATAACACTCTCTTTAGGTAAAATATTTAATCGGCGAGAGTATAGCACTCCCTGTCAGCAGTTTTCTATTTGATGAGTTCTGCTTTAGAAAGTTCGGTTCGTAATTGCTCGGCCCGTTTTCGATTGACGCCAAAGTCGGAATACCCTACGCGTGATTCTGAACGCACGATCAGAGTATTCCCGTCGATCTTTAATTCGAGATCATCCACGAAGCGCATGATTTTAGATGTGCATTCAATGCGCAGATAATTGCCATCTTTCTCTGCTGTTTTAGCCCCCGATAGTTGCAGTGCTGCTTGCTCAATTGCATCCAATGTGGCGGATTCGGTGAGAGTAAAAGGTTCGAGGTGGTGTTCTTCTCGTTGGTCTTGTGTTGAAACGCAGTTAGGTTTGTTTCCACATGGGGTTTGAGTTCTATCTGGCATCGAAGTGACTCCTTGGCTGCATGCGGTTAAGCCGAGAAAAGTGATGAGCATCAGAGCGGCTTTTTTCATGAGTTCTATTCCTTAACAGAGGAATTTAATTATATGTAATAAAAGAAAAAAGGATCCAATCTTTGGATCCTTTTTGAGTGTTGGTACGACGCTATACGTTTAAGTAATCAAGAATGCCTTCTGCTGCGTTTCGTCCTTCATCAATGGCGGTTACCACTAAATCAGAACCGCGAACTGCGTCTCCCCCAGCAAAGATCTTTTCATTGCTGGTTTGATATTGAAACTCTTGGTTGTTGGGTGCTTTGATTCGTCCCCATTGATCAAGTTCAACATTGAACGGAGTAAGCCAGTTCATTTGATGAGGTTGGAAACCAAATGCCATGATGACAGCATCGGCAGGCAGTACGTGTTCACTTCCTTCTACAGGTTCTGGGCGACGGCGACCTGCGTCATCAGGCTCGCCTAAAGCAGTTTTGACCACTTTCACGCCTGAAACTTTGCCATACGCATCAACCTCAATACCTAAAGGCTGAAGGTTAAACATGAACTTCACGCCCTCTTCTTTGGCATTTTTCACTTCTCGACGGGAGCCTGGCATGTTTTCTTCATCACGACGGTAGGCACAAATCACGTTAGATGCGCCTTGACGGATCGAAGTTCGCACGCAGTCCATCGCGGTATCACCACCACCAAGCACTACGACTTTTTTGCCAGCCATATCGATAAACGGTTGGTTATGTTCTAGCTCCATAACCTTATAGGTATTGGAAATCAAAAATGGTAGGGCGTCATAAACGCCCGGCGCGTCTTCATTTTCCAAACCGGCGCGCATGTATTTGTATGTGCCCACACCTAAGAAAACCGCATCGTATTCATCAAGCAGTTCTTGCATCTGCACATCTTGGCCGACTTCCACATTCATGCGGAACTCAACGCCCATTTCGGTAAATACCCGACGACGATTTTCCATGACCCCTTTTTCCAATTTGAAAGAAGGAATACCAAAGGT
>NZ_JAWOTT010000058.1:0-2310 GCF_033338995.1 Vibrio sp. Vb0304
TATGCGTTGATTTTAGTGTTTAAGGTGGTTTGCGGCGGTTTCGGTATTGCGTTGCTCACCCCTTAACAGGGCGTTAGAAGCCACTCAAACTTAGGTAACTTAAAATGGCAATGGAATTATTTGTAGTTTTGGCATTAGAAACCTTGCCAAACACTTCTCAAATGAATGAACTGGCAGAGAAAGTATCGATTCCGATAGTTTATGAAGCTGGTATCGATCTTCGAGATATTAAGGGGTATCTGCCAGCCAAAGTAGCGGGTAGAAAGTCAGGTTTGGAAATTCATACATCTGCATATGACAAAGCCTCAATCAAATTGTCTTCTTTTGACGCACAGCAATACCAACAACCGGTGGTAGTTACTCTGAGGTGGGGAGGTGATTTCTCTGAAATGACATCAGCTCTTTCAACAGCGTATCTATTATCTGAGGGCTATAGTGCTACGACTTTTGAGCCCCAAACAAATACGTATTTGAGCACTACGGAACTGAAAACAAGTGTTTTTTCAATGCTAGATACTGTGAAGTGATGGCTTCTAACAAATTGTTCAAGAGTGATTCGGCACGCGTGGCATTTTTACCATGCGTTAGGTTTAGTGTTTAAGGTGGTATGCGGAGGCTTAGGTATTGCGTGCCTCACACCTTAACAAGGCGTTATGGCTTTCTCTAAAATGATACTGGTTGGATGAACAGTATTTGTTGTTTGTGTTCTATTCGTTGTGTAAAGTATTGTTTTTACTTCAATCTAAGTGGGCATAATGAATGCGTGAATCCTTACGTCGTAAAGTGTTAGATGTTTGTACTAAGAAAATCGTACAAAAGGGCGAGAATGTTGGAGTTTCATTCTATGCATTTTTCGCTAATAAAAACGACGATCCAGAGTTGTTAATGGAGGCAGCTACTTGGTGGATTCAAACTCACCAGCTAGATCACTTCGAAAAAGCCAACAAAATCATAGAAATGATTGAGTCAGGCAAGTAAAGAACACGTTAAGTCCAAGCCATAACAAGGCGTTCAAGAGGGATTCATGCCGCGTGGCACTTTTGGTATGCAGTGAGTTTTGGTGGTGAAAGTGGTTTGCAGAAAGTTGGTTTATGCGGCATTCACCCCTTAACGCGGCGTTAGGTGCTTGGAGAAAATCATGAACTCAAAGGAAGTCGTCCTAGCTTTTTGGGATGCGATGAAAACAAATGACTTTGCCAAAGCAAGCGAGTGGCTTAGCCCAGACTTTGAGGGTTTCTGGCCGCAGTCTGGTGAACTTATTATTGGCCGAGACAACTTTACGGCTATCAATTCCTATTACCCAGCGAATGGTATTTGGGAGTTTACAATTCACTCTGTAGTTTGCGACGGTGAAACAGTTGTCACTGATGTATCAATTACAGATAGTGTTCAAAAAGCACGAGCTATAACTTTTCATACCGTTGAAAATGGCTTAATAAGTAAGCAAAAAGAGTTCTGGCCAGACCCAATGGAAGCACAGGCATGGCGGGCAAAATGGGTCAGATTAGTGCAAGATTAAGCTACGCACCTAACAAACAATTTAAGAGTGATTCGGCACGCGTGGCATTTTTCGTATGCATTGGCTTTAGTGGTTAAGGTGGTATGCGGCAACATCGGTATTGCGTGCCTCACACCTTAATTGGGCGTTATGTGTCAAAGGATAGTATTTTGAGATATCAATGGAATGAACTAAATAAAATGCAGGTCGGGACATTCAGTGAGTACTTTGTGAAAATGGAGCTTACAATGTTCGGTTTTGAAGTCTATACGACAGAGATCGACGACCGCGGGATAGATTTTGTTGCAAGGCTGCCCGGAGAAAACTTTTTAACTATTCAGGTTAAATCAATTCGTGACGCTAACTACGTATTCGTGCGAAAAGATAAGTTTCAGCTAAGTGAGACCAACTTACTTGCTCTTGCAGTACTGAAAGAGGGCATTGCTCCTAAATTGTATTTAATCCCTTCAACTGTATGGAATGAACCTAATTCCCTGTTTGTAAGTCGAGATTATGAGGGCAGACAAAGTAAACCTGAATGGGGGTTAAATTTATCTGGACGTACTTTACCCATGCTAGAAGACTATGAAATAGAAAAAACAATACGTGCTTTTAAAACACATAACAAAGCGTTTAAGAGTGATTCGTAACGCGTGGCATTTTTACCATGCGTTGGTTTTAGTGTTTCCGGTGAAATGCAGAAACTTCGGTATTGCGTTACTCACCCCTTAACGCGGCGTTATGTGGTTGGAGAAAAATTATGAATCCATCAGCGGTTCTTGTTCATGTCTCAGATGTAACGAAAGGGCTTG
>NZ_JAWOTT010000059.1:0-2297 GCF_033338995.1 Vibrio sp. Vb0304
ACGCCGGGGGTCGCGGGTTCGAGTCCCGTCCACTCCGCCACTTATATTAAGCCCCAGTCGAAAGACTGGGGCTTTTTCGTTTGGTCGTGTCCCCTAGAAATGCATTTACACATTGAAGGCGAGACAATACGACTTTCTTTGCCCTTTTGGCACATGAGTTTCTCAGGAAGATGAGCCTGCTGCCTGCACTTCCAATTACTCCGAGTTTGTATCCTGTCCTCGTTGAAAGATTGGTCATTTGAACAATGAGTCTTTATAACACTCGCCCTCAACCGTAATAGAATGAATAGTCTTCCGTACTGCGTGTTTTGTTAGCGTCTCTCTTAAACAATAATTTTCTACATCTTATTTCTCAAACATTCATTGCTTCCATGTTTAGAGCGGGACCGTCGTTACGTGGATTACGCAATTTCCCGAAATATAGTGAGGAATAGAGCTAAGTCTTCCGAAAATTAATGCCTTTTAGAAAACTTTGTTTTCTTTGCTGAACTTGCTAGTAGCGATTAACCTAAGAGGAGTTCTTGAGGAGTATGTTTGATGATGCAACAAATAAAAAATGAAACGCTGAAATCTGTATTTAAGCAATGGTCTTCCGATGAGGGAATTGTGGTCATCAACCCTGCAACTGAGCAAGAGTTAATTCGGTTAAAGCCTAGTACTCTTGATGAGTTAGATGATCTCATTGGTCAGTGCAAAACGGAGCAAGTCCGTTGGGCTAAATTAAGTGCCAAAGAGCGCTCTCGTCGTTTGAGGGGGTGGTATCAACTACTTCTTGATAATGCAGAAGACATAGCCACGATTATTACCTTAGAGCAGGGTAAACCTTTAGCTGAGAGCAAAGGGGAAGTGATGTATGGTGCCTCTTTTGTCGAGTGGTTCTCAGAAGAAGCAAAACGTGCTTATGGCGAAGTTATTCCTGCCCCCACGACAGATAGACGTCTATCTGCAATTCGCCAGCCTGTGGGAGTATGCGCTGCAATTACACCTTGGAACTTCCCTATTGCGATGATTACAAGAAAAGCAGCACCAGCCCTAGCGGCAGGTTGTGGCATGTTGATCAAGCCATCAGAGCTTACCCCTCTCACTGCAATTGCTGTTGTTGAATTAGCTTATCAGGCTGGTATCCCTAAAGAACTGCTTTCTGTCGTGGTGTCGGAGCAGGCTGCTGAGTTTGGTCAAGTACTAAGTACTGATCCTAGGATTCAGAAGATCTCTTTTACGGGGTCTACGCGCGTTGGGAAAATTTTGATGAAGCAAGCCAGTGATTCAGTCAAGGCGGTGTCGATGGAGTTGGGTGGTAATGCGCCTTTCATCGTGTTTGAAGATGCAGACTTAGATGAGGCTGCGGAAGGGCTTGTCGCGTCGAAGTTCCGTAATGCAGGGCAAACATGTGTTTGTACCAATCGGCTATATGTTCATAAAAATGTAAAACAAGCTTTTATTGATAAAGTATTGTCGAAGTTAAGCAAATTAAAGCTTGGAAATGGTTTAGAGAAAGGTGTCACATTAGGTCCTGTTATTACGATGGCCTCTAAGCATCGACTAGAGGCGGTGATCGATCAAGCTGTACAAGAAGGAGCCTCTATTGCTAACTCTCCACAGAGACGGCCTGGTCGCTTTATGGAGCCCGTTCTTTTGGATAGTGTGACGCAGAATATGTCGATTGTTCAGCAAGAGCTATTCGGGCCTGTGTTGCCTATTGTTACCTTTGAAAATGATTATCAAGTTCTCGAAATGGCGAACGATACAGAATATGGTTTGGCTTGCTATTTCTATACGAATAGCTTGAAGCGTATTATGGCTTTTAGTGAAGGTTTAGAGTACGGCATGGTTGGAGTTAATGAAGGGATCATCTCTACTGAAGTGGCTCCATTTGGTGGAGTTAAAGAGTCGGGTGTTGGACGGGAAGGTGCTAAGCAAGGACTCGATGAATATCTGGAGACAAAGTATATTTGTCTTGGTGGTTTAAGCTGATTTCAGAGATGGCCGATTGAATTAAAAAGCTAGGTTTTTACCTGGCTTTTTTTAGTTGAAAGATACACCATTTGCCACGCGCGTTTGTGGTTAATATTTTCTGGTTACTTAGTGAGTCGATAGTTAGCTTGCGGTAAGCGGTTTTTAATAATCAAAGCGCTTATGTTATTTCGTGGGTAGTAGGAGAGAGCTTAGCTTTAAACTAATACAAAAAAGCCGCATCAAGTGATGCGGCTTCTTCTAATATGGCTCCTCCTGCTGGGCTCGAACCAGCGACCTGCGGATTAACAGTCCGTCGCTCTACCAACTGAGCTAAGGAGGAA
>NZ_JAWOTT010000060.1:0-2288 GCF_033338995.1 Vibrio sp. Vb0304
GTGGTGCCCGGAGGCGGAATCGAACCACCGACACGAGGATTTTCAATCCTCTGCTCTACCGACTGAGCTATCCGGGCGACGAGGTGTATTAAAAGGCTTTTCGGCTTTCAGGTCAACAATAAAATTAAAATAAAATATCGTTTGATGAATTTGTGCTCGGAGTGGGCTGTTTTTATGCGTTTTTAGCAGCAATGCGCCATGCTTTAAGCGATGTTTTAACATTGATAGTGTGTTCACTTGCAAAATAAAGGCGATAAAAACAAAAAAGCACGTCTGAAAACGTGCTTTTTATTGAACAATTGACTTTAAACTAGTGCTTTACTGAGAACTTGTTTACCCAACCTTCTAGCTCATTCGCTAGTGAAGCTAAACTTTGAGTACTTGATTGGCTCTCGGTTACGACAGAGTTGAGTTGGCCTCCGCTTTCCTCGATAAGGTTTATGCGTAGCGCAATATCATCGCTAACCTGCGTCTGCTCAGCGGCAGCAGTAGCGATCTGCTGGCTCATTGTGGTGATAGATTCTAACGCCGTTACAATTTGCTGTAGAGCTTCAGAGGCATTCTTAGACTCTGTAACAGTGCTTTCACTGGTTTCTGCACATATTTCCATTGTGTGAATGGCATTGCGAGAGCCTTCTTGCAGATTGGAGATCATATACTGAATCTCTTTTGTGCTGTCTTGTGTGCGTCCTGCTAGGTTGCGTACCTCATCAGCAACGACTGCGAAGCCTCGGCCTTGTTCTCCAGCACGTGCTGCTTCAATGGCTGCATTGAGTGCCAATAGGTTTGTTTGCTCTGCAATATCACCAATCACATCGAGCACTTTTACAATATTATTTACATCCTGATCTAGATCGGCGACCGCTTTACTCGCAGTATTTAATTGAGAAGCTAAACCTTGAATGTTTTCAACCGTGTTATGAATGAGTTTCTGAGTATGTTGGCTTTGTTTGTCTGCCTCGTCCGTATTGTTTGCGGTGTCGCTTGCTGAATTGGCAACATGGTTGGCTGAAGATGCCATTTCAGTCATCGCAGTGGCAATCATCGCCGTTGATTGCTGCTGAGATACGGTAAGATCGGCAATCGTATTTGATCGAGACTCTACGGCAAACAACTCTGCGCGCAGTGCATGCATAGACTTCTCTAGGTTTGTCACCATGGTAGCTAGTGATTGACTCATATCTTGCACGGCACGATAGATACTTCCTCTCGGTGCCACAGTATCAAAACTGGTCTGAATGTCTCCTTGAGCGACAGCTTGAACTGCTTTACGCACGTCGTTAGGCTCTCCACCAAGTAGATGAAGCATTTTGCGAATCGAAATGATCAGGCCACTTAGAATACTTCCCGCGATAATCAGACACAGCACAAGCTGCCATTGTGCTGTCGACCAAAAACGTGCGTTAACTTCATTAAAGCCAATACCTGTACCGACAACCCAGCCCCAGTGTGGTGTTTTTTCTGCTATCGAGTGTTTTTCTTCAATGCTGCCATCAGCTTGTTTTTGGCTCCAGGTATATTCAACGATCTGACCTGTTTTGTGCCCCAATACATCTAGAATGAGTTGGCCTACGCTATTACCACTGCCATCTCTAAAGTCATGGAAGCTGGTTCCGTGCAGTTGAGGGTCTAGTGGTGCGGCGATGAACATCATATTTTCATCTGCGACATAAACGTATTCGTTGTCTTTGTAGATATTGTTACGAAGTAGGCGAGTGGCTAATGCTTTCGCTTCGTCTTCCGGCATTTTGCCTTCGATAGCCATCTTTTCTACTTCGGTAAGTATGCTGTACGCACTTTTAAATAGCTCAGTAACTCGAGCTTTGTTATCAAGGTTACTTGCGACGCGAAGTGTCCATAAGCCCGTTGCGGTCAGAGCTAGGAGAGCTAGCAATATGATCGCAGATAATAAATAGGCTTGAGTTTTTAGTTTCATATTTAGCTCACAAATAAAGTGTTATCACTATGCAAGGCATAGCTAAAAGAAGAAATGTAATAACTCGGGCATCTTAGTGAAGATAAATATGCTCGGATACTAATGCGTATTGAAATTACGATGAGGATTAAATTTTTAGCGTGAAATAAGTGTTTTTGAAGAAAGGATTTAATGTTCGCTGATGTTTAGAAATGAAGTGCAGATAAATGGGAAAGTGAGAAATGACGTATAAAGCAGATACAAAAAAGCCGCATCAAGTGATGCGGCTTTAAAAGTGGCTCCTCCTGCTGGGCTCGAACCAGCGACCTGCGGATTAACAGTCCGTCGCTCTACCAACTGAGCTAAGGAGGAA
>NZ_JAWOTT010000061.1:0-2222 GCF_033338995.1 Vibrio sp. Vb0304
AACTTCTTCTTATCTAACGAGAAGAAACTAATGCGTAAGATCAAAGAGATCTTCATTGCCATTCACATTGAGCAACTGCTGAGCAAACAAGAGATCATGGAGCTTTACGTTAACAAGATCTTCCTTGGCTATCGCTCATACGGTTTTGGTGCAGCAGCTCAGGTGTATTTTGGTAAGAGCCTAAATGAGCTCTCGCTTAGCGAAATTGCGACACTGGCGGGGATGCCAAAAGCACCTTCAACCATGAACCCAATATACTCGCTAGAACGTGCAACAAAGCTTCGTAACGTTGTGTTAATGCGTATGCTCGATGAAAAATACATTACGCAAGAACAATTCGATGAAGCACGTAACGAACCAATCATTGCTCGTTACCACAGTGCAGAAATTGAAGTGTCTGCGCCTTACGTTGCCGAACTTGCACGTGCATGGGCAGTAAAAGAGTACGGTGAAGAGAAAGCCTATACGTCGGGTTTGAATATCTACATGACGGTTGACTCTAAACTGCAAGACGCTGCCAATAAGGCTGCGGTAAACAACCTAATGGCTTATGACGAGCGTCATGGCTACCGCGGCGCAGAAAAAGTGTTGTGGAAAGAAGGGGAAGCCGCTTGGGATGCAGAACAAATTGAGAAGCATCTAAAAGGCCAGCCAACTTACGGCGATCTTTACCCTGCTGTCGTGACAAAAGTGGAAGGCAAAACGGCGCAAGTTGTTGTGAAAAATAACGATGCACAAACCATCCCTTGGACTGGCATGAACTGGGCACGCAAATTCCTCACCGATAACCGTCAAGGTTCAACGCCAAAATCTGCACAAGAGGTTTTAGCTGCAGGTGAACAAATTTGGGTTCGCGAGCTAACGACCACCGATGAAGATGGCAACACTCAAAGCAGCTGGAAGCTAAGCCAAGTGCCTAGCGCGAACACCGCATTTGTCGCGATGAATCCTGAAAATGGCGGCATTTTGTCACTGGTAGGTGGTTTCAACTTTGTTCACAGCAAGTTTAACCGCGCAACCATGTCCGTGCGTCAGGTTGGTTCTAGTATCAAACCATTTATTTACTCAGCCGCTATCGATAAAGGCCTAACGTTAGCAACTCTGATCAACGATGCGCCAATCAACAAATGGGACGCAGGTTCAGGCTCAGCATGGCGACCAAAGAACTCGCCTCCAACTTACGGCGGTCCAACTCGCCTTCGCATTGGCTTAGCGCAATCGAAAAACGTAATGGCGGTTCGTACCTTACGTGAAGTGGGTCTGGATGAAACTCGTCAGTACCTAACTCGCTTTGGATTCGATATCAACGAAGTGCCTCGCTCAGAAACTATCGCCTTGGGTGCGGGTAGCTTAACGCCAATGAAAGTGGCACAAGGTTACTCGGTTTTTGCAAACGGCGGTTACTATGTTGAGCCATTCTATGTCGAACGCGTTGAAGATGCATTTGGCGAAGTTTTGTTTAAAGCCAACCCTAAGAGCGTTTGTCATCAAGATTGCCCACAAATGAGCCCACAACCAGAAATGGATCGCTTTGCCAGTGAGTTCGGTGAGCAAGACGTTGCCGTTGATGGCCAAGCTCCAGAGAACGCACTAGAAAATGATGAACCAAAATACGCACCACAAGTGATCTCTGAACAAAACGCATTCTTGATGCGTGAAATGATGTACAGCAACATCTGGGGTGGCGGCAACTGGCGTGAAGGAACTGGCTGGAACGGTACCGGCTGGCGTGCGCAAAAACTTGAGCGTCGTGATATTGGTGGTAAAACTGGTACGACTAACGATTCAAAAGACGCATGGTACAACGGTTATGGTCCGGGCGTGGTTGCTATTGCATGGGTGGGCTTCGATGATCACTCACGCGCGTTAGGCCGCACGACGGTGAACAGCAATTTGGGTCAAGGCCAAGTATCTGGTGCTGAATCAGGTGCGAAAACAGCAGAACCAGCATGGATTGACTTTATGCAAGTGGCATTGGAAGGCAAGCCAGAACAAGGCAAGAATATTCCAGATGACATCGTGCGCGTTCGCATCGATCGCAACAGCGGTCTGCTGACTCATAAAGTGGATAGCACGTCCATGTTTGAATACTTTGAGAAAGGCACGGAGCCAACCGAATACGTTGGTAACAGCCTCGAAGACAGCATTTATTCAAGCGGTTCTGGTGGCACAACGGAAGAGTTGTTCTAAACCAAACGAAAGAAAAGATAAGGGGAGAGCGT
>NZ_JAWOTT010000062.1:0-2182 GCF_033338995.1 Vibrio sp. Vb0304
GCACTTTTTCATGACTGGTTAAAAGACAAACTTACCCATCATACCTAAAGCTACCGATATGAAACCAGTATAAATATGAAGATTGTGCAGAGCCTATCACCTACCGCGCCTCAAATGTAAGTATGGTTAAATTTATGGCATTCTCATCCATACTATTTGAAAAGGATAAATGGATAGTAGGATATGGACAGCAACACGCCAAGACTCTCTTTACGTACCATTGAGCCGACCGATTACCCAGAGCTCGCGGAATTAATGGACCTCGTTTTTCCTGATGTGGGCGGCTCATGGCCACGCCTGACCATCATGGATCTCATTCATCAGTTTCCCGATGGACAAATCTGTATTGAGGATAACGGCAAAATTGTCGGCGCTGCGCTGACGATCAAAGTGGACTACAACCGATTTTCACTTCCTCACCTGTACACTGACATCATCACCGAAAATAACGTCATTCAGAACCAAGTGACAGGCGATGCCATGTATGGCCTAGATGTGTTTGTTCACCCTGATTACCGTGGGCTTCGCTTGGGCCGACGTCTTTACGACGCGCGCAAAGAGTTGTGCCGCAGCAAAAACTTTAAAGCGATACTAGCCGGTGGCCGCATTCCGAATTACCACCAATACGCGGATGAACTGAGCGTTGCAGAGTACATCGACAAAGTAAAACGCCGCGAATTGCACGACCCGATCCTCTCATTCCAGCTTGCGAATGACTTTGATGTTAAACGCATCATGCGTGGCTATTTGCCAGAAGATAACGCCTCAAAAGGCTACGCCACGTTGCTAGAGTGGGATAATTTTTTCTACGAGGAAGACATTCAATCCGTTCACGACATTGAGAAAACCTTGATTCGCATTGGCGTGGTGCAATGGCAAATGCGCGCGATGAACGATTTGGAAGACTTGCTCGATCAAGCCGAGTTTTTTATCTCCTCTCTGGCCAACTACAAAGCCGACTTCGCTTTATTTCCCGAGTTCTTCAACGCTCCGTTGATGGGATTGCAAAACGATCAAAACTCGGTTGAAGCTATTCGCTTTCTTGCTAGCTTTACAGAAGAGATCAAAAACCGTTTCTCGCAAATGGCGGTCACTTACAACATCAATATCATTGCTGGCAGTATGCCGCTCATCGAAGATGGCAAGCTCTACAACGTTGCGTACTTACTGCAACGCGATGGGGAAATTAACGCTCAGTACAAAATCCACATCACGCCACACGAACAAAAAGACTGGGTAATTGATGGCGGTGATAATGTACAAGTGTTCGAAACCGATGCTGGTAAGGTCGGCATTCTGATTTGTTACGACAGCGAGTTCCCTGAGTTGGGTCGTATGCTCGGCGAACAAGGTGCGCAAATTATTTTTGTGCCATTCTGGACCGATACCAAAAACGGCTATCAACGGGTGCGGATCTGTTCTCAATCTCGCGCGATCGAAAACGAGTGTTATGTGGCGATTGGCGGCAGTGTCGGCAACTTACCGCGCGTGGACAACGTGGACATTCAATATGCTCAATCAGCGGTGTTCTCACCTTCAGACATTTATTTCCCCCACGACGCCACATTGACGGAAGCCAGTGCGAATACGGAAATGATCATCTTTGCCGATGTTGACTTAACCAAGCTGAAACAGCTCAACACCGAAGGCTCGGTAACGAACTTACGCCATCGACGCCTCGATTTGTACGGTGCGTTCACAACACCAAAAGAGTAGCCTGAGACCCAAGCCAGGGTAATGACCGCTCGCCGTCGCGAACCAAACGGCGAGCGGAATCCAGCGCAACAGCGCATCAGGTAAACACAATTATCAGAGGTGTGTCAGTTTTTCTCGGGAATGAGAAACAAGAATTGACCAGAGAAAACAACAGGAGTATCACTCCCATTTCCTTCCGATTTTATTAGAGGAAAGCATTTGGAACACATTAACGCTTTACTCATCTCCATGAAGCCTCTGCTGGAGCAGTACGGCTACCTTGCGCTTATTGTCAGCATCTTTTTTGAAGGTATTGGCATTCCCATGCCTGGGCAATCTTTGATGATCGCAGCGTCAATTCTGGCCTCAGAACAAGTCATGAATCTGAGTATGGTTATGGTTATATCTTGGCTCAGCTGCTTTTTAGGCAATACTTGTGGCTACTTACTTGGCTACTACTTTGAAGGATGGCTAGATAAAAAAGGTT
>NZ_JAWOTT010000063.1:0-2146 GCF_033338995.1 Vibrio sp. Vb0304
TAATATTCGCCTCCCCATTCCATGCTGTAACCCGCCGGAAGTTGGATGGCTTCAACCTGATTTTTAATAGCGTTTCTAACGTTCGCTGGTGTGGAGTCTCGGCTCACACCCGCTTGAACCGTGATGGTTTTCACGCGGTCGCGTCGCCAAATCATGCTCTCTTCGGTGACCAGTTCGAATCCATCCACCACTTGACCAAGCGGAACGCTGTTAAAGCCAAGTAGAGAGCGCACAGGTAGCGTTTCTAGTGACGCCATGTTTTGCGATGTGCCACGTAACTGAATTGGAATCAGCTCATCATTCAGGTTCATTTGTCCGAGCGGCATGCCGTCTGATGCGCGTTTTAGCGCGAAAGCGACATCGGCGCGGTTAATTCCTGCTTGACGCATTTTGTCTTGGTTTAGAATCGGCTTGAGCACTTTGCTTTCTTGGCGCCAATCATCGCGAATGTATTTTGCATCAGGGTTTGAAGCAAAAATCGTTTTCGCTTCTGCCGCTAGTTGATGTAATACGGTTTCATCCGGACCAGAAAAACGCACCTCAACCGCGAACTTATCTTTGGTTGCCAGCTTCAGCGCTCGGAAGCGAGGTTCGGCATCCGGAAACGTCTCTTTCAGCCAATCATCACCACGCGTTACCAAGTGACTGATGCTCTCGTAGTCTTTGGTGTTGATCAGAATCTGCCCGTAGGCAGGGTCGAGCGGCTCAGGCTCTACCGTTACCGAGAAGCGAGGTGCACTGGTGCCGACGTAGCTAGAGATACTTTCCACTTCTGGTTGTGCGACCAACCATTCTTCAACTTTGCGCATGTCTGCCGAGGTTTGTTCAATCTTGGCACCATTGGGTAGCCAGTAATCGAGAAACACAATTGAGCGATCCGACTGAGGAATAAAGTTCACGGCCACATACGGGATTGCCACGGCGGTGACTAAAATCAACGGAACCAAAGCGGCTAATGCTTTACGCGGGTTGTCCACCGTCCAGAATACCAACTGTTTATAACGGCTCGGTTTGGTCTCTTCGCTATTAGCTTTTGGCTTGATGAACATCCACGCCATTAATACCGTAAACGTCATCGCGACGATCCATGAAAGCAACAGTGACGACGCCACAATGTAGAACACAGAGCTCGCAAACTCGGCGGAGTCGGTTTTGGAGAACAACACTGGGCTTGCGCCCATAATCGCGATGACAGTTGCACCTAAAAGTGGCACGGCGGTTTCTTTGACGGAATCAATCGCGGCGCGAGTTCGCTCGATACCTTTGTTGAGCTTAGCGATCATCATATCGGTGATCACAATGGCGTTATCCACCAACATGCCCAGTGCGAGAATAAACGTACCTAGCGAGACACGGTGCAAATCGATGCTGGCGATGTTCATGTATACAAGCGTGAGCAAAATCGTCAGGAGCAAGCTTGCGCCAACGATGGTCGCACTCTTAAAGCCCATGAAAACCAACAACACCACAAAAACAATCGCGACACTTTCAAGCAGGTTGCCAACAAAGTCGTCGATAGACTTTTGTACTTCTTCAGGTTGATAAGCAACGGTCGAGATGTCGACACCCAGCGGCAGCGTTGCCTGGTAGTTAGCGATGATGTCTTGAATCGTATCGCCAAGTGACACCACGTTAATGCCTTGAACTGGGCTCACAGCCAAGGTGACAGCGGGCTCTCCGTTGTAGCGGGTCTCTGCCAATGCTGGTGTTTGATAACCCATGGTGATGTCGGCGATGTCACCAAGACGAATCAACCCCGAGCCAAACTCGCCGGTGCCACCATTGATGATTAAATTGCGAATGTCTTCTAGAGACTGAAACTCACTGGTTTGCGCAATACGAATACGCTCTGTACCTGCATCGAATTTTCCCGCTTCGAACGTGCTGTTTTGTGTGCTCAGTTGGTTCCAAACTTGTGCGATCGACAAACCATATTGAGCCAAGCGCTCGTCTGGCATATCGATATGTACAACGCGAGGTTGAATGCCGTGTAGCTCGATCTTTTTGATGCCGTCGACGGCTTTGATTTGGCGTTGCAGCTCTTCGGCGTAGCGACGCAACTCTTCTGGCGCAGCATCTGTGCTGTGGATAGAGAAAAGCATGCCGTAGACTTCAGAGAACTCGTCTTGTACTACGCTGATCTGCG
>NZ_JAWOTT010000064.1:0-2139 GCF_033338995.1 Vibrio sp. Vb0304
TGGATCGTCTTCGACAATGATAAGGGATGGCTTGATTTCTTGTTCGTTCATGTAAGTGATGTGTGCTGTATTTGATATCACTGAAAGTTAAACAAATTTGCGAGTTATTTCAAATAAAGCTTGTAAAGAATAAGGTTATCCGATGAGTTAATAATATAAAAAAAGCAAACGTTTTGATATAGAACAAATCGTTTGCTTAGTATATGGGAAATTAAGTTGTCACCAGATTATGGTTGCTGCTTGGTCGGCGCGAGCGCAATTTCTCGGATACAGACATTTTGTGGTTGTTGGTAAGCGAACATTACTGCACGCGCGACATCGTCTGCGGCGAGTACACCACCCATATCCACTTTCCAAGCATCGTATCCATCTTTAATGTCTTGGGAGGTGGTGTGAGAAAGGAGTTCCGTCTCTACTGCGCCCGGTGCAATAGTCGTAACACGCACATTTGATGCGGCCACTTCTTCGCGCACATTTTCTGAAATTGCATGAACTGCGAACTTAGTCCCACAATATGCAGCGTGGTCAGGGAACGTCTTTTTACCTGCAATAGAGCTGATGTTAATTATTGTGGCACTATTGCGCGCTTTCATTGATGCAAGTACGGAGTGCATACCATTGAGCAAACCAAGCACGTTAACGTCGAACATACGCTTCCATTCAGCGGCGTCCTGCGTGTCGATCTGACCAAGCAACATTACACCCGCATTGTTGACTAGCACGTCAGCTGGACCAAATTGAGCTTCTGCTTTTTCAATCGCTGTTATCAAACTCGCTTGGTCAGTGACATCGACTTTTTCACATAAGGTGTTTGGTAAATTGAGTGCTTCTAAACGTTCTACGCGACGAGCCACAAGAAGGAGAGGGTGGCCTTCTTCACTAAAACGACGTGCGATAGCTTCACCAATACCTGAACTTGCACCAGTAATAACAACCAGTTTTTTCATTTGTTACTTCCTCAGTTTTCGTTGAAAGCAGCGGTCTGCTGCGATGAACTCATACTAAGGAAATAACTTTTGTTGATATATATCACTTTAGGTAAAACACTGTTGTTCATTAGCAACAATAATTGCTGCTTGAGTTTGTCTTATTGGTAGGAAAAAGGCGCAACTCGTGCGCCTTAAGTGAGAAGAATGCGCTGTTACTACGGTGAAATCCGCACTAATCAACCCATCAAAGTTACCACTTATTCAACGGTGCAAACAACGCTGTTGTCGCTACCAAAGCCATTTGGAACGTAAGCATCTGCTTGAGGATCGTTCTCCCATTCAACTTCATCGAGGAGATAACGAAATTGGATGTGTTGCTCTTTGGGTAGACGTGTTTTGAACTTAAATTGGCCGCTTTTTTTCACCAGTTTCATTGGCTCTGGTTGCCAGTCATTAAAATCTCCAGCGATTTTAATGGATTCCCATTGGTTTTTATCGAGTTCAAAAGTGACTTCAACTTCATCTTTAGTTTTGAAAAATCTCTTTTTAAGCATGAATCTTTCCTTGTTAGTACAAAAACTGCTCTAACTATTACTCGTGTTTCATAAGTATTTCAAGCGTTATCGGATTCATGCTGGTATAGCTCGTTAAATAACCGTGTACTCTTCGTGCTTCAAACTTGTATGAATATGATCTTTCTGTATGATGAAAATCAGTGTGTTGTGAAGAAATTGATATGTTGAAGTTGAATCGTACATTGATGACTACTCTGGTTTGTTTGGTGGCTATGCTGCTAACCAGTGTTTCATCGAGCGTTCAAGCATCGACAGCATCAATAGAAGCACAAAGCTTTCCCATGCAGCAAACTGCACTTCAAGAAAAACTCGGCGTAAATACAGATTGTGTTGAGCCGCACCACAAAGAACACATGATGGAAAAAGGGCAAAAGTCGCACACCAGTTGCAGCTCTTCTTGCATTGTGAAAATTCCCACGACTTTGTCGCAAAATGGCTTGATGCTACTGCCTTACAGCTTGGCGCTTATTGATAAGCCTCCTACTGAAAAAGCCGTGGTTGTGATTTATAAGCCTTACCGACCTCCGATTGTTTGATTTCTTCTTTATTTATCTCCAGCACTAGCTGGCTCTTAGCTATATTTAAAACGGCACTGTTGTGCCCGAAGGAAAACAAACAATGAAGAAATTACTTGC
>NZ_JAWOTT010000065.1:0-2101 GCF_033338995.1 Vibrio sp. Vb0304
AAACCTTGCTCAGCATTGTGGCGAATCACATCAGCAATCGGTCGGCCGACTTGAATCAATCCGGGTGGGAATACAAACAGCTCTAGGTAACGCTGGTTCCACGCCACCAGCCGCAGTTGTTTGTCGACCACCGCAATCCCTTGGCCGATATGTTCAATCGCCCCTTGGAGTAATCCGCGGCTAAAGTCGTACAACTCGGAAGCTTCATCAACGATGGTTGCGACTTCTTCAAGCTGCATATTTCTGCCTTGCAACGCAGAAGTAAGTACTAACTTAGCAGAAGAGGCACCAAACACCCCAGCCAATACGCGTTCAGTGTGACGAATCAACGAAGACGGCGCTTGTTGGTTCGGTAACAACTCCTCTCGCTGCTGGCTCCAATAGGCTTGGAAAGCCACTTTCACCCGAGTGCGGCCAACAAAGCGTGAGGCAAGCATTTCCAGCTCAGCAACGGTAACACGACTTTGATACAAGCTGATGTTTTCGCTTTCAGGCAGCGGTGTTCCGACAAAAGACGCCGACTGTAAGCGCTCACTTAGGCTTGGACGCGTCGCCAGAGACACCGCGACAAAACACACCGCGTTCGCCACCACACTCATGATCATGCCCCAATCCGAAATCGCAATGCCGAAGCGCGACAGCATCTCTGGCGGCGTGATTAACCAAATCAAAAAGTTGTTGCTGGCATTACCAGCCAACATGGCGGTTTGGCTCATTAAGGTAATCAACCAAATCGTAAAACCGACCGCGAGGCCAACATAAACGCCTTTCTTGTTACCCTGACGCCAATACATACCGCCAATCAATGCAGGAGCAAACTGGGTAATGGCTGCAAACGAGAGAAAACCTATCGCAGAGAGTGAGTGGATACTATCTAAGGCCTGATAAAATCCCCATGCACCAATCAACAAAATCAGAATTAGAGCGCGGCGAATACGCAGCAAAAGCTCAGAAAAGTGGTGATGGTTGCGCTGCGCCAAGCGCATTCGGCGTAATATCAGCGGCATCACTAAGTCGTTCGATACCATGATCGCCAAAGCAATGGTTGAAACAATCACCATACCGCTCGCCGCCGAAGTACCGCCCAAAAACGCCAGTAACGCAATCTCGCTTGCCCCCACCGCCATCGGCACACTGATCACGTAAGTATCGGCAGATGTTCCGCTCAATAACCCTTGCCCGACCCACGCGATTGGCAACACAAATACGCCCATCAAAATCAGATACAGCGGGAACAACCAACGCGCAACGTGCAAGTCTTGCGCACGTTCATTTTCCACCACCATGGTGTGAAACTGGCGCGGCAAACAGACAATTGCCAACATGGTCAGCACAGTATGAATCAATAAGGTTGGAATGTTTGGCGACTGGTAGGTTTCAGAAGCCACTTCAACCAGACTCAAGTTTTCCGTGCTCATCGCCAACCAGACAATGAAAATCCCCACCACCAAAAACGCCAGCAATTTGATGATGGATTCGAACGCGATCGCCATCATCATCCCACGGTGATGCTCGGTGTTATCAATATGGCGAGTACCAAACAACATGGTAAAAATGGCCAGTGCCACCACCACAAACCAAGACACGCTGTCATTCTGATAACCAAAATCGGTCGCCAGTTCCGGGGCGATGATCTCCAACCCCATGGTGATGCCACGCAGCTGCAAGGCGATGTAAGGCAAGATCCCTGCCACCGCAATCAATGTGACGACCACCGCCAAGCCTTGCGATTTTCCGTAACGGGCACCAATAAAATCAGCGATGGAAGTGATGTGTTCGCGCTTCGCGATCAGAATGAGTCGAGCCAGAACCCGCCATCCGATAGTAAACACCAAAATCGGCGCGATATAGATGGGCAAGAAAGACCAAGGATTGCTGCTCGCCTGTCCGACCGTGCCGTAGAAGGTCCACGAGGTACAGTACACCGCAATCGAGAGGCTATAAATCCACGGTCGCCAACGGGCGAGCCAGCGCTTTTGTATGTCTCCGTACCACGCGATTATAAATAGGGCTCCCAAGTACGCCAAAGAAACGGGAACCACCAGCCATCCTTGCATCCGATATCCTTTCTAGCTTTTCTTACAGAAAATAAAAAACCTCC
>NZ_JAWOTT010000066.1:0-2072 GCF_033338995.1 Vibrio sp. Vb0304
ATCCCGTGGCGTATCTGTTAGCAAACTTGCCAGACAAACGCGCCAACTTGCTGTTGAGTGTGGTGCTACTGCCTTTTTGGACGTCACTATTGGTCCGTACGACCGCTTGGATTGTGTTGTTGCAAAATCAGGGGGTGATTAATGATTTACTGATTTGGTCTGGTTTAACGTCTGAGCGAATTCAGATGGTACACAATACCTTTGGTACGGTTGTTTCTATGGTACACATCTTATTGCCTTTTATGATTCTGCCGCTCTACAGTGTAATGAAAGGCATCAGTCCAACGTATTTCCGCGCCGCTCGTTCCTTAGGGGCGTCCCCTCTTGTTGCATTCGTCAAAGTCTACATGCCGCTTACTTTACCGGGTATTGGCGCTGGAGCGTTGCTCACGTTCATTCTTTCGATTGGTTTTTACATTACGCCGGCACTCGTGGGAGGAAGGAGTGGGCAAATGATCTCCAATATGATTGCATACCACATGCAAACCTCGCTCAACTGGGGAATGGCGGGGGCGTTAGGTGGGCTGCTTTTGTTTGTCGTGCTCGCGCTGTTTTATGTGTTTAACCGTGTGGTTGGCATAAATAACATTAAGGTAGGAGGATAACCATGGCACTACCAAACTACGCTTCAAAAAGTGAGAGAATGGCTTACGCAGGCTACTTGGTATTTTGTGGACTGGTGCTGTTCTTTCTCATTGCGCCTATTCTGACAATCACCCCCTTGTCGTTTAATGCCACCCCTTATTTTACGTTTACAGAAGGTATGCTGAACTTGGACGCAGACGCCTATTCTGTACGCTGGTATCAAGAAATGTTCACCAATGAGCAGTGGTTATTAGCACTCAAAAACAGCACGTTTATTGCGCTCATGGCTACCTTGATCGCGACGGGTTTGGGTACGTTAGCCGCATTGGGGCTAGCCAACAGCAATTTGCCGTTTAGAAATGCCATTATGGCGTTGCTGATCTCTCCAATGATTGTGCCTGTGATTATTTCTGCCGCTGCGATGTATTTTTTCTACACTCGGTTGGGTTTATCTCAGACTTATTTTGGCATTATCTTAGCGCATGCCGCGCTAGGTACGCCTTTTGTCGTGATCACAGTGAGCGCGACGCTGAGTGGTTTTGATCAAAGCCTCGTCAAAGCGGCGGCCAGTTTGGGCGCAAATCCGGTTTACACCTTTAGGCACGTAACTTTTCCGTTGATCCGTCCCGGTATGATTTCCGGTGGATTGTTTGCGTTTGGCACGTCGTTTGATGAAGTGGTCGTGGCGTTGTTTTTAACGGGCGCAGAACAAAAAACCGTCCCAAGGCAGATGTGGTCAGGGATCCGAGAACAAATCAGCCCGACAATTTTGGCTGTTGCGACCTTGCTGATTTTTATGTCCGTGTGTTTGCTCGTAACCTTGGAGATCTTACGCAGACGCAATGTCCGTATTCGTGGGATTCAAGAATAAATAAGCCTTTTTCGGTTGCTCAGAGCTTTCTCGTCCAGGAATTACTCACCATTTTGACCGAACGCGCCTCCTTGTGGGCGCTTTTTTACGTCTGCGGCTCGATAGGGGGGCTATTTGATTTGTTGAATTTCTATTCCCGCTTGCTCAAAACGGGCGAATACAGGCCTGTGATGCTGCTGATACCAGCTCGCTGGCATGTTAGGTTTAAGCTGTAGCTTCTCCTGTTTGCTGATCACCACATAGTGCAAAAACGCGTTAAGCGTAGCCGTCATTACATCAAACGTCATCTCTCCATCTTTACTGATGGCTTTGAGCAAACCAACCACGGTTTCTTCAGGAATTAAAGGCTCAATCACCGCCTGTTTACGAGTTTTAAGGCAGATAGAGGCTGGCAACGAATCACGGGCGGTTTCCCAACAAACCTTGTTGTTTTTATTTACTAAATTGTTTTTATAGCAGTAGTAACTGAATAAAAAACGGGACACGTTTTGCCAGCGTTGCGTTTGGATTTCTAACCACAGGTGCTGAAGTTCGATATCGGCATCGGTCATAGATTTCATTCTAAATATGTTGGGAGAGCGATAGTGTAGCTTGGTTTTTTCATAACGCCAAAATC
>NZ_JAWOTT010000067.1:0-2021 GCF_033338995.1 Vibrio sp. Vb0304
TACCCCTTCAGTCGGCGTATCGACACGCATTTGGCGGAAGCGGCGAGCAAAGTAGAAGTAAGCGAAAACGTACGCCACCATGTTGCCAACAAACACGGCCAATACCGCGAAGCCATCGTTAAACGCTTTACCCGCTGCACCGGTAAACGTCCATGCAGAGAACTGAGTCATAAATGCTGTGGCACCAACCATCCACCAAAGCATCTTACCGCCCCCGCGGAAATAGTCGCTGGTACTATTGCTTGCCATTTTTTTGAACAGCAAGCTGATTGCCACCATCAGGGCAAAGTAGCCTGCTATTACTAAGTAATCGTATTCCATAATAGAAACCTCGAAACGCTGTTTTAATTTAGATAAATTATATTTTCAAAAAACAAAACTAACTGAGACAAAAATCAAAACAACGGTTCATTTTTTATTTTTTGCGCTCAAACGTGATGAAGATCAATAGTGAGCGTCTTGTAAATAACTGCGGATCCATACTCGTCGTTGCTGCATTCCCTTAGTTAATCTTAGAACCAAAAAGAGATTGTCACTGACAAGTCGAAAAGCGTAAAAATGCGACCGTTGTAAGGTGAGTTTTGACGAAAAAAAGGGCTCCTGAGAGCCCGTGGTTACTCGTTAGTGAATAAGTTGCTTAAGCTGCATCGCCTCTTGCTTACCTGGAATGGCTTGTTGGGTATCAATCACCGACGCTTGCTTTAATGGCGCGAGCGTTTTGCTGTCGACCGCTTTGCCATCACTGGTGTAAGTCGTGCCATTTTCGACCAACGCATTGCCAGTCGATTTCGCACTGTTGATCACGTCGTCATATTTGCTGCTGACGTGGAATCGGTAAGAACGGTTATTGGTGAACGTGCCTTGCTCAATCTCGCCGGAATATGGGCTCTTACGGAACAAGTAGTTGAAGCGCTTGTTATCAATCGACACGTTGTCGCTCAATACCAGTGCACCAGGGTTAAAGTTGTCCGTAAATCCGTCCATGTTGTTATTGAAAGACAAGCTGTTTTTCACCACATGTGGAACCGGAATCCCCTCGCCGCCTAGCTTGAAGCCGTTACCAATCGTGCCACCCTTGTTGGCAACATCGAGTGTGCGCCCGTTGCTGAACGAGATGGAATCCAAAATAGTCACCGCACCGTTTGCGCCATCTTCCACTTTGTTGAACAAGTCCCAACCGTCATCAATGTTGTGGTGAGACAAACAACGGATGAAGGTGTTGCCATCGCCGATGCGCATCTTGGCCGCAAAACCGTCTGCGTTGATCTGCGAACGATCCATGTTGTTGTAGCTTTCGCTTTCAATCACTTGGTTGTAACTTGCCCACAGTGCGCGGCCAATGTTTTCAGGAGAGGTGATCACGAAACCAGTATCTGGCGCGCCGTGTGTCACCATTTTTTCGAAGGTGTTGTGGCTACCATGAACAATGAACTGCGCACCCGCAACTTCAATACCTTGGTAATGCCAGTAATTTCCCTCGTGACGAAGTTCCGAAACAAAGCGAACATTGTCTCCTTCCGCACGTAGGTGCTTGAGCTTGTCGGCACTGCCACTAGCCGTCAGTGGGATTTCCATCCCTTGGTAGTCGCCATCTTTCAAAATGATGGTGCCACCAGTAGGAAGCAGTTCTACTGCGGTAGCTAAATCAAGCGGTTGCGCTTGAGATCCGTTGCCTTTGTCGCTGCCGTTTGGTGCAACATACAGCGTCATTGGGTCTGGCAGAGAAACAACGTCAACGCTGTAACGGTGCGCTTGTGTCTCTTTGTTTGGGCCGTCAATGGCGGTGAATCTCACTTCCATTTGATTCGCGCCGCTATCGAGAGTCAGCCACTGGCTGAACAACTCGCCCGCCGTCACGGTTTGCTTCGCAACCACTTTGTCATTGTGCAGAACTTCAAATTCGCCCGAGTAGTTGGCACGAGCTTGAACCGGATACTCCTTGGTTGCAGATCGAGGTGAAGAAGCGATTTGGAATACCAATTCTCCCTGCTTGGCCGCGTATTTTGGAGCGTCCACGGTAT
>NZ_JAWOTT010000068.1:0-2011 GCF_033338995.1 Vibrio sp. Vb0304
GTCAGTCTATTGATATTAATAATAACGGTGATATGTGGAGGGACTTTACCCATATTAATGACATTGTCGAAGGGATAGTCAGAATTTCTGATGTCATACCAAGAATTAATCAGCGATGGCAGTTTGAAAATAGTACTCCAGCGGATAGTTCTGCTCCTTATTCTATTTACAATATTGGTTATGGTTCACCGATTTGTTTGATGGATTTTATCAAAGCAATAGAAAATGAACTCGGAATAGAAGCAAAGAAGAATTATCGAGAGATGCAGCCAGGAGATGTATACCAAACCTATGCTGATACAACAGCTTTCTATCAAGCCACTGGTTATCGGCCGTCAGTTTCCGTAGAAGAAGGTATTGCCGAGTTTGTCGCTTGGTACCGGAATTTTTATAACAAGTGAAAGATTTGTCATTCAGAACTTTCAAGGTCGAGAGTTCACATAAGGTTAGAGCTATGTTACCGAGTATATCAGTCGTTATTCCTGCAAAAAATGAACAAGGAAATATTGGGAAGTTAGTGAAAGAAATTCATGCCAGTTTAGAAGCATACCCTAACGTCGAAATTGTCATTACGGACGACGGTAGTACCGATGATACGGTGCAAGAGGCACTTGAAGCTGCTAAAGAATGTGGGTGTGACCTGCAGGTGGTAAGCCACGAACATAGTTGCGGTCAAAGCACAGCAGTGTTAACTGCCGTCAAACATGCAAAAGGTGAGTGGATCGTTACCTCCGATGCTGATGGGCAGAACGATCCGTCGGATATGCCTAAGATGCTTGAGCTTGCTGCTAAAGTCAGCAATCCGAACTTTTGCATCGCGGGTTATCGAGCGAAAAGGTTGGATACAGCTTGGGTTAGGTTTCAATCGAAGGTGGCGAACAAAGTGCGCCATGCATTACTAGGTGATGGTGTTCCAGATTCTGGTTGTGGACTTAAAGTCATCCCTAAATCGACTTATCTGCGCTTGCCGTATTTTGATCATATGCATCGGTTTTTGCCTGCACTCATCAAAGCGATGGGCGGGGAAATCGTCGTTCACCCAGTCGCGCACCGAGACAGAGAAGCAGGCACTTCCAATTACAATGCATGGAACCGTGTTTGGGTAGGGATTGTTGATATGTTTGGTGTGATCTGGTTACAAAAGCGCACGAAAAATCCGATGATCAAAGCTGTCAGCATTGCCAATGAAAATGCAAAACAATGAAATGGTTAAAGCTTGCACTTCTTATACTTGCTGGGGTTTTGTTAGCAAATCAGCTCGATAATCCCGTTTTATCTCACCTCACAGATAGGAACTGGCTGGTTGGCTACATTCAAAAAAACGGGGCTTTAGGGCATGTGGTCATCTTCACATTCAGTGTGGTGTTTTTGTCGTTAAGTGGGCCAAAGCAAGCCATCGCATTGGTATTCGGCTATTTATACCACGTCCAATTAGGCGTGCTTATCACCTTATTTGCTTGTGTTTTTGGGGCGACATTTAACTACGCCTGCGCGCGCTTTCTCATCGGAAATTGGCTATATCGACGGTTCCCGAAAAAAATGACGCGTTTTAATTCATTTGCGAGTCGTAAGCCGTTTTACAAAATCCTTTTGCTACGTTTGTTTCCGATTGGGAATAACGTCGTGACCAACGTTTTATCGGGTAGTGTCCGAGTGCCGTTCTTTGCCTTTATCTCCGCCAGTCTGTTGGGATACTTGCCTCAAATTATCATCTTCGCATTGATGGGCGCTGGTATTCATTCATCGAGTAATACAATGATATATCTCAGTATTTTCTTTGGTATCGTTAGCGCGGTACTCACAGGGTTTCTCTATCGAGATCATATTAAAAGTCGTGTTGAATTATTGAATATGGAAGAGGAAGTATGAGCTTAGTGACGTCCAAGTGTCGACAAGTTTGGCAAAGTGATGACTATTATCAAACCCTATGGTTTTTGTTGTTCCTCGCCTTCATCATTATTTTTTCGGGGATAGGGTTACGCGACCCGTGGCCTGCCGATGAACCACGCTC
>NZ_JAWOTT010000069.1:0-1906 GCF_033338995.1 Vibrio sp. Vb0304
CTCTGACATGATAAAAAAATTCGCATAAGCAGCGGAAGTAAATGGCTTAGTGCTTCTCTAAATAAAGCATAGGGCAGGAGCAAATATGGTTACGCAAAATACCAACTTTTCCCCGGAGCAACCAAAAAATGAAAAAGACGAGCAACAGAATGTAGCAATAGTTGAATTCAATAGCAGTGTGCTCAGCAGGCAATCGACGGATTTTTTGACTCATGAAGAGTTAAAAATGTTGGAAGCCGTGATAGGTATCGCTTTTTAGCTTTTCTCATTAATCAGTTGTATTAAAGCAATGAAAGTGAAAAGAAAGCCGTTGATGAACAACGGCTTTTTTGTCAATAAAATCTGTTGAAAAGTAGGGAGGAATCAACTGATTAAATGATACGTTGTTGACCTTCTAATACTTTAGATTTTATCAACGCTCGCATCGCTCCATGCCTTTTACAGTTCACTTTTCGTTGGTGGTATGCGATTTGATATTGAATAAAGCAAGCGCCAAAAGGGGAAGTAAAATGCTTAATATTAAAGGTTTTTCCCCATTTCTTTGCCAAAGATAGTGGAATGACTCCGATGCAGTCGCTTTGAGCGACGTGGGTGAGAATGCCCAAATAGTTAGATGCGATAGAATCGATATTGTTTGATTTGACGATTAAGCCCAAATGTTTTTCAAACTCAGTATCAAAACTCCATTTACTGGCAAGTACGCAATGTTTTTCGTCGCTTAACATCTCGGTGGAGATGTGCTCGTTAATCCTTGGGTGACCGTTTCGACATATAACAACACAAGGCTCTCGACAAACGTCTTCCACTATAATTGACGCTTCTCTGCTTTCAATATCCCCCAATAGTAAATCCGCTTCATTGCTGTAAAGCAGAGAGAATAAATGGTTTTCACTTAATGTTGACTCATGAAAAAAGACATTTTCAAGCTTGGATTGCTGAGCCGGATAGATATTTGAACAGTAAACATTGTAGGGAGCAGGTTGGGTGATCACGCTATCGATTACACTCAGCGCTTGTTGTAGTTGAGGCAGCCATTTCTGGGCCGTGCTGGTTAGCTCAATATTTCGCCCTCTTTTCGTAAATAACTTTGTGTTTGTTGTGCGCTCTAGTCGTTTAATGGAAGCACTTATCGCTGGCTGAGTTACACCTAATTTATCCGCCGCTTTCGTATAAGAAAGGCACTCGGTCACCACAATAAATGTATTGATTAAGTTTAGGTCAATGGCTTTGGACATCTTGAACTCGAGTAATGAATTGTTGGGGAAATCAACGGGAGTGCGAAGTGACTCCTGAGCCACTATTAACATAATGACTCAGGAGATTTATCGCTATTGAACGATAGAGGTTGTGACTTGTTCAATTTTTTGATTGAACTCGAATGGTGCTTGGTAGTCTTTACTCACCGCGCCACCTTCATCTTCACCAATACCCACGCCATCGTCGAGCGAGAACAAGCGGCTGTTTGTGTTAGGGATAAGTTTCTTCTCAACAAGCTTATCGTTCACGTAGAGATAAACGTTACCGCCTTTACCTCTGCCAGCGGCGTTACCTTTACCACCTTGGCCGTTCTCGTCGTAACGGAATGCTACTTTAATCTCGTTCTTGCCTTCTTTTAGTTTAGAACCAGAGACTTTAGTGTACTCGTAGGTTAACCAGTTATATTCGAAGGTTGGGACGCCGTTTTTCACATATAGCGTCCAACCACCGAAGTTACCGCCTTGCGCGATAATCACACCGTTAGTCTTTGACGCATTGTCTGTTGAAATGTCCGCAACAATATCAAACGATTTATTTTTGATATTTAAGAAGGAGTTTTCAGGGATGCCTCTTGCGCCTTCATAAAGCGTTAGGCTCTTCTTACCAAACAGAGCATCAGGTCGGCCCGCAATTTCTGCGTTCACACGTT
>NZ_JAWOTT010000070.1:0-1884 GCF_033338995.1 Vibrio sp. Vb0304
TGAGTCGCAGTCATTACGTGTTATTTCACCATCGAGCAGATCGCCTATGACCATGCCGCAGTGATCCTTGAGCTGGAATGTCAAACCGCTGAGTGGGTTGTTGGCCATGTCAAACTCGCCGCGAATCTGACCGGATATGACATTGCCGGAGATGGTTACAGGCTTGAGCGATACTGCGCCCCGTTGCGCGTGCACTCGAATAGGGGAAAACGTGATGCTCTTAAGCGACTTATCGGCTTGTGAGCGTAGTGTCGTTTCTCGTAGGTTTGCTTCCACTTGCCCCGTTAAGCTGTACGCCAACATGTTGTTGTCACCAGATAGACCTTGCAGGTCGAGATTGAGGTCAGAAAATCCATCTACCGCGAATGCATCTGGCAGGTATGGGTGGAGCAGTTTGAGTGGAATGCCATCCGCACTCAAATTAAGCGCCCAAGGTTGGCTTGCCGTACTTAAATCAAGTTGACCAAAGCCTTCAATGTAACCTTGTTCTAGTGGAGCAAACAGACGAGAGAGTTGCCACAACCCTTGCTCACTTTGTGTCGAAATCGCAGCATGAGAAGACAGAACTTGGTCGTAGCTCGCATTCACGACACTCGCGTCGAGACTGCCATGCCATACGCCCCAAAAACGGTGCTGGCGCTTTAACTTTAGCGCTTTTCCTTCGACGTTTAAGCCCGAGAGTTGCCAGAATGGTTCGTGCGCTAATTGGATTATCTGACTACGTTCAATATCAAATTCTTGGATATCCACTTCTTGTAACGTGCTGGTGGCAGCCTTCCACCAATCCTTGTTGTCATCAGACTGGATAGCCCATTTCAATCCTTGAACAGAAGCCGTGTCGAGTTGCCAGTGCGTCGGTTTGAATTGACCAGATACCTGTACGCGGCCTTGCTGCCAATCTAGGCTCAGTTCTTGGAGCTGGATATTCTCGGGCGTGAAAATGGCGTTCAAGCGTGGCTCTATTGCGGTTTGCTCTTGGAAACGAACACTGTCAGCTTGTAAAGACACTTTGGCTGTGGCATTCCATAGAGACGCAGGCAGTGAGGCATCTTCAATGGACAGTTCAAGGTTTTGCCAGTGCCATTCACCCCATTCAATATCGGCGTTAAGCAAGTCGAGGCTATTGATGTGGTTAATGGTGAACGGCAATTCTTGCCACGGTTTAGAGAGTAAAGATTGTCGCTGTGCATTGGTGATTGCCAACTTATCAATCGTGACATTGACCAAAGACCAGCCTTGTGGATATTGCTCACCTTGCCCTGAGATTTGGCTATTGCGCCATTTAAAAGACGTGCCATAGAGGGTGCTGTTTTGGGCTTGATAATCCACATCAACCAGTACTTTTTGTATCGCCTCACCGTGCCAATACATTTGTTCTGCAGAGGCCTGAATAGCGCCGTAAGGCCATAATTGTTGAGCGTTTAGCCAAGTAGGATCTTGGATTTGGATACTCAATCCAGTTACGGAAAAGCGCGGACCCGCGTAATCAATATTTTTCAGCGCAATCTGGTGGAACTGGATCGACTCTAAGTTAGGCCGTGTCGGTATGCCTTTTTTTAGACTCACCCCATCGATCAGCAAGCTATCGATAATCCATTTCCCATCTCGTCGTATGTCAGGGTTCAGCCATACGTCGACTTGTTCAATATAAGGCAGTTGAGCGTCTTGGGAGCGAACGTTTTGCAGCGAAAGGTGGTAAGGGAAGTCGTAATGAACGCGCTCCGCTTGGATCGGTAAGCCAAGGTAGGGTGAAACCCATTGCCATGTAGAATTGGCGTATGAGGTGGTTAACAGCGCAATAATGGTCGCCGGAAGGGCAATCAATACCACCAGTAAGAGAATTAGAATTCGACGCGCTGTTTTCATCCCTGCTAGAACCTGTAA
>NZ_JAWOTT010000071.1:0-1835 GCF_033338995.1 Vibrio sp. Vb0304
GGGTAGGCATCTACAAAAATATCCACTTCTTGGTCAAGTTTGATACGCGAGATGTCTGTTTGAGGCACGGTAAAGCGCAGACGCATTACACTGCTATCTTCTAGACGAACAATGTCGCTACCAGCTTGGATGTATTGACCAAGATAAACGTTACGGATACCAACCACACCTGCAAATGGCGCTTTGATTTCACGACGATCGATGGTTGCTTTTAAACTCTCGATATCTGCTTTAAGCGAGTAGTAGTTTGCTTCAGCTTCATCGTAAGCTTCTTTAGAAATAGAACCTTTCTTAAACAGACCTTGGTAACGTTTGTATTTCGCTTCTGCTGCAGGAAGTTTCGCTTGTGAACTCTTCAAGTTCGCTTTTTCCACTTCAGAATCAAGCAAAACGAGGGGTTGGCCAGCTTCAACTTGAGTCCCTGATTCAAAAGCGATCTTGTCGATAACACCGCTCGTTTCGTTCGCTACCGTCACACCTTGGTTTGGCTCGATAAAACCGATAGCCTCGATCACTGGTACCCAATCCACCGCTTTTACTTCCGTAACGGTTACTGGGAACTCAGGTTCAGGACGGTTTGCCATGTATTCAGCGATCTTTTGTTGCTTAAATAAATTGAAACCTATCACGCTGCCGAACAAGAGAACGGCGATAAGTAACATAAAGAAAGTCCACTTTTTCATTCTATTAAGAACTCCAAGTTAGTGTTTAATAATTGCATCCCAACTGGCTTCAATGGCTGCTTCCAGCGCATCGTCGTCCAATTGATAAAATCCCAAAGCATGTTTTCTCGCAAGCGCGACGCTTGCTTCAAAGCTTAATCCAGAGAGCACTTCGTTATCGAGAGGCTTAAAAACCCCTTCTTCTTTGCCCTGGTTGAAAAGGCGATCTACTTGGGCAAACATTTTTCGCTCAAGTTCCCACGTCTTGTTTCTTGTCGTGCAAGGTAACGAATCATATTGAACTCGATTACTGATGGCGTTTAAGTTGGAACCCGCCAAATTCCAGATGTTGAGCCACATGGTTCGATAGCGTTCCTTCAATGGCATGTCGTCATTAACACCCGCTTGCACTGCAGAGGCAATGCGTTTGGCTACGTTAAGACGCACTTCTTCCAATAGATGTTCTTTGTCTGAGAAATAGCGATAAATCGTCCCGGCGGCGACACCCGCTTCGTTAGCCAGCTTTTGCATAGAAAGCCCTTGAAAGCCAGACTCTGCAATTAACTGCTCCGCAGCGGCAAGTATTTGATCGCGTTTATCTACAGCAGGGTTGTCCGTCATAATCCTACTACCAGTGAATGAACGTTCATTCATTATAGCTTAAAGTCTGGTCTACTATGCAACAGAATGTTGCACCAATCGGGGTAAAATTTACGAGAAAATCACCGTAGCATTCAAAGAGCCACCCCTTTATCATAGGCGCCACATTTGTCACCCGCAGAGAATTTGTATGAAGCTGAACCCTAGACAAGATGAAGCCGTAAAATACGTGTCTGGTCCATGCCTAGTGCTTGCCGGCGCAGGCTCAGGTAAAACGCGCGTAATTACTAATAAAATTGCTTACTTGGTTCAGCAATGTGGTTACAAAGCAAGAAACATCGCGGCCGTGACCTTTACCAACAAAGCCGCGCGCGAAATGAAAGAGCGTGTTGGTCAAACCTTGGGTAAAGCCGAGTCGAAAGGTTTGATGGTTTCTACTTTCCATACATTGGGCTTGAATATCATCAAACGTGAAGACAAGCAGCTTGGTTTAAAAGCGGGCTTTTCGTTGTTTGATGATCAAGACCAGATGGCGCTGTTGAAAGAGTTGACGGAAAAGCAACTCGACGGTGA
>NZ_JAWOTT010000072.1:0-1828 GCF_033338995.1 Vibrio sp. Vb0304
GGAAGTTTGTCATGTTTTGGTTTCAAACACTTGAAGCTGATGTGGATTCAAGATAAATATGACGCTGAAATTATTGCCGTAGAAGAAAAAACTAGTTATTGAATCGCAGGGAGTGTGTTTCAACAGCTTTAGTTACTACGCGGATAGATATGCACCATTTTGGGCCGGAAACTTCCCACCAAACCCGCCTAATTTGGACAGTAGACAAGGAGCAAGTTGTATATGCTGTCGTACTTTTTACGCCGTTTAGCGTTAGTCATTCCGACGTTTCTCGGTATCACCATTCTTATCTTTGCCATCACTCGATTTGTACCGGGTGGGCCAGTTGAACGCATGCTGTCACAAATGCAGTCTCAGGGAGACGGCGCAGCATCGATGACGTCAGCGGGTGGCAATACTGCACTGTCTGATGAGCAAATCGCTGAGCTAAACGCATTCTACGGGTTGGATAAACCTGTGATGGAAGCTTACGTTGATTGGTTGAGTCGACTAGTGACGTTGGACTTGGGTGAATCAACGCGTTATTACGAACCAGTATCGGATATGATTGCAGAGCGTCTGCCTGTTTCGCTGTTCTATGGTGGCATGACTTTCTTTATCAGCTACTTCATCTCGATACCGCTTGGCTATTACAAAGCCCTCAAGCACGGTTCTGTGTTTGATTCTACCTCCTCCATTTTGATATTCGTCGGTTATGCCTTGCCTGGCTATGTGGTTGGCGTGTTATTGATTACTTTGTTTAGTTATCACTTGGAATGGTTCCCTATGGGGGGCTTTGTCGGTGATGATTTCGATGACTATGAAACCTTCTTTGAACGCGCAAAAGACGTGATGTGGCATGCTGTGCTTCCGCTGATCTGTTACTTGATTGGTGATTTCGCAACGCTCACTATGACGATGAAAAATAACCTGATGGAAAACTTATCATCGGATTACATCCGTACCGCGATCGCAAAAGGCTTGCCATTTAAGAAAGCGGTACGCAAACACGCGCTACGCAATAGTTTGATTCCAATTGCTTCTCACTTTGGCAACTCACTGTTGTTCTTCATGACAGGGGCATTTTTGATCGAAGTTATCTTCAACATCGACGGCATTGGTTTATTAGGTTACGAATCCATTATGGAACGTGATTACCCAGTAGTGATGGGCATCGTTGCTATCAACGCGGTATTGCTGCTGATCGGCAATATTATTTCGGATATCTGTGTTGCTTTAGTCGACCCACGTGTGAAGTTTGGAGCGTAATATGATTAAAGTAAGTCCATTAACTCAAAAGAAAATCCGTCACTTTAAAGAAATTAAACGTGGTTATTGGTCGTTTGTGATCTTATCTATCATGTTGATTCTTTCACTATTTGCCGAGCTGTTAATCAACAGTAAAGCGTTGATGGTGAAGTACGATGGTAGTTATTACTTTCCGGTTGTCAGTGACGTTCGTTTAGGTAGCGAGTTTGGTCAAGATTCTTCAAGTGAAGCTGATTACCGAGTTCTCCAACAAGTCTTTGAGGAAGAGGGGGGGGACAACTTTGTGATTCTACCTATCGTTCCTTGGAACCCATACGAACAAGACTTCAGTGGCGATTTCCCTCCGACCGCGCCAAGCGCTGAGAATAAACACTATCTAGGTACTGACGTTATTGGTCGCGATATTTTAGCGCGCTTGGTGTATGGCTTCCGTACTGCGATGGGGTTTGCGTTGTTAACGATGGCGGTGTCCTACGCTATTGGTACCGCTGTAGGCTGTGCCATGGGCTTCTGGGGCGGCAAGTTCGACCTATTTGTCCAACGTTTGATTGAGGTTTGGTCAATGGTGCCATTCCTGTAC
>NZ_JAWOTT010000073.1:0-1751 GCF_033338995.1 Vibrio sp. Vb0304
TTAAATCCAGAATTTCACAGCTTTGTAGAACGATATCGGCTGTCATCCCTTGTACGGTGCCATCAGGGTTGTACACCACATACGGCACGATGGATTCCATTTGGTTTTGTTTTGGCTGTTGTAAATCGACAGGCAGTAACTTGATCGCATCTCGCAGGGCTGAACGTCTCAACTCAAATTGATACAACGCGATTTGCTCACGAAGTTGCTTTTGTACCGCTTCACCATGAATAAACGAGGCAAAGGTATCCAACTCTTCTAAGTGGTGACCTTTTTTACTGATGATAGAAACGGGTTTGATGGAGATCTGATCGTTGAGCATTTTGGCATCAAACCCTTCCAACAACATTGGTTTGAGTTGGTTAATCGCATCAACCACGCCATCCACTAAACCAGTTTGTAACAAACGTACTGCTTCGTTATGGCCTTTATAAGGAACTTGTTTTAACTCTGGATGATACTGTTTGATCAGTTCTGAGTAGATGGTGTTTTGAGGCACACCAACACGTGAAATGTCATCTAATGTCGAGTCGCTCAGCCCATATAGGTATGTGTATTCAATGTTTGTTGGTCGGGAATAGCTGAAACGCTCGGCGCGAGTATCGGTATAGGTAATGTTGGCAGCAAAGTCCGCGTCTTCATTCGCGACTGCATCTAAAATGGCATCAAAACTCGCGTAGTTGATGTACTCAACACTCACACCAAATTCAGTGGATACCGCATCAAATAAAACGCGAGTGACAACATCATCCGCTTCCGTCGCGATTTTATAGTGAGGCTGTAATGAAGGTTCGGCCTTTACATGAAGGCTTGGCAACAGACAAGCGAAAAGCAGCAGCGTTCGAGCAAGTGTGATCATGACAAACTTATCTAAAATTAACCACTTACAGTGTGGTTATTATTATGGAAAGTAGAATAATTATGAAATGATGAACATATACTAATTCACTTATTGTTTCACAATCAATTCAACAGTCTGCCGCACGGGTCACTTTTTCCTCTGAACGCCTACAACTATTTTATAACTCCGCCTGCTCGTCACTACTACGCAAGATGTAGTCCGTCATCCAAGCAGTACCCAACAAACAGATCCAGACCACAAATACAGGGTTTGGTACATCCGTATTAGGGCTCACCACCAACGCTGCAAAACCGACGGTTGGTAGTGTCCAACAAAGCAACTTACTCCAGCGAATCGAGTCTTTTAATTTGGCGAGTGTTTCCATCGAAGCCAACATCCCAGTAATGCTCAACGCCACCAACACCGCGTAATGAAGATCGGCAATCCAGAGAGGCAATAGTAAAAGCAAAGGCCACCAGCTGTGTTTTTCTGAGCGTTTCCAATGCGTTGCTGCCCACCACATGACCACAACAGACAACGTTTGAACCACGGTCACCCAAGCTGAACCATCAAGCTTACCGCCTTGTTGCGTGACCATCAGCCCTACTTGTAAGGTAATCACAATCAAACCGGTGGTAAGGAGAACGCCAAGAGAGCTGCGATGTGAGAACACCACCATAAGTAACGGGAATAGAATCAGCACGCCAACAGACAACGCAATGGGCTGCATCGAAAGCGTCGCACCAAACACCATCATAGCGCCGAGCAACACTAAGCCAGCAAGGCCACCTTGAGGCAACAGCCATAATGCCGGGATCATGAGTGCGAGTACTGGGATTTCGCCCTCACTCAAACTCATCGCTCGGGCACACACAACGGCAAGAAAAGTTGTGATGAAAAATTGAAGTGT
>NZ_JAWOTT010000074.1:0-1731 GCF_033338995.1 Vibrio sp. Vb0304
CAGGTTCACAAAAAGCAGAAAAAGCGGTCACTCAAACAGCAAGTACAGATGCAAAGACCGACGTTAGCGCCACAGAAGGTGAAACGGTCGAGAAAAATGGCGAGAGCCAAGAATCAGTCGCGAACCGTGAGAGTGTCGACGGAAAAGCGGCTGATGCATTGCTAGAGCATGAAGGCGTAAAAGCCGTTGCTGACGAATCCGAGCAAACTTCGGAAGCATTTCAAGAAGAAGGTAAAGCCCCCGTCGTAGCGAAGCAAGCTTTGTCGCCAATGGAGTCAGAGGCTCTGCTGGATTCAAAACAAAGCGCTCAGAACACAGACTCGCAAGATAAGATAGTGGTGGCCAGTGCGATGGGAGAAGGTCAGCAACTACTCGGTCGTATTGAACAAGCGAACCAAGCATTGCAAACCAATGATTCTTTTGTTGATAGCGGCAAGGGTTTGCCTCTACAGACGACGCAAGCAACCTCTTTCTCTGCTCCAGTGTCGAAACTGGTCGAAACAGATGACGCAAAAGCGCTAGCAGCGTTGCAATCGACGCCTTCTGTTGAGCAAGTGAATTTGGCGGCCGAGCAGCAACTGGAACCAATCTTAGATGCCAATGGAAAGCCGATTGATATTGAGAAGCTACAATCTCAATCAACCGAATGGCAAAACCTGACGGCGTCTCCTGTAATGGATGCTTCAGCAATGCAACAAGCTCAGGTGAACACCTCAGATGTATTGGACGGTTCGGTGTCACTTGCCCCTGCGACGGTCGGCTTTGAAGGTAAGGCGGTTCAGCTGGTTTCAATTGATGAGCTGGAAGTCATTGATACCAAGTTGGCGCAAGGCAAACCTCTGAGCGAACAAGAAATCGATGTCATTGAAGGTTTGAGAACGGGTGACGTCGTCGCGGATATTCCTGAGCAAGAGCTAGCCCAGTTGGTTGCGCTGCCAACGGACGTGAAAGCCATTCTTGCGGAGCAAAATACAACGCAGCATAACAATGTACGAAACGGCAGTGAACGAACAGCCGCTACAGTCGCGATGGGGCAACAAGCACAATACGTAAACGCGCAAGAGATGAAGCACGCCGCTGCGCAAGCGCCAATGGCTCAACATGCCGATAAACTTGCGTCCGCACCAATGCCGGATGCGCTGGTGGCGAATAATTTCAACCCAGCAGTTCAAATGGCTGCTAATGGGGAAGTGAGCCACAAAGCGATCAATGCCGCGTTAAGTGCAGGTGCGTTGAAAGCTACGGCGAGCCAGCAAGATAAGCCAGAGTCGCAATACGGATTAGCAGGACAGCTGCAAGCGGCCGCTGGGCAACAAGGTGTAACAGCCCAACAGCAAACCCGAGCGGAAGCCGCTCAGCAAGCGCAACTGCCTCTGCAATTAACAAAAGAACTCGCTAATGAGCAAGTGGCGGAAAAAGTACAAATGATGATGTCGAAGAACTTGAAGAACCTCGACATCCGACTTGACCCACCAGAGCTTGGCCGTATGCAAATTCGCATGACGATGAACAACGATTTGGCCAACGTGCATTTTACGGTTACCAACCCACAAGCGCGTGACATTATTGAACAAACGTTGCCTCGTCTACGTGAAATGTTGGCTCAACAAGGGATGCAACTGGCGGATTCCTCGGTTCAGCAGCAAAGCAGTGGACAACAGCAAAGTGGCTACGCAGCGGCTGAACAAAATGGCCAAGGCACGTCTGGACGCGGTTTTTCTGGCCAGTCAG
>NZ_JAWOTT010000075.1:0-1728 GCF_033338995.1 Vibrio sp. Vb0304
TTTAACGTCTCTTCTGGCAATTCCACCAGCTTGAGAAGTTCCTCCAATCTCGCCGGGATCTCGCGGTCATGCTGCACCTGCTTGTGGATTTTCAACGGGCGAGTTAGATGATGACGAATTGTGTGGGTAGGGTTCAGCGATCCAAAAGGGTCTTGAAACACCATTTGTACCTTACTGCGATAATCTTGAATATCGTGTCGTGAGGTGATGTCATTGATGTTGGTGCCGTTAAATAGAATTTCCCCTTCGCTCGCTGGGTAAACCTTTGTGATTAGCCTTGCACACGTGCTTTTACCGCAGCCTGATTCGCCAACGAGAGCCAATGTTCGCCCAGCGTAAAGATCAAAACTGACGCCTTGCAACGCTCGAAAAGTCTCTTCTTTGGCAAAGCCACCGCCCACAGTGAACTCTTTGATCACGTTTTTCATTTGAATGATCGGTTGACTCATGCTGGTGCTCCTTGTTGCTCTGGCTGCTTGTGAACATCGTGAATATTGGGGAACGAGGCCCACAATTTTGGGGTGTAAGGGGGTTGTGGGTGATTGCGGATCTCGTAAGCGTGATTGACTTCTACGATCTCACCATGGCGCATGATGGCGATGCGGTCGCACAATTGGCTCATCAAGGCTAAATCGTGGGTGATGAAAAGAACTGAGAAACCAAATTCTTCTCTCAGCTGATAAATTTGCTGCAGGATCTCTCGCTGCACCACCACATCAAGCGCTGTCGTTGGTTCATCCATAATGATGAGCTTAGGGTTTAAAGACAGCGCGATGGCAATAACCAGCCTCTGGCGCATTCCTCCAGAGAACTGGTGCGGATATTCACCCAGTCGATCTCGAGGGATGTTCACCAAATCGAGCAGTTTTTCGGCGCGATCTTTGGCTTGCTCGTTGCTGAGTCCTTGATGATGACGTAGGACGTCCGCAAACTGCTCTTGAATGGTCAGTACCGGATTAAGCGAGTTCATGGCACTTTGGAATACCATGGCGATTTCGCTCCAACGCAGCGCGCTTAGCTCCTTATCGGACAAACGTAAGATGTCCTTACCTTGGAACAGAATTTGTCCACCAGAGATAAACGCGGGCGGCTTGTGCAGACGATTGATCGAAAAAGCGATGGTACTCTTTCCGCATCCAGATTCCCCAGCAAGGCCGAATACTTCGCCTTTTCCAATATCAAAGCTGACCGATTTCACCGCATTAAAGTCACCATTGTCGGTGATGTAGTCCACGCACAAATCTCGGATCTGGATGACCGGATCGCTGTGAAAGGCGTGACTTAAATTAATCTCACTCATTAAAAATACCCAACCAATACAAAAGATAATTATTATCATTATCGTATGTGCAAATGAGAAGAAAGCGTAATCGACCGAATAGGTGAAGTGACTCGAAACTTGAATGAAAGAAAAAGTCGAATTTTGGTTACGAGAGTGTGATAAAAAAAGGCAAAAGTGAGAGCTGGATCAGCACACTTTTCTTAGGGGGAATTTTTCAAATTTAATCGTAAATTTGGCCTTTGGCAAAAGGTAAGTGATGAATCTATTAACGAGTTGATGAAAGGTCGGGAGGGGTCACATTTCCCCACTGTTTTTCTTACCTCCGCACAGTGGGTTTGCTATAGATTAGCTGTCCAAAACATGGTGTGTTCGGAGGAAATATGTCTATTAATTCTATCGACCATGACGAGATGACCAACATCGCTCACAAGTGGGAATTACCTGAA
>NZ_JAWOTT010000076.1:0-1719 GCF_033338995.1 Vibrio sp. Vb0304
TTTGTACTGATGCACATTCGGCTTGCATCACCGCTTGTTCTTGCTCGTGGTGACGAAGCATTCTTTGCAGCATCTGATCAACGCGGTTGAAGTTCATCAACGCCGCGCTATTCAAAGACGGAGAGGACAACGCCGATTGACCAGCGTGTCCTTTGAGAGCTGAAAGTTGTTGCAACTGCGTTGAAAGATGATTGTGACGCTGACGCATAGCGTCGAGCTGTTGCCCGACCCTATCACGCTGCTTTTCTTCCATTTGTTGCAGTTTGCCGACCGCTTTAAGTTTGGCTTTCATCGCTGCATTCGCTCTCTACTGTGCGCCTTGGAACATTTGAGCCAGCTCAGTCAAACTGGTGGTGTAATCCACCGCCTCGTTCGCTGATTGCTGTAAGTAAGAACGCAAATGCGGATACATCGACACAGACTGATCCAACTCAGGGTCCTGACCCGGTTGATAGCCACCAAGCGGCAGTAACTCTTTCACCTGAAGGTAATTGGAGTACATTTGGCGGAAGTTGTTTGCGATGGTGGAATGAGCAGGTTGCGTACAAGTGCTCATACAACGGCTGATAGAAGCATTGATATCAATCGCCGGATAATGCCCTTGTTCCGCCAGCTGGCGTGACAACACAACGTGTCCATCCAAAATGGCACGAGCAGAGTCCACGACTGGGTCTTGCTGATCGTCGCCTTCCGCCAGTACAGTGTAAATCGCCGTTAAGCTGCCATGAGGGTTTTCACTGTTACCCGCTCGCTCTAACAGCTGCGGTAACACACTGAATACCGAAGGCGGATAGCCGCGCGACGCTGGCGGTTCCCCCAAAGATAACGCGATTTCGCGTTGAGCCATCGCGTAACGCGTTAGGGAATCCATCAACAAAAGTACATCTTTGCCTTGATCTCGGAAATACTCCGCGACGCGGTGACAAAGCAGTGTCGCTCTAAGTCGCATCAATGGTGATTCATCCGCAGGAGCTGCAATGATGATGGCTTTTTCTCTCGCTTCTGGCGTTAAGTTGCGTTCAATAAACTCACGAACTTCTCGACCACGCTCACCAATCAAACCCACCACAATGACGTCCGCTTCCGTGTTTTTGGTGATCATCCCCATCAACACACTTTTACCAACACCACTGCCCGCCATTAGACCAATACGCTGACCCTTACCGACCGTCAGCAAACCGTTGATCGCACGAACGCCAACATTAAGCGGGGTATCGACAGGACGACGCTTAAGGGGGTTGATCGGTTTAGGTTCAAGTGAAACACGATCGCCTCCTTTAAGCGGGATGCCGTCATCCAATGGCTCGCCTAAGCCGTTCACCACGCGTCCCATCCACTGAGAGCTGAGTTGCACGGTACTGTCGCCGTCTAATGGGATCACCTTCGCACCTGCAAACAAACCGCCTAAACGGCGGATCGGCATTAAGTACGCAACGGTATGATCGAAGCCGACCACTTGTGCTTCGATCATATCGCCTTCGGCAGTTTCCACTAAGCAACGTTGCTCAAGCTTAAAACGACATCCAACCGCTTGTAACATCAAGCCGTTCACTTTAATCAAGCGTCCGGTTACTCGCGCAACGGGAATAGAATCAAGCGATGCTAATGCATCGCTCAAACGCTCACTTAATAGTTCGTGGCTTAATGTACTACTCATTTTCAGACTCAACCTGTGGAATGCTGACTTCGTCTAACAAGTGCTGTTTTACGTTGTCCATG
>NZ_JAWOTT010000077.1:0-1709 GCF_033338995.1 Vibrio sp. Vb0304
CTGCTTTGAAAGGTATAGCTATGGAAACCGAAATAGAACTGAAGTTTTTTGTTTCTCCTGAATTTTCAGAAACTTTACGAGCAAAAATTTCTGAAACAAAAGTACTTCAGCATAGTTGTCGTGACTTGGGTAACACCTATTTTGATACAGCCGACAATTGGCTAAGACAGCACGACATTGGTTTAAGAATTCGCCGTTTTGATGACGTTTTCGTCCAAACCGTAAAAACCGCAGGACGCGTTGTCGCAGGCTTACATCAAAGACCAGAATACAATGCTGAGCACACAAATAATGAACCGGATCTTTCGCTTCATCCTTCCGATATCTGGCCGTCAGGCAAAGATGTCGCGACTCTACAATCCGAGTTAGTTCCGCTTTTTTCGACCAACTTCACGCGTGAGCAGTGGCTGATTGGTATGCCAGATGGCAGCCAAGTAGAGGTCGCGTTTGACCAAGGCATGGTTGTTGCGCAAGGGGAAGACGGAGAAGAGAGACAAGAACCGATTTGTGAAGTCGAACTTGAACTCAAATCTGGCCAGACCGATGCACTATTTACTTTGGCGCGCAGTTTCTGCGAACAAGGTGGGATGCGCCTGGGTAACTTGAGCAAAGCCGCAAAAGGTTACCGTTTAGCGACTGGTTACACTGGCGACGAAGTGAAGCCGCTTTCTTTAGTGGACAGTAACAAAACAGACACCGTTGAATACTGCTTAATCAATTCACTTGAACATGCTTTATCGCATTGGCATTACCACGAACAAATTTACTCAGAGCGCGACAGTGTGGAAGCGCTGCGTGAAATCAGTAACGCCATTCGTTTTATTCGCCAAACATTGACCATTTTTGGTGGCGTAGTGCCTCGTCGTGCGAGCGCTATCTTGCGTCAAGAATTGAAGTGGTTAGAAGAAGAGCTCGTTTGGCTTGATGAACATGCTCACCTTGAAGAGTTGCTTGATGATAAAGGTAACGTATTGCGCAAACTTGACGCGCGTAAGTTCCTTGTCTCTGAGTTGACTCAACAGTTGGAAGAGTTGCCAAGTCGTGAAGAGATGCTGACATTGTTGAGTTCGGCGCGTTACACAGGATTACTGCTGGATCTTAGCCGCTGGATCTTAGCGCGTGGCTGGCAGCCATTCTTGGATGAGAAAGCGCGCGAGAAGATGGCAAGCAACATCATGCCGTTTTCTGTGACGCAATTGGATCGCACTTGGGCAGAGCTGATGGAAGCTTTCCCTGCAGAGCGTGATTTGTCTGCGCAAGAGTATGTGGATCAGCGTTACCGTCTGCTGCGTAACCTTTACACTGGAATTGGTTTTGCGAGCTTGTACAACTTCGACGAGCGTAATAGCTTCCGTCTTCCTTGGGCTGACTTAGTGCATGGCATTGATGATCTGTTGATGCTGAACCATCTGTTGCCTTTGGTCGATATGCTGGAAAATGAAGAGAAAGAACAGCTAGAGCGTTGGCTGCACCGCCAAGAGCGTTCGATTCTTCATGCAATGGATCAAACAAGAGCAATCAGCGTAGAGACTCAGCCGTACTGGCGTGAAAAATAAGATAGGCGAGCGCAAAGTAGCGTTTCTTCATTAATTTAAAGAGAAATAGGACCGATAGGTCCTATTTTTTTGTCTGAATTTTGCGTTGCTGCATTTCCTCTTCGATAAGAGTTAGTCGCTCAAGGATTTGTTCTTGCTGTTCTAATAGCTGTT
>NZ_JAWOTT010000078.1:0-1707 GCF_033338995.1 Vibrio sp. Vb0304
CTTATTTATGACACGTTGATTAGCCTTGCAAGCCAAGAACCAGAACAACATGCACGTATCCGACAAAACCTATATGAACAGTTGGATCTGCCGTTCGATAAGCAACTGGCTTTGTACTCTTGTGCCCTTGGGCCTGCGAGTTCAGGTAAGCTTGAGAGCAGTCAAGGTATCAACAACGCTGTGGATTGCGCCGTTAAACTTCTGGAAACACCAGAACGCTAATCTACTTCGTTGTCTTTATCACGGCCCAATACCCCAAGGGCCGTTTTTGTTTCTGCGTTTCCTCAACACACTTTTCGACGCTAATCCCTTCTCACCAAACGTGATCTAGTTGCCAGTTTGCTTTTCTTAACTATTTGTTACGTCAACGCATTTTATAACCTACTCATTTACAGCGAGTGGGTTAGGGCGTACATAAGGTTTTGTTGCTTGGAATTTGTGTTTGGATTTTATATAAATAAAAACAATGAGTTAGTTTTATCTTGTTTGCGGATGGCAAGAGCTGTCATCGACTGGAGGTGATTCACAGACTCTCATTGTGCTAGGCAGGGCGTATCTACGCCTTGATTTTCAGCCTTGAGTTAAGCGCAAAAGGGTGAGGGCGTATCGCGAATAGCTTTTATAATTTCGACTATTGAGTTCATTCACACAAAACAACCAAACAAGTAATCGTGCGTGGAAACGAGTAGGAGAACAACATGAGTGGCTTACAGGAAACGCAATCAGCTGGTGCAAACGTGATTTTGCACGCCTTTGATTGGAAGTACGCTGACATTGCCCAACGAGCAAATGAAATCCACCAGCTAGGTTATGGCTCGGTGCTGGTTTCGCCACCAATGAAAAGCGCCCACGATGAACGTTGGTGGCAGCGCTATCAACCACAAGATTACCGTGTTATCGACAACGCGCTCGGTGACACCCAAGACTTCATCTATATGGTTCGTGAGCTCGAACGCGTAGGCGTTTTGGTATACGCCGATGTGGTGTTTAACCACATGGCTAACGAAGCACATTTACGCCGTGATCTGCAATATCCTCGTCAGGACGTGTTAGATCAATACCGACAAGACGAACATAAATACCAGTCTCTGAAGCTTTTCGGCGATTTATCCAAACCGCTATTTAGTGAAGAAGATTTTGTTGAAGCGTTTGGTATCAAAGACTGGAAAGATAAATGGCAGGTCCAAAATGGCCGAATTACAGGTGGGCCAACCGATCCTGGTTTACCAACCCTTCGCGTTTGTGAACATGTTGTCGAGCAGCAGCGAGCTTACTTAAAAGCATTGAAAGCGATAGGTGTGAAAGGCTTCCGTATTGATGCCGCGAAGCACATGACGCTTGAACACCTAAAACGCGTATGGACAGACGACATAACCCAAGATGTGCACATTTTTGGGGAAATCATTACCGATGGCGGTGCAACAGAAGAAGAGTATCAACTGTTTCTTGAGCCGTATTTACAAGAAACCCGTTTAGGTGCGTATGATTTCCCGCTGTTTTCGACCATCTTTAAAGCATTTTCAAAAAAAGGCAGTTTCAAGTCTCTGATTGACCCTTACTGTTTTGGCCAAGCGCTTTCAAACGGTCGAGCCATTACTTTTGTGGTGACGCATGATATTCCCAACAACGACGTCTTTCTCGATTTGATAATGGATGAAGAGGATGAGTGGATCGCTTATGCCTACATTCTCGGTCGCGATGGCGGCG
>NZ_JAWOTT010000079.1:0-1694 GCF_033338995.1 Vibrio sp. Vb0304
TAATCCAAGTTATTTGCGTGGTTGGCCACTGTTTCTGGATTGCTTGCACAGTAGCGATGGTATTACACACATCTCCAATAGCGGATAAACGCAAGATGCATAATGACGATGGGGCAGAAGTGAACATAATTATTGTCTGACTAGATGAATAGAGGCAGGTAAATTATGCAGACATCCCCAATAAATGTAAAATACACGGCTCCAATATAACGAAGTACCGATAAGTGTTCTGCAATGTCAAAGACAACACCACATCAATCGCAAGAATCTGGAAAGCCAGGCAATACTGGGGTAAAGCGCATTATCAAAGCGACAGGTTATTCTATACAGGGATTAAAAGCCGCTTTTAAACATGAAGCTGCTGTTCGACAAGAGCTCGCTTTGCTAAGCATTGCTGTGATTTTGGCGTGCGTGGTTGATGTCGGGATGATAGAGCGCATCTTATTGATTGGTGTTGTGGTATTAGTTCTGATTGTCGAACTGATTAACTCCGCGATAGAAGCAGTGGTGGATCGCATTGGTGTTGAACGCCATGAATTAAGTGGTCGCGCTAAAGATATAGGATCGGCAGCCGTTATGGTTGCGTTAGCGTTCGCAGCTTTTACTTGGCTATACATCTTGGCCAGTCGCTACCTAGGCTAGAGGTTACAACATGATTCAGCAGTATCGAGATAGCAACCAAGTCATTTGGTTTGATGAGGAGCTTATTGAAGATCCTGGTCAGCCTATTTTTGATGCCGAGTATTGGCAATCCACCAACAAAGTAACTGGCAGTGCGTCAGGGCGTGGCACGACTTGGTTTGTTCAGCTTGATACGATGCAAGCCGCTCTGCGTCATTATCGACGTGGGGGTTTATTTGGTAAGTTAGTTAAAGACAATTATTGGTTTTCAGGTTGGGAGCAAACGCGTTGTGCGCAAGAGTTCCAACTATTACTTACACTGATTAATGCAGGTGTTCATGTGCCAAGGCCAATTGCTGCGAGAGCTGTGAAATCTGGATTGACATATCAGGCCGATTTATTGAGTGAGCGCATTCCTAACGCAAGAGACCTGGTCAGTATCTTGCAGGAAAAACCGTTACCGGAAGGAATGTATCAAAAAATAGGGCAAGAAATTGCCAAAATGCACAACGCTGGCGTTAATCACACAGACCTGAATATCCACAACATCTTGATCGATGACAAAGATAAAGTGTGGATTATTGATTTTGATAAGTGCCGCAAACAAGAGCACGGCGACTGGAAAAAGCAAAACTTAGAAAGGCTTCTTCGCTCATTCAAAAAAGAACTGCTCAAACGCCAAATCATTTGGCAAGCGTCCGATTTTGATCATGTACAAAAAAGTCATACTGAAAATACGTAAAGTGAGCTTTTTGTCAGTTATTCGTGAGACAATCCAATAGCGCATTTCGGTACACCCACTAAAAGTACCCATTAAAGTAGGTAACATTTGCAATGAAAATACTAGTAACAGGCGGGGCAGGCTTCATTGGCTCAGCTGTCGTTCGACACATTATTCGTGACACCCAAGATAGCGTCGTGAATTTAGACAAGCTCACCTACGCAGGAAACTTGGAGTCGTTGGTGGATGTTGCGGACAGTGACCGTTATTACTTCGAGCAAGTAGATATCTGTGACCGAGCTGAACTAGATCGCGTGTTTTCAGAGCATCAACCCGATATGGTTATGCATTT
>NZ_JAWOTT010000080.1:0-1692 GCF_033338995.1 Vibrio sp. Vb0304
TCTATCGGATCACCGACGCGCAACAGACCTTTTTGCTTATAGAAAGGATATTGATATTGCGAGAATTCAGAAAGCGAAGCAAATACCGTATTAAATGAGGCATCCGTTTGCAAAGGCGATCGCAAGCTGGCTAAAAACTGATCCAACTTCCCTACCGTGATCTCATTGCTCAGTACAGATAGCGTATCCACACTAGGCGCAGGAAAGCTCACATGGGCTTTATTTGCAAACAACCAGTTAACGCCTTCTTGAGGAACCTGCTCAAGATAGCTGAGGTACATAAGGAGGGAATCGGTCATCACCAAATCGAAGTCAAGGTTGTCTCCTTTCCATCTTACTTGGTTAATACGATGCAGTTGGTTGTCAAACTCTTTAGAAACGTCAGCAAGCGCGACCAGCTTCATCTGAAAAATGAACTGTTCAACATCGCTCTCATTTTCCCAATTCAAACGGTAATTCGTACTTTGATAAAGTTGATCAATCACCGTTGGATAATGGATCATTTTTTCGACAGACAACTGCTCTACGGCCCCTTCTTGCTCCGTTTGGGCAGAAGCATCGAGAGAAACCACGGTAGAAAAGCTGCAAAACGGCACCATAAGTGCCGTCATTATTAAAACCCTAGCAAACACTGAAACGATCCTTGCGCTACTTGCCATAAAAAAAGTATGGCAAATATCTCACAGCTTGCAGGTTTAAAATTAAGAATCTGGTGACGAAATCGACAACAAATCTCTCAATAAGAGATTATTTATTGAACTTTTTAAATAATTCGTGACCAATGATTGTCCCATTGAACACCGCTTGCGTATGCGTTTTTGAATTGCGAAGGTCTTTGTTCAACGACTTTTCCCGCTCCAGAACTGACGCGAAACTCATCGCCGTAAATCACCACACCAGACGCATCTGGCAGTGCATTCAGCTCCACCAGCTTGCCCGTTTCTTTAGACCAAATGCCATAACAACTGCCCGGAGGTGATGTTGCTAAAATCCAATCATTGGTTGCAGCAATACTGGCTATATAGTGATTAAAGCGTGCCCATTCTTCAGGTTCTGCTTGCAGTGTTTGCATCTCTCCTCCACGCGTATGCATGGCGAGCAAAGCAGGATATTCGTCAGGTTCTCCGCGATATTGCTGGCCGCACAACACCGTTTCTGAACCATCATGCGCAAGATGACGAATGCTCAGCTTATGATCCGGCAACGCAACTTGATCAAGCAACTCGCCGTTTTGCGAAAGGTAGCTCAAGCTTGGCGTCATGCTGTCCAAATTCAAAGGCTCACGGCCATTAGTATGCACTCCACCCACACCAATCGCTAACGTGCCATCGGGCATCATGATCACTTCATGAGGCCCAATGCCGAATCCCGATAACTCAGCGATTTTTCGGTATTGGTTTTGAACATCGTAAACACCAATGATGCCTCGGCTAGTGCCTCTTTCGCCTTCCGTAGCGAAGAGATAAAGACCATCGTGAGAATAAACGCCGTGGCCGTAAAAATGGCGCTCCGGTTTTGCCAGTTCCAACTTGAGCATTTGCTCTGTTCGATAGTCGAACACCATAAAGAAAGAGCCAGGACGTCGACCAAAAACAACCGCGTGGCCATGCTGATTGGTCGCCACGCCATGTCCGCGGTCGGGTATAGATGGCTTCGAAATAGGCATTTCATGGTAAACAGCCGCTGGAGCAG
>NZ_JAWOTT010000081.1:0-1672 GCF_033338995.1 Vibrio sp. Vb0304
GTTCACCACGGCAACGATCGCATCGTATTTCGAATCCAAATCGGCACCTGCTGATTTACCATCGTCGATAGACATAACGATCAAGCCTTCCACTTGGTCTTTACCAACGTTGCGGAAGTCAACACGGTTCATGACTTCTTGAGCGGTATCTAAGCGGAACAGTTCACTTGAACTACGGATTTTTAGTAGTTCTAGGAATTGTTGTTTGGTTAGCTCAATGTCGGTTGCATCTGGCTTCGCTGTCGTGTCAGAAACGATCTTCTTGATCAGCTCCCAGTTTGCACCGTCTTTGTCTTCACGAGGCAGACCTACGTTCCAGTTGTTGTCACTGCCGTCGAAGAAGACGCGGTTGAACCAGTCACCAGAATCGTAAGAGTCACGCTGCATCGATTTAGAACGCAGAAGCTCAGAACCCATGTGGATGAATGGGATACCTTGGCCAAGCATTACTGTTGATAGCGAGACAGATTGCATGCGTGCACGATCTGCAGAAGGAGTCGCAGTCGCAATCTTGTACGCGTTGTTATCCCACAGAGTTTGGTTATCGTGCTTAGACACGTACGAGATGTTTTCTGATGGCACTTTTGTGTAGCCTGCTGGCGCACCATTGTAATCAACGTTCTTACCTAGTTTTGTGTCGCCTTTGTAGTCTAGAAGAACGAAGTCAGCCAAGTTACCCGCCATGCCTAGACGAACCAAATCTTGGTTGTGTAGACGACCATTCACCGATTCTGCGTCCACTTTGGTTTCTTCATTCGCGTAAGCCGCGTTACCAAAACCTTGGTTGAAGCGAAGTGGGTGCTTACCTTCTGAATCGACACCGCCATCAAATGGGCTACCGCCACGAACAGCGTCACGCAGACGATCCGAGAACGTACCGATTTCAGTGCCAGCCATGTTTAGCTGAGTGGCTTGATCAAAACGAGCGTTGTTAGACACTTCACCGAAGTCCCAACCTTCACCGTAGAACAAGGTGTTCTCGTCAATCTTGCGGATTTGCTCAAGCGCGTAGACCATCACATCTTTTGGCTGGTGGCCCATTAAGTCGAAACGGAAACCGTCAACTTTGTAGTCGTCCGCCCACACTTTCAATGAGTCAACCATCAGTTTACCCATCATCAAGTTTTCTGTTGCAGTGTTGTCACAACAGGTTGAGTTTTCTACGCCGCCAGTGTTGACGTTAAGACGGTGGTAGTACCCTGGGACGATTTTATCTAGAACGGATTTGTCGTTAATGCCAGAGGCATTGGTGTGGTTGTACACCACGTCCATGATCAGCTTCAGCTTCATTTTGTGCGTTGCTTGCACCATTTCACGGAACTCAAGAATACGTTTTGAGCCGTTTGGATCGGTCGCGTAGCTGCCTTCTGGCACCGTGTAATGGAATGGGTCGTAACCCCAGTTGAAGCTGTCTAGCATGCGCAAATCGTTCATCAGTGCTTGCGCAGAACCGGTGGCTGGATCGTAGCTGTTCAGCACATCTTCAATCACTTTCGCGCCATCAACTTCGTCACAGACAGACGCTTCTGGTTTGATGCCACACAATTTACCTACGGTGTCAGTAATATCGACGCGGTTCGCCGCTTCTTCATCAACCGTAGCAATATCGAACGCTGGCAGGATGTGAAGCGTTGTTAAACCTGCGTCTTTTAGTGCTTGCAAGTGAGAGACC
>NZ_JAWOTT010000082.1:0-1669 GCF_033338995.1 Vibrio sp. Vb0304
CTGCACATCGTGCGATTCAAATGCCTTGCTCATTGCACGAGCACGTGCGATATGGCCATTTCCCGTACCTTGAACACCGTATAGAATTTTCATCCATTAGCCTCCTACGATCGCAATAGCTAGAGCACCACACGCACTTCCCAACAGCGCCCCGATGATGACGTCAGTAAAAAAATGGACACCGAGCAAAATACGCGCCGTACCAATTAAGCTCGCCCAAAAGAATGCGGCATAACCGAGTTCTGGGTAGTAATGGTTGATAAGTGTTGCCATAACAAACGCAGCAGCAGTATGTCCAGACGGTAAACTATAGCGATCAGAAGGGGTGATAAAAGCAGGTAACAAAGCGCTCAGTTCTTCAGGACGGCGGCGTTTAAAGCTGTTTTTTAGCGTCCAGTAAATAGGTAGCTCGACGGCAAATGCCAGCAATCCGGCTAACATAAACCAAGATCCGTGTTCTTTATCTAAATACCAAGCTAACAGCCCTAAGACGACGTAGAGATGGCCATCTCCACTGTGCGAAACGCCTTTACTGATGTTGGCAACTTGTTGGTTAAAACGGTGCTGAAGACATACGCTAGAGAATGCTAAATCAAACTTAGCGATGGTTGCTATTGGCTGTGTGATTGTCTCAATGGTTCGCATGTGACCTTCCCTTACTTTGACAACGCCTTTGTGTGCAAAGTAGGAGGTTTAGGTGACAGCTACATGACGGGAAGTTGGACAATTAGTGACAAAAGTAGAATGGACGGAATAGCGCACATTGATGTGCCCAACCATACCGTTAAACACATCAATAAAAGCAATAAGAATTACGAAGGGTTAGCTGGTGAGGCTGACGGCGTATCGATATACCAAACTTTGCGTTTTTTGCGGCATGCGCGTAATGACCCCGTGGTAACATCACCGTCTTTGGTTAACTCATAGCTCAGCGCTCGACAAGTGTAGCTGCCCAGCAGCTCGTGTCGGGCACTCGATACAGAATGAGTCGCTTGCTGAGCATCGAGCAACGGATTCGGTTGAGTCGACAAAATATCGCGATTCACTACGTTGCTGCGTACGTAATCTTGATGCACGTAGCCCTTAATAACGCCTTTTTGTTCAACCAGAATCCAAGGTTCTCCTTCAACTCTCGCCAACGCATTGAACACTTCGCCTTTTTCAAGTTGCCCCAGCTTTGTACTCTCTACACTCGGTTTGGAGCGCAAATTTAACCCCGTTTTTGAACGATAGGAGACATCCATAAACTCCAGCTTGTTAGAGGTATCCCCTCCCTCTTCTACTGGCCTGACTACCTCCGCTTGTTGCCACTCATTAGGTTGCACGCGGATCTTCCACCACGAATAGGTGTCAGGATCTTTGCCTTTGAATTTATCTCGGCTGTCCGACTCAAGCGCCACCAGCATCTGATTTAAGAAAGATTCCCGCCCTTCACTGCTTAAGTACATGTCCATTTGATCGCTGATCACCATAATACTTTGCGCATGATCGTTCACGATCACCGGAGAAGCCACCTCAGCATTCGTGTTTGATTGAAACAGCTGACAACCAGATAAGCTGATCAATGTTAATGCGAGTGCCGAACGTCCAAGTTGTTTTGCTGTGACCATGAATCCTTTACCTTCTGTTTCTCTTCACCTAATGCAACTGCACTACTATAAATGGTCAG
>NZ_JAWOTT010000083.1:0-1667 GCF_033338995.1 Vibrio sp. Vb0304
GTGCGGATAGCGGTTTATTGATGCGGGATCCAAACGTACTTCGCGCAGAACATCACGCGCTTTTTGCATGCGTTCTTTCTTGTTTAAATATGGCCGGTGGACGGTTAATCCTTCAGTGATGATTTCCCCGATGGTCATACGTGGTGAAAGCGAACCGTATGGATCTTGGAACACCATTTGTACGTCTTTTTTCAGATCGAACCGCTCTTTGTCGCTGAGTGAGGCCATGTTTTGACCTTTAAACTCAATTTTTCCGGTAGACGGTAGCAAACCGATCAACGCACGCCCTAACGTGGATTTACCCGAACCGGATTCACCAACAATGCCTAGTGTTTCGCCCTGTTTTAGTTGTAACGAGATGCCTTTTACCGCTTCGAAGTACTCGTTTTTGCTTGGGATAAAGTGAGGCGTCACCAAAAACTTCACACGAATGTCTTCAGCGTTGAGCAATTCCGACGCTTTCTCGTCAACGGGGGTTTTGCTTCCTTTCGGAATCGAGTTAATCAGCATTTTGGTGTATTCATGCTGAGGATCAGAAAATAGGTGCTCAGTGATGCCTTCTTCAACGACCTCACCTTTGCACATCACCAACACACGATCGGCAAAGTGTTTCACCACGCCTAGGTCATGGGTGATAAATAAAATAGCCATCCCCATTTTTGCTTGAATCTCTTTAATCAGCAGTAGCACTTCCGCCTGAACGGTAACGTCAAGCGCGGTTGTCGGCTCATCGGCAATTAAGATGTCTGGTTCGTTAATTAGCGCCATGGCAATCATGATGCGCTGTAACTGACCACCAGAAAACTCATGGGGATACTTATCATAGGCTTGTTGCGGGTTCGGCAAATGAACCAAATCAAACAGTTCAAGCACACGTTCTTTGGCTTTGCGCTGATTGACTGAGCGATGACACATCATGGCTTCCGCCACTTGAATACCGACCCGCATATACGGATTCAGTGAAGTCATCGGCTCTTGGAATATCATTCCGATGCGATCGCCGCGAATGCGCTGCATTTGTCGCTCGGTTTTGTCCAGAATGGATTCGCCTTCAAACATGATTGACGAGTCTGGATGGACAATGGCGTTGTCTGGTAGCAGCTTCATTAAAGCGTTGGTGGAAACTGATTTGCCGGAACCAGATTCGCCGACGATAGACAGCGTTTCACCCGCTTGTAGCTCGAAGCTAACATTCTTTACTGCATCGACGATCCCATCGTTTGTCGTAAAGCTGACAGACAAGTTGTTCACCGAAAGAATGGTTTGAGAAGACATCACGTATCCTTGTGTTTGATATAGCAAATAAACCTAGAGCAATGGTGATGGCGCTGAAATCCTGCTGCTTTCCATTGCTCTGGTACTCATTAGTTGTAGAGGTGGGGAGCAACCGCTTCTGCTGAGCTCATTGCCTGTAAATGCAAAAACTGTTCATGGGCGCGAGTGACATGGTCCAGCTCTATCATCCATTGAGCATTGCGCTGCGCAGAGCAAAATGCGGCCATGTGTGCAAGTAAGTCCTCACTTTGCTGGCCGAGTAGGTGGCCAACACGCTCAATCAGGTCATGGCTTTCAAGCTGCAAAAATTGGAACAGCGCATAAGTTTGGTTGAGAGCCGAAAATGCTTCGCGCTGTAATCCCAATTTGTTGAGGATCTCAGATTGCGCCAC
>NZ_JAWOTT010000084.1:0-1662 GCF_033338995.1 Vibrio sp. Vb0304
TGAATTATTTTCTTTGTATCAAGAGATGGCTGAATCTGCATCGCCTTCTTTGCTTCGCCGAGTTGCTAAGTTACAAACGGAATTGGAAGCCCAAGGCTTTTACGCCTTACATGCCCAAATTGAAAGTGTATCCGCAGGGCTTGGTATACAGCAGTTGGGACTGGATACTCTAATGAGTGCGTTAAGTGGTGGGCAACGCCATAAGGTTTTATTAGCGCGCTTATTGTTGCGTGAACCAGACGTCTTATTGTTAGATGAGCCGACTAACTATCTTGATGCAACTCATATTGAGTGGTTGAAGAGTTATCTCAATGCTTATGTAGGAACCGTACTGTTGGTGTCTCATGATGTGAGTTTCCTGAATGCGGTTACTACCTGCATCTGTGATATCGACTATCAAAAAATCCAGAAATACACCGGCTCATACCACAAAGCAATGGCGCAAAAGCGACACAATAATTCGCTGTTGGAAAAAGAGTACCACTCACAGCAAGCTGAGATTAAGAAACTGGAACAGTTTATTGCGAAAAATGGCGCAGGTGTGAATGCGAGCATTGCGAAGGGCCGTAAGAAACAATTAGATAAAATTGAAAGGATTCAGTTGCATAGAATAGATGCCGTGACTGAATTTGATTTTTCTTATGCGCCTATTGGACATCAAAGTGTTGTTAGTGCCGAAGCGTTGAGCATTGGCTATCAAACGCCTTTACTGTCACCGATTGATATCACTATCGTACGAGGAGAAAAGTTAGTGATTGAGGGCTTTAATGGCGTAGGGAAGTCGACATTGCTCAAAACGCTAATGGGGGAGGTGCTTCCACTCTCTGGTGAAATGACGTTTGCACAAGGTCTTAAGATCGGTTACTTCGCTCAAGACCTATCTTGGCGTCATCCGGATCATACACCGGAGCAAGAGGTGTGTGCGGTCGATTCTTCAATCAATAGTAAATCGGCTCGTAAGCTGTTAGCACGCTTCGGGATAAAGGGTGATAAAGCACAACGTCGCTTAGAGGCGTTGAGTGGTGGGGAGCAAACTCGCGTTAAGCTTTGTTGTTTAGCAACACGAGGCTGCAATGTACTCATTCTCGATGAGCCAACTACGCATCTTGATACCAGCAGTAAAGATGCGTTGAAGCAGGCGCTACAACGTTTTGCGGGCAGTGTCATCTTGGTTTCACACGAGAAGGCATTTATCCAAGATTGGCCAGACAGAATCGTCGATATCGCGACCTTAGCGGAGCTTTCGTTGCAAGCGGAGGTTGAAGCATGATTCAGTCGATAGCGTTGTTCCTTATTGCATTTCTGGTAGGTGCTGACGAATTGCTGCTTGGCTCTATTTTAGAACCTATCGGAGGTGATCTTGGTGTTCCTCCGAGCCAGGTGACACTCTTTATTACGGCGTATAGTCTAGCGATTGCGTTTTGTGCGCCTTATTTAGGGCGCTGGTCGGACCGAGTAGGGCGTCTTCGCCTTATGCTGCCTGCTTGTTTCGTTTTTGGCATCTCCTCGATTCTGACTGGCTTGGTTAGCCAGTTTGAATGGGCTTTAGTCACTCGTGTTGTTACGGGCATTGCTAGCGCAGGAATGCTGCCAATCGCATTTGCGTTGGCTGGTGATGCAAAAGGTGGGCGCTCGATGCGGCAGATTGTGATGGTGCAAGCT
>NZ_JAWOTT010000085.1:0-1660 GCF_033338995.1 Vibrio sp. Vb0304
GAACCTGTTAACTGGCGAGTTTAAGCCGAAGTCTTCTTGGGGTAAGTACTGGAAAGTTTGGCAAAAGGCGGCTATCGCTGCGGGCGTTTTGTTAGTGGTGGTCGTGGCTCAGCAACTTCTCGTCGTCCACAAGTACGAGGCGCAAGCACAAGCCTATCGTGAAGAAAGCGAACGTATTTTCCGTCAGGTTTTCCCAAACAAGAATCGAATTCCGACCGTAAGTTATTTAAAGCGTCAAATGACAGATGAAGAGCGCCGTTTATCTGGTGGCTCAACAGATGTTGCGATGTTGTCTTGGCTTGCTGCCTTGCCAGCAACGCTTGGTCAGGTGAAAGATCTAGAAATCACCAGTTTTAAGTATGACGGCCAACGTGGTGAAGTGCGCATTCACGCACGTAGCTCAGACTTCCAGCCTTTTGAGCAGGCACGTGTGAAGTTGGCTGAGAAGTTTAATGTTGAGCAAGGTCAGCTTAATCGCAGCGATAACGTTGTGATGGGTAGCTTTGTGTTGAAGCGTCAGTGAGGTGATGATGAAGAATTTAATTTCTCAAGCGCAAGCTTGGTGGAGTGGCATCTCTCAGCGTGAACAACGACTTGTGCTGGGCTGTGGTGCATTCGCCATCCTTGGCATTCTTTACTGGGGGCTGCTGCAGCCGATGAGCCAACGTGCAGAGTTGGCGCAATCTCGTATCCAAAGTGAAAAGCAATTGCTTACATGGGTACAAGACAAAGCTGATGACATTACCGCATTGGGAAAAAGCGGGGGTGTCAGTTTTTCCAATCAGCCACTTAACCAACTTGTCTCTTCATCAGCGCGACGTTTTAAGGTGGAACTGATTCGTGTGCAACCACGCAACGACAGTGTGCAAGTGTGGATTAAACCGCTCGCATTCAACCAGTTGGTGGATTGGTTACGCTACTTGAAAGAGCAGCAAGGCATTGAAGTTGAATTTTTAGACATCGATCGTACAGACCAAGCGGGCATGATTGATGTGAACCGTCTGCAATTTAAGCGAGGTTAAGGTGAAGCGAGCAGTACTTTACGTTGTAATCTTTATTGTTTGTTTTTCTGTTAGCTTGATCATGGGGTTACCTGTTTCTTGGGTTCTCCAGCAAGCCCCCACTGTGAAAGGGCTAGACATACAAGGTGCTCACGGTTCCGTTTGGCAAGGTCAGGCTTCTAGCGTGCGTTGGCAGCGTCAAAATCTAGGGCAAGTTAATTGGGATTTCCAATGGTATAGCTTATTTACCGGCAAAGCCGAATTTTCGGTACGTTTTGGGCGCGGCAGCGATATGAACATTCGCGGTCGAGGTTTAGTTGGATACAGTCTCAGCGATGGCCCTTACGCGGAAAATTTGGTGGCGTCGATCCCTGCATCGAAAGCCGTCGAACAAGCGCGCCTGCCGGTGCCTGTTGGTGTTGATGGCCAGCTGGAGTTGAACATTCGTCATGCGACTTACGCAGCTCCGTGGTGTAAAACTGGTGAAGGCACATTGGTTTGGAGTGCCAGTGGCATTCAAAGTCCAGTGGGAAGCTTAGAGCTCGGCCCTGTTATTGCTGATTTGAAATGCCAAGATAGCGTGCTAACTGCATCAGGTGAGCAAACCAGTACGCAAGTTTCCTCGGCGTTTTCAGCGGAACTGATGCCGAATCAACGCT
>NZ_JAWOTT010000086.1:0-1659 GCF_033338995.1 Vibrio sp. Vb0304
TACGCTTCTGCTCTGCACGAAATCGCGCACTGGTGTGTCGCTGGTCCTGAACGTCGTTTAATGGAAGATTTTGGCTACTGGTATGAGCCGGATGGACGCACCGAAGCCGTACAAGCTGAGTTCGAAAAAGTAGAAATTCGCCCTCAAGCTTACGAATGGATTCTTGCCACGAGTGCTGGCTTCCCTTTTACGGTGAGTTGTGACAATCTACACGGCGATTTTGAACCAGATAGGCTTGGTTTTATGCAAAAAGTGCATAAAGAAGTATTAGGTATTTTGGAAGCAGGTTTGCCACAGCGAGTAAAAATGCTTTCGGACGCCTTACGTGCGTTTTACCAAACTAAGCCGCTGGAAGCGTCTGATTTTAGCGTTAAGTAACCCAAATAACCTCAGAGAAACTCCATGATTATTGAATTTGAAGAAAAACTACTAGAACTGATTGATGCTCGTATTGAAAACGCATCTGATGATGAACTGTTTGCTGGTGGTTATCTACGTGGTCACATCTCTCTGTCTGCCGCATCTTGTGAAGAAGACGGCATCAACGATGTTGAAGAGCTAAAATCTCGTATCGCGAATAGCCTAGAAGAAGCTCGCGCAGAACTGACGCCTGCGGATCGCGTGATTGTTAGTGATCTATGGCAAGAGCTGCAATCACAAGCATAATATCTACGAATTGCTGTAAATGAGTGCTCAGTGTAACTGAATGAAAGCCTGTTAACCTTGTTGTGACTATTTTTTCAACGGGTTATATCAAACGTCACCTTATTCTAGGCGTGCTTCTTGGCTATTTCTGAGCATATCTTTTCTATCGTTATCTCGCCTTTTAATTGAAATCAACTCCTTCGAAATATTCGAATCTCTCCATAAGATTTTTGTGGTTGTTGCCAGCCTGTTTAACTTTTATTCTGCAAAGCATAAAACGTGAACAAAGGAATATAACCATGAAAATTGTCGCATTCGGTGCTTCTACCAGCTCAACCTCAATCAACAAAACGCTTGCTACTTACGCCGCTCAACAAGTAGAAGGCGCGCAAGTGAACGTGTTGGATTTAAACAACTACAACGTTCCAATGTTTAGTGAAGACAAAGAGAAAGAAATCGGCCAAGCGGAAGGCGCAATCGCTTTTTTACGCGAGCTAGAGCAAGCTGATGCCATCGTTGTATCATTTGCAGAGCACAACGGTTCTTACGCTGCGGCTTACAAAAACTTGTTCGATTGGGCAACGCGTATCGAGCGCAATGTGTTCCAAAATAAACCGGTAGTTTACCTTGCGACGTCACCGGGCCCTGGTGGCGCGCAAAGCGTGCTAGCGGCGGCAACGGGTTCAGCGCCATGTTTTGGAGCGGACGTTAAAGCGTCGGTTTCGGTACCAAGTTTTTACGAGAACTTTGACTTGGAGTCGGGTGAGATTGTAAATCAAGAAATTGCAGAGCAAGTGAAACAAGCCGTCGCGTTGCTCAAGTAATACGCCATTAAAAAAGAGATTCCCGACGCGTGATTTCGCGGGCTTGGGAATCTCTTATTCGTTATCTACTTAATATCCATGTAGTTGTCTGCTTGGTGCCGATTTAAAGCTCGGTAATCGCTTTGCCTTTGCGTAATTTGCGTACCCACATACGGCTTGGGTGAAGTTCTGCCAGCACATCGATAGGGAG
>NZ_JAWOTT010000087.1:0-1655 GCF_033338995.1 Vibrio sp. Vb0304
TTTCGACGCCAATTTTGTGGTTGAGCAAGTGAACTTCCTCACTACCGAAAACCCAAATCGTTGCAGCCAACCGCAAAAACCGACGCGTGTATTTGGCAACGAGCCGTCTTGGTCGGCCAGTTTTGAAGCCAATACGCTTAAGTTCCAAGAGATGGGTAAAACCACCGAAATGCTGTCTATTCAAAGCAGTCAACTGCAGCCGCGCCAACGCACTTATAGGCTTGATGATGGTGAACTACGCATGACGGAAAACCTCTGTTCAGACACCATGAGCGACTCTTTATATGGCTGGAAAGCAACACTCAAACACGATGGAAACACTTACCAAGGGTGTGGCATGGCAGCGAACGTTGATGCAACGCTTAGCTGGGCAAATACCTATGTAGCCACCTCAACGCAATCACAAGGTTTTGAGGTGCAAATGACCTTAAACCCTGACCACAGCGCCACGACGAGATACAGCTACTCAAACGGTCAAGACCCATTAGTGGAACGCGGCTTCTGGCAACAGTTGAGCCCATCGCAAGTTCAAGTTGTGATGACCCACCACCAGCAACAACGTTTGATGTCTGAGCGACTCTTTACGCGCGAAGGCAATCAACTCAAAGCCACCAAGGAAAAAGTGGGCAGCATGGTGTACCCGATCGCCGATGGTGGCTTAGTGCTTTACCCAGCAACCGTTCGTGATGCAGGCGTTCAACAACCGGCGACGAAGCGTGCAGACCAACCTATCGGCAGTGCTGACATCCCATCCAGTGCCGATTTCGATTCCAAAGTCGATGCTGCGGTACGTAACTACTTCTTCATCCATCAAACCGACCCAAGCAATAACCAATACCGCTGGTTAACGTACGATCTCAATGGTGATGGTAATGAAGAACTGCTGGTTCAATTGGATTGGTGCGGCTCAGGCGGTTGTACGCTCTTGGTGTTCGAAAACCATGAAAAAGAATGGCGCTTCAACAGTCGAATTACACTGGTAAGAAGTCCAATGATGCTCGGCCAACAAACGTCGCACGGTTGGCGCGACCTGATTTTCGATGTTAGTGGCGGCGGCGCAACACCAGCAAAACATGTCATGCAATACACTGGCGTAAGCTACCCTCTGAACCCGAGCATGGCACCAACAGCCACACCAGAACAAATCAGTGGTGTTCGTCTGTTCTCGGATGGTATTAGCCCAGTGCGTGAAGGGGTTCGACTGTAATGTCACAACCGTGTCCCCATTGCGGTTTTCAGTTCAACTGTATTTGCTCGCTGGTGCCGAAACTCACCAGCAAGCACAACATACTGCTATTGATGCACCCAAATGAGCTTACTCGTGACACCAATACGGGCCAGCTATTACAGCATTGCCAACTCAACGTCGAGCAAGCAATCTGGGATCGCAAACAACCACCAGCAGAGTTGCTCACTCGCTTGGCTGATCCTTCGCTGTACCCGGTGATTCTATTCCCAAGTGAAGAAAGCATCACACTCGAACATGTGGAAATGCAAAGCCAGCAACAAGCCAAAATGCCGCTGTACATTATTTTGGATGCCACCTGGCAAGAAGCACGCAAGATGATCAATAAGAGTCGCTGGTTAGAAGGTATCCCTACCATGGGACTTTCCGTACTCGCCGATTCTCAATATCAACTGCGACGTAATCAGCA
>NZ_JAWOTT010000088.1:0-1651 GCF_033338995.1 Vibrio sp. Vb0304
ATGTCCGTGGCTATGGTTAGAGCACGAGGTAGCGTCGCCCGATACTGGAGAGCCAGACAAATCGGGATGGTGATGCTCGTGGTCGTGATGATAAAACGCGAGTGATTCTCTCGCTGCGTTACCAAACAATGCTATGTAAGAAGGATGCTGAGTGATCGTTGCTGGTGACCCCGAACAACAAACGTGGTGGTGCAAACAAATCACATCGTCTGTTTTTGCCATGACCAAATGCAAATCATGAGATACCATAAACACAGCGCAATCGAAGCGGTGACGGATGCTTTCAATCAAATCGTATAGATCGATTTGTCCTTGAACATCAACACCTTGAGCTGGTTCATCAAGAACCAACAAGTCAGGGCGTTGTAGCAGCGCGCGGGCGAGTAGGACGCGTTGGTTTTCACCACCGGAAAGGCGGTGCATGTTGCTCTTAATTAAGTGCTCTGCACCAACTAGTCTTAATGCATCAAGGCATTCTTGTTTGCTGTACTTTCCTGCTAAATTTAAGAAACGGATAACGTTTAGCGGCAAAGAGTCGTTGAGTTTCAGTTTCTGAGGCACATAACCAATTTTTAGCTTTTTCGCTTTAACCAATTTTCCGCTAGTCGGCTTTTGAAGCCCTAAAATGACTTTAACTAACGTGGATTTTCCCGCTCCGTTGGGACCGATTAGGGTTGTGATTTTGCCCTTTTCTAATTCCATGCTGATGTTATCGAGAACTCTGCGATCATCGAACTCGACGCACAATCGTTCAAGACTGACTAATGAAGACATGAATGAAACTCATTTGCAAAACTATAATGTTATAATGTAACATTATCGCACTTTCTATGCCATATCCCAAGTAAAACTATGAAAAGAGCTTTAATTCTTGCTGCTTCAGCAATGTTAACCTTGCCAGCGCAGGCGATAACAGTACTTACAAGCATTAAACCGATCCAACTGATGGTGACTGAACTGACGGAAGGCGTCACTACTCCTGAAGTGCTAGTTCAGTCAAACGCATCACCACACGATTATTCGCTGCGACCTTCTGATGTAAAAAAAGTCGCGTCTGCGGATTTGGTGATTTGGTATGGTCATGATTTGGAACCGTTTCTTGAAAAAGTCGTATCAAATAGAGCTAGTACACTGACGTTAAGCGAAATACCAAATCTAGCCCTTCGTGAGTTTGATAGTGCGCATTCGCATGATCACGACGGTCATGACCACGGTAGCCACGACCCGCACTTTTGGTTGGGTATTAAACCGGTTAAACAGGTCGCCCAAGCTGTTGTGAACAAATTGGCGGAAATCGATCCAGCTAATGCGAAAACGTACAGCAACAATCTTGTTAAATTTGAAGAACAGCTTGCGGCTAGAGATAAGGAAATAGAGCAGCAGTTAGCACCAGTGAAGAACCAAGGATACTTCGTTTTCCATGATGCGTACGGTTATTTTGAAGAGCGTTACCAGTTAAATAATCTAGGACACTTTACGGTGACTCCCGACCGAAAGCCGGGTGCCAAGACGCTGATTCAGATCAGAAAAACACTGGGATCAGGTAACGTGGCTTGTGTGTTTTCTGAGCCTCAATTTACACCAGCCGTTGTCGAGAGTGTGATGCGTGGCAGCAATGTGGCCAAAGGCGAGCTTGACCCATTAGGCAGTA
>NZ_JAWOTT010000089.1:0-1633 GCF_033338995.1 Vibrio sp. Vb0304
ACGTCTCTAGCGCACGGTTCAAAAGAGATCGACGCGACACTAGAAGCGGCGGATCGCTGTTTTGCAATCATTGCGGCAGAAGCAAAATAAGCGCTACACGCAAGTTATAAGAAAAGGACCGGAAGGTCCTTTTTTATTGCCAGTTCAAAATTACCAAGACAGCTAACACGCCTAGAACAATGCCAAACCACGGAATACGTTTGGTTTTCTTCTCAGATTTACATTTCTTATCGCCGTTACAACAACCCATTTTTCATCTCTTGATTGATAACCATCTGATTTGTAGTCATTATAACAAGGTCATTTACCCCTTCCCAATTCAGCTGTGTCATAAGGCTGAAAGGAAAGCCGGTACAAAGTAATAAAGGTTTCGTGCTGATATCAACGCGAGCCATTGTAAACGTCATCCGTAAGTTGGATTTATCTCATGCCAAACAACGTAAAAATCACGTCGAGTCATCGTGTATTAATGATCGCTCTACTCGCCGCTGCTTTTGCTTGCTATTTATTGGTCGAGCCTTACATCAATTCGATCGTAATGGCTTTCATTATCTCACTGCTTATGTTTCCTGTGCATGAGTGGTTTGAGCGTAAAATGCCAAAACACAAAAATTCGGCATCGCTGCTCACGTGCGTAGTTTTGACTTTCATTATTGTCATTCCACTACTATTTGTGTTTGCTGCAATTGTTCAACAAGGCTCCGTTTTTTCTCAGAACACGTACAAATGGGTCACCAATGGTGGCATTCAAGACATCTTCCAACATCCTTGGGTTATCAAAGGTCTATCCATTGTTAATGAGTACTTACCTTTCGATAAAATCGAGCCAAAAGCCATCGCCGAAAAAATCGGGCAATTTGCTACCACTTTTGGTTCAAACCTTGTCGCGATCAGTGCGAAAATTCTGGGTGATGCAACAAACTTCTTGATGGATTTTTTCCTGATGCTGTTTGTGCTTTTCTTCTTATTACGTGACCACGACAAGATCATTTCGGCAATTCGACATATTCTGCCACTCTCTCGTAGCCAAGAAGATAGAATCTTGACCGAGATAGAACAAGTTTCGAAGTCCGCAGTCATGGGCTCCTTTTTAACGGCTATCGCGCAAGGCTTAGCGGGCGGTATCGGTATGTGGCTAGCTGGCTTCCCTGGCCTATTCTGGGGCACCATGATGGGCTTTGCTTCCTTCATTCCAGTTGTCGGTACGGCGTTGATCTGGATACCAGCCGCCGCGTACTTGTTCCTCACCGGTGATATGACGTGGGCAATCTTCCTAACCGCATGGAGTGTAGTCATCGTCGGTTCGATTGATAACTTGCTGCGTCCATTGTTGATGCAAGGCAGCGCAGGCATGAATACCTTAATAATTTTCTTCTCATTATTAGGTGGTCTGCACTTATTTGGTTTGATTGGTTTGATTTATGGCCCACTGATTTTTGCGGTCACCATGGTGCTGTTTAATATCTATGAAGAGGAATTCAAAGACTTCCTCAACCAACAAGACAACAGCTAGCCGCCACTGAATAGTAAGCAACAGCTTCAAGCTTGGGCCAGATTGTGCGAAAATCTGGCCCTAATTATTTCTGATGAACCAAATTTATGTCTGCCTATATCGCTCCAAGCCAAATCGCTC
>NZ_JAWOTT010000090.1:0-1627 GCF_033338995.1 Vibrio sp. Vb0304
GAAGATCTTGTTGTTCGTGATGACGACAAAGAAGAAACAGTACGTGCTCGTCTAGGTGTTTACCACGAGCAAACTGCACCACTTATCGATTACTACGGTAAAGAAGCTGCAGCAGGCAAAACTAAGTACCTAAAATTTGACGGTACTAAGCAAGTTGCTGAAGTAAGTGCTGATATCGAGAAGGCATTAGCATAATAGGTAATACCTATTATCAAAATTTTTAATAATTTTGTTATAGTGAAGCGGCCGTAAGGTCGCTTTTTTTATACATTTTATATGCTGGGAAAACAAAGGGACGCAATGCAAACTAAAAATAAACAAGGTGTGTTACTGGTTAACCTAGGAACACCTGATGAACCTACCGCTCCAGCGGTTAAGCGCTTCTTAAGTCAGTTTCTTCATGATCATCGTGTAGTCGATATGACACGATGGCTTTGGTGTCCAATTTTACATGGTGTGATTCTTCCAATACGCTCGCCAAAGGTCGCTAAGTTGTATGAATCGGTATGGATGGAAGAGGGCTCACCTTTAATGGTGTATTCCAAACGCCAGGCAAAGAAACTTGCTCAGCATCTCGATATGCCTGTGGAACTCGGCATGACTTATGGCACCCCAAGCCTTCAATCTGGTTTTGAAGCTCTTATCGCTCAAGGTGTGGAAGAGGTTATTGTGCTACCGTTGTACCCACAATATTCTGGGACAACTACCGCAGCCGTGTCTGATGGAATCACAAAAGCGTTTAAGCAACTGCCAGTGATGCCAGCATTCAGCTTTATTCGCGATTATCACGATCATCCAATGTACATCGAAGCGCTTGCGCACTCGGTTCGACAATACTGGGAAGAGTATGGCAAAGGGGATTACTTGCTGTGTTCATATCACGGTATTCCTAAACGTTATGCAGACAATGGCGATATTTATCCTCAGCATTGTGAAGCGACCACTCGCTTGCTCGGTGAGGCGCTTGGTTTATCATCGGATCAGATTGGTATGTCTTATCAGTCTCGTTTTGGCCGAGAAGAGTGGCTACAGCCTTACACTGATAAAACATTGGAAACCATCACCAGTAAAGGCGTGAAGAAAATTGATATCATGACTCCTGCATTTTCATCTGATTGTTTAGAAACGTTGGAAGAAATTGCGGGAGAGAACAAAGAGATCTTTATGGAAGCGGGTGGTGAGCAGTTCCACTATATTCCATGCCTTAATGACGATGACATGCATATCGATATGATGGCAGAACTAGTACGCAGCAAGCTGTAGAGCTTTGGTATTCTGCATTGAATGAATACAGACAAGGGTCGCGATTGCGACCCTTTTTAATAACTTTGAAACCATGTTAAGCAACTTGTGTTTGTTGCTCTTCAATTTGTTCTGCAGTGCTGTGAGTGTTTTCTGCACCGTGCATCCAACGAACAAGCGTGTTCGAGAATAACATTAGAATCACACCACTGATCAATGCAGTTACTGCGATGCCACTAAAGATAGCCATTGCACCAAGTTCACCCACATGAGAACCCACGTAACCAGCGACATAGTTCGCAATAGCGTTACAACCAAACCATGCACCCATCATCAACGATGCAAGACGTAGCGGAGCCAGTTTGGTTACAAGAGACAGACCAAT
>NZ_JAWOTT010000091.1:0-1621 GCF_033338995.1 Vibrio sp. Vb0304
TTGCGTGCCGATGAACAGCGCAACAAAGAAATCGTAGACCGTATTCCTGCTGCTCGTTGGGGTACGCCAGAAGATCTAGCTGGCCCTTGTGTATTCCTAGCATCTAAAGCTGCGGATTACATCAACGGCTACACCATCGCAGTAGATGGTGGCTGGCTAGCGCGCTAATCGAGTTGCGAGAAGGTGATGGTGGATACCACGATATTAGCGCAAGCTTTAGGGTTTATTAGTTTTGGTTTGGGATTCTCCGTCTTCTACCAGAAGAATGACAGGCACCTAAAAATCTTGATGCTGATTTTTAACCTCAATCATCTTCTCCACTTTTTATTGCTGGGTTCGATGGTCTCTGCGCTGAGCGCATTGCTGTCGGCGCTCAGAACGACCACGGCGATTTTTGTCTCGTCGAAACGAGTTGCTGCTGTCTTTATTGTGATCAGTTTAGTCAGTGGTTTTTGGGTAGCAGAGCAATGGCGTGATTTATGGCCGATTATCGGGACGGTGATTGGTACATACTCGGTGTTCTGCTTGTCAGGGATCAGGATGCGCATTGGCTTTTTGCTCGGCGCGTCTTGCTGGCTAACCAATAATATTCTGGTGGGTTCCATTGGTGGAACGCTGTTAGAAATGACCGTGATCGTGATGAATTTATTGACGATTTATCGCTTACATCGTCAGCAATCAGAATCCATGATTAATCAATCAAGTTATTAGGTGAACCATGTTCGTATTTAACCAAGACATTCCGATGGAAGATCTCGGCGAAGGGATTTCACGCAAAGTACTGGCACACAGCGACAACATGATGTCGGTAGAAGTGCACTTTGAAGAAGGTGCAATTGGTGCGATGCACTCACACCCGCACGAGCAGCTGACTTACGTGCTTTCTGGTGAGTTTGAATTCACCATCGGTGATGAGAAAAAAATCGTCAAAACGGGCGATACTATGTACAAAGAGCCAAACATTGAGCATGGCTGCGTTTGTCTGAAAGCGGGTGTACTTATCGATACTTTCACCCCAATGCGCAAAGATTTTGTTTAAGAATTGAAATTTGAATGCGGAGTTTCCGCAGGAGTAACACATGAAAATTGCACTAATGATGGAAAACAGCCAAGCAGCGAAAAACGCAATGGTGGCTGGCGAGCTTAACTCAGTAGCAGGTGGCCTTGGTCACGATGTTTTCAACGTTGGTATGACGGATGAAAACGACCATCACCTAACTTACATTCACCTAGGTATCATGGCGAGCATTCTGCTGAACTCAAAAGCTGTGGACTTCGTGGTAACTGGTTGTGGTACTGGCCAAGGTGCATTGATGTCTTGCAACCTACACCCTGGCGTTGTTTGTGGTTACTGCCTAGAGCCATCAGACGCGTTCCTGTTCAATCAAATCAATAACGGCAACGCGATTTCTCTAGCATTTGCTAAAGGTTTTGGTTGGGCGGGTGAATTGAACGTTCGTTACATCTTCGAAAAAGCGTTCACAGGCAAGCGCGGCGAAGGTTACCCAATTGAGCGTGCAGCACCTCAGCAAGCGAACGCGGCTATCCTAAACAACGTGAAATCAGCGGTAGCAAAAGACGTGGTTGAAGGTCTACGTGCTATCGACCAAGAGCTAGTGAA
>NZ_JAWOTT010000092.1:0-1615 GCF_033338995.1 Vibrio sp. Vb0304
AGCTGAGTGGAAAAAAGTTCACGATCAAGTTTTAGATGCTGGTGGTCTGCACATCATCGGTACTGAGCGTCATGAATCTCGTCGTATCGATAACCAGTTACGTGGCCGTTCTGGTCGTCAAGGTGATGCGGGTTCATCTCGTTTCTACCTATCGATGGAAGACTCACTACTGCGTATCTTCACTTCAGATCGTATGGCAAGCTTGATTCAAAGCGGTATGGAAGAAGGCGAAGCAATCGAATCTAAGATGTTGTCTCGTTCTATTGAAAAAGCACAACGCAAAGTGGAAGGTCGCAACTTCGACATCCGTAAACAGCTTCTTGAATACGATGACGTGGCGAACGATCAACGTAAAGTGGTTTACGAACTGCGTGATGAGCTCATGAACGTTGACGATATCAGCGACATGATTGAACAAAACCGTGAAGATGTGCTCACAGCGATCATCGACGAATACATTCCACCACAATCTCTAGAAGACATGTGGGATGTGGAAGGTCTTCAAGAACGTTTGAAAGCAGATTTCGATCTAGACGCGCCAATCAAGCAATGGCTTGAGGAAGACGACAAACTGTACGAAGAAGCGCTGCGCGAGAAGATTATCAGCCTAGCCGTTGAAGTATACAAAGCGAAAGAAGAAGTTGTGGGTGCACAAGTGCTTCGTAACTTCGAAAAATCAGTGATGCTTCAAACACTCGATACGCTTTGGAAAGAGCATCTGGCGGCGATGGATCATCTGCGTCAAGGTATCCACCTACGTGGCTACGCACAAAAGAACCCGAAACAAGAGTACAAACGTGAATCGTTTGAATTGTTTGAAGGTTTACTTGAAGCGCTGAAGACTGACGTTATTACTGTTCTGTCTCGTGTCCGCGTTCAACAGCAAGAAGAAGTTGAGCGTATGGAAGAGCAACGTCGTGCACAAGCAGAAGAAGCTGCTCGTTGTGCGCAGGCTCAGCATGCAGCTGCGGAAAATCAGTTGGCTGATGGTGAAGAGTCTGAGGGCTCAAATCAACCTGTTGTTCGTGATGAGCGTAAAGTAGGTCGAAACGAACCTTGTCCATGTGGTAGTGGCAAGAAATACAAGCAGTGTCACGGTCAGATCAATTAATCTAACTTGATAACTTAATAAGAAAGAGTCGCTTAGGCGGCTCTTTTTATATCGATAGATCCTAGGTAAATATCCATGAAAAGAATTCACATTGTTGCAGCGATCATTTTCAATCAAGATAAGTCGCAAATCTTTATTACTAAACGTCCTGATGATAAACACAAAGGTGGTTTTTGGGAGTTTCCGGGCGGTAAAGTCGAGCTAGGAGAAACAGTTGAACAGGCGATGCTTCGTGAGCTTGAAGAGGAAGTGGGGATTCGAGTGATTGAACAAGCACCGTTTGAACACCTTGAATACGATTACCCAGATAAGTCACTAAAATTTGATTTTATTACCGTCTCTCAGTTCGAGAACGAACCTTATGGTCGAGAAGGTCAAGAAGGGCGCTGGGTCGCAGTTGGTGAATTAGGGGATTACACCTTCCCTGAAGCGAACGTGCCTATCTTACAACGTGTCGTAAAAGAGTTTGCTTAAGCCCAATGAACGTGCTTGTGGTTAACACAG
>NZ_JAWOTT010000093.1:0-1614 GCF_033338995.1 Vibrio sp. Vb0304
GACTTGTCGACAGGATCTTTGTAATCTAGGTAGAACTCATGAGAGACAATATCAGTATCGAGTTTAACTTCTAGTTCGATACCTTTAATCTCAGCTTCACCAATGTTTTGCATGCCCGCACCTTTCCAGATCAGCATGTTTTCAATTTGGTTGTAATACCCAGTTACAGTCCAATCAACAATCGATGCCACACCAGATAACGATAGTTCCGTGTTTTTTGACTCTTCAGGCTTTAAGTTCGGCATTTCATAGCCAGGGTAATACAAGTCAACAAAGCTAGGCGCACGGAATGCAGTGCCGTGGCTCAGCGTTAATTCGTATCCTTCGTAAACTTTCCAACCTGCTGCGGTTTGCCACGTAGTGTTGTTGCCAAACTGGTTGTTTTCATCATTACGTACGCTGGCTTCGAAAGTCCATGCATTCAATGCATATTGGGCGATTGCGCTGATGCCAATGTTTGTTCTTGGGTTCTTCTCTGGGTTGTAGTCTTTCGCTGGTCCCCAGTCACTTGGTGCAAGGTAGCCTTTTGCTAACTTCTCATTACGGTAATCTAAGCCGCCTCCAATACTCAGTTCATCATTGATGCTGTATGAGTTTAGCCAAATTGCATTGAACTGTTCGATGGCCACGTGATCGCCGGTCGACTTACTTTGGCCCGATTTAAGGTCATAGTTGTCTTGTTGACCGTAAGCTAACTTCAACTCAGAAGTGTAAACATCTTTAGAATACTCAAGTGACAAATCTGCACCTACGTATTCCACTTCACCCGTTTTCTTTTCGTGCTTATCTACTGTTCCCCACCCAGGATTGCCATAACTGCTGTTGTCATAGTCGTATTCGTTGCTGTATGTACTAAAGCCAACGTAACCAGAAAAATTATCAGAAAAGTTTTGCTGGTAACCTAATTTAAGGTTCAACGTTTCAAATCCGTGCTCATCGCCATCATTCAAACCCGGCAAAGGTTTAACGTTAAAACCATCCGTTTTCTCGTAACCTAATACCCCTTTGATGTGCTTACCTTCACCTACAGGTTTAGATACGGCAAACGTGCCTTTTTTATGATTGTTGGAGCCATAACCCGCCGACACTCGGCTTGCATCATCATCAATACTTGCTCGAGTAATAATGTTGATTACGCCGGAAATCGCCTCTGAGCCATAGATAGATGCGCGTGCGCCGCGAATGTAGTCGATACGTTCAATAGAGTTGATTGGAAATTGGTTGAAATCGATACCGCCCATGATTGCGCGAGGCATACGTACACCATCAACCAAAACCAACACTTGGGTGGCACTGCCACCGCGAACAAAAATCGATGCGTTTTGGCCACGGCCACCATATTGAGCAACCTCAATACTAGGCAAAGTACGGAACACATCAAACAAACTGTCAGCTTGCTGACGGCGAATATCTTCTTTCGTTACTGTCACGGTTTGAGCTAGAACAGCACCATCGATTTGCTTGAATCGATTCGCAGTAACTACGATGGTTTCGTCAACAGAAGTTTCTTGGGCCTGTAGATAAGAGACAGGTGAAAGCAGCGATGCCAGGGTGATCGCCAATGCGGATTTTTTCATTATATTGTCCTAAATCGCGTAATTTCTTCCGAGCCCT
>NZ_JAWOTT010000094.1:0-1592 GCF_033338995.1 Vibrio sp. Vb0304
ATTTCCATCGCGATTCAATGCCACGATTCGAGCTGCGATATTCTGGTGTCAGATAACGGCCCGGGGATGTCTGACGAGGCACTGGCGAAAATCTTTGACCCGTTTTTTACCACCAAACCAGAAGGGCTCGGACTGGGTTTGACCATTTCAAAACGTATTTTAGAAAGCTATCACGGAGCGCTCAGCGCCTATAACCACCAAGGGACGCAATCGGGTGAGTCAGGCGGCATGACCTTTGTGGTCACCGTTCCGATGGCAAACACCAGTACCACCAAACCAGTAACGGAAAACGACCATGCATAACGCAGTTATCTTTGTTGATGACGAACCACACATTCGTGATGCCGTTTCACAAGCACTACTTATCGAGGGCATTGAAGTCACTTGCTTTCCCAATGCCGTTGAAGCACTCAGAGTTATCGATGCCAATTCTCCAGCCATCATCATTACGGATATTCACATGCCGGTCATGGATGGCTTAGAGTTTATGCGTACGCTGCTGAGCAAAAATCACCACTTTCAATTCATCGTTCTAACTGGGCATGGCGACGTTAAAACGGCGGTCGAAGCAATGAAAAGCGGCGCGTACGACTTTCTGGAAAAACCATTTTCAACCGATCAACTGATGAAATCACTGAACAACGCCAGCGATAAGCTGAACTTGTTGCAAGAAAACATCTGGCTTAAGAAAGAGCTCGACATGCAAACCCATGTCGGCCCGAAAATGATTGGTCACAGTAAAGTCATGGTGAGTATTCGCCGAGCCTTAATCAGCGCACCGACGAACCAACCTCTGATTTTCGTGGGACAAGACGGCACTGGTCGCCGATTAGCTGCGCAATTTGCTCACGATATTCACGCCACACCAGACAGCGAGCTGATTGCAGCATCAGGTGAAGACCTTTACGAACTGTCGCTAGATGCACTCGACAAAGCCATTGACCACCTGACGGAAGACTCAAACCGTTGCAGTTTGTACCTGCACAGCGCAGAACATATCTCGCTCGCACAGTGGCAATGCCTGTTTAACCACCCGAAATTGGAGCGCGTATTTGGTGCGACGACCAAGGTTGATGCCGATGTTAAAGCGTTCGCAACGCTCATCCACTTACCAACGCTGGATGAACGCAAAGAAGATATTGGCCCACTTTACAAACACTTCGTGCGTCATGCAGCAAGCCGTTATCAGCTGCAACCACCGCACATCAGTTTGGACGAAGTACGCCGAATTACAGAGCTTTCTTGGCCAGAAAACGTTAAACAACTGCGCCAATTTGCGGAGCTGCGCGCTCTCAAACCTGAGACTTTTCGCATGGAAGATTGGGACAGTGAAAAGAGCATCGAAATTCAGAGCATGACTCAACGCACAGAACACTTTGAATATTGTCTGTTATTTGATGCATTGCAGCGACACAGAGGCAGACTTAAAGAGGTTCAACTAGAATTACAGGTGTCACGCAAGACCTTGTACGACAAACTAAAAAAACATCAGTTGGACAAATCGAAGTTTAAGGCTCAGTAGCAATACCTCAAAATCTCTTCAGCCTTTCAGCAAGAACGGACTGAAGCCAGACGGGGAACCAGAGCGAATG
>NZ_JAWOTT010000095.1:0-1591 GCF_033338995.1 Vibrio sp. Vb0304
CGGGCTTACGCCCAACTCAATCTCATCAATACTAAAACCCTGTTCTTTCGCCAACAATAAACTCTGCTGAACAGATCCTGTCAGCGGAATTAACGACGATGGAATAAGGATTTTAGCCATTACTCATCCGCCTCGGCGTGCACGGCTGGGTGATAAAGCTCTGAGCCTGTCGCACGAAACTCTTCAGACTTCTTACGCATGCCTTCCAGCGGGTCATCTAACATCTTGATAGAAATCGCCTGATCCGCGGCAACTTGCTCTGTATCTTTGGCATACTCCCTGACTTCTTGAGAAATCTTCATTGAGCAGAATTTAGGGCCGCACATTGAGCAGAAGTGCGCTACTTTTCCAGACTCTTGCGGTAGCGTTTCATCATGAAATGCACGTGCCGTATCGGGGTCTAAAGCGAGGTTAAATTGGTCTTCCCAGCGGAATTCAAAACGCGCCTTTGATAAGGCATTGTCACGAACTTGTGCTCCCGGATGCCCTTTTGCTAAATCCGCAGCATGCGCAGCTAGCTTGTAGGTGATCATACCGGTTTTAACGTCTTCTTTATTTGGAAGCCCCAAGTGCTCCTTAGGGGTCACGTAACACAACATAGCGCAGCCATACCAACCAATCATCGCCGCGCCAATACCGGATGTAATATGGTCATAACCCGGAGCTATATCTGTCGTTAGAGGACCCAAGGTGTAGAACGGCGCTTCATGACAGTGTTCCAACTGTTGGTCCATATTCTCTTTGATCATGTGCATTGGAATATGGCCAGGGCCTTCAATGATGACCTGTACATCATATTCCCATGCGATTTTCGTCAACTCGCCGAGCGTACGCAGCTCTGCAAATTGCGCTTCATCGTTCGCGTCTGCAACCGAGCCAGGACGCAAGCCATCACCAAGAGATAGAGCGACATCGTACTTCGCACAAATTTCACAGATCTCGCGGAAATGGGTGTATAAGAAGCTTTCTTGGTGATGCGCTAGACACCACTTAGCGATAATCGAGCCACCACGCGAAACAATCCCCGTCACTCGTTTCGCCGTCATTGGAACATAGCGAAGTAGTAAACCAGCATGGATAGTAAAGTAATCAACACCCTGCTCTGCTTGTTCGATTAACGTGTCGCGCATGACTTCCCAATTCAGGTTCTCAGCAATGCCATTTACTTTCTCCAAAGCCTGATACATAGGAACCGTACCAATTGGCACCGGGCTATTGCGTAAAATCCATTCGCGAGTTTCATGAATGTTACGGCCGGTAGAAAGGTCCATCACGGTATCGCCACCCCAGCGTGTCGCCCAGACAAGTTTCTCCACTTCTTCTTCGATTGAAGACGTGACCGATGAGTTACCAATATTGGCATTCACCTTAACTAAGAAGTTACGGCCAATAATCATTGGTTCAGATTCTGGATGATTGATATTCGAAGGAATGATGGCGCGACCTTCTGCGACTTCTTTACGAACGAATTCTGCAGTAATGTCTTTAGGTAGATTTGCACCGAAGCTTTGGCCGGAATGCTGCTGAGTCAGCACGTCATCGCGATATTGAGCGCGACCCATGTTCTCACGCAGTGCAATGTATTCCATTT
>NZ_JAWOTT010000096.1:0-1588 GCF_033338995.1 Vibrio sp. Vb0304
CGCACTGACAATCCAAATGTCGTTTCCCATGATTCGCATTCCCTAACGGTGTATCACAGCGTACGAACTTACCCACCACAATTGCCTATTCAGGTTTTCTCACCTCAAACGATGAAGCTCTATCCCTTATCCGGCAACGAAATTATCGCACTGTGATTTCTTGACGTTTACGTAAGCATAGCACTAGCCTTTACAGTGAGGTAAAGAAACACATTGATAACAACCTAATTTTTATTCAGTCATGGTCAGATTTCGAGAAGCTGGATTTTTATTCGAGGTAAGTGTGTTATGGAAAAATACAAAATCAGTGATCTCGCCAAAGAGTTCGACATCACGACGCGCAGCATTCGATTTTATGAAGACGTCGGCCTGATTGAGCCAGAGCGAAAAGGCAATATGCGCGTTTATCAGCGTAGGGACAAAATCCGACTTAAACTGATTCTTAGAGGGAAACGGCTCGGCTTCTCGCTGGCAGAAATACGTGAACTGTTCGAACTTTACGACATGCAACAAACGGATGAACAGCTGCTCAAAATGCTCAATATCATTGAAGAAAAGCAAGCCGTGTTGCAACAGCAGTTAAATGACATTGGTGTCGTCATGGGCGAGCTCAATGCAGCAAAAGAACGCTGCCTTCAAACACTAAAAAACAACGAAAAGTAACAACGCCACTAACTCAAATTTCCCTCACTCAAGCAGTGCACGATTTTCACAGTCACACACCTGCAACAGGGAGACGTTATGAAAACGAGCTACATCCCGCTGAATTTCGGGCTCGGTGAAACCATTGATATGCTCCGAGATCACGTCAATGCGTTCGCGAGTGAGCATATAGCTCCTATTGCCGCTGATATTGACCATTACAATCAGTTTCCGAGCCATTTATGGCCACTTCTTGGTGAAATGGGCTTGCTTGGCGTAACCGTCAGCGAAGAATATGGTGGTGCTGAAATGGGCTACCTCGCCCACGTTGTAGCAATGGAAGAGATAAGCCGAGCATCAGCCTCCGTCGCGCTCAGCTACGGCGCGCATTCTAATCTTTGCGTAAATCAAATCTTTCGAAACGGCACCCCAACGCAACGAGAAAAGTATCTGCCTAAATTAGTTGATGGTTCGCACATAGGCGCTCTGGCGATGAGCGAAGTCAATTCGGGTTCGGATGTCGTCAGCATGCAACTAAAAGCCGAAGACAAAGGCGACCACTTCTTACTCAATGGCACAAAAATGTGGATCACGAACGGCCCCGATGCGGACGTGGTCGTGGTGTACGCCAAAACAGATGCTGATGCGGGATCGCGCGGGATCACAGCGTTTATCGTCGAGCGCAGTTTTACCGGATTCAGTGACGCGCAAAAGCTCGATAAGTTGGGAATGCGAGGCTCAAACACATCTGAGCTCGTCTTCAACAATTGCAAAGTACCTAAAGAAAACATTCTCGGAGCACTCAATTGTGGCGTCGAAGTATTGATGAGTGGGCTTGATTACGAGCGCGTTGTTTTAGCTGCTGGCCCACTCGGCATTATGCAAGCGTGTATGGATATCGTCGTCCCCTACGTGCATGAGCGCAAACAGTTCGGCAAATCCATCG
>NZ_JAWOTT010000097.1:0-1587 GCF_033338995.1 Vibrio sp. Vb0304
CGGATTGACTTGACAACTCTGCGAGCGTTAATGCTCTGACAGTAGAAGAGATGATATGTCGAACAACGATTTAGTCACCGTGAACAACCTCACTTTTTCACGAGGAAATCGCACGATCTTTGATGGTATTGATCTGCATGTTCCTGAAGGTAAAGTGACGGCGATTATGGGACCATCGGGAATCGGTAAAACGACACTGCTCCGTTTAATTGGCGGTCAGTTGTATCCCGAACAAGGAGAGATTTGGTTTGATGGTGACAACATTCCGACTCTTTCTCGCAAAAAACTCTACAACGCTCGTAAGAAAATGAGCATGCTGTTTCAATCCGGGGCTCTATTCACGGATTTGAATGTATTTGACAATGTGGCCTTTCCACTGCGTGAACACACCAATCTTTCAGAAGATTTGATTCGTACTATGGTGCTGCTTAAGCTCGAAGCGGTTGGTCTGCGCGGAGCCGCGCAATTAATGCCAAGTGAGCTTTCGGGCGGTATGGCGAGGCGTGCCGCATTGGCTCGTGCCATCGCACTTGACCCTGATTTAATCATGTTCGATGAACCATTTGTGGGACAAGATCCAATTACCATGGGTGTTTTGGTTGAGTTGATCAAAGACTTAAACCAAGCTCTAGGCCTTACGTCTATTGTGGTATCACACGATGTACCGGAGGTCATGAGTATTGCTGATTGGGTTTACCTACTAGCAGATGGCAAGATCATCGCGTTTGGCACGCCAGAGGAGTTGAGTCAAAACCCAGACCCGCGAGTGCAGCAGTTCTTACAAGGTGATGCAGATGGCCCAGTGCCGTTTCGTTTTCCTGCGCAAAGTATCGAAAAGGATCTATTTGATGGTCGCTAGCTTTATTCAATTTGTCGCTTCATTAGGAAGACGCACGCTCGCCATCTGTGAAGCTTTTGGCCGTGCAACCTTGATGCTTGTTGGCGCTATCTTCTCTAAGCCTCAACCCTCTAAAAGTTTTCCTCTACTCATCAAACAGTTGTATTCCGTTGGCGTGCAATCACTGGCTATTATCGTCGTGTCTGGTTTGTTTATCGGCATGGTTCTTAGCTTGCAAGGCTATGTAGTGCTGGTGGATTACGGCGCGGAAGGCAGTCTTGGTCAGATGGTCGCGTTGTCACTACTGCGTGAACTTGGGCCGGTGGTTACTGCGCTTCTTTTCGCTGGACGTGCAGGCTCTGCGCTGACGGCAGAAATTGGTTTGATGAAAGCTACTGAGCAGCTTTCAAGCTTAGAAATGATGGCAGTTGACCCACTGAAACGAGTGATTGCACCACGTTTTTGGGCTGGGGCTATCTCAATGCCACTACTTGCGATGATCTTCATGGCTGTTGGCATCTGGGGGGCACAGCTCGTCGGTGTGGATTGGAAAGGTGTGGATCACGGCAGCTTTTGGGCAGCCATGCAATCTTCTGTTGAGTTGGGACAAGATATCGGCAACAGCATGATCAAATGCTTTGTGTTTGCCATTACGGTAACTTGGATTGCTCTATTTAATGGCTACGATGCGATTCCTACCTCGGAAGGGATCAGCCGAGCAACTACGCGCACTGTTGTGCATTCTTCTT
>NZ_JAWOTT010000098.1:0-1579 GCF_033338995.1 Vibrio sp. Vb0304
ATCATATATACCGTTTAACGTTGAAATTTCATTTTGTACATGCGCTTATCCGCTATGCTGATAAGAAAGTCAACATTATCGCTGTCACTTGGGTAGTGCGCGACGCCAATACTGGTCGACAGTGACGATACGTTGTTCGCGTTCAGAACCGGAGTATCAAACACGGAATGGATGTGTTTTTTTGCCTCCTCTGCATCGACGTCTGAGGACTCAATCACGACAGCAAACTCGTCTCCACCCATCCGATAGGTACTGAAGCTATCAATATTCATGTCTTTCAATCGCTTGGCAATTTCGCACAACACCGTATCACCAGCTTGGTGGCCGTACGTGTCATTCACGTTTTTGAACCCGTTTAGATCCAACAGACACAAAGAAAAAGCCGTTCGGTTGCGGGTGTTATTTCTCAACGTGACAAACAGAGCATTTCGGTTGCCAAGGCCAGTAAGGGGGTCACTCAACGCCAGCTTACGATGGAAGTGCGATTCTCTGTAGAAGAAGTAAGTCAGCGACAAAATCGACAAGACGAAAGTGGCAAACAGCATGTATTGCGCTTTCATCAATCGTTGGCTTTCATCTTTTTGTGTCTCGTACACTTGGCTGGTTAAGCGAAAGTTCTGGTTCACAAACTCCACCAAGTTTAAATACAGCGTTTGAGTGGCGCGATAAAACTGAGCTGCCGCTTGGCTGTCGCCGGTTTTGGCTTCCACCAACAGTGGTTCTAACTCTTTAAACTCATTAAACAGTTGCAAAAAATATTGTTGAATGTGATTGCGAGAAAAAAAGGTGTAGACGTCTTTACTATTTATTAATAAATCAAAACGGCTCCAAGCAAGCTCATACTGAAGTTCTGCACCTTCTATTTTTAAAACATTTTCGTCCAGTCGACGTGCTTCACTGACGAGCTCAGAAAGTTCTTTCGATAACTGGAATAAAAACCATGTCGCTTGTTTTTGCTCATCAGTAAAACTTTGCGCTAAGACCCGAGTTTGTTGGAGCAATATGACATTTGCGAGCAATAAAGAAGTGGCAAAAACCAAAAGGAGCATTTTGCTGGTCGTCGAATAATTTTTTTGTTTAATTGGGTAAGCTTCTGATAACTTCATTATTTTTGTTTTATTTTCATCTCATTAACTTGCCACACCATTTGGGCATGATATTCATTGTGATCCAATTCAGGATATTGACTGAGAGGGTATATCACCCAGTAAGGGCCTTTATTTCTCACTTTGATGTAATGATGATCTTGCTGGTACGCCAAAATTGGCTGATAACGAACAATATCTTTGCGAGATAAGGTGGAGTGATAGTTGTTTAAACTGCCGATATCGACTTGCTCTGGGATGCTTCCATAAACATGAGTCAGCAGCGTGCTGAGCTTTACACCAAGAAACTCTGAAGATTGTTGAATCCAAGGTAAATCAGTGGTGTAGCTGGTGGTTGGGAGAGATTGAAGCTCTTCCAGTTTAAGTGTGACGCTAGGTTGCTGAGGACTACTAAAAGTAATGGAATTGGCAGAAAGGAATGGTGCGAACAGCAGCAAACTGAGTGATACAATTTTTTTCATCATACGCCCTTT
>NZ_JAWOTT010000099.1:0-1575 GCF_033338995.1 Vibrio sp. Vb0304
AGGCTCCCGCCCCACTTGACACCATCCTCACAGGGATCACCCATGCCGGATGTCCGGTATACCAACCGAACTCTTTCATCGGCCATAAGAAGATTGGGTGAAGTAAGTAAATGCCCAAGCTGTGCTGGCTGATAAAACTCACCACTTTCTGCACGTTCTTCGGCAACCCTTCCCCAAAATACCGACACAGCATAAAAATCATCGATGCCGCCAAAATCACGTTCAATGTTTTGTATGACAACCAACGCCCCACGGTGTATTTCTCTGCTTCTAAACTGTTGGTCACCACCATGGTGAATGTCACGGCTAACGCCACCAATCCAAACCCAGTGAACAACGTCACCATAGAACGATTTAGTGGCACTTTTTGAAACAGAACATAGCCCAAAGGCAGATAGCCCATATAGAGCCACATTTGGTTACTCCATGGCCCATCAATCTTGAACAGGAATAACGTGCTAGTGAACATCCAAAAAGCCAGATAGGTATAGAGGACATTGTCATCAACATTACGTGCCATCCATTGGAATAGAGGAATCACGAAATACAGTGGAATAAAGTAATAGAAGAAGCCTAAATGGTAATAGGTGGCATGAAACGGACTATTACTCAGCACTTCTTTGACAGTTTCAAAATCGAATCCTTGTGCCGTCCAACCCGACAGATACGCGTAGAACGTCGACCAAATTAGAAAAGGCACCAACACCTTCCCCAAACGCCGCTTCACGTAATACTTGCCATCAAAAGGACGTGTATCACTGAGCATCAGAGCGCCCGTAATCAAAATAAATACCGGCACCGCCCATCGGGTCACGCTGTTCACTCCAACGGCGGTGAGCCATTGGTCCATTGGAATCACGCCCAACTCGTTTCGATAAGGCGCCAAGACATGAATAGCGATCACAGCCACTGCGGCGACGCAGCGCAATAAATCAAAAAACAGAACCCTTTCTCTCATATCCTTTCCTACCTTGGATCGCTTATCGTTTATAGCATAGGGCAATTTTCACTCAATTAAATAGTTAACAATCTGTTTTTGCTTATTTTTAACCCAACAATGACCTGTTAATTGTATTTAACCGATAAATACTGCTGAACAGAATCAATTGAAACAAAGCGATATGTGACCAACACTTTCTTGAATATGAAACAGATATAATTCACAGAACCCCCTAGGATACTGAGCACATTACAAAGAAAGGTCTTGTTATGAAGAAAACATTATTGGCGTCACTCGTATGTGTAGTGGCTTTAGCTGGATGTAATCAAAAGGAAGAGACCGAGGCGCCTGCCCAATCGCAACCGGAAGCGAACCCAATCTGTAACTTAGAAAAACTGCCCGGCGGATGGTCACAAAGTGACATGACCGATGAAGCGCAACCATTGCTTGATGTGGTACTCGCGCAAATGAACACTTCCGCTAAGTTAAAGCAAATCCTCAGTGTTCGCACTCAGGTGGTAAGCGGCATGAATTACGCGATTGAATTTGAAATGGATAATGGCGAAATCTGGAATACGATTGTCTACCGTTCGTTAGACGACGAAATCAAGATGACGCAACCTGCAAAACTTGGA
>NZ_JAWOTT010000100.1:0-1575 GCF_033338995.1 Vibrio sp. Vb0304
AATGGATGGAAGGAGTAACAGGTGCTGTGCTTGTTGCGCTAGGAATTAAGTTACTGATTGAAGAACCACTTTAAATGCGCAATTTATACCGACTTGCTTTAATGCTGACGCTGTTTTTGTTGGGGTTTGCGAGTGCTGTTGCTTGGATGACATTACCACAAATCAAGTTTTCACCTCGGGGGATGGAGTGGGGGTGGCACTGGGCGCACTTTGAGCCGTTTTCTAATGGTATCCAAAAGGCGCGAACGCACGACACCAAACAGCTCTTGTTAAGACGAGTTTACCTTGACGATGCGATCGTCGTTTTTGTATCTACGACGTTAGACAACAAGTTTGAAATCGATGTTGTGCAGGAGAAAACTTGCAAACCGAACGCCACAACTTGGGCATCCGTATCAGTGAATCGCCAGCGAATGGCGCATGTGCCAATGGTGTGTGATAGCGTCGGACAGAGTTATTTTTACCGTTACATAGGTAAGCATTTAGATTCGCTAGAATTTGGCGTTGATGAGTCTTTCATTACGGAAGATTTTGCCCATTGGCCAATCGCGGATATTAAAGTTGATCAGTTCAAACAGCAAAACGCTAAGTTTTTTGAACAGCGTGGAGAGAAGGTTGAACATCAGTGGTTACGTGATTAACGCTGTCATCTGAATCTAGATAAAAATAAAGCCCGCTAAACATGAGCGGGCTTTGTGTTTTAAGGTTTCTAACTCGTTTAAGTGCAGGCTTAACGGTTCTTTGTAGAGCTATGCTTTTACCGCATCAAGATCATCAGATTGAACTGAAGGGTTAAAGAACAATTTAGTTTCTGCCAGTACAACATGACGAAGCGCAATCAAACCAATAAGGTTAGGGATCGCCATCAAACCGTTTACGATATCTGCCAGAATCCAAATCATGTCTAGGTGCAGGAACGCGCCTGAAGCCACTAGAGCAAGGAAGATAATCTTGTAAGGCAGAACCGCTTTTGTGCCCATTAGGAACACCACACAACGCTCACCGTAGTAGTTCCAACCAAGGATCGTTGTAAACGCAAAGAACATCAGACCGATAGACACCAGCATTGGGCCGAATGTTTCTGCGTTGAGACCAACAGCAAAGGCATGTGTTGTCATCGCGGCACCTGAAAAGTCACTTTGCCAAGCGCCAGTTAGGATCAGGGCTAGACCTGTCATGGTACAAATGATGATGGTATGGAAGAAGGTACCTGTCAGCGAAATCAAACCTTGTTTAACACAAGAGTCTGTTTTCGCTGCTGCTGCGGCCATTGGCGCGCTACCCAAACCTGATTCGTTTGAGAATACACCACGCGCAATACCAGATTGGATTGCCAACATGATGCTAGCACCTAGGAAACCGCCCGTTGCTGCGGTAGACGTGAAAGCAGATACCAACACAAGTTCAACAGCATTTAGTAGTTGATCTGCGTTCATGATGATCACGCTAAGACACGCCAACACATAAAACAGCGCCATTGCTGGAACCACTTTACCTGCGACACTTGCGATAGATTTGATGCCACCTAGAGTTACAAATGCAACCAAAAGCGTCAGGATGAAAGCTGCAAGCTCA
>NZ_JAWOTT010000101.1:0-1564 GCF_033338995.1 Vibrio sp. Vb0304
TAAGGAGGTGATCCAGCGCCAGGTTCCCCTAGCGCTACCTTGTTACGACTTCACCCCAGTCATGAACCACAAAGTGGTAAGCGTCCCCCCGAAGGTTAAACTACCTACTTCTTTTGCAGCCCACTCCCATGGTGTGACGGGCGGTGTGTACAAGGCCCGGGAACGTATTCACCGTGGCATTCTGATCCACGATTACTAGCGATTCCGACTTCATGGAGTCGAGTTGCAGACTCCAATCCGGACTACGACGCACTTTTTGGGATTCGCTCACTTTCGCAAGTTGGCCGCCCTCTGTATGCGCCATTGTAGCACGTGTGTAGCCCTACTCGTAAGGGCCATGATGACTTGACGTCGTCCCCACCTTCCTCCGGTTTATCACCGGCAGTCTCCCTGGAGTTCCCGACATTACTCGCTGGCAAACAAGGATAAGGGTTGCGCTCGTTGCGGGACTTAACCCAACATTTCACAACACGAGCTGACGACAGCCATGCAGCACCTGTCTCAGAGTTCCCGAAGGCACCAATCCATCTCTGGAAAGTTCTCTGGATGTCAAGAGTAGGTAAGGTTCTTCGCGTTGCATCGAATTAAACCACATGCTCCACCGCTTGTGCGGGCCCCCGTCAATTCATTTGAGTTTTAATCTTGCGACCGTACTCCCCAGGCGGTCTACTTAACGCGTTAGCTCCGAAAGCCACGGCTCAAGGCCACAACCTCCAAGTAGACATCGTTTACGGCGTGGACTACCAGGGTATCTAATCCTGTTTGCTCCCCACGCTTTCGCATCTGAGTGTCAGTATCTGTCCAGGGGGCCGCCTTCGCCACCGGTATTCCTTCAGATCTCTACGCATTTCACCGCTACACCTGAAATTCTACCCCCCTCTACAGTACTCTAGTCTGCCAGTTTCAAATGCTATTCCGAGGTTGAGCCCCGGGCTTTCACATCTGACTTAACAAACCACCTGCATGCGCTTTACGCCCAGTAATTCCGATTAACGCTCGCACCCTCCGTATTACCGCGGCTGCTGGCACGGAGTTAGCCGGTGCTTCTTCTGTCGCTAACGTCAAATAATGCAGCTATTAACTACACTACCTTCCTCACGACTGAAAGTGCTTTACAACCCGAAGGCCTTCTTCACACACGCGGCATGGCTGCATCAGGCTTGCGCCCATTGTGCAATATTCCCCACTGCTGCCTCCCGTAGGAGTCTGGACCGTGTCTCAGTTCCAGTGTGGCTGATCATCCTCTCAGACCAGCTAGGGATCGTCGCCTTGGTGAGCCCTTACCTCACCAACTAGCTAATCCCACCTAGGCATATCCTGACGCGAGAGGCCCGAAGGTCCCCCTCTTTGGCCCGTAGGCATCATGCGGTATTAGCCATCGTTTCCAATGGTTATCCCCCACATCAGGGCAATTTCCTAGGCATTACTCACCCGTCCGCCGCTCGACGCCGTTATCGTTCCCCGAAGGTTCAGATAACTCGTTTCCGCTCGACTTGCATGTGTTAGGCCTGCCGCCAGCGTTCAATCTGAGCCATGATCAAACTCTTCAATTTAAGATTTTGTT
>NZ_JAWOTT010000102.1:0-1545 GCF_033338995.1 Vibrio sp. Vb0304
ACTTAGAGATGGATGTGGTACCCGCGACCTTGCCAGCGAAATCAAATCAGCAGCCATACCAAGCGAAGATGGTGACCATCAACATTGATGGCGGCAAGAAGCAAAAAGTTCGTCCTGGCGACATTCTTGGGTGTTTGACTGGCAAAAATGGCATCCCAGGAGCGCAAGTGGGCAAGATTCATTTGTTCCCTGTGCGTTCTTACGTTGCTGTAGAAAAGTCTGCCGCGAAGAAAGCATTGCAAATTATCAGTACGGGTAAGATGAAAGGGCGTCAGTTCCGAGCGCGTCTTCTTAAATAAGTCATTAGATTGAACAAAGGCTCTTCGTTGGAAGAGCTTTTTTGTTTGGTGCGTCTCTTATTTGTTGTCTTTTGCTAAACGCGCTTTAATACGGCTTAAGCTGATAGCGGTAATGCCGAGGTAAGCCGCAATTTGGCTGTCGGTAATGCGTTGTTCTAAATCTGGGTAGTGGTGGCAAAATAACTGATAACGTTCCTCAGGTGAATACAACAGCATAAAACGTTCTTTATTCTCTTTGTTCATCAACTGCGTTTCGAGCAATTTTAGGTAAATTGAGTGCTTTTCGGCGCGCCATTGATGCAATGCCTCGATAGGCAAACAGAATAAATGACATGCGGTCAGCGTTTCCAATAAGTACGGTGAAGGTTGATCTTTTATCACGCTTTCAAAGCCGATCACCCAGTCCTTTTCCCCATAAAACTCTTTGCTGAATTCTTTTCCTTTCTCTGTGAGATAGCTTGCGTGGCATAACCCTTCCAGAATGAAGTAGATGTGAGAACTAAATTCACCTTGATGGCTAAGAATGTGCCTAGTGGGTAATTCTAACTCTTGTCCATAGACCATGAGTTGTGAGGCTTCGTCTTCTGAAAAGCCATGTTGAGTGAGATCGAAAAATACGTCGTTTTGCATGAAGGTTATCTGCAGTGAAAGGGTTAGCGCATTTGAACTATCTTAACTGCTTTGTGCAGCAACAAAAAGCGGCTCACTGAGGAGCCGCTAGTTTGAACATCGAGTCGCTTATTTGTTTAAATCGATCTGATAAATCGCAAAGCCCACTTCGTCAGTTGCGACGCGTTTCATCGGGTATTGGCCTTTGTCTTGGATAAACTTCGAAGCTTTTTCGCTCGGTGAGGTTTCAAAGCGAATATCCAGTTTTTTGTCTGACTTAATTGGTGCGAACGACCAGTTATTGTCAGCGCTTGGCGTGACTTCGCCTTTTTCCTCACTGACGCGAGAAATGTACGCAGCAACCACAGAACGGTTTTCGTCTGGGGAGTCAAATGCAATGAAGTCCGGACCAGTGCCAGGGAAGGTATTGCTGTATGCGCGGTAATTGTTAGTCGCAATGATGAAATCTTGTTTCGGATCAACTGGTTTGCCATTGAAAGTCAGATTCACGATACGCTGGGAGTCCGGATTAATGACTTTACAATTCGCGTCGTACTTCGGTGGTTGAGTGATGTCGATTTGGTATTCCACACCATCAATCACGTCAAAGTTGTACGTACGGAAGTTATCCCAATCA
>NZ_JAWOTT010000103.1:0-1543 GCF_033338995.1 Vibrio sp. Vb0304
ATCAAGGAACATACAACTGCCTTGAAATGAATGGTTCCAAGTCATCCAAGAATCCAACAACCCTCGGATTTTCCGCTCAATATTACCATCACCAAGCCCGCGTGCAGGTTCAATCACTCTTTCAGCAAACACTTGGTTTGCGTACTCAAGCACGGAAAGCTGCAAATTCAACTTGGAATTAAAGTGAGCAAACAGACCACTTTTGGACATGCCACACTGCTTCGCTAGTTCGCCAATGGTGAGGCTTTCTAAGCCGTCTTCACTGGCAATTTCAAATGCGCGCTGCAGAATGAACTCTTTCGTTACTTTTCCTTTTTTCATAACTGTAGTTTTAGCACGGTCGTTCTTTTTTGCAATGAAGAGTTAACTGGTCTAACCATCTATCCATGTCATTTTCTCGCTAAGATCGACCTATTGAGTGGGTTAATAGATGCGGAATCAAGAAGTTTGAAGTGAGTCTTAAATTCAGACATTGCTAAGGTTCAAGCTGCAATGTGTTGATTTTTTCATGCATGAAGTGCGTCGCGAACTGTTACTTTCGCTGAAGTTTTTTATTCATTTAGGTAAGTAACGTATGGCGACAAACCGAAAAATAGCCAGTTTAGAATTTGCACGCATCATTGCCATGGTGGCAATTGTCGGGCTGCATTGCCAAATGGCCCTCACTTATTGGCAGTGGGATGGCGTACCTTGGGTCGGTTATCTTCTTAATCAGCTCGCTCGTTTTGCGGTTCCGCTTTTTTTCCTTATTTCTGGTTACCTTATCCAACCTAAGCTGAGCAGCAATCCACTCGAAACTTTAGCCAACTATGCGAAACCTCTAATGCAAATTTGGTTGGTTTGGAGCGTGATCAGCTTACTCATGCCGTTCCAATGGCAAGTCGTAGCAGAAGCAGGATACCTTGCCGAACGACAAGGCTACTGGGGATACTTAGCGTCTGCACCACTGAATTCATTACTAGAAGGCGGACTTGTCCACCTGTGGTTTATTCCCGCATTGGTGATTGCGGTCGCTATCATCGCCTTCTTAGTTCGAATTGGCATGACACAGTTACTTCTTCCAACAGCTGTGCTGCTTTACGTCTATGGTGTTTTGGCAGGCAGCTATGAACCTCTCACCGATTTACCTGCTCCGTTTTTCACTCGTAATGGGCCATTTTTCAGTACCTTGCTTGTGGTATTTGGCTACTTGATTCGAGAAAAACAGTGGCTTTGGTCACGCAACAACACCATTCGCCTGATTCTCCTCGGTATGGCTCTGCACTTTGGTGAAGCCTACTGGTTGATGCAATACGATGTGGCCTTCAACTCTAACGACTTCTTGTTTGGCACCGTCATTTGGTCGCTCGGCGTGTTCATGTGGCTGTTAGTTCATCCTAATTTTGGCAACATGCCATGGGTATTTAAGTGGGCCCCTAGTGTTTTAGGCGTTTACGTGAGCCATCTGTTGGTCATTATTGTCATGATGAACATAGCGGGCTTTTTAGGATTACAAGACTTAGCAAAAGATGCCTTCTTGTTTCCTGCCACTCTCATCGTGACC
>NZ_JAWOTT010000104.1:0-1540 GCF_033338995.1 Vibrio sp. Vb0304
TGCGGATGTTTGTCGTTAGAAACTTGCGCACTGCGAAACCCAGAAGATGTGTTAGGCAAAGATCACTCAGGTTCTAATTTGACCTTAGAAGAAGAGGCGTAAGCGTTATTCTTTGTCGAAACTGTCCACCACAATCGCGCCCATCGACGCTGGCATTGTGATGACGATAACGCGTTTTATCGCAACGATCGGGTCAGTAAAGAGTGGCAACTTGTCGAGACAAAATAGCACCAAAGCCACCACGATAGCGGCGATGGAATAGGCGATCACAACGCGAAATACAAAGATGGGAATGCGCTTTCTAATGTGGCTTTGAAATACGCTTTGATAAGCGAAAAAACTGAGAAAAATCACAGAAAGGCTTAACAACATGAGCAGGTTTATCATAGGTAAGCTTTCACCCAATCGCCATGCTTCTTCCGAAAAAGAGATAGGCACAGCAAGGGCAAAAGCGCCAACTAACACTTGGCTGGCATCTTCAAGATTAAAGTGGCTGCTCATGTTGTAGGTTCCGTTATTCGTTGTTATTGCTCAGCTGCAATAGCTTCTCGAATCGCTCGTTACCGTGCAGCAATTCAAGATCGCGTTCTTCTGCCAACAAATCGCGAATTGAAGGGCTGTAGTCAATGGCGCGTTCCAGATCTTCAATCGCTTGTTCCTCAATCCCTAATCGAGAGTACGCACAAGCGCGTTGGTAAAGCGCAGGGCCATTGGTGTAATCTACCTCGAGCACTCGGTTACATATGCTTAGCGCCCAATGGTATTCGTTTATTTCCATGGCCGCATCGGCTTTGTAAGTCAATGCTTCAAGGTCACCAGGTCGAATTACCAAGATTTCGTCATAAATCTCAATACGTTGTTCCGGCGTTTGCGAACTTTGAGCACGTAACCACAAGTTGTGGATTTCGTTGATCTTTTCAATCTCTTTGTTGTTTTCACTGATGATGCGAGTTTTGCGTTTTAAATCTCGTTCCAGCGCAACAAATTTCTTTTCATATTCTTGAGCGATTTTTTCCAATCGCTTGTCCGCCATTTCTTTTGTGTTGTGCTTAAACTCGCGCAGCGACTGCCAACCTACAAAGGCGATCAATGATGCCACGCCCGCGATGATGTAGAAGAAGTACGTTACCGTCACATTTGCGTAGTTCAGCGATTTATCCGCCACCGTTAATTCACGATCGGTGATCTCGGTGATCATTCGTTTTTCAAGGGTTTGGTAATCCTGACGTAAGGATTTAAGTTCATCTAAAATATAGCGTTCCATTAACGGTCTATCTAATAGATCTGATTCAGAATATTTTTCTTCGGATGCCAGAGTCGGGAGAGAGAGAATCAGGGAGAAGAAGAGGGCAATAAATAAGCGCATAAAACGTCCTTTTGCGTGAAGAGTACAGATAGACCCTGCAACCATAGCAAATCGAACAAACGTTTAGCAAAGTTATTACAAAAGAAATGCTTGTCACGCTTTTGCGCAACTTTTATGGCTCAAGACAAAAGTGGAAGCAGAAAGACGGGTTTGTGAGCGGTAAACTCTTTGGTC
>NZ_JAWOTT010000105.1:0-1515 GCF_033338995.1 Vibrio sp. Vb0304
CAGCGAGATTGAAAATCAGTTCGTAGATCTCTGATTTCGCACCAACGTCAATGCCTCGTGTTGGCTCGTCCAACAAAATCACACTCATATCGGTGGAGAGCCAGCGACCTAGAATCACTTTTTGTTGGTTACCACCAGACAACTGCCCTATAGCCTGTTGTAATGAGGCGGTTTTAACGTTCAAAGCCTTACGTTGCTGCTCTGCGTTGTCTCTTTCCCATTTGAAATCGATCAAACCGCCCAATTTCAAATTCCATGGACGAGCACTGATGTTGGTGTTCTCTTCCACCGAGAGAATAGGAACGATAGCGTCCGCTTTACGGTCTTCAGGGCATAACGTAATGCCTGCGCGAATCGCATCTTGTGGACTTCTGACACTGATGGGCTGCCCATGAATGTAAATTTGTCCAGCTTGCGCTTTTTCCGCGCCGAAAATGAGACGGGTTAGTTCTGTTCGCCCAGCCCCAACTAAACCAAACAGACCCAGAATTTCACCTTGACGAATATCGAGTGAGACTGGTTGGGTTAACCCTTTTCCTTCAAGGTTTTCAATGCGTAAGCCACTTTCGCCGAGAGAACGCGAACGGTAGTTGTAGATATCGTTGATTTCACGACCGACCATCAGCTCAACCAATTTTTCATGGGTTAAGTCGGTCATGTCGTCAAATGTTTGTACATGTGTCCCATCTTTGAAGATGGTAATGGCATCGCACAAATCGAAGATCTCTTCCATACGATGGGAAACGTACAGAATGATTTTGCCGTCATCGCGCAATTCGCGAATAACTTTGAATAAGTTTTGAATCTCGCGTTGAGACAAACTGCTGGTTGGTTCATCAAACGCGATAATCTGAGCATTGCGGCTTAGTGCTTTGGCAATTTCCACCATTTGCCACTGGCCGATAGAAAACTCTTTAAGTGGGCGAGAAGGATCAAAATCCTCCCCCAAACGTTTTAGCTGTTCTCGCGCTCGGGCGTTCAATGTTTCCACATCTACACTGCCACCTTTTGTTGGCAACTGACCTAGGTAGATGTTTTCTGCCACACTAAGCTCAGGTACCAAGTTCAGCTCTTGGTAAATAATGGCGATACCTTGCTCAAGCGCATCAGTCGCTGAGTTGAACACCAAAGCTTTACCATCGACGACCAACTCGCCTTCAGTAGGTTGGTGTAAGCCACTGAGAGTTTTAAGCAACGTTGATTTACCTGCACCGTTTTCACCCATTAGCGCATGAATGCTGCCTTTGCTGGCGCGAAAACTAATGTTGCTCAATGCCTTAACTCCTGGGAAATGCTTCGATATGTTGCAAAACTCAAGGTAAGAAGGGGAATTTATCATGATCATTCTCTCCGTTTCCCGAAAGAGCGGCGGTCATTGCACCGCCGCAAATAGGCTTAAAGACCTTTTTTCTGTAGCTCTTCACGGAAGTTGTCGCGAGTGATCAGCACAACATCGGTGACTTCCACAAACTTCTCTGGCTGCACATCTTCTTTCACCCATTTGTAAAGTGATTC
>NZ_JAWOTT010000106.1:0-1503 GCF_033338995.1 Vibrio sp. Vb0304
GCCTAAATTTCAATAAATTAAAAAGCCACCTTGCGGTGGCTTTAAGAACGAGCAGTTATGACTGGCAAACTTTTTTCATTAACCCTTTTACATGTCCTTTAGACAAATATGTCGGGCAAAGTGCTTCTCTTACGGTCTGAGACTCAATAATGTAATTTTCAAAGTTTGTTAGTGCGGTGTTAGCACACCTTTGTGTAGCAACCTCTTTCGCCAAAGCGAAGTTGGTATTATTTGGTCTGTCCAAGGTGTAGAGCAACGCATTTGCGACGTTTTCATCCGCACAGTAGTTCTCAGCTTGCTGCACTGCTGCTGCAAAAAAAGGAACCGACAGTGACTTCGAGACATTCTGGAAAACTTTGGCTCCTTCTTCGTAACTCACCTCAGCGCTTGGTGCCAAGGTATTAAGAAGCTGACCATAATTTTCCACACATCCCTCTATCGCATATTGAATACATGGTTGTGCTGCAGGCACCAGCTCTTTCGAGAACTGCTGAGTAAAACTCTTAGATTGAGAGAGAAATGGGTAAGATAGGATTAACTGCTGACCCAGACCAATCGCATCATCTTTTGCTCCAGATGCGACATAGTGTTCAAACGCTCCCAACGCCGCATTTTGAACTAGGCTTTCCCACTCGCTATTACGTTGAGATGGACGAATATCTTCCGCATGCGCTAATAGCTCATTCCAATTTTTAGAGCCGTTCAATGCCTTTAAGTCGTCCATGGTGTAACGAGCTTCTTCACCGACCACGGCAAAGCTGACGGACACCATGAATAACGACAATAACGTTTTCTTCATCGTTTTAGTTCCATGCCTGCTTAAGGTACTTCAACGTTGAAGAGTCGTAAGCCGCATTTGGATTCAGAGCAACTTTGAGTACGCTACCACCTTCATCTAACGCGAAACCTGCTTTTTTCGCATTCACTGAATCTTGACCTACGAATTGGATTTTTTGAACTTTTTGAAACTCTTCTTTATACAAAGCTGCGTGCTCAGTTGTCGTGCACAACTTCACCATATCATCATAGATGTAGTTAATAAGGCCACCTAACCAACCTGTGGTTTTTACTTTATCAAGTCGAGCTTCAGAAAAATCATAATTATCCCACTGAGCCCAATCGATATTGGTTTCTAGTACTTCATTACCACAAGCCTGCTGCACCTTGGTTACATTTTCTGTCATGGTATTTTCTGTCAACATGCGCTTCGCTTTTACTTCGATACTTGCATTTGCCGACATGCTCACCATTGTGCACGATACTAATCCTAGCCATAACGCTGATTTCAACTTCATTCGGTATACTCCATTATTTATAAACCCATCAATACAGAACGTCATACCAAGCTAGTCTAGCAACAGTGATGTCTCAAAAATGATTAATTTTTAACCTTTACACACTTTACGATCAGCATCTCAGCCTGAAAGAATATCACTCACGGTCTGCTCAATTAGCGCCCTTGCAATAGTGCCTGTTGGTGCCACTGGTGGCATTTCTTTCACA
>NZ_JAWOTT010000107.1:0-1502 GCF_033338995.1 Vibrio sp. Vb0304
GTTGGATTGATCTGCCCATAGCTCGTTCATTTCAGCGGTCACAATTGGGTCTGGGTTTACTAACAGTGGAATGTCACTGTAGATAATGCCTGTTAAGTCTTCGTACGTCGCACCACCGCTGTTGCTACGAGAGTTCGAGAACAGTTTTGGTGGCTTCGCATCTGGGTTAATTGCGACCTCAATGAATGGTTTGATAAGTGTTAGTTCAGAGCTACGAGCGACAATGTAAACTGCGTCCACATCACGACGACTGCGTGGCTGTGTTTCCAACTTAATGCGCATGAGCGATTGCATCTGTGCGATACGCTGTTTGCTCTCTTGTAATCCAAAGACGTCGTTAATGTCTTTTTGTAGCTGGCGCTTATCACCAAAGTAGCTTGTTGCGACTTTGTTTGAGCTGTACTTGCTCCATTCTTCATTGAAAGCTTGCACAACACGCTCACCGTAGCTGCCTTTTGGCGCTAGGATCAGCGGGAAGCTATAGCCTTCACTAAACAAGTATTTTGCAGCTTGAGCCACTTCTTGCTCAGGTGACAACGCTAGGTAGCAAATGTCGGTACCTGGCTGAACATCTTCAGGAATATTCAACGCCAGTGCGGGAATGGCTGGACTGTTTGCTGAACCATCCATTGTGGTTTGCAATAGTTCGACGTTTTCTTTTTGCAGCGGGCCGACAACAAAATCGATGTTTTCGTTGATAAGACGTTGTTTCACTTCATCAGCGCTGTACGCATTCGTATCAATGACGGTAAGCGTTGCGCTTGGATCGCGGTTTCTATCATTCATCATCGCGAATACAAAACCATCGCGGATCAATTGTGCCTGAGGCGCAAACTTACCTGTTAATGGTAACAACAATGCTGTGTTATTTGGTTTTACGATATCAAGTGACAGAATGTTTTGAATTTCTTCTGGTGTATAGATTGCCGCTGGGTGTGACGGGTTCTCGTTCAACCAACGCTCAAGGGTATTTTTTAACTGAGACAGATTGCCGGAGAGCGTTTTTGCGTAAACTGCTAATTGCAACCATCCGTCTAACACGTCTTCGCTGGGTTCAGTTTGTAGCGAAGTCAGCTCATATTCAGAGTAACTGCCAAAGTTCATCCAAATTCGGCTTGAGATTTCGCGTTGCTCTGCTGATGACGCGTATTGACTAAACGCTACCAGTTGGCGGTTGGCTTCAAACGGCTGATTTAGGCTTTGGTAAGCGTCGGCACGTAGAGAGTAGTAATCTTTCCACTGCTCATTTGGTAGTTTCCACCAAGGCTTAAAGTTGAGAAGTTGCAACAACTGAGAGTAATCGCCTTGCTTTTGCTGTATGGTCGCACGCGCCAGTTGCCACTCTGCCTGTTGAACTTCCGTCAATTGTTGGCGAGCCAGACGTTTTATCAGAAGGTCTGCTTGATCCAATTGGTTCGCTTGGATTGCGGCTTTGGTTGCCATGATCAACCAGTCGTTTTGTAAGCTGCCTTCCGTGCTATCAGCTTGAATCATGTAGTTCT
>NZ_JAWOTT010000108.1:0-1502 GCF_033338995.1 Vibrio sp. Vb0304
TGCTCAGTAATAGGAGAACTAAAAATGAGTGTACAACGTCAGTTACATAAATTTGGTGGCAGCAGCTTAGCAACCCCTGAATGTTACTTACGTGTGGCCGATATTCTCAAAGAATACTCTGCTGAGAATGATCTGGTGGTGGTATCCGCCGCGGGGAAGACCACTAATCGCTTGATCGAGTTTCTGGAAGGTTTAGACAAAGATGGCCGTATTGCGCATGAAGCACTGCAAGGCTTAAGACAATTCCAGTCGGAGCTAATTGAATCTTTATTAGAAGGCGAGGTGCAGACGCAATTGCTCGCTTCTTTGCACGATGAGTTCAGTACCTTAGCCGAGCTGACTGCGCCACTGACGGATGCGCAAAAAGCGGCAGTGTTGGGTCACGGTGAAGTGTGGTCTTCACGTTTATTGGCTGCCTTGCTTTCACAACAAAATGTTCCTGCGGTCGCACAAGATGCACGTGCATTTTTACGTGCAGAAGCAGGTACTCAACCGGAAGTTGACCGTGCGCGTTCTTATCCCCTGATTAAGGAGGCGTTGGCGCAACACAGCCACAAACGCGTCATCATTACCGGATTTATGGCGCAAAATGAGGCAGGAGAAACCGTGCTGTTGGGGCGGAATGGCTCGGATTATTCCGCAACCGTAATCGGTGCTTTGGCGGAAGTGACAACCGTAACCATTTGGAGTGATGTTGCTGGCGTTTACAGTGCGGATCCTCGTTTGGTGTCGGACGCATGTCTGTTGCCTTTACTGCGCTTAGACGAAGCGAGTGAACTGGCCCGCCTTGCAGCTCCGGTCTTGCATAGCCGTACGTTACAACCTGTCGCGCAAAGCACGATGGATTTAAGCCTCAAGTGCAGTTATCAACCTGAATCGGGTTCAACGCGTATTGAGCGTGTACTTGCTTCTGGGCGTGGAGCAAAAATAATCACTTCTTTGGATGAGGTATTGTTGATTCAATTGTCCTTTAGACATGGTCATGACTTCAACAAAACCCAAAGTGATGTTTTAAAGTCTCTTCAACGTGCGCAACTCGAGCCACTCTCTTACGAAGCCCAAGCCGATCAGCAAAAATTACGCTTAGCGTACACCGCAGAGATTGCGACAGGTGCGCTGAAGTATCTACAAGATCTTGCGGTTGAAGCTGAAATCAAACTCAAAGAAGGCTATTCACTTGTGGCCGCTGTCGGAGCGGGCGTAACGAAGAATGCCAACCATTGTTTTGGTTTTTACCAAAAATTGAAGCACGCACCAGTTGAATTTGTTTCTGAAACTGAATCAGGTTTAAGCCTAGTTGCGGTACTGCGTCGCACCGATACCGAAGCATTAGTGCAGTTGATTCACAGCCAGTTATTCCAAGCGCAAAAGCGCGTAGCGGTAGCGTTATGTGGCAAAGGCAATATCGGTTCTAGCTGGTTAAATCTATTTGCGATTCAGAAAACAGAACTCGAAAAACGCCACGGTATGAGCTTTGACTTAGTCGCCGTTGTCGATAGCCA
>NZ_JAWOTT010000109.1:0-1501 GCF_033338995.1 Vibrio sp. Vb0304
AAGGGGGTGAAGTCCTCTATGCCTTGCTATCGCAGCAAACTAACCGAACCTCAGACCGCTTACGCCGCTTTATGGAGCAGCACTATTTGAAAGAGTGGAAACTGACGGATTATGCTCAAGAATTTGGTGCCAGTCTCACAACCTTTAAAGAGCTTTTTAATGAGCACTATGGCATCTCTCCAAGAGCTTGGATCAGTGAGCGTCGCTTATTGCACGCACACAAGCTTTTGCTGACGAGCAAAATGAGCATTGTTGACGTGGCAATGGAAGCGGGATTTTCCAGCCAATCTTACTTTACTCAAAGTTATCGACGTCGCTTTGGCACTACGCCAAGTAAGGTCCGTTCCGGTGATGAGCAAGTCGCCATCGCTAATTGAAATGACTTATGACTAAAATTTTCTGACTAATTTTGAAAGTCACCGACGGACATAAAATTCTATTATGTTCAGCGTAAGAACGAATAATTCAAATTTATTACATCCCTTTCATTCTGGAGTGTTCGAAAGGGATGCGGAGAAGAACACAAATGAAAAAGCAGCATTGGCGACGCCGTTCGCTTTTTCCTGACAGCATTGTGACGCAAAGGAAAGTCACTGTTTTGCAAAGAGGAGCACGATACGAGAGTGCGTCTCAGCCATCACAGGATCTCAATGTTGTCCACGTGAATCACCGACAGCTGTTGAGTGAAGGTGTGCTGAATGACGACCAGTTATCGTTGTTGCAACGCTTGTTGGACAGAAGTGTGGTGGACAGTTTGTGCGCCAGCCAATTGGTGAAAACGTATTTGAGACTGGGCACATCGATTGACCGTTTTGCCATGCGTCTGTTTTTAGAAATTGGCGCTCAGTTAAGTGACAGTCAACGAGTGGCGACCTTTGAGCAGAGGCTCGAATACATCAACTCTCGATTGGGCTTTCGCTTTAATTTGGCCACGCCAAAAACGCTGATCCTTTGTTGTTACTTGGCGTTGACCGAATGGATTCATCGACAAACCGACCAAAGTGCGTTGCACGCCTCGGTCAAAGTGGAACAACTGATGAATCAGCTGGATATTCAAAAAGAGTACTGGTCGAAGTTATCGGGTGAAGACACCAGCGCGATTTTTGTCGAACAACAACTTTCGTTGATTGAGAGCCAGCAAACGCAGTTAAAAGCGCAGCTAAATACACTGAACGAGCAGCAGTCACAAGTAATTGAATCTCATAAAGCGTTGGTCGATAAGTGGCAACCGTCGTTAAGCAACTTGAAAGAACTGGCGGACTACACTTCAACGACGGATATGTTCATCTCTGATTGGAAAACGTGGTGCTCTGAGGCTCGTTTACAAGCACCGGATCTCAATGAAGTCTGGGATGCGTGTGACGTGGTTTATAACGACCTCAATGCCGTTGCTAAAGTGTGGCAATGGTTTAAAGACATGCAGATCGTTGGCGATGTTGATCACTACTATTTTGATATTCAAAGTGGCCAATGCGGTCAGGCTTGTAACCATCTCAGCCAG
>NZ_JAWOTT010000110.1:0-1492 GCF_033338995.1 Vibrio sp. Vb0304
GCAACAGCAACATTCAAGTGGCGATCGTCAATGGGATTGCTACGTTCACTCCAACCGCAGACTGGAACGGCTCAGAAGCGTTGACGTTTACCGCCACCGATCCAGGCGGTGAAAGCGTTAGCCAAACGGTGAACTTCACAGTTGCGCCTGTGGCGGACATCGTGGCAGACAGCGCGACAGTTGTGGAAGACACGCCGACCATCATCAAGGTTTTAGGTAACGATACGTTCGAAGGTAACGACAAAGTGGTGTCGCTGGATAGCAATAACGGTCCAGCCAACGGCACGGTCTCGGTCAACCCGGACGGCAGCGTCACTTACACGCCAAACGACAACTTCCACGGGGCAGACAGCTTTACCTACATCGTTACCTCCGGTGGGGTATCGGAGTTCACCACGGTGAACGTCGATGTCACACCAGTCAACGATGCACCAGTGGCGACCAATGACAATGCCGTTACTGACGAAGACACGCCAGTGACGATTGATGTCCTGCCAAACGACACCGACATTGATGGTGATACGCTGTCTATCCAATCGGCGTCCGTACCTGAAGCGCAAGGCACAGTCGAGATTGTTGACGGCAAACTGGTGTTCACACCGGCCGAGGACTTCCATGGTGATGCTGAAATCACTTACACCGTGACCGATGGTGCACTGACCGACCAAGCGAAGGTGGCCGTTACCGTTAACCCAGTAAACGATGCGCCAACCATCAAGGTCGATGCTGTAGAAAGTATCACTGAAGACGCAGTGAGTACCGATACGGTAGTGGCAACATTGGAAGTCGCTGATACAGATACGCCAGAAGAGCAATTAACCGTTTCTTTAGAAAACAACTCAAACGGCTACTTTGCGCTAGTTGGCGATGAAGTCAAACTGACTCAAGCGGGTGTTGACGCGGTTAACAACGACGAACTTAACCTTAAAGACCTAACGATCAGCGCATCAGTATCGGATGGTGTTAATCCAACGGTTAGCGACAGTGATAGTTTGATTGTGAATCGCGTTAACGATGCACCAACAGTCGATAATGTGATTTCAGATCAAGTGTTAGCAGAAGATTTTACGATCTACACGATTGATTTAAACGACGCATTTAAAGACAGCGACTCCGCACTGAACTTCTCAGTGTCCGGCAACAGCAACGTGTTGGTGTCGATTGAAAATGGCATTGCGACCATTAGCCCAACGGCAGACTGGAACGGCTCAGAAGCATTGACCTTTACTGCTACCGATCCAAGCGGTGAAAGCGTCAGCCAAACGGTGAACTTCACAGTTGCGCCTGTGGCGGACATCGTGGCAGACAAAGCGACGGTTGTGGAAGACACGCCGACCATCATTAACGTCCTAGGTAACGACACATTTGAAGGCAGCGACAAAGTGGTGTCGCTGGATACCAATCACGGTCCAGCGAACGGCACGGTCTCGGTCAACCCGGATGGCAGCGTCACTTACACGCCGAATGACAACTACCACGGTACAGACAGCTT
>NZ_JAWOTT010000111.1:0-1468 GCF_033338995.1 Vibrio sp. Vb0304
TTTCGGCCAAAATATAATAACTAACAACCAAAATTGATAAACATACCCCACAATATCGAATATGTTTCCCGATAAAATTCTCAAAAGGACTGTTTCTATGTCAGCACGCCAAACTATCGATGAGGTTTTACAGAAGTTTGCTCATCAAATAGGCTTGCCTGAACTGCATTTGACGGACAATGAACTAAGCTTAGCTTTTGATGATCACTTGAAGGTTCATTTCATCTTTCATCCAGAAACGAATACGCTGCAACTGGAAGCGGAAATTGTTGGATTACAAATCGTCAATTCTGATCTTTATCGTTCTTTTTTGGCGTTCAATTACCATTGGCCAGAACACCAATTATTTTTCAGTTTAGATAATCATAGGCACGTACTGTGTTTGAATAAACTGATTGGCATCGAGCAATTGGATTATGAATATTTTGAAAATGCGTTGGCGGAATTGTTGACGCAAAGCGAGTCATGGGAGTCGTTGCTATCTGCTCACGTAGTGGCCGAAGAGACGCCTGCTATGCCTCAAAGTTTAGATCTGAGAGTTTAGGTGTCTTATGTCTAATGACATCCAATCTGCACGCAACAGCCAACCCATTCACGGATTGGAGCAAGTAGAACAACGTGAACTTGTGCCACAAGGAACGTTTCAAGGTCGCAAAGTGACCCTACTCTCTTCATCAGAAAACAAACAGGCACGCATGAGCTCAAAGCGAGAACTAAGCGAATGTTTAAACCAGTTCGCGAGCCTTGAATCTTGCAATCAAGTCTTGGATTTTGAAAAGCCAACTGGATTTGAGAAGCAAAGCGCTGCTATCGAAAAGCTTTTTGAGCGAAAGATAGATGTGATTGCTCGAAGCGAAAAGTAAACACAAGTTATCACTCACGCACACTCCCTTCTGTGGTTTAATGAATGCCAATAAAAAACCCCGACAATTCGGGGTTTTGAGTTCGTATTTAACTTAAGATATCAAGCTTAGAAAAAGCCTAACGGGTCAATGCTGTAGCTAATCAGTAAGTTCTTAGTATTCTGGTAGTGATCCAGCATCATCTTGTGCGTTTCACGCCCGATCCCCGATTTCTTGTAGCCACCAAACGCTGCGTGTGCAGGGTAAGCGTGGTAACAGTTGATCCAAATTCGACCAGCTTCAATATTACGGCCCATGCGATATGCCACGTTTGCATCACGCGTCCAAACACCTGCACCTAAGCCATACTCCGTATCGTTTGCTATTTCCAATGCTTCCGCTTCATCTTTGAACTTAGTGATAGCAATCACTGGGCCAAAGATTTCTTCTTGGAAGATTCGCATCTTGTTGTGCCCTTCCAGCATTGTTGGCTGAATGTAGTACCCTTGACTGATTGACTCTGGCTGTTCTGATACACCGCCACCAAAAACCACTTTTGCGCCTTCTTCACGGCCGATTTCCAGGTAACTTAAAATCTTATCAAACTGTTCTTGAGAAGCCTGAGC
>NZ_JAWOTT010000112.1:0-1466 GCF_033338995.1 Vibrio sp. Vb0304
AAGCCATGCTCACGCACTACGCGAGCTTCTTCATTACTGGTGATACCCACACATGCAACGTTGTTTGCGATGATGCTAGGCATCAGGCCTGCGATACCGTTACCGTATGCGTCAGCCTTCATGATGGCACAGATCTGAGTGTTGCCCTTTAGATCCTTCTGAAGCAACTGAATATTATTTGAAAATGCCTGAGTATCAATTTCTAGCCAAGCGTTGCTCGCCTGAACGCGCTCTTCGCGCTCGCTGTCATCAAAATCAACTAGCAGAGGAGCGGCATGTGCGGCTGTTTGGCCCATCAGAGCCAGTGCAGTTAGGCTAAGTTTCAGTTTCAAAGGATATCTCCTGTTATGAGTTTTTTCTTCTTGTTGGTTGAAGTTAAAGTGTAAATAGATGCACAACGTCGCGTAGCGCAGTAGCCTTGCGTTTCCGCTCTTCAACCCCTTGTTGTGCGTCCTTAGCAGATAATCGGTTTTCTTTGGCACTGTTGCTCAGTGCGGCAAGATTGAATGATAAGTGTTCGCAGGAAAAGGTCTCTCTTTGACCGATTCAGTCCTCTCTTCCATGCTTTGGTAACGGTTGAGATTTCGCTGCGTAAACCGTTAAGTGAGGCGTTGGCCTGGTCGACAGAATGCTTGGTTACGTCCCGAATCATCGGTTTCAGCTAGGTAATGGTTGCTGCAATACTTTCTGGTGGACTGGTTAACTTTCCGCAGAGCTGCCTTAAAGGCGATGAAGGCATTTACCATTGCGTAGACTTCACGTTTACTGGCTACCGTTCTTAACGTTTTTCATCTTCAGTTTGGTTGAATATGGATGTCGTAAACTCGACCATTTTTCATCACAATAGTGTGATTTTCATTCCATATTTTGTGTCGCAAATAATCTAGGCGGCAGAGACTACATGAGACTTAAATGTTTTAGAACGGTTTGGTGTCTTTTTTATTGAGTTTTCTGAAAATAAACAAAAATCAGAGAGAAATCGTAAGATTTTGCGTCTCGACCGACACAAAATCTCATGATTTGTAGGGGTTATAGATGGTTATGCGAGGTGTAGGTCGAGCGGCGTTTTGCTTTTTCGGCCGCCGATTTCACGGGTGAGGGTCGGGATCAGGTAGCCAGAGACGTTTTCTAATAAGCCTGCCATTAGTTGTCGGGCTCGTTCGTCATCGACCATAAAATGGGCCGCTCCCTGGACTTTGTCTAGCACGTGCAAGTAATACGGCAGGATCCCAGCATCGAACAGGGCCTCGCTGAGCTGGCTCAGGGCATCAACGGAATCATTAACGCCTCTTAGTAAAACTCCCTGATTTAGCAGGGTGACATTGGCTTCTTTTAGTTTTTTCATTGCCTGGCGCAGTTCATCGTTAATCTCATTAGCATGGTTGATGTGCGTAACAAGGATAATTTGCAAGCGTGACGCTTTTAGCAACTGACACAGCTCATCTGTGATTCGAGCTGGGATCACT
>NZ_JAWOTT010000113.1:0-1455 GCF_033338995.1 Vibrio sp. Vb0304
TATCAATGATTGCTTTATCCATGAAAATTTCCTTTTAACTGGGTTAAACCAGCAATTTGATGCCCACGGCAAACGTGAGAATTTCGAACGCAATTTTAATCACTCGGTTGCTATAGCGAGTTGCGGCCCACGCGCCTAAACTGCCTCCAAGAAAAGAGCTCAACAACAATACTGGTAACCAAGCCCAGTGAATCGGTGCTCCTGCTTGTACAACCGCGACGCCACCAATACCATTCCAAAACAGTCCGACACAAATCATGGTGTAGGCGACCGCTTGTTTGTAATCGAACCCAAACCAACGCACAAGAAAGAGAGTGACAAGCAACCCAGAACCAGCGGTTAAAGACCCGTTGACGATGCCTATCAACATGATGCCAATACCACCAAGAATCCAACCCAATTGATTGCGACGCTTAATGATTTCGATTTGCCCCAGCTGCTTTTTCAAGCGGGAATAAATACCGAGTGCCAGAATCATACTGCCTAGCATCTTTTCCGCAATACCATCAGGGATATGAACGATGAGGTTTGCGCCAATCACAACACCTATACTGCCAACAAAAATCAAATAAAGGGCGATGGGTAATTTAATTGTGCCGGCTTTGAGGTGAGTGCTTGCAGCGCCCAAGCCTAAAGCAACAGAAGCCACTTTATGAGTGCCTAGTGCAACGGAGAACGGTAAGCCAAGAAAAATAAGTAGAGGAAACTGTAGCAAACCGGCGCCGCCACCAGAAAGAGATGCCAACGTATTTGCAACGAGCGAGCCGAAAAAGAGAGTGAAAGTGTCTAACCAATCCATGAGAAAAAATTAAGGGGGCATCTTGCCCCCTTATCACTAATTAAATTCAGTTTCTAAACAGTACCGTAGAACCGTGATTTAGGCTAGTTAATAGCAGAGTCTTTTCATTAACCACGTCAATTCGGCGGCTTTGTTCTGCATCTAGCTTAAAGATTTGAGTAATTAAACGTAGTTGCGCTTCAGAAAAATCCTTGGATTGAGAAGAAGAAATATCTTTGAACTCAGAAGGAGACACAAGCAGATAGTTATCACTCACTTCCCAGCGACCTTTCTCTGAAATATTAATTGTCGATTCAGCCGTCGAGCCTTGTGCGAACAGTTTGATGTTTGCCACACGAATGTAATCGCCATTCGGCAGGTACTTAACGTTCGACTCCACATTCACTCGACGTAACGGGCCTACGGTATCGTCTGGCAAGTTATCAGTAATCACAGTCACCATGGTTGACTGCCATTCATTTGATGTAAGCACTTGCTCAACTTTAAGGTCACTGCCCCAGTACAACCAACCACTGAAAAGGATAGATACGGCCAAAACCGCAGATGCTACTTTAATCTTCATGCTGGCCTCCTTTATTTGCAGATGTCTGTTGGATCGTTTTGACCTGCGAAAATACGCAATGTCACGTTCTCATAAGAGTGGTTGCTGTCATGAA
>NZ_JAWOTT010000114.1:0-1454 GCF_033338995.1 Vibrio sp. Vb0304
CTGCTGCAGTAAAATCAGGGGCTTGACGACCTACTAGTACCATTTTTTTGCTCCTAAAAAGTATGGTTAGTTCCAAACCGAATACAGTAATGTCGGTTTGGTCCGTGTTTGTTCGAGACAAACTATAGTACAGATTGTAGTATTGAAAAAAGCGAAATAAATAGATTGAGTTAATCGAAAAAAGCGATAACAACAAAACTATTAACTCGATCACTGGAACAGCGGTAGATACAAATACAATTATGAATAAATGGCCCAGTCTGAAGCAGTTACATTATTTAGTGACACTGCATGAAACTCGACATTTTAGCGAGGCAGCAGAACGCTGCTTTGTCAGTCAATCAACGTTAAGTAAAGGGATTCAGAATCTTGAAGAGTTGATCGGTTGTCCGCTTTACGAAAAGAAAGACAAGAAAAGCCCGTTGGTTTTTACCCAGACGGGAGAAATGGTCGTAAAGCAAGGTCGAGAGCTATTGGCCAAAGGACAAGATTTAGTAGAACTTGGCCGATTATGTCAGGGCGATGATATGAAAGGCCAGTTGAAGGTTGGGTGTATTCCGACGATTGCACCGTTCTTATTGTGTGACCTCGTCCAAGAGGTGAATTATCGATTCCCTCAGCTAAACCTTCTATTAAGAGAAGACACCACCACCAATTTGTTGCAAGCGCTGCGTCATGGTGAGTTAGATGTACTGATCTTAGCGTTGCCAGTTGAAATCGATGGTATGGAGAGTCGCGTCGTCGGCAAAGATCCGTTCCGTATGGTGATCAGTGCAAACCAAGTCGATTCGATTCCTGTACCGATCCGTTATGACGATCTGCCGGATGAGTCGGTGTTCCTATTAGAGAAAGAGCATTGTTTAACTGAACATGCAGTTTCAGCTTGTAAGCTGACCGATAAAGAGAAAATTAACCCGTTTACGGCAACCAGCTTACATACCTTGGTGCAGATGGTCGCGAACGGCTTAGGTACCACTTTTATTCCTCAAATGGCAATCGAACACGGCTTGTTACACAACCAAAATTTGGTGGTGATCGACCCTCCTGGCCAGCAAGCGTATCGCGAAATTGGTTTGGTTTGGCGCCCTAGTTCATCAAGAACAAACACTTTTAACCAACTTGCAGATGTGGTTTCCGAACTGCTTTAGCTATTAGTATTAGCCTTTACTTCCTCACTATTTCTCTAAAAGCGCACTGGAAACGGTGCGCTTTCTAGTATTTTATTCTGTCGGTGAACTTTGACTTGTAAAATTTCACAGCTTTATTTTCGTGAAGCTTTCATAAAATAGTGAAATTTCACAATGTTAATTTTACACAATTGGCTGCGCATTGTGTTTAACCTCCGTTTAAATTCCTTACGCTAGACCTTATGAGTACAAGGTTTTCTCGCTTGCCTCTATATTCCTACGCCTGTTTTAAATCATATTTCATTGCAAAATTTAATGTAATTTAAT
>NZ_JAWOTT010000115.1:0-1453 GCF_033338995.1 Vibrio sp. Vb0304
TGCTCAAATGCGGTGCTCATCACCTGATTGACTGGCCGTTTCCAAAGTCGATGTTCGCGCTCGGTTTCTAAATCGGTCCCCATCGCTGGCGTCATGTGCAAGTTGACTTGCTCTTTGGTGATCAACCCAACGCAGCGGTTTTCATTGATGACCACCAAAGGTGCGCTTGGGCTCAGATTCATGTATTCCACCGCCAAAGACAGCGGTTCACCTGGGTCGAGTCGGCGCACATCGTGATGACATAACGACTGCAGCATCGCATCTTGAGTCGGTTTAACCATCACACCATTAAAAAGTGTGTCATGTGCTTGAGCGGTATCGAGTAGCACGACTGGCAACGCCTGAGAAAAGAGGAAACCCTGCATGTAATCAACACCAATACCAGCCAACACTTCGAGCTCGCGTTGTGACTCGACACCTTCGGCAGCCACCTCGACGTTCAGCTTGTGTGCCAAATCGGTAATGGTTTTGACGATGTTATAACTTGTACTGCCCTCATGAATATTCTTGACGAACTTGCGGTCGATTTTTAGTACATCAAATTGCCCTTCTTCCAAATAAGAAAACGAAGAGTAGCCCGTACCAAAGTCGTCAATCGCAATTTGAATACCCTCTTGGCGAATCTGTTCTAACGCAAACGCGTGTTCTTCATCCTGCTCGAAATACGCAGTTTCTGTTAACTCAATAGTCACCAGTTTTGGGTTTACATCGCTGGCTTTAATCAAATCGAGCGATCGCTGGAGAACTTGCAATGAATCCAGCTTGGTATTCAACGAACGATTAATGGAAAGTCCGATATTTTCGCCATAGATTTTTTGCAAATGTGGCCACTGCTTCAGCGCGGTTTGGCAAACAACGTCATCCAGCGCAGCGATCAACTCCAGGTCTTCAATGATGGAAATCATCTCTTGCGTGCTGTACTCGCTGTTTTCGTGATAGAAGCGCGCTAATGCCTCAAACTTCACCACATTGCCGGTTCGCGTTTCAATAATTGGCTGAAAATACACATCCACCAGCTCACTTTCAATTTGGGTTTTCAGGAACGTTTCCAAATGCTGACGTTTCACCAACTCGGCGTGAAGTTCACTGTTGTAAAAGTTGAAGTAGCCGTTTTCTCCGGCTTTCGAAGACACCATCGCTTGCGCCGCATGAGCAAGTGCCTGTTTTGGATTGTTGGTGTCATACCCAAGAACAGAAACCCCGGTTTGCCCTTCCACAATCGTAGCGTGCATTTTGTTTCCCATTTCACTTCTCAGCTCAGAAAAGAAACCTTTCATGGCTATTTGAATCAAGCGCAAGGGGCTCAACCACTGACAATGTGGCGTTTGTAAACAGACCACAAAGACGTCTCGCGATAACTGCCCCGCAATGCTGGTGTAGCGACTACGCATGATAAAGTCCGCAAAACCTAGCTGTTGTTCCAACATGCATTTCTGGGCAAAGTTCGGTCTTA
>NZ_JAWOTT010000116.1:0-1446 GCF_033338995.1 Vibrio sp. Vb0304
TCCACCACCGACATTAAAGATGTACATCACATCTAAGCCAGAGCCTTCTGGCAGTTTTAGAATGTCGGCTTCAATGTTTTGACGAATATCCTCGATGTAGATATCAATCTTGCCGCAATAATGAGGCTGCTTCACCGTCAAATATTTTGGTGCGATCAGTTCGTCAGCTGATGAGCGTTTAAGTTGCTCTAAACTGCGTTTGAATAGCTTACAAGCCGCTTCGTTGGCAAAACGAATACGCTGATCTTCTCGCAGACAAATAATAGCTTCCGGAGCAGATTCTAGCTGTTCTAACAAACGACCTTGAGTTTCAAGAAGGCTTGCTTCGACGACAGCACGCTGTCTAAGCTCTGACTCCAGCACTTTGTTTTCCATATGGCGCATTTCCGCTTTACTTGCTGTTAAATGCGCTTGGATACGTGCCGCCAACTCTTGTTTGTTGAATGGCTTCGATAAGTAGTCATTCGCGCCTGCTTCAAAGCCTCTCACACGGTCTTCTGTTTGGCTGAGAGCGGTGAGCATAATGATAGGTAGCTCAGCATGATCATAGGTTTCACGTAGTTCACTACATACTTGGTAGCCGCTCATGCCGGGCATCATAATGTCGAGTAACAGCAGTTCCGGCTTTTCTTGTTCAACCAGCGCCAGTGTTTCTGGGCCATCTGAAACGGTACGAACGCGGTATCCTTCTAGGCGCAAGAAGCTTTCCAGTACTCGCAAGTTAACGGGTTCATCATCTGCGACGTAAAGCAGTGGGCCATCAGGGTTCTCTGGTAGCGATAAGTCGTCGCCATTTTCCAAATTAATCTCAGGAATTTGAAAGTGCCCGCGCGCCACTAAAGTTTGAGTTGCTTGGATTTCTTCTTCGCTGGCCAAGGGCAGTGTGAAACTAAACGTGGTGCCGACCATCGGCTGACTGCTCACGTAAAGTGAACCGCCCATCAACTCAATCAGTTGGCGGCTAATCGATAGTCCCAGTCCCGCACCTTGACGATAGCGACTTGCATCTTGGCCAGCTTGAATTAAAGGCTCAAAAATATGCTCAAGATGTTCTGCTGGAATCCCCTGACCAGTATCGACCACTTGCACCAGGACGTGATCGTCAAAAATGGTAGCGGAAATGACGATCTTACCTTCTGAGGTGTATTTAATGGCATTGCCAATCAAGTTATACAGCACTTGTTCGAGGCGTTGAGGATCGGCCGAAACGGCTTTAAGGTCGGCTGGTACTTGGTTGATGATGCGAATGGTCTTATTGCCTAGCAGGTGATTAGAAAGCTCAAGCACCAAGCGTGTTGCACTAGCTAAGCTTACTGCCGATTTTTGTATATCCATGCTGCCATAGCGCATTTTGTGGTAATCCAATAAATCGTCTACGAGGTTAGCTAAGCGTTGACCACTTTTGATAATGATATCAAGTTGGTATTTTTGACTGGCGGGAACGAC
>NZ_JAWOTT010000117.1:0-1440 GCF_033338995.1 Vibrio sp. Vb0304
CTATCCTAGGTGTAATCCGCGATATCTCTGAGCAAACAAACTTGTTGGCATTGAACGCAGCGATTGAAGCGGCACGCGCAGGTGAGCAAGGTCGAGGCTTTGCGGTAGTTGCAGATGAAGTTCGTAACCTAGCGTCGCGCACTGCCGATTCAACGGAAGAGATTCAACGTATGATCAACCAGCTTCAAAGTGATGCTCAGGATGCAGTAAGCGCGATGGAAGCTGGCAAAGCGGTCACATTTGAGGGTGTGGCTTCGACGGATGAAGCAGTAGAAGTGCTGGTGAATATCTCTGAGCGCATTACGGATATCTCCGATCGAAACACGCAAGTTGCGACGGCAACGGAAGAGCAATCTACCGTGGTTCATACGATCAATCAGAATATTGAAGAAATCAACGCAATCAACGAGATGACAACTGCAACGGCGGAAGAGTTGGCTGGCGCAAGCCGCGATCTTCAAGAGCTTTCATCTCGCCTAGATAAGATGGTTGGTAGCTTCAAACTCTAGAGTTGGATAGAATAGACGAAGTTGAACAGTTTAATGACTATATTTAGGTAAGTACTATGAACGACTTCGAAAAAGAACTAGCGCAGATTTCTCAAGAAGCTGCAGAGGAGCCAGAAGTAAAGCTGCCTTCGCTAGAAGAGCAAAAAGCCATTGCGGCTGAGCTTAAAAAGCTAGAAGCAGAAGGCAAGTTAACGCCAGAAATTTTGGAGCAATACTTCGGCAAGTTTAATCAGAAAAATTCTGTTCCGGTTCATTAATAAAAAGGGAGTGTTTACTCCCTTTTTTCATTTGTAAAATTCATCATTCCTTCAATTTACTAAGTCACAAGCACGACTTCTACTCATCATTTTCTAATCGGATAGCTTTTATCTTCCATTTCTCCCTACATCATGCCGTGACTTAAAAATGATTGACACTTCGATAGGTTACTAATTAGTACTAGGGATTTTCATACTTGACAATGCTCCCGCTCTATCTACTCTATTGCATATTTCAATCAAAACTACTAAAGGAATGCGAGCAGGATGGAGCATCAAACTACAAGGAATGTCATCTTAATCACGGAGGGCAGTCTACAGTCATCTCTCTTAAAGGATGTTTTGGAAACGAAGCTCGGTATTAACGTTCTACTGATCACTCCCGAAAATCTTGCTAGCCCATTTGTTAGAAATCGACCTATATCAGCAATTGTCCTAGATTACAGCGTTATCACAGATGAAGTGTTTGCTCGTTATATGGAATTTAAAACCCCCCATTTAACTGGAACGCTTGAAATCCTCATCAACTGTGACAAATCTATCTCAACGGATGAGCTCTTTGTCTGGCGTTCACTTGCCGGCATTTTCTATACCTCAGACGATATACAAACCTTACAAACGGGCATTGACAAGGTGCTCCAAGGCGATATGTGGTTCAGTCGTAAATTCGCACA
>NZ_JAWOTT010000118.1:0-1439 GCF_033338995.1 Vibrio sp. Vb0304
ATTGATGACGTAATCACTCTGAATACGCTCCAGAGCATGATTGATCAAGAACGTAGTTCTGGTGTGTCGAATCCAAATATCGTTCGAGAAAATGGACGAATCAAAGAAGCTACTGCTGGACTTCAAAACCTAGGAACACTTGATACATCAGGTCTAGACCTTAAAATCGGTTATCGTTATGACTTTAATGTTGCAACAATCCGTTATGACTTTACAGGTAGCTACGTGCTTGATTACAGCTCACCAGAATACGTTGGTGGTCCGGTAAACAACCAAGTGGGTCGAAATGGTCTACCAGAATACCGTTTCAACACAGGTGTTGGCGTAAACTTCTTGGAAGAACATGACATCTACCTATCTGCTGACCACATCGCCGATCAAGCTCAAGATGTTGACGACAACTACAATAAAACTGGCCATATATCATCACAAACAACGTGGAACATCGCGTACAACTACTTAGCTCCATGGGATGCGAAGTTTACTGCTGGTGTTCGTAACTTAACTGATGAAGATCCTGCATTTGAATCTGATGGTGTAACTTACGATAAAGACCTATACAGCATTCAAGGCCGTGTTTACTTCTTGAAATACTCTCAAAACTTTTAATTAAAACCTTTGGCGCAGGAGTATTTCCTGCGCCCTATTCGACTGACTATTTACACTAACAAGGATGCTACTATGACGTTAAAGGAATTTGGCGTAAGTGCAGTTACTGCCGCGATTCTCTCGGTAAGTGGTGCAGCGATTGCTGCAGACTCTGGAACCGTAGTCGCCAATCAAGCACAAACAACGAAGTCTTCTCAAGCTTCTCAGCAAAAAATCGATACTTACGCTGAAAGCACAGAAGGTATGTTGGCAGAATATAAGGGCTTACTTCGTCAAATCGATAGTATGAAAGTCTACAACGAGCAAATTAATCGAATGGTTCAATCGCAACAGGGCGAACTGGACTCATTGAATAACCAAATTGCTCAAATCGATCAAACGGCAACAGAAGTTGTTCCTCTAACACTAAAAATGATCGATGCGCTAGATGAGTTCGTTACACTCGATTTGCCTTTCCAAAAAGAAGAACGCAACAAACGCGTTCAAGAGTTACGCCGCCTGATGGATCGCGCAGACGTAACGACTTCTGAGAAATTCCGTAAAGTGATGGAAGCGTACCAAATTGAAGAAGGCTTCTCTCGCTCAATTGAGTCTTACAAAGCGAGCTTAGATCGTAACGGCGAAATCGTAACGTACGATTTCTTACGTATTGGTCGTACAGCACTTCTATTCCAATCTCCAGACGGCGGTGAAACAGGTATGTGGAACCAACAAACACGTCAATGGGAGACACTACCTGAAAGCTACCGTATTGCGGTACAGCAAGGCCTTCGTATCGCGAAGAAGCAAGCGCCACCAGCGCTAATCAAATTGCCTGTATATGCTGGGGA
>NZ_JAWOTT010000119.1:0-1438 GCF_033338995.1 Vibrio sp. Vb0304
ATAACGCAGCGAAGCACTGTTTTGTCCAGATTCTTGTGAAGGAGAAAACACCAAATCTAAACCGTCAGCAAAACCAAGTTTTTTGCTGACCATAATGGCATCGGTGCCCGCTCTCTCTTCATAATCAAAGTCATAAATCGAGTACGCGTTATAAACGTCATTAGGGTTCCAGATGGTATTCATGGACCAGTTAATACGAAAACGCCCGACACTGGCACTCCAATCGTCGCTCTTCCAGCTCACATACAATCGGTCAAATTGAGAATTCAGAATAACGTCGTCTTCGCGCCAGTTTTTGCTCAAATCAAAGTAGCCATTATCTAGCGCGACAAGTTCGGGATATTGAGGAATGTCTAACGCATCGCCCCACAAAGCTCGGTTTCGCAAGCCAACATTAACACGCCAGTTTGGAGAAAAACGGTATTCAAAATTCAGACGATTGTGCAGCAGATGATCGAGCGTATTGCTTTGATCATCTGGCATGCTGTATGTCGCCATATACTTAATATAACCATCAAAATCCCAAGATTTTTGAGGTTGTAAACCAGGGATATTGGCAACAGCACAAAAGCTGAAAAAGCCAAGCAAGGAAAGGCTTAATGCCTGACTAACCACCACCATCCATGGCGGAGAAAAACGAATGTGTAAGCCGCTACGCATGAAACTTCTCTGCCGTGCTACCGATGTTGGCGAAATCTCTCGCGAGGCGTCCGTCTTCAAACACAATAATACGATGGGCTCGTTTGATGACCCTCGGGTCGTGAGTCGAGAAAATAAATGTCGTGCCCTCTTGTTCGCTCAGTTGCTCCATGATGTCGAGTAACTCCGAAGTGCTCTTTGCGTCTAAGTTGGCGGTCGGTTCATCTGCCATGACAAAGCGAGGCTTAGGTGCAAGTGCCCGTGCGACAGCGACTCTTTGCTGCTGACCACCCGACATTTTGCTCGGACGCTTGTGCATCTGCTGAGCTAAACCAACTTGCTCAAGGAGAGACATGGCACGCTCTCGGCATTCTCGTTCCGTTTTGCCTTGTAACTGCATCACAAACTCGACGTTTTCCAACGCGGTCAAAACAGGAAGAAGACTGTAGTCTTGGAAGATAAAACCAATATTGTCTCGTCTATAGGCGATCAGCTCTTTCTCCGACATCTCTGAAATTAAACACCCATCGATTTCAACGCTGCCTGAAGTTGGAGCATCAATGCCGCCAAGCATATTGAGCAATGTTGTTTTGCCCGAGCCAGAAGGCCCCATGATGGCGACAAATTCTCCTTGTTTTATTTCTAAATCAACGTGTTGTACCGCATGCACAGGGAAATCACTGTCTGGATTATAAGTTTTCGTCAGTCGCTCAAGTTTAATTGTCATCAGGTCTTCTCCCCCATGGCATCAGCCGGTCGATGCTTGAGAATTTGTCGTGCGGGATACAGAGCCGCAAAC
>NZ_JAWOTT010000120.1:0-1431 GCF_033338995.1 Vibrio sp. Vb0304
CCCTCAAGCAGAGCAAATCAAAGTACTTTAATTCTTAAAGAATTTGATATGATAGCCAGCTTTTAAGCTGGCTATTTTTTTGCCCAAAGCAAATTTTCGCCCATAAAAACGATATAAACCCATGGCTCTAAAACCAACCATTTATAAATTTCGTATCGCTCTTTCCGATATGAATAACGATTACTACGATTCCAAGAACCTTACTATCGCTCTGCATCCCTCTGAAAAACCTCAACGCATGCTGGCTCGTATCTTGGCTTTCTGCCTCAATGCCCAAAAAGACTTGGAATTTACCAAAGGCCTCTCAACCACGGAAGAGCCAGATTTATGGCATGTTGCAGATGACCAAAGCATCACGCATTGGATTGAGATCGGCGAACCCGAACCAGATCGAATCAAAAAAGCCTCTCGCCTTGCCAAGCAGGTCAAGGTCTATACGTACAATACTAAAGCACCGGTGTGGTGGGAGAAAATGTCAGGTAAGTTTTCAATGCTTCCAGTAAGCGTAGAAAGCTTTGACTACGACGCTATCGATATGATTTGTCAGCACCTTGACCGTGGTACAAACCTTTCTGTTATGATTACCGGCACCTCTATTTTTGTTGATGTGAACGATCTACACGTCGAAGTAACAGTGAAGGAACTGCAAAGTCATGACGCCCCTTAGTGAACTGATTAAACAAATGGGAATCAAAAAGATTCCCTTCGTTGATGAGCATAAAGCTGCCAAGAAGCGTTGGTTGAAAGAACAAGCTCCGTTGTTTGCACGCGTATGTGAAAACAAGCCAGCAACGAATCCAGTGCTTCACCTACTCGGGCTCCTGACGAAATCCCATATCGAAGCAAGTGCGTTGTATGAACAACACGCTCATTCGACACAGCAAATGCAAAAGGTCTTGGCAGATACGCTTGGGGATGAGCAGGCAGACAAATTCACCAATCAATCGGCAGAAGATCTTGTTCTGATCACCCATTTGTGGCTCTTCACTCAAGGCTATCTGAACATGGATTTTAGCTTAGCGCACGATCACGCAGAGCAGACGCAAAACACGTTACAGCACGAACTTGTGATTAAACGTATTGATGTTGACGCGTTCAGAACAGAGCTAATGCAAAGCTTCTATTTAGGTAAAGAGGCAAACCCAACAGCATCAAATGGCTTTTTCGGCTGGTTGAAGCGACTCTTTTCCTCATAAAATACATGGTTTTATCAATCCGAAACAACTGATAGACTGCGTCTCCAATGCAACAAGCATCATGTTTGCATTGTTAAGGACATTCATCCACTGAGCATCAAGGGATCATTATGAAGTTTATCCGTTGGATTTTAGGCAAAGTCATTTTATTGCTGAACGCTGTCTTTTCTCCTCGTGGCATCAAACGCACTAACGAAGCGCAGAGCAACGTCGATGACAAAGCAAAGCAATACGC
>NZ_JAWOTT010000121.1:0-1425 GCF_033338995.1 Vibrio sp. Vb0304
TAGGAAGTCGTGGGAGAAACGCAGTGAGCGCATTTAACGTAGCTAAATTCGGTGGGACCAGTGTTGCCAATTTTGAGGCAATGAGTCGTTGCGCCACCATTATCGAAAACAATCCAAATACTCGCCTTGTTGTTAGCAGCGCTTGCTCTGGGGTAACCAACATCTTGGTAGAACTGGCCAATGGCGTTCAAGATCAGGAACACCGTGCTGAGTTACTAAAAAACCTAGCTGAGATCCATGATTCCATTTTGGCTCAATTGGAAGATGCGACAGAAGCTTCTTCAGAGGTGTACGGAATTTTAGATACCGTGACCAGCCTTGCAGAAGCCGCCTCAATTCAAGCAAACACCAAACTGACCGACCACCTTGTGGCATGTGGTGAGTTAATGTCGACGCACATTTTGGCGCAACTCATGCGAGAGCGTGGTATCAATGCAGTGCGATTTGATATTCGTGAAGTGCTAAGAACCGACGACAACTTTGGTCGCGCAGAACCGAATGTCGAAGCCATTGCTCAACTAGCCCAAGAGAAGCTTATCCCTTTATGTCTTGATTCTGTCGTCATCACACAGGGCTTCATTGGCTCTGACGAAGAAGGCAATACAACAACGTTAGGCCGTGGTGGTAGCGACTACAGTGCAGCCTTGATTGCTGAAGGTGTGAAAGCATCTGGACTTGAAATTTGGACAGATGTTCCTGGTATTTACACGACCGATCCTCGCATTGCACCAAAAGCGTCACCAATCCCAGAGATCAGTTTTAGTGAAGCCTCTGAAATGGCTAACTTTGGCGCGAAAATATTACACCCATCAACACTGGTCCCTGCTCTGCGCCATGATATCCCGGTTTTTGTTGGCTCATCCAAAGAACCAGAAAAAGGCGGCACGTGGATTCGTCATCAAGTCGAAAGCTCACCACTGTTCCGCGCCCTCGCTCTGCGTTGTAATCAAACGATGGTCACTCTACGTAGTGCGAACATGTTCCATGCGTACGGCTTCTTAGCAAAAGTATTTGAGATTTTAGCCAAGCACAAAATTTCGGTAGACCTTATCACCACATCAGAAATCAGTGTGTCACTCACGCTAGATCAAACTGATACCTCAGGCGGCGCACCACAACTTCCTCAAGCAGCACGTGAAGAGTTGGAAGAGTTGTGTAAGGTCGAAGTAGAACATGACCTTTGTTTGGTAGCCTTGATTGGTAACAAGATGAGTGAACGTAAAGGCTATGCGAAGCAAGTGTTTGGTACGCTAGAAGATTTGAACTTACGCATGATCTGTTATGGAGCAAGCCCTCATAAACTATGCTTACTTGTGAATGAGTCGGTGGCGAAGCAAGCCATTCAGAAGCTGCATACAGAGCTCTTCGAACAATAACATTGGTTTGTTCCTCAAGTGACCACTACCGTGGTTCAAAAAGCATAAC
>NZ_JAWOTT010000122.1:0-1425 GCF_033338995.1 Vibrio sp. Vb0304
ACGGATTCTGAATCAGCATGGCGCATCGCCATATCATGGTGCGAGCCTTGCCACGCTTCCACTTCGACTTGGTGACAATCGATGCACGTTTCGTTACCAATAAACTGAGCTTGAACAACTTCTGGTGAAGTTTGGGCGTTTTGCTGTCCAAACAGAGAAAAACTGACGAGCATAGCAAGGCTCACTATTGCCTGCTTCCAACTTGCCCACTGAGTCATAACGATCCTTGTTATTCTAATTTTGTTCTTCATCAACTGTAGGATGACTTTTTCTTTTTGGACAAGTAATTACATGAGTTTTAAGAAAAACTTAAACGGTGCGCAAAAAAAGAGGCTCCTTAGAGCCTCTCGATTTGGAGTGTTGATCGTGTAGCAAACCTACTTATTCGGGTTCTCTTGCAGTTTCTCCATCACTTGATCAAGCGAGAAACTTGCGGCTTTTTGCCTTGGCGGGAACTCTTTGAAGGTTTCTAGGAATCGACCAACATACGTTTGTGCTGGTACCAACATGTAGGCGCGATCAAGCATCCAATCGTAGTACGTGTTGGAGGTAACATCCGCAACTTCATAAGGGTCCATGCGCAAGTTGAAGATCTTCGGCACACGTAATTTGGTGAATGGTTCAGCCCAAATACGCAACGTACCTTTTGCACGTTGTTCCATGAAGACCAGTTTCCACTTGTTGTAACGAAGCGCAGTTAAATCGCCATCGTCCGAGAAGTAGAAAATCTCTTCACGCGGTGCTTTCTCTTCTTTACCAGTGAGGTATGGCAGGAAGTTATAGCCGTCGAGATGAACTTTGAATTTTTCGCCACCAGCACTATAACCCTTTAGCAGCTTCTCTTTGATGTTGTCATCACCAGCGGCGGCTACAAATGTAGGCATCCAGTCCATGTGGTGCATGATGTCATTCGAGACAGAACCCGCTTTAATTTTACCTGGCCAACGTACCATTGCAGGAACACGGTACGCACCTTCCCAGTTGGTATTTTTCTCGCCACGGAATGGCGTTGTACCTGCATCTGGCCACGAGTTCATGTGTGGGCCATTATCTGTTGAGTAGAAGACAATGGTGTTGTCTTTAATGCCTAAGTCATCCACTTTTTTCAGTAGCTGACCAACATGGTTGTCGTGCTCTACCATACCATCAGCATAAGTACTGATGCCGGTTTTGCCTTGGTTATCTGGCTTCACGTGAGTACGGAAGTGCATGCGGGTTGCATTCCACCAAACGAAGAATGGTTTTTTCGCTTTCACGGCACGATCCATGAAGTCGAGTGCCGCATCTAACGTCTCTTCGTCCACCGTTTCCATACGCTTACGAGTCAGAGGCCCTGTATCTTCAATTTTGCCGTCAGCGTACGATCGAATCACACCGCGTGGGCCAAACTTCTTACGGAACTCAGGATCTTTAGGGTAATCGACG
>NZ_JAWOTT010000123.1:0-1423 GCF_033338995.1 Vibrio sp. Vb0304
ACACAAGGTTGGTAATATGCGTTGGGTTAGTGAGATTGAGGCGCTGACTGTCAGCCAAGTGCATGTTCACGTAAACGATGTCACGCAGTACAGAGAATAAGTGTTCTTGAATGCCTTTTATGATCTCTCCATCGACGAACGCATGCTCTGGTGGGTCGGTCAGCTCTAGCTTAATGCCACGCTCGCGGCGCACTACATTCACATCAAACGATTGGTGTTTATCGAGAAGCTCTTTGGAGTTATCTGTGTGGCTACCAGAGTTCAAGACCGCTAACGTACAGTTACGATAAAGCTGGTAAAGATCACTCGAAGCGGTTTTCTTTAAGCGTTCAACTTCCAGTTGGGATAGCAAGTCCATGCTACCTGCGGGGCTTATATGGGTAATCATAACGCCTCCTTGTGTTGCATTATTTTGAGGGATAGTTCCAACGCATCTTACTTAGTTGTACGTGTCGTTTTACTCAGATGGCTGGAGGGTTTGGTTTTATGGTTATCGAGTCCCAAGCAACCTCAAGATGCCATATTCGTCATGAATGAATACATCATCTTGAAGTGACTTGGGTTTTAACAGCTTAGCAGACTGAAAGGGGATAAATGTGATAACTCGTTGAAAATGGGAGGTTATGAGCGTTTGAGAGGGGGTGAAAGTGTTTGTTTGCTTGTTTTTTGAACGGTTTTTAGTTCCAGTTTAGCTGGTTTGTGCCCCGTTTTTTAGCGTCAGTGAGCATTTGCCCAAGGCGATCGAGCACATATTCTGGTGCGTCTGATTCCTTAAATGAAGTAGAGACGGCTGTCAGAGTAATGATGATGTTTTGCTCGCGGAACTTAAACGGCAGCTGACAGATATCGCGCTGAATATTTTTCATCAGTTCTAATGTGTATTCTTCACTTTGTTCTGGAATCAGCAGAATAAACTCTTCACCGCCAAAGCGAGCGACGGTTTCGGTATCAGACACGCGCTTATTGATAGCACGAGCGATGATCTTCAGCGCTTTATCACCAGCGGTATAACCATAACTGTCGTTTACGGCTTTGAAGTTATCGACATCAAACAGTACCACTCGTAGATTTTGTTGAGAGCGAATCCAACGACGGTATTCGAGCTCAAGGCGATCGTTAAATGCTGTTCGGTTGTAAACCTTCGTGAGTGGATCAAGCAACATTCGCTGTGTCTGGTCGTCTAAGCGGCGGCGGTAATCTTGTGTGGTTTCAAACACCGCTTCAAGCTGATTTTTGCTGTAGCTTAAACGCTCTTGCAGGGCCTGTTCTCTCTCTTCCGTCATCTTGAGGCGCTCGGTTAACGAGGCCATTTTGGCTAGCAATGGAGCGACTTCTTGTTTGAGTTCTGCTAAATCCTGAGCTTGGTCGAGAGATTGTTGGCTGAGCTCAACCAAACCATTCATTTCTGCATTTAGCTCTTGGC
>NZ_JAWOTT010000124.1:0-1422 GCF_033338995.1 Vibrio sp. Vb0304
AACCTTTTTTTTATCAGTCCATTCAGTAAAAATCCTCCTATCGATAGTTTTTACCTATCAAATTAATATCCACCACCCATTGGCGTTAATGAGAAGTATTATCGATAATGTATTCATCGAAACAAACACGATTGAGTAATTATCATGAAAAAGACACTAACATTCGCAACGCTGCATTTTACTATCGCATTTAGTGTCGCTTACGTGCTTACTGGCGACATTCTAATTGGTAGTTTAATTGCCATGATTGAGCCATCAGTAAACACCGTCGCTTTTTACTTTCATGAAAAAGCTTGGGCAAGTGTTCCCGCTTTAAAAGCTCGTCAATTCATGACCAAGCTAAAAACCGCGAGTTTCGCAACGGTACACTTTAGCGTAGCGTTTACGGTGGTTTACTTGTTAACGGGTGATGCATTTATCGGTGGCGTTATGGCAATGCTAGAGCCATCATTAAATACCGTAGCCTACTACTTCCACGAAAAAGTTTGGTTACGTAAATCGTCTGATCAGGGCTCAGCGCCGCATTTTTGCTTCCACAAACACGCTTAAGAGCGGGTCGAAACCGAAGCAACAGCGAGCTCAAACCGATTCATCATTGACAATGTTGCGTACCGCAATTAAATTAATTGCGGTACGCAACTTATTATAGGTAACTTAAGATGAATCCTCGTCAGCTCAGACATTACTCCCGACAGACCGTCCGCTTGTTAGGTATGCTTGATAAACAATGTGGCGAGGTTACCCTCACCCCAGTACAAGCTCATGCCTTGGGCGAGATCCAATTACAGCCACTGACTATCAATCAACTGGCGCAGCAGCTTAACGTAGATAAATCCAATGCCAGCCGCACCGTAACTGCTCTCATCAAGCAGAGCCTGGTTGAGAGCATCGAAAATCCAAAAGACAAGCGCAGCCAGTTCATAGCTTTGACCGAGCAAGGCCAACACGCGCTATCTCAACTCGACCAACAACAAAATACTTTCTTCGAATCATTGCTATCCCATCTGGACGAAAACGAACAGCACCAGCTCAAACAAGGGCTTGAAGTGTATCTAAAAGGCTTAACCAAAGTATGCCAAGCAAACCAATTTGTTCTTCGCCCACTCAGCAAGGCCGATAACCCACAAGTCGCCGACGTGATTCGTCAGGTTTCCGCGGAATATGGTCTAACCGCAGACAAAGGATACGGCGTCGCAGACCCAACACTTGATGACATGTATTCTGTGTATAACCAACAAGGTGCCGCTTATTGGGTGATTGAGCACAATGGCGTCATCGTCGGTGGTGGTGGTTTTGCTCCACTAGCAGGCGAACCTAACGTGTGCGAACTACAGAAAATGTACTTTTTACCCCAAACTCGTGGACACGGCTTGGCAAAACGTATCGTCGCGCTGAGTCTGCAATTGGCGAAGCAACTTGGCT
>NZ_JAWOTT010000125.1:0-1422 GCF_033338995.1 Vibrio sp. Vb0304
TGTTACTTTGCAGGCATGATTCACGATTGTGGCGTCTCTGAAACGCAAGAACATAAAATGCTGCTGGACGAGCTCATCCCTCAAGATGCCAAAGCACACTGTCTGCGCGGCTACCAAACGCTCAAACAATGTCGCCTTTTAAATCAATTTGCCGTTCCAGTACTTTACCACCACACCCATTGGGATGAACTGCAACATCTCCACCTACCTGAATTCGAAAAAGACGTTGCGGCCCTACTCTACCTTTCTGATCGACTAGACTTCATGCGTGCGCGCTATGTAATGAACTGCCACTGTGACATTGTCACGCTGCATGAGGAATTGATTGCAGAATGTGTATTGGCGAATGCTGGTACCTTGTTTAATCCCGTTATGTGCGAAGCTATGGTTAAGCTCATCATGACCGACGGATTTTGGTTCGCGATGGAATCAGAAAACATCGAAACCATTGGTCTAAATTTTAAGAGCATTGATTGGTTACAAAAACAGTTAACCATTTGGGACATGAACAGCCTTGGATTATTTCTGGCGCGCATTGTCGATGCGAAAAGCCCATTTACTTATCAACACTCGCAAAAAGTTGCTGAGTTGTCGCGCTATTTGGCGGGCAAATTAGGACTCGATGAACACGACCAAGAAATGCTGTTTATTGCCGGTTTGGTTCACGACATAGGTAAGCTAAAGACGCCGGATGAAATTCTACATAAGGAAGGCGCGCTCAGTAAGCAGGAATACACGAGAATCAAACGACATACGATAGATACTCAACTTGCGCTGCATAAGGTGTTCCCAAACGCCAAAATCGCAGAATGGGCTTCAAATCACCATGAACGCTTGGACGGCTCTGGCTACCCTTACCATAAAACAGCAGAAGAACTCGACATCCCTTCTCGCATTATTGCCGTTGCCGATGTGTTTCAGGCACTATCACAAGATCGCCCTTATCGAGGACGAATGAGCCAAACACAAATTGCTGAGATCATGGATGACCTAATTGAGCAGAATAAACTCTGCGCTCACGTCTATGAGGTGTTAGAGCAGAATATGACGGCTTGCTATAACATGTCTATTTGCCACTAAAAGCCGATTTCCAGACATTAAAAAGGGCGCATCACGCGCCCTTTTTAGTATTTAGTGTCTAGATGTTAACTCGCGATGTCCAGAAGGTTATCTCTCACACCATTAATTCTGAACCAGCCTGCGATACTGAAACGTTGCGCGTTAGTTGGCAACACTTCATGAGGAAACTGTTCAGATAAGAACACCAGTAGACGCCCACCACGAGGAGGTATTGTCGCGATTTCTTTGTCATTGAGATCATAGACGACCAGTTCGCCCGAGTCCTCTTCACTCCAAGATTCATTCATGTAGAACACCGTGGTTAAGCGACGGTTTTCGTTCCCTTTAAAGCAATCAAGGTGT
>NZ_JAWOTT010000126.1:0-1420 GCF_033338995.1 Vibrio sp. Vb0304
AACGTTTTTGCAGACTCAGGTAAATCAACTTCTGCTAGATACATCAATCGTGAACGTTCTTCTTCGGTTAGTGCGAAGTAGGGTGTGAATGAAGGCTCACTAGCCACCCAACGAACGGTGCCTTGTAATGGACTCTCAAGTCCATCGACATTTACCGTCACGGTTTTCCCAGGAATAAACCCGATTCGATAATCGGCAGGAACATACACTCGCGCATACGGCACGCGGTTGGCTTGAATCACGGCAACCACACCGTTCACTGGTACGCGTTCGCCAAGATTGTAAGGCAAATTATCGAGCGTACCGTCACGCGTAGCCGTGATGGTGAGTTCTGCCAGTTTTTGCTCTTGCAACGCTACTTCGGCTTTTGCCGCCATTAAAGCGGCTTTAGCTTGTTCGATGTCTTCGAGGCGAGAACCTGCGGTGAGCTTACTGAACTCTTCTTTTGCTGAGTCTAATTCGGCTCTCGCCGAGTCCCTTGCCGCAAGAGCGGAATCTTTTTCGGATTGACTGATGAGTTTTTTACGCACTAGTTCTGCTTTGCGTTGATAGTTTTTCTGCGCTTCGGTGAGCTGCGCTTCCGCTCGGGCTACGCGTGCCGATGCAGCAGCAATGTCTTCTGGGCGTTCACCATTGGTCAATTTAAGCAAATACGCTCCCGCTTTGGCTTGCTCGGCAACGGCGTGCGCAAGAACTGCTTGTTGATTCTTGGTATCGAGCTGAACCAACACTTCCCCTTCACTGACCAAGCTGCCTTCTTTGACAGGAAGGGCTCTAATTATCTCATTAGATGTGGCGGTAAACGTTACGCGGTCACGTTCTAAGGTGCCAAGCGCTTGGTGCGTGTTATCTTTCGAACAGGCGCTTAAAAGGGCAATAATCAATGTGCCAAAAATGATTCGCTTCATAGTGCGGTGCTTCCTTTGAAGAGGTAATGCATGAATAGATAACTTGCGAACGGGAGCGTGTTGATTGAGCCCGCCAACCCGTCGCTAACCGCCATCCATAACGATTTCTTTTTAGAGCTTAGCATTTTATCTACAAGCGATTCTTTTTAAATAGAGAGGCTTAGCGTTGGAAGTGGGCTATGAAGGCCTCAATTTAAAGAACCTTGACCAAGCTCCGGTTTTTATCGGCAAATGACATTAAAAAAGCCCAGCGATGAGCGCTGGGCTTGAATAGATAAGAATGACGTGAGTGACTATGCAGTTTTGAATTGACTGACGATCTCTTGTAGACCTACCGCCAGCTCACTTAAATCGCGACATGCAATTGCTGTTTGGCGTGAACCTGTCGCCACTTCACTAGAGAACTGGTTGATGTGTTCCACGTTACGATGCAGCTCTTCTGTTACCGAGCTTTGCTCGCTGCAAGCACTCGCAATTTGAATGCTCATTTCTGCAATGTTATCTGCGCCTTT
>NZ_JAWOTT010000127.1:0-1419 GCF_033338995.1 Vibrio sp. Vb0304
GTGATCGTAATCGGTAGTGGCCCTGGCGGAGAGGGGGCTGCAATGGGATTAACCAAAGCGGGACTGAATGTTGCCATCGTCGAGAAAGAAAGCAGTGTGGGCGGCGGCTGTACGCACTGGGGAACCATTCCATCGAAAGCGCTGCGCCATGCAGTAAGCCGTATCATCGAATTCAATAGCAACCCACTATTTTGCAGAAACAACACCAGCCTTCATGCAACATTTTCTGACATTTTAGGCCATGCGAAAACGGTTATCGATAAACAGACTCGCCTTCGTCAGGGGTTTTACGACCGCAATGACTGCACGCTGCTGTTCGGTACTGCACGTTTTATCGATACGCACTCTATCGCGGTAATGCAAAATGACGGTACGGAAGAAACCTACTCGGCCGATAAATTTGTCATCGCGACGGGCTCTCGTCCTTACCGACCAAACGATGTCGACTTCTTGCATGAACGAATCTACGACAGTGACTCTATCCTGAGCCTGAAACACGACCCTCGTCATATCATCATTTATGGTGCAGGCGTTATCGGTTGTGAGTACGCCTCTATCTTCCGTGGACTTGGTGTGAAAACCGACCTGATCAATACCCGAGATCGTTTGTTGGAATTCTTGGATAACGAAGTGTCAGATGCGCTGTCTTACCACTTCTGGAACAGCGGCGTTGTCATTCGTAACGACGAAACCTACGAGAAAATCGAAGGCACAGAAGATGGCGTCATTATTCACCTGCAGTCAGGCAAGAAAATGCGTGCCGATTGTTTGCTGTATGCGAACGGCAGAACCGGTAACACCGACAAACTTAGTTTGGATGTCGTCGGTCTAGAATCGGATTCTCGCGGCCAGCTTAAAGTGAACCGCAACTACCAAACGGCGGTTGAGCACATTTACGCAGTAGGTGATGTGATTGGTTACCCTAGCCTTGCGAGCGCAGCCTACGACCAAGGACGCTTTGTCGCGCAAGCGATCACCAAAGGTCAGGCTGAAAACTATCTGATTGAAGACATTCCAACAGGCATCTACACCATTCCAGAAATCAGCTCTGTTGGTAAAACAGAACAAGAACTGACGGCAGCGAAAGTGCCTTATGAAGTTGGCCGCTCTTCATTCAAACATCTGGCCCGTGCGCAAATTGCAGGCAAAGATGTCGGCAGTTTAAAAATTTTGTTCCATCGTGAAACCAAGGAAATTCTCGGCATTCACTGCTTTGGTGAACGTGCAGCGGAAATCATCCACATTGGTCAAGCCATCATGGAACAGAAAGGCCAAGCCAATACGATTGAATATTTCGTGAATACTACCTTCAACTACCCGACCATGGCCGAAGCCTATCGTGTAGCGGCATTGAATGGGTTGAACCGATTATTCTAGTAGCCATACAATGCTGAGATAATGAGGTTAAATGAGTATTTG
>NZ_JAWOTT010000128.1:0-1410 GCF_033338995.1 Vibrio sp. Vb0304
TCCTATTATGTTCGGTATCCAAACTTGGGGTATTGGTGCAACTATGGGCGGCTTGATGGCGGCAGGTTTGGTTTACGTTGCACTTGGCGCGATGATCAAAGTGCGTGGTGTAGGGTTTATCCATAAGATTTTGCCACCGGTTGTAGTTGGCCCCGTGATCATGGTTATCGGCCTTGGCCTTGCGCCAACGGCAGTTAACATGGCGGTAGGTAAAACGGGCGACGGTGCGGTTCAGTTAGTAAATGGCGATGCTGCGGTCATTATCTCTGCGGTTTCGCTGCTAACGACGATTGCACTTAGCGTGTTCGCAAAAGGGTTCCTAAAACTGGTTCCTATCGTGGGTGGTATTTTGGCGGGCTATTCAGTATCCCTATTCTACGGTGTGGTTGACTTTACACCTGTGGCTCAAGCAGCTTGGCTTGCAATGCCCAACTTCACCATGCCTGAGTTCAACATCAACGCGATTCTATTCATGATCCCAGTTGCAATCGCTCCTGCGGTAGAGCACGTGGGTGACATGTTGGCTATCTCAAATGTAACGGGTAAAAACTACCTGAAGAAACCAGGCCTACACCGCACTATCGCGGGTGACGGAATCGCGACAATTGCAGCATCAATGGTTGGTGCGCCGCCAAACACTACTTACAGTGAAGTAACAGGCGCGGTAATGCTGACCAAAGCTTTCAACCCTGTGATCATGACTTGGGCTGCCATTACCGCTATTGTTCTTGCGCTGGTAGGTAAGCTAGGTGCGATTCTGCAAACCATTCCTGTGCCAGTAATGGGCGGCATCATGATTCTTCTGTTCGGTTCTATCGCAACCGTCGGTTTGAATACGCTGATAAAAAACAACGTTGATCTACACAAGTCTCGTAACCTAGTGATCGTTGCAGTAACACTGGTATTTGGTATCGGTGGTATGGCTTTCGGTATCGGCGAGTTCAGCCTACAAGGTGTAAGCCTATGTGGTATCGTGGCAATCCTTCTTAACCTAGTGCTGCCACACGACCTTGGTGAAAACCACGTGGTTGATAACGCTCAAATGGAAGAAGAAAGCGCGAAGTAATTCGACTGTGCGACTTTTAAGTGGTGCACTTTAACCTTTCTAAATAATAAATAAACAGCAACAAAAAAGGCTTGGTGAAAACCAAGCCTTTGTTTTATTCGGAGTAACTAATTACTTAGTACCGAAAATCTTATCACCTGCATCACCAAGACCAGGAACGATGTAGCCTTTGTCGTTTAGCTTCTCATCGATTGCCGCAGTGTAAAGCTCAACGTCTGGGTGCGCTTTTTCTAGTGCTTCAATACCTTCTGGAGCAGCAACTAGAACAAGAACTTTAATTGACTGACAGCCTTTCTCTTTTAGTAGGTCGATAGTCGCGATCATCGAACCGCCAGTTGCTAGCA
>NZ_JAWOTT010000129.1:0-1405 GCF_033338995.1 Vibrio sp. Vb0304
GACAATGGACCGAGTTCATCCGGCTGACCAAACTTCTCGTAGCGACCCATCGCTGATAACACTTTATTCCATTGGCTCAACTGGTAATGCGATTGTGCGATGCGCAGCCAAACTTCATGAGCTTTCTGGTTTTTAGGTACGGCTTTACTCAACTCGTAATAGTGCGGCAAGGCTTTAGCAAACTGTTGTTCATTCAACAAAATATCCGCTAGCATTTTACGTGTTTGCCACGCTTGCTCGTCTTGCAATAAACCGCTGCTTACCGCGAAATCCAGTTGCTTGATAGCAGGCTTAACTTGCTCATTCTGCCAATAAAAAATACCGAGCATACGAGCAACAAACGCTTGATCGTAGCCACGCGATAGGTCTAACGATTCGAGAGTTGAGATCGCTTCTTTAAGCTTCTCTTCTTGAGCTAAGCTGTGCGCACGCTGCACTCTAGATGCGGTGTACTGGCTAAGCTCTTGAGCTATCGCACTGGCTGCGGTCAAACTAAGCAGCGTTGTGATTAAGAATTTCTTCATCATTTGCCTAATTTGAACTCCACTTTTGCGGTTTGTCCGAACTGCTCAATCGACACACCATTTTCAACTTTGGGTTGGTATTTCCACTTCTTCAACGCGCTAATGGCTTCTTTTTCAAACATACGCTTTGGCTCTGCATCGATCACTTCAATGTCTTTTGGACGACCTGTCGTGTCAATCGTAAAGCGCATGATCACATAGCCTTCAACCTTGCGTTTTAATGCTTTACTTGGGTAACGAGGTTCAACTTTATACAGCGGTAACGCTTGTTGATTGCCCATGGTTCCCTTTAGGTTTGGCGCATTAATCGCAATACCATCTAACGCCGTGTTTAACCCAAGCGCGCTGATCGGTGTTACTTGGCTCATCGGCTCAACTTGCGCGTTGGCTTGAGACAGCTCCATCGGCTCTGGTGCTTGAGGTGGCTCTGGCTGCTCTGGTACTGAACGTTGACGACGCTGCACATCGGCATCGTTTTCAACCATGACCATATCAAAACGCACTGCCTCAGACGGTTTTGGTGCGCGTTGATTGCCATTATCGACCATCCACGCCATAAAGCTAAACAAACTCACGGCGATCAATAATGACGCTGGTAACGCAATTAACAGCCTACCCATTAAGGTTTCTCCGCTGCCAGTGCAATGTTCTTCACGCCAGCACCTTTAGCGGCATCCATCACTTTCACAACGGTGCCGTTGTAAGCGTGTTCATCAGCCTGAATCACTAACGATGCATCTGGCTGGTCTAGCAATAGGTGCTCAATAGATGCTTCTACGCGTTCCAGATCGACCAAGCGTTTGTCGATGTATACATCGTTTGCTGCCGTAATGGCGATGAAAATACCTGCGTCTTTTTGACTGACTACGTTCGATGCTTGG
>NZ_JAWOTT010000130.1:0-1401 GCF_033338995.1 Vibrio sp. Vb0304
GATAGATTTTAGCAAGGTCCAACTTACCTGCTGCTTCTGCATTGGTATCTACATCAACGTCACCGATATCACCAATCACATCAGGGAACTCATTCAAACCGACATCGAGCATCAGTTCTTGCTCTTCAAACTCACCACCTTCTTTGTCCACTTGAGCCATCAGTTCATCAATAGTCATAAACTGATTTTTCTTAGGGTCAAAGTCATCAAGATCTTCCTGCTCGGCCCAGTTCTCTTGCGCGATTTCAGGTTGAGTCAGCGCTTCGCTCGAACTCCACACTTCTTGCTGGTCTTCAGGGACTTCTTCCGTAACCGATGGTTCAGGCATGTCTGATGCTGGCTTAAAACCATCCCAGTCATCACCGACATCCAACATGGTTTCGAAATCCATGCCTGCACTTGCAATGGTGTCGCTGTCGAGTTTGCCATCAAACGCTTCAGCACTTGGCTCATCTGCAAGTAAGTTAGCCATCGTTGATTCATCAAAATCGTCTAACTCAGATGGAGATTCAATAGCAGTTGGCTGCGCTACATCTTGATCAAAGCTGTTGTGAGCGAAGACTTCAAAAAGCGCATCATGGTCATTATCTGCCTGGAGAATTGGCTTAGGCGCAACTTCTGATTCTGATGAAGATGATGCTTCAGCCATAGCCGCAATAGCATCTTCTTCACTGAACTCTGGCAGTTCAGTATCATCGAAGTTGAACTCTTCTTCCGCTTCGGCTGCTGGAGCTGCCGCTTCACGTTCAGATTCTGGTAGCTCAGGTTCATCAGCCATAGACGCTAATGCATCTTCTTCGTCGAACTCTGGCAGTTCCAGTTCGTCGAAGTTGAATTCTTCTTCCGCGTCAGCGGTCGGCTCTGCAGTTTGAACTTCAGCTTCTGGTAGCTCAGGCTCAGCCGTCATGGATGCCAATGCATCTTCTTCATCAAACTCTGGCAGTTCCAGCTCGTCGAAGTTGAAATCTTCTTCCGCGTCAACGGTTGGCGCTGCGGCTTGAACTTCAGCTTCTGGTAGCTCAGGCTCATCGGCCATAGATGCTAATGCATCTTCTTCGTCGAACTCTGGCAGTTCCAGTTCGTCGAAGTTGAACTCGTCTTCATCAACGTCAGTGGACGTTGCCGCAACAGGTTCTTGTTCAAGTTTGTTTTCAGCTTCAGACTCAACGTCGTCTAGCAACCAGTCTTCTTCTTGAGGAACGCCAAATTCATTCTCAACGGTATTCGGCGTTGGCGTGAATGCAGGTTCTTCCTCTTTACTGGTAATTTCTGGTTCAGTCTGTTCGTCGCGAGGTTGATACTCACCATTTTCAGAGGGCAGCTCTTCAGCCGATGGCATCAAATTCTCTTTGACAGATGAGTTTTCTAACTCTTCAGCAAAACCGTCTTTGCCTTCCAGAA
>NZ_JAWOTT010000131.1:0-841 GCF_033338995.1 Vibrio sp. Vb0304
TTTCTTCGTTGGTTTCGCGAATGCGTTTGGAAACCAACAAGTCGCTCTCTTGCTGCACCGCTTCCCACCAACCAGCTTCAGTGACTTTATCGAGCAATTTTTCGTAAAGTGGCAACAAGTAGTGAACGTCTGCCGCTGCATAATCAAGTTGCTTTTGCGTGAGAGGACGAGCCATCCAGTCGGTGCGAGATTCACTCTTGTCCAACGCAACACCTAAGTATTCTTCCACCAGCGTTGCGAAACCTGTTGACAGCCCGTGGCCAAGAAACGCCGCCATTAACTGTGTATCGACCATTGGAAATGGCGTACAACCAAATGCATTTTGGAATACTTCTAAATCTTCGCCACAGGCGTGAAGCACTTTAAGTACCGATGCATCTTTCAATAGTTCGATGAAAGATGTCATGTCCGTTAATTCTGTCGGATCGATAAGGGACAAGTGCTTGCCGTCGAAAAGCTGAATCAAACCTAGTTGCGGATAAAAAGTCCTGATACGTACGAACTCGGTATCCAGCATTACGACATCTGCGTCTCTTGCTTGAGCACAAACTTTTTCTAGGTCTTTGTTTTTAGTAATAATCTGATAATTCACATGCTTCTCGCTATAAAAAATGCCAGCAAAACGCTGGCATTCTATCATTTTTTAATTCTGGCGACTCAACGAAATCGGCTTACGCGCTTTTCTTTGCCAGTTCTGCGTCGTTCTCTTCACGAAGTACACGACGTAAGATCTTACCTACGTTGGTCTTCGGTAAGTCTTCACGGAACTCAACCAGTTTTGGAACCTTGTAGCCCGTTAGATGCTGACGACAGTGTGCAATCACTTCTTCTTTGGTTAAGC
>NZ_JAWOTT010000131.1:851-1400 GCF_033338995.1 Vibrio sp. Vb0304
TTACAACGTAGATCTTCACCAACTCACCAGACACTTCATGCGGTTGACCAATAGCAGCCACTTCAAGAACTTTGCCGTGCAGAGCGACAACGTCTTCGATTTCATTCGGGTAAACGTTGAAGCCAGAAACCAATATCATGTCTTTCTTACGGTCAACAATGTGCAGGAAGCCTTCATCATCAAACTTAACGATGTCACCCGTTGATAGCCAACCGTCTTCGTTAATGGTGTCTTTAGTTGCTTCCGGACGTTGCCAGTAACCTTGCATTACTTGAGGGCCGCGAACTTGTAGCTCACCTGTACCAGTATTTGGCAGTACATTGCCTTCTTCATCAACCATACGAACTTCTGTCGAAGGAACTGGCAGACCGATAGAACCGTTGTACTCAACCAGGTCATGCGGGTAAGCCGCAACTAACGGTGAACACTCAGTAAGTCCATAGCCTTCAAGCAGGTAGCAGCCTGTGGTCTTCAGCCATTTTTCAGCAACAGCACGTTGAACTGCCATACCGCCACCAACAGCCAAGCGAAGATTACTGAAGTCCAACT
>NZ_JAWOTT010000132.1:0-1378 GCF_033338995.1 Vibrio sp. Vb0304
TTGGTGAGCCACTCACTCGCCCTAAAACCAAAGACCTGATCGCGGTCGTGGATGGCATCAACATGATGTCGGCACAGATTGAGTTGTCATTTAAAGAACAGGCCAAAGAAGCACAACGTCTACGTGCTCAAGCATACCTAGATCCTATCTCCAAACTAGGTAACCGCTCGTTCTACATCAACCAAGTTGACCAATGGTTGGCAGAACAAACGCAAGGGGGTATCGCGCTACTCCATGCAGAATATATTGGCGACATTTACGAGACAAAAGACTACCAACGCGCTGATGCCCACGTGAAAGAGTTGTCTCAACGTCTGAAAAACACCATTGATGTTCCGGGAGCCACCATTGCTCGTCTTTCTAGTGATGAATTCGGTCTGCTTTTCCCGCACATGGATGAGAGCGAACTGCGCATTCTCGCGGACAGCATCGTCAACTGTGTCAATGGCCTAAACACTGATCCAACTGGCTTAGCAAAACCAAAAGCCTCGCTTGGTGTGGCACACAGCAAAGATCAGAAAACGCGTTCTGAAGTCCTTTCTATGGTGGATAACGCACTATCGAAAGCCAAAGCACAGCCAGACAAACCATACGGCTTCATTGGTAGCGATACGCCATCTAACTTGATGGGTAAACAGCAATGGAAAGCGTTGGTTGAAGAAGCAATCCACAGCGATTGGGTGAAATTCCGCTTCCAAGCTGCGAAGAATACTTGGGGCAAAGTGTTCCATAACGAAGTGTTCTCAAGCATCGAAAAAGATGGCGAGACTTACCGTGCTAACCAATACTTATTTGCATTGGAACAGTTGGATGCGACCAACATCTTCGACCAATACGTGATTGAGTCGATGATTAAGATGCTAGAAAGCGGCGAGCTTAACGATCCAGTCGCGATTAACATCGCGCAAAGCAGCTTGTCTCAGCCATCGTTCATTCGCTGGACAACCAACATGTTGGAGAAACACTCAAAAGTGGCGTCTAAACTTCACTTTGAGATTCCTGAAGAATGCTTCATTGATCATCCGCACCATACCGCGCTGCTTTGTAACGCAATTCGTCAGTCTGGTGCTGAGTTTGGTGTCGATAACTATGGTCGTAACTTCCAGTCACTGGAGTACATCCAAGAGTTCCGTCCGAACTACGTGAAGCTGGATTACTTGTTCACACACAACTTACACGACGAAAAACAGAAGTTCACACTCACGTCGATCTCTCGTACCGCTCACAACTTGGGCATTACTACGATTGCATCGCGTATTGAAACTCAGATCCAATTGGATTTCCTCACCGAGCACTTCGTAGAGGTATTCCAAGGATTCATCGTCGACAAGGAATAAAAAGGTTTATCAACGATGAAAGACCCTTTACTGAATTCGCT
>NZ_JAWOTT010000133.1:0-1378 GCF_033338995.1 Vibrio sp. Vb0304
GCCACTCTCGAGGGATCCGCCTCACCGAAAAGGGAATACAACTGCAACAAGCCACGCAGTTGCATTTCTCTGAGTTAGGCAAGTTGCTTGATGATCTGAGAGTAGAAAAGCATATCAATGAGGTTCGCTTGAAGCTCACTCCCTCATTCGCCTTTAAGTGGCTAGTGCCTAAACTCGAAAGCTTTCAACTAGAGAACCCAGAAATTCAAGTGCAGATCTTTGCGGAAGGAGCGCTAGTCAACAGCGATTTGAAAGACTATGACGTCGCCATTGACTACGGTCTTCACCCTTATCGAGACCATGATGCCGAGTTGATTCTCGATGAACAATTGCTGCCAGTGATGAGCCCTAAATACCTTGAGGATCATCGGTGGCTAAAAACTCCTTTTGGTGATCAAACATCGTCGATGTCTGCGAATCAATGGCAAGCGGCTACGTTGTTGCACGACGCGATGCCGTGGGAAAAAGCGACACGTGACTATGAGTGGTTGTATTGGGCTTCGGCAATGGGATTCGATTTTAAAACCGATGTCGGTCACTTTTTCAATCGAACAGACATGGCGATGTCTGCGGCGGAAGCTGGAGTCGGGATCGCGATGGCACGCATGGCGTTGATTGAGGATGAATTGACGACGAAACGTTTGGTTTCTCCATTCGCCCCCATTCCTGCCAATGCTGGGTATTACTTGATCATGAATACAAGAAGCCAGTCAACTGAGCGATTTAGAGAGTGGCTTTTGAAGCAGATTGAGTCACGACGATGATTTAAGTGTTTAAGAAATAATAAAAATAAATGTCTTAATTACATATTATCTTGAGCCACTTCCCACAAATTATCTTCACTTTATTAACTTCTCTCTCTTACTCATCTTTTTCCATATCATCCTAGAAAATAACTAATGGATAGAGAAAGGCTATGGCTAAAAAAAACTCGCTTATATTGGTCCTAGCTCTATTTTCGGTAGGAGCAAGTGCAATGTTTTGGCCGTTTAAAAAATACGATGTGGAAATGTCACCAGAAGTACGTGGTGTTATTAAGCTTGATGGTAAACCACAAGTTGGGCTAACGGTTCATCGAGAACTTTTTTATGAAGGATATAAAAAAGGAAAAACATTAAAGGATGAAGCCCAAACCAATGAACTAGGTGAGTTTTTCTTTCCTGGCGTTACTGTTCGGTCGCGAGCTCCCGGAGACATATTTGGCGGGAGTTTGAACGTGCATCAAAAAATTTATCTCAATTGGCAGGGTGATCAAAAGAAAGTTTGGGGTGTTTGGGTGCCACCAGATGGAAGAAAACCATTGCTTTCAATGCTCTCGGATATTAATTGTGAGTTAACCAATGTCGAGCGTATTCATGAAGTGGAGATCGCTCCCGAA
>NZ_JAWOTT010000134.1:0-1377 GCF_033338995.1 Vibrio sp. Vb0304
CGATGAAGATTCTAGATAAGGAATTTCGGTACCTTGTTCAATGTACGCGGGCTTCTTATTGGTCGTGATCAATCGTGGGCTCGAAATGATTTCTGCTTTTGATTCTTGCTGCAATGCAGACAGCTCTAAGTCCAATAATGTATCAGAACCTAACTTTGCCACTTGGAACGCAATGCTCGCCGCATTCGGGTTGGTCGCGGCTAAATTCACATTAAGAAAATCATCGATACCAACACCATCACCACCCTCTTCACCTTCGCCATCACCACCACCTTCGTACAAACCGATTGTCGCTAGGTTGTTCTCAATAGAGCCACCAACGGTGTTATTACCATTAATAGATGTGAAGCCCCAACGAATACCTAACTCGTCCATGTTACCCTCACTGATGGTCACAATTCGGGCTTCAATTTGTACTTGTTTTACTGGGATATCGAGCGATTCAATGATTTCGCGAATAACGGCGATGTTCTCTGGCAATTCTCTGATTAATAGCGAATTGGTTCGCTCATCAATGGTCATACTGCCACGCTCTGACAACATGCTAATGTTGCCTTCACCATTAATCATCTCTGCAATATCCGAAGCTTTAGCAAAATTGACTTTGATGATTTCTGATGAAAGTTCACCCATTTCTTCCGTCAGCTTTTGTTTTTCTAACTGCTGCTTCTCGCGCAAATCCAGCTCATCGGTCGGAGCGACCAAAATCACGTTGCCATCAACACGCTTATCTAACCCTTTCACTTGCAAGATGATGTCGAGCACTTGCTGCCACGGCACACCATCAAGACGCAGTGTAAGGTTGCCTTCGACAGAGTCCGAAACCACCAAGTTAAACTGGTTGTAATCTGCAATCAGCTGCAAAACGTTACGCACAGGAATGTCTTGGAAGTTAATCGAGATCAGCTTGCCTTCTTTTTCTAAGATGCTCTTGTCTGGCACTTTTTCATTTGGTTTAAGCTTGCTGACAGTGATTTCAAGATAACGCCCCGTCAAACGATAGTCATGCGTGTATTCTTCATCGATATACGCAACTAATCGTGTGGTGGAGGTATCGCGGAACACTTCCACACTTTCCACCACCGTCGCGAAATCTTTCACGTCGAGAAGGTAAAGCTGTTCGTCTTTTACCGACGTGTTCATTAAATCAATACTTAATCCTTCTTGAACACGTTTAACATCAACAATAGCCGCCGGGGATGCAAGCTCCACCACAATCACGGCATCTTTGCTTTTGTTAGTGCGAAAGTCGATGCTCTTGAGCGCATTAGACTGTACATCTTCTGCTGCTGCTAAAGGGGCCAGAAGTAAAAACAACCATAAGGAGAAGAGCCCAGTAAGTATCCTTGGTGTACGTGTTAATCCTTGTCTCATTTT
>NZ_JAWOTT010000135.1:0-1377 GCF_033338995.1 Vibrio sp. Vb0304
CGCTCGTGAACATGGCTTAATGGATGGCAATGTCAGCGAGCAGCGTAAAAACTCAATGGCGTGTGTGGCATTCCCAACTTGTCCTCTAGCGATGGCAGAAGCTGAACGCTTCCTCCCTCAGTTTGTCACGGATGTTGAAGGCATTCTGGAAAAACACGGATTGCCAGAAAATGACAATATCATTCTGCGCGTGACGGGGTGCCCAAATGGTTGTGGCCGTGCGATGTTGGCTGAAATTGGTCTGGTAGGTAAAGCGCCGGGTCGTTACAACTTACATTTGGGGGGGAATCGTGCTGGTACACGTGTACCTAAAATGTATAAAGAGAACATCACGGATAAACAAATCCTAGAAGAGATTGATCTGCTGGTGGCTCGATGGTCGAAAGAGCGTGAAGAAGGCGAAGCCTTTGGCGATTTCACCATTCGTGCAGGCATCATTCAAGAAGTGTTCGTATCAAAGAGGGACTTCTATGCTTGATTCTGTGGCTTCCAAACCGGAGCTGGCGGAGTTACTGACATTAACAAAGACGGAGCAAATACTCCGTCTTGCACAAATCAATGTCGAACTTGAACAGCTGTCGGCACAAGAGCGAGTAAAGTGGGCTTTGGAAAATCTGGATGGAGAGTTTGCGGTATCCTCAAGCTTTGGTATCCAAGCCGCTGTCATGCTTCATCTTGTGACTCAAGAAAAACTTGATATCCCAATTATTCTTACGGATACCGGATATCTGTTTGCAGAAACGTATCGCTTTATTGATGAGTTGACAGAAAAACTCAACCTTAATCTAAAAGTTTATCGAGCGGAGCAAAGTGCTCAATGGCAAGAAGCACGTTATGGCAAATTATGGGAGCAGGGCGTTGAGGGGATCGAGAAGTACAACAAAATAAATAAAGTCGAGCCAATGCGTCGTGCATTGAAAGAACTTAATGTTGGAACATGGTTTTCAGGTTTACGTAGAGAGCAAAGTAAATCACGAGCGGGTTTACCGATACTGTCGATTCAAAATGGCGTGTTTAAGTTTCTGCCCGTACTCGATTGGAATAATAAAGATGTTCCCTACTACCTCGAGCAACATGGTCTTACCTATCATCCACTTTGGGAAGAAGGTTACTTGTCTGTTGGGGATACACATACGACACGTAAATGGGAGCCAGGAATGTCAGAGGAAGAAACTCGCTTCTTTGGTTTAAAGCGTGAATGTGGACTTCATGAAGATGATGGTAATGAACAAGATGGTTCAGGTATCTAGTTACAGATATATCTATCTATAGAAGAAAGCTGCGATCACGCAGCTTTCTTTATTTATAGGCATGCGTAATGGTATTAAAAATACACATTTTAGGATAACTCTGTGGATAAGTTGTTTGATAGTTTTG
>NZ_JAWOTT010000136.1:0-1377 GCF_033338995.1 Vibrio sp. Vb0304
TACCCCCTTGGCTAGTGAAGTAGATGTAAGCACGGCCACCGGCTTTTGCGTCTTTTTGGAACCAAACATCCACACCGTTTGATAAGGTGTAAACCTGAAAACCACCCGGAGCTTGACGCATACTAACGATGCTGCCTTCCTCAGCTGGTTGCAGGAAGCCTTCCGCTTTGGCGTTCATATCAGAAGGCTTTTCACCAGCTTGTAGGTAGGCGCTGTTAAGCGCAGTGAATACATCAGAAAATTGCGCTTGCGTTTCACTTTTGCCCATGCCAATCACAAAGCTTGGTTGATTAGACAACAGCTCTTTTAACTGCGCGTTTACGCTCTCTAGCGTCGTTTTATCCAAAAAAGCTGCCAAGCTTTGCGCATAGCTCTCTTTCGATTGGCTTACGCTGTCTTGCTCCAATTGGAAAATACGCGCTTCCGCGTAACTATTTGGCTTGCGTTTGCTCCAATCAGAATCAAGATTTGCCAGTTCGCCATACCAGTTAGATGTGATGCTCTCTAGCTCAACTTGTGTCACGCCGTAATCGCGAAGTGACGTCAACGCACTGATGAAAATTTGGTGCATTTGTTCACGGCGGTCAGGCGAAAATGAGATACCCGCCGACATCAGGCGTTGGTAGTTCGAGTAGTAAGGCTGCGCATAAACGTATTGGTAAGGTTCGGCGGCATCATTGAGAAGACTGATCAAACGCTGTTGAATCAGTTGAATGGCCACTTCGTCTCGCCATTCTGCGTGTTGCTGCTCGACCGTTTCGCGACGAAGATCGCCGCGTTCAATCACCAAATGCAAGCTTGGTGACTCCATCGAGTTGCTTGGCAGAATTTCGTCTTGAGTATTGAGTCGAATGTCACGACGCTTTTCAATGGCAATATCTGAGGTACTTTCCCAGTTCGAGAACTTGTTCTTGATGATGTTAGCAAGCGACTTAGCGTCCACATTGCCCGTGACGATCAGCTCGGCATACTGCGGCTGATACCACTTCTCGTAGAAGTTTTTCAGCCCATTTGACGTCGCGTTCTCAATTGCATCACGAGTACCGATTGGATCATGCTCGGCGTAAGGCGTTCCTTCAATCGAAGCCTCATACGCGTGCATTGAAAACGACTTATCATCTGGATTGGCGCGTCGCCATTCACCCAAGACAACACCTTTCTCTTTTTCAACTTGAGCAGGAGCGAACTCTAAACCGTCGCCGATGTCTCGCGTCCACGTCTGGGCATCTTCAAGCTTATCGTTATTGGCCAAGTCAAGCTTATAGGAGGTTTGCTGATAGGTGGTAAACGCGTTGATATCTGCGCAAAAACTGCCGCCAGATTGCTCAAAAAGCTTACCAACGTCGTTGCCGGTAAAGTGTGTGCTGCCATTAAATG
>NZ_JAWOTT010000137.1:0-1376 GCF_033338995.1 Vibrio sp. Vb0304
CTGAGAGCTTGGCAAAGGCGCTATAACCTAATCCAACCGCAAAGAACGGAAAAAGGACATCGCTTATATCGCCAGCAAGATCTCGATACGATTCGTGAAATTCAAGGTTGGTTATCCAAAGGCATTGCGATCGGCAAAGTGAAAGGATTGCTCGGCCAATCGGATGTAGAAATCAGTGCAGAAAATCATTCGCTTGAAGAGGTGGAAACCGTACTGTCTGCCTTGTCGCAACTCAATCGTGGCAAAACGGAAAGCGTCCTCTCATCGGTATTGAAAGAGTACCCGCTCAACTTAGTCGTAGATCAGTTTATCAATCCTGTGTTTGAAGCATTGGATTTGGTTAAGGGCTCGCTGCGCTCTTTGCAGATGGGATTGCTCCAAACCTGTTTAATCACGCGTTTGGCATTGGTGATCGATTCTGAAAACAAAGCATCTACTAAGGGGAAATGTCTGTTGATCAGCTTTGAACAAAGTCGAGATGCAGAAAGCTGGATTCAGGCGGCGAAGTTGTGTGAGCAAGGTTACCACATCACCTTAATCGACAAGGTGGACGACGTTTCTGGCTTGGTGGGTCACGACGTAATTGAACGCTACCAGCGTGTTTATGTGTTCTCGAATAAGGCGCTACCTGCCAAGCAAGTGGAAGCATTCAAAGCGCTGTTAGCGCGGTATCCTGAGCAAGTGCAGTGTTCGGAAGTTATTGAGAAACTTCATCTTGCACAAACTCAGATTCAGTAAGGAGACCACATGATTCTGGTTTGGTTTAGGCGCGATTTACGCACGTTAGACCACACGGCGTTAAAGGCGGCACTTGATACAGGACAACCTGTTGTTGCTTGTTTTGTTGCAACGCCAGAACAGTGGCAAGAGCACCACATGGCGCCGATGCAGGCGGATTTAATCGCTAGGCGTCTTGAGCATGTTCATCAAGAGCTCACAGAGCTAAACATTCCTCTTCTGTATAAAGAAGTTCCGCGTTTTAACGACTGTACACAAGTCATTTGCGATTGGGCGGATAAGCTCAACGCAATGGCGGTAATGGTCAACATCAATTATGAAGTGAATGAAGTTGAGTTGGATAGAAAGGTATCTCAAGCACTGGATAATCGTGGGGTAGAGTTTCACGCCTTTCACGACAAATGCGTTCATGCGCCAACGACCGTACTCAACAAGCAAGGCGAGTATTTCAAAGTATTTACGCCATTCAAACGAGCATGGTTGCAAAAGTTTTCCTTGCCAACGGTATCCAAGCCTCAGAGACAAAATGAACTGCCTAGTGAGCAGTTAGAAGCGGTAAAACAAGACGGTTTTGATGACGATTTTACGTTCTCTTATCCGAGGGAATCGAGCGAAGCTTGGTGTGCATCGACCAACGA
>NZ_JAWOTT010000138.1:0-1374 GCF_033338995.1 Vibrio sp. Vb0304
TTTCATTCACGGCTACCATTTTAGGTCTGTGTGTAATCAGCGCTTTGGTGTACTACGGTGTAGGTTGGACGAAAGATGTCTTTGGCGACGCAGCGACTACGATAGTAACGATCGCGCTACTCATCGCCTACGTCGGCCTCGTAAAAATTTCTGCGAACCACATGAAAGATGGCGCAATTGAGATTGATGCGGAGCTGACTGAAGTGCCAGATCCGGGTCCTACAGTGAAGTCTGGCTTACACTACCTGCTACCTATAGTGGTACTGGTTTGGTGTTTAACAGTAGAGCGCTTCTCACCTGGCTTATCAGCATTTTGGGCGACCGTCTTTATGGTCTTCATTTTGCTAACACAACGCCCTCTGATGGCGTTACTTGCGAAAGAAGGCGACCTAGTACAGCAAACCAAAGAGGGTTTTGTTGATCTTGCTGAAAGCTTGGTGGCTGGTGCTCGCAACATGATCGGTATCGGTGTCGCAACAGCGGCGGCAGGTACGGTTGTTGGCGTTGTGACGCTAACTGGTATCGGCTTGGTGATGACGGATTTTGTTGAGTTTATCTCTGGCGGTAGTGTCATCCTAATGCTGCTGTTTACTGCGGTTATCAGTCTGATTCTCGGTATGGGCCTGCCTACCACAGCAAACTACATTGTAGTATCAACGCTAATGGCGCCAGTTATCGTAACGCTCGGCGCAGCGCACGGTCTTATCATTCCACTGATTGCGGTGCACTTGTTCGTGTTCTATTTCGGTATTCTCGCCGATGATACACCACCGGTCGGTCTGGCTGCCTTTGCCGCTGCAGCAATCGCGAAGTCCGATCCAATTCGCACCGGTATCCAAGGCTTTACCTACGATATTAGAACCGCCATTCTGCCATTCATGTTTGTTTTCAATACCCAATTATTGTTGATGGGTATCGATTCTTGGTGGCATTTAGCACTCACGGTAATCTCTTCCATCATTGCGATGCTGATCTTCTCTGCCGCTACGCAGGGATGGTGGCTGACTCGTAACAAGTGGTGGGAAACAGTCCTATTATTAGTATTAACTTTCTCATTCTTCCGACCTGGTTTTTGGTGGGACATGTTATACCCAGCGAAAGTTCTTTCTCCTGGGGTTGAGATAGCTCAAATCACGGAAAACCTAAATGTAGGAGAATCCATTGAGTTACGTGTTGCCGGACAAAACCTCGAAGGCGAATACGTCGAGAAAACGGTACGTCTGCCATTCGAAGACAGAGCAACGACAGCTGAAGAGCGTATCTCTTCAATGGGTCTGATGCTGACTGAGAACGACGGCAAAATGGTCGTCGACATGGTTGAATTTGGTAGCCCTGCGGAGTCATCTGGTATCGACTTTGATTGGGAAATCAAAT
>NZ_JAWOTT010000139.1:0-1372 GCF_033338995.1 Vibrio sp. Vb0304
ATAAGCCATTGCGCTGCCATCTGGAATCCAGAACTCGTGCGTGCACGATTCACCTTCTGCGTGCTCTTTGATCTTACGAACGTTGCTGCCATCTTCATTGACCAGCCACATGCGCGCATCCACCAAATCATGTGGACCTTCATGACAGAAACCAACCGTTGAGTCATCAAACGGACGGTAAATTGGGTGACCCAGCCACGCAGTGTCTTGATGGATCACCTCCAACTCACCGGTTTCGATATCCACTTTAATTAGGCGACAAGTTGGATTGGTGTGGTAGAACTCGGCAAACTTTTCCCACGATGTCAGCGGTTGCCAATCACGTTTTAAAATCTCGATGCCAACTAACTTGGTACAGTCAGAATTTGCCACCCAAGTACCGTAGCCTTTCCACTCTTCATCGACCGTATAAATGACTTGTTCTTCCAGCGTTTCTAAATCGACTTTCATCAAATTCAGTTCGTTTTTCACGTAGAAAAATGCACGCTCATCCGTCGAAATGAAACCGCCAAAGGTGTTGTCACCTTTACCTTCCGTCAGTTGGACTGCTTGTTGCGTTTCAAGGTTAAGCAGGTAATAGTTGCGATTTCCGTCGAAATCACCTGCAAACAGCAGCTTTTTTCCATCCTGAGTAAAGCACTTCTGGTAAAAGTAGTTACGGTGACAAATCACGTCCGTTGGCGTTAATCGCGTCACTTTCACTTGGGTATCACTATCAACAAACGTTTCGAAGTTGAGAGTAATCACATCACCTTTAGCCATAATATATCTCCACAAAAGGGCTGCCCAAGCGAGGGCCGCAAAAACAAAAATTCAGCTTATTGGGTCGTTGTCGCGGCTACTTTAGAGGGCTGCGTGTCTAGCTTGGCACTCTTCTTCAAGCCGTAGCCCACAGCAAAGACTGACGCTGCACAGGCAAGGAACAATAGGCGGCCCCATAGTGGGTTAGGAATCAACACCATCAGTGTTAAACCTGCGGCCATGTAGATAACCAGCGTACCCAATTTCGCGCGTTGCATGCGGTCAACAATGTCTTGGCCTTCTTCTGCAACACACTCGGTGTCCACATCTTTAAAGAATTCCGCCGTTGTCTCTTTGTGCGTGTCTGTTTCTTCTTTGTAGAACAGAGTCGATAGGCAGAAGAAACCAGCAGTAAAGACAAGGTGAGCAGCAATGGTGATCATTGTGCGCATTTCACCTGCTTCGCGGCGTGTTAGCTCATCCATACCGAACCAGCTACCAACAAATTCTGGAGTGAAGATTTTCACCACTGACCAAGAGACAAACATACCAACCACAACTGTTGCCCATGGTGCCCATTTCGGCGTTCTGCGAATGATGATGCCAAGGAACAATGGAACTAGGATTGGTG
>NZ_JAWOTT010000140.1:0-1372 GCF_033338995.1 Vibrio sp. Vb0304
CAAAACCGCAAGGTAAACGCCTGCTCAGCCTGAACGTAAATGGCAAACCAGTGAACGACTCGCAATCATACAAAGTGGCCACTTACTCTTACGCAGCGAGCGGGGGCGACGGTTATCATGTATTTGAAAAAGGCACGTTAGAGTCGCAAGGCGATTCAGTCACCCAAGTATTGATTGACCAATTTAAAGCCAAGAAAGACGTTATCGTTCCGGCGCTGGGTCGCCAAGTGGATGTCAGCGTCAAAGAGTGAGTCTCTGACAAATAACCTCAAAGGATAAGCACCATGACTTTTCGTCGAGAATACAATGGCTGTAAATCATTTGGCTGCCCTAATTGCGGCGTACCTGATCTCAGTTTGTATTCGCGCTCAAATCGGCTTGGCTACGATGCGTGGCATTGCCCTGAGTGTGGTGCTTATCCTCCGGTTTTGATTAACGAGCCGATACTCGCATTGGCTCATCAACTACAACAGCAAACCTTTGAGTTGAAGCTATTGCCTCATTGCGAATGCCGATTACCTGCTTGGCAACGTTACGGGAGAACCGCCGTCGGTAGCCCAAGAGTAAAGTGTCGCTGCTGTCAAAAAACCGCAACGCTGCTGAACCCGAACAAAGAATCCCACACACTCCAACCACTGCTTGATGCTCTATTGGCCGAGGTTTCACCCAAAGATTTACAGTATAAATTGGGCTTGAATCATCGCCGTTTTTCACAATATCTTGAACGTTTGGCAAGTATGCTGGACACTTTTAGTCGCTTATACGAACGTCACTTATCGTTCTCGAATATCCAAACTCGTTCCTTTGTTCAAGTGGCGCGCTCTGGTTTTCGCCACCATGGCCGAGAACAACGTGCAGCGCATATTTGGACACTATGCAGCGCCGATGCCCAAACGGGTTACGTGCTTTTGCTCAGTGACAACGCTTGGTTTCCTCAGACAGAGATGTCAGAGCACGTCATTCCTCAACCGCTTTGGGAGCCAAGCCGTTACCAATTAACGCAGCAAGAAGAAGCGCCAAACGAATCAGATGTATTTCTCCAAGCACAGCGCACTTACGACAAAATTCTTAGCCGCAGCCAATTTGACCAACTCGCTTACTGCGATGGTTCGCACGCGAAATCAAAAGAAGTGCTACTCACTCGCCCAGTTTTTGCTGCGCACGCGCACATGCAAAACTTGGCGAAATACTTTGCTAACAAAGTGCCGAAACGCTTTGTCCTCGAACATGAAAGCTTTTTACGAGGGGCAGCGATCACCGCTTTTACCTCCGCCATTAAGCGGGGCACGACGCAACTCTATTATTGCCATATTGGACAAAGTGAGGAAAACCTGAGCTTAAATCATGCAAAGCAAAAGATGAGTTGGTGGGA
>NZ_JAWOTT010000141.1:0-1367 GCF_033338995.1 Vibrio sp. Vb0304
TATTTCAGACAGTACACCTCGGCTAGCAACCATGCTCGATAACATGGAACGTTCTGCCAAGCTACTGGATGTTGAAATGCACTCTATCGTGCACGGAAAAGCCCGTTTCGGTAAAGAGTTTCAGACCTTTAAAGTGTCCTTCATGTTTAACACGGTAGAAGAGAAGAAAGAGGGAAAACAACATGGTTAATTGGCAAGATCTAGAAATGGATGAGATTGCTGAATGGCCATTACTGCCTCAGCTTGTAGTGATCTGCCTGCTTGTTCTTCTTATCCAAGGGTTTGGTTATTGGTTTTACTTAAAGCCAGAAGAGGCTCGCTTGAACAATTTGATTCAAGAGGAGCAAACATTAAAAGTGGCATTGCGCATAAAAGCCAACAAGGTGGCTGCATTGCCTCAATTGCAATCTCAACTGGACGAGCTCACTACGCGTTATGAGTTGCTGTTGCAACAACTACCGGCACAAAAAGAGTTGGCCACAATGTTGGCGTCGGTAAACGAACTCGGTATCGACAACAAGTTAACGTTTACTCGAATCGATTGGGGAGAAAAGCAATCTGAAAACTTCCTGTATCGATTGCCACTAAATATCGAGCTAACAGGTGATTTCCACGATATCGGTCGTTTTTCACAGGCCATTGCCACACTGCCACGCATCATCACCTTTAAAGACGTGACTTGGCAGCGTGTCAGCCAAGAGAGTGAAACTTTGCACTTCCGAGTGAGAGCAAACACTTATCAGTTCAAGCCTGAGGAAAAGAAAGATGAGAAATAAATCTTTGCTGACGGTGTTGGTAAGCGCTCTATTGGTCGGGTGCCAGGCGAATGATGAATCATTAACGGATTTTATTCGTGGTGTTGAGAGCCAGGCTCGGCGAGATGTGGAGACGCTCAAACCTGCTGACAAATACATCGCAGTGGCGTATGCCCCAGAAGTGATGCGTGCTCCTTTCGAATTGCCCAAAGAGGCGACCATCGCAACTCAACCTGTTGCGAGAAAAGATTGTTGGCAACCGCCGAACCGAGCGAGATCTGGCAAGTTAGAAAAATTCCCACTCAGCCAACTTCGTTTAAAAGGAGTGATGGGTATGGGGAACACCGTTTCTGGTTTAGTTCAAGCCCCGAATGGCACGGTTTACAAAGTGAAACCAGGTCAATACCTCGGGCGTAATAACGGTAAGGTCACCCATGTTACCCACTCCTATTTGTTGATTAATGAAACCTTGCCCGATGGTTTGGGGTGCTGGCAAAAACGTAAAGTTAAGTTGGCTTTGAGATAGATATAGCTGCATTTATTTTTGATATTGAGTAATGAAAATGAGACAAGGATTAACACGTACACCAAGGATACTTACTGGGCTCTTCT
>NZ_JAWOTT010000142.1:0-1362 GCF_033338995.1 Vibrio sp. Vb0304
CTCTATTTATCTTTTCTTCTTCAATGATTAAAAATTACATTTCTTCTGTGTAAATTATTCACGAATGGTTTCTTTCTCATCTTAAATATAATGGCTGTTTTTAAATAAACGCTTTAAAAATAGTTACTTATAAAGTTGGCACATGCTTTGCTCTATTAGAACTGCAACGTCAATATAGGAGAATTACCATGAATAACATCGCAGCTAAAATTGTACTTACTTCAGTTCTTGCAACGTCATCTACCGCAGTATTAGCCAGTGATAAATGGGAAAAAGAATCCATGGACGCTTGGCTAGATGGTAAAGCAGAAACCACCTTACTGCTTAACAGCAACCTGAACTCTTTTGATATCAACACTGATGTTGAAAATCAGGTGGTTACGCTGACAGGTTCGGTCAATAACGATTTGGAAAAGTCGCTGGCAGAAGAGTTGGTTTCAGGCCTTGATGGTGTGAAAAAAGTAAATAACGAGCTAACGGTAGTGAGTGAGAATAAACAAGATGCCGATTCTGATGCATTTGCTGCATTAACGGATTCAAAAATTACTACTATTGTGAAAACTCGTTTACTGATGGATACCAGCGTTAGTGGTACAGACATTGATGTCACCACAGAAAATAAAACCGTAACCTTAACCGGTAAAGTGAACTCAGATGCCGAGCACGATCTGGCATTATCGATTGCAAATAATACCAACGATGTAAATAAGGTTGTCGATAAGCTTGAAGTTGTTCAGTAATAACTAATATTGAGCTTTCACTTTAAAAATAAGGAGACAACACCATGGTTCGTTGGATGTTTATTTTCCTTGCTTTGGCTCTCGTTTCAGCGGTGCTCGGATTTAGTGGTATTGCCGGTGCCGCCGCAGCTGTCGCGCAAGTGATATTTTATCTGTTCCTGTTGTCATTAATTGTATCAATAGTATTTGTGATACTTGGAAAGAAAAACGTAAATAGATAGGAGTTAGCATGCGAGTTACGTCATTTATTTATCGTATCGCCGCAGTATTTGGTTTGGTATTTGCTTTAGCGGCGTGTAGTGATGAAGGGCCAATGGAAAAAGCGGGCAAAAAATTGGATGAGACTGCGGAAGAAGCGCAAAACGCCATTGAAGATGGTTGTGAAAACCTTAAAGAGAATCTGAACGCGGAAGACAAAGATTGTTAAGCGTTCACCTCATCCACCAACAGCAAAAAAGGGCGGCGTGATAACCGCCCTTTGTTTTACCAACTATTCTTAATCCGATAAGGAGTCAGAGATGAAGAACATATTCGATGTGCTAAAAGAAAGTCATGAAAAACAGCGCCTTTTGCTGGATGCACTGATGGAAACATCCGGAGATTCCCCAACTCGTCGAGAGTT
>NZ_JAWOTT010000143.1:0-1361 GCF_033338995.1 Vibrio sp. Vb0304
TCATGCCATTGCTGTTTTCTAGCTCGTTGCTGTTTTACTGTGGCGTGGCCTTTGCGTATTACGTTGTATTTCCACTGGTATTTGGCTTCTTTACTGCGATTTCTCTCGGTGGGGTTGAGTTTGCGACCGATATTTCGAGCTACCTAGATTTTGTGCTGGCGCTGTTTATGGCGTTTGGTATTGCGTTCGAAGTGCCAGTGGCGATTATCCTACTTTGTTGGACTGGGGCGACCACGCCGCAAGACCTAAAAGAGAAGCGTCCATACATTATTGTGGCTGCGTTCGTTGTCGGCATGCTGCTGACGCCGCCAGACATGATTTCGCAGACGTTACTTGCGATCCCAATGTGCTTACTGTTTGAGGTTGGTCTGTTCTTTGCTCGTTTTTACACTCGTAAAGATGAGGAAGAAGAGGAGTAATCCTTCAGTTTTTAGACAGTAAAAAGCGGCTCAAATGAGCCGCTTTTTTATTGCGGTTGGTTTGCTATTTTGGGCTAACTACTTAACTTTCAACACGTAACCACATTTAGTACAGACATAAACTTCTTTGATGCCTAGCAGCTTTTGAAAAAAGTTGCGTGGTACGCGTTGCAAGTAAGCACCATGTGTACACATTTCAATATCCGTATTCATGTTGTTTTACACCTGTGCTAAGACGTAGGCGAATAGCAGTATAAGAAAAGAATGTGTCGAGTTGTCGACAGTCACAAGAAGCGTACTGATGGAATACGTATGATGCGAAGTGGGTAGGGTTACAAGTTAATAGTTATGTCTATCAACACTACAGTATTGCTGGTTGAGTCGTTTCAGGTTTGGCCTGTTCACCCAACCGTTTAGGCAATAAAAAAGCGACCTAGTGTGGCCGCTTGTTGCGTTTGTTGTCTTGCTTAAATCTTAAATAAGTTTTTTGCATTTTCCGTGGTGATAGCATCTATGGTTGCGACTTCTTCGCCACGCAAGTCTGCCACTCGCTGCGCGACGAGCGATGTGTAAGCTGGCTCATTGCGTTTACCGCGATGCGGCACTGGCGCCAAATATGGGCAGTCTGTTTCTAAGATGACCCATTGCATGTCTAAGTGTGGGATGACTTGGTCCATGCCGCCGTTTTTAAATGTCGATACACCGCCTAAACCAAGGTGGAAGCCCAACTCGTTAATTGCTCGTGCCTCTTCTAAGCTGCCACCAAAACAATGGAACACGCCACGCAGGCGACCGTCTTGCTCTTGACGAAGCAGAGTCAGCGTTTCTTCGATGGAATCGCGGGTGTGGATCACCACAGGTAAATCCATCTCTTTTGCCCAATTGAGTTGGGTTACGAAAGCCATCTCTTGCTCTGCCCGGTAGGTTTTATCCCAATACAGG
>NZ_JAWOTT010000144.1:0-1359 GCF_033338995.1 Vibrio sp. Vb0304
ATCCATCCAGTGCGTTGTTAAACGCCGGATCGACGTTAAAACACACCAACTTACCATTCAAACTCAAATATTGGCGCAGTAATACCGGAACGCCTTTGCCTTCGTCAATTCGAGCGATCACGCGAGATAGCAATTGTAAATCTCCCAATGCGGTTAGCATGCTGGTATTCCAGTTTAAGTTGGTTTCTGGCAGTGGGTTTGACGGAGTGACGTATTCGGCGCAGTCGTTGTCGTAGTGGTGTAGGGTCATCGATTGTGCCAATAATTGACGCGCGGTATGGCTGTAATCGTTGCTGATGCTCACTGGGCCAAATAAGTGCGTGTATTCAGGATGTTGATGAACAAAAGTCGCTATGCCTTTCCAGAGTAAGAGTAGGGCACTCATGCTTTTTTGATATTGCTCGGCAATCACAGAACGACCCATTTCAATCGACTTGCCCATTTGATCGAGAAAGCGTTGGTCATAGTTGAACAAGGTGCGCGAATACAATCCTTCTACGCCATATTTCGCCAATAATTGATCAACTAATCCAAGACGGTAAGCTCCTACCATGCATTGGTTCTCACGATCCCACACAAACAGGTGCAGGTAATCATGATCGAAATGATCGATGTCTATCGCTTGTCCGGTCCCTTCGCCAACTTGACGGGAATTATGTTCTCGCAAGCGGCCAATTTCATGTAGGAGAGATGGAATCTGCTGCGCACTGGCGCAGTACACGTCGAACTCGCCATTTTGAAGCAATTGGGTTTCTGCCGGTAAGCTGTGCAGCTCTTCAAGTAATTGGCCTATGGGTAACCCTACCGCAATAGGTAAGAGATCATTGTCTGAGACCGTTTGCTGAGTGGCACTTACATCGCGGTTAAGCAGGTAGGTGTTAAGCCTCAGATAATTGACGATCTGATCATCGTTGAGGTTATTGAGTTCTTTAAACTTGATTGCTTGCCCAAAGGACAAGTCAATGGTTTTTGCGCTCTTGTTGAGTAGCTCTCTTCCTAACATCAAGGTGCGTAAAAGAGGGTGGATTTTACCTGCCATGTAGAAGCGTTTTGAGTTCTGCCCACTAATGAAGATGGGAACAGTGGCGGCTTTGTTCTTACGAATTAACGCACTGACACTGCGGCTCCATTCTTTGTCTTCTAAACGCTGTTGTTTGGCATCCACCAACTGTGACACTTCACCCGCAGGGAAAACCAATAACAAGCCGCCATTCGCAAGGTGTTTGTTGGCTGCTCTAAGTGCCTTCATGTTCGACTTGACCGCATCTTTGCCCTCGAATACGTCGACACCAATAAAAAGTTGGTCGAGCTCTGGCACGGTTTTCAGGTACTGATTCGCTAAAATTTGGATATCGTCTC
>NZ_JAWOTT010000145.1:0-1359 GCF_033338995.1 Vibrio sp. Vb0304
AAGCGCCTTGGCGTTCTGGAATTGTCACGGCCAATAGACCTTCACGCTTCTCACCTAATTCACAACGCTCTGAAACATAACGTAAACCATGGAAGTTGGTATTCGCGCCAGACAGCACCGTGGCAAGGTTTTTGTTTTCCAGTTGGTTTTGCTCAACAAACTTCTTCAAGCCAGCAAGCGCAAGCGCCCCGGATGGTTCAGCAATCGCGCGAGTATCCTCAAAAATGTCTTTTACGGCAGCGCAGATTTCATCGCTTGAAACCGCCACATGACCATCAATGTATTTCTGACACAAGCGGAACGTTTCTTCACCGATGCGTTTTACCGCCACACCATCAGCAAACATGCTGACTTGGTCGAGTACCACCGGCTCACCAGCATCAAGCGCCGCTTTCAGACAAGACGAGTCTTCAGGTTCGACGGCGATGACTTTGATTTCTGGCATCAGTTGCTTGACCAGAACCGCTACACCAGCCGCCAAGCCACCGCCTCCAACTGGCACGAAGATGTAGTCGAGATGACCATTTTGCTGCAGCATTTCCATGCCGATGGTGCCTTGGCCTGCGATCACCAACGGGTGGTCGAAAGGAGGCACGAACGTATAACCGTGTTGCTCTGACAAGCGTTCGGCCTCGGCTTTGGCTTCATCAAAGTTGCTGCCGTGCAGCACCACATTGCCACCGAAACTGCGTACCGCATCGACTTTGATGTCTGGCGTTGTCTTTGGCATAACAATCGTGGTTTTGATTCCGAGTTTGGTGCCAGACAGTGCCATGCCTTGAGCGTGATTGCCTGCCGATGCTGCAATCACGCCTGCGGCTTTCTGTGCTTCAGTTAGGCTTGCCACCATGTTGTAGGCACCGCGCAGTTTGAACGAGTGTACGGGTTGGCGGTCTTCACGCTTGATCTGTACGTTATTCCCGATACGTGCAGATAAACGAGGCATTTCTTGCAGCGGTGTGACTGTTGCGACTTCATAAACAGGTGCGCGAAGGATTTGGCGCAGATAGTCTGCCCCAGATTGATTCGCTTTTTTTTCGGGTTGAGATTCCATCATGGCTAGCCCTCTAGCTTCGATTTATCTCGTACTGCACCTTTGTCAGCACTGGTTGCCATGCTGGCGTACGCTTTTCGGGCGAAAGACACTTCACGTTGACGATTTGCTGGTTTCCAACCAAGTTCGTCTTGTTTTACGCGGCGCTCTGCAAGTTCCTGTTCCGAGATCTCAAGAGAGATGCTGCGATTTGGAATATCAATCGCAATCAAATCGCCGTTTTGAACCAAGCCGATCGCACCGCCATTGGCGGCTTCTGGAGAAGCATGGCCGATAGACAGACCAGAGGTACCACCAGAGAAGCG
>NZ_JAWOTT010000146.1:0-1358 GCF_033338995.1 Vibrio sp. Vb0304
TGTGATTCTGACTTCGGTTGTTGTGCACAATGTTACGGTCGTGACCTAGCACGTGGTCACCTAGTGAACCAAGGTGAGGCAGTAGGTGTTATCGCTGCTCAGTCTATCGGTGAACCGGGTACACAGCTTACGATGCGTACGTTCCACATCGGTGGTGCGGCATCGACAGCAGCAGCAGAGAACAGCATCCAAGCGAAGAACAACGGTTCTGTTAAGCTTCACAACGCTAAGTTCGTAACAAACAAAGATGGCAAGCTAGTTATCACTTCTCGTGCATCTGAACTAACCATCATCGATGAGTTCGGCCGTACGAAAGAGAAACACAAACTGCCATACGGCTCGCTATTAAGCAAAGGCGACAACGACGCAGTTGAAGCTGGTGAAACAGTAGCGAACTGGGAAGCGCACACACTGCCAATCATCACTGAAGTAGCTGGTCGTATCCAGTTCGTAGATATGATTGATGGCGTAACAGTTTCTCGTCAAACAGATGACCTAACTGGTCTATCTTCAAGCGAAGTAACGGACGCAGCAGCTCGTCCAGCAGCAGGTAAAGATATGCGTCCAGCTATCAAACTTGTTGACGAGCAAGGTAACGACGTAATGATCCCTGGTACTGAAATGCCAGCTCACTACTTCCTACCTGGTAAAGCGATCGTGAACATTGAAGACGGCGCAGAAGTAGGTGTGGGTGATACGCTAGCACGTATTCCTCAGAAGTCTGGCGGTAACAAAGATATCACCGGTGGTCTTCCACGCGTTGCTGACTTGTTCGAAGCTCGTAAGCCTAAAGAGCCTGCGATTCTTGCTGAACACACAGGTACAGTTAGCTTCGGTAAAGAGACCAAAGGTAAGCGTCGTCTAGTTATCACGCGTGATAGCGGTGAAGTTTACGAAGAGATGATTCCTAAGCATCGTCAGCTTAACGTGTTCGAAGGTGAGCGCGTTGAACGTGGTGATGTAATCGCTGATGGTCCAGAGTCTCCACATGACATCCTACGTCTACGTGGCGTACACGCAGTAACTCAGTACATCGCTAACGAAGTACAAGAAGTTTACCGTCTACAAGGCGTTAAGATTAACGATAAGCACATCGAGACTATCGTTCGTCAAATGCTACGTAAGTGTACAATTACTCACGCTGGTGACTCTGAGTTCCTACCTGGCGAGCAAGTTGAATACTCACAAGTTAAGATTGCTAACCGTAACCTAGAAGCTGAAGGCAAAGAGCCTGCACGTTTTGAACGTGAACTTCTAGGTATCACTAAAGCGTCTCTAGCAACTGAGTCGTTCATCTCTGCGGCATCGTTCCAGGAGACAACTCGCGTACTAACAGAAGCTGCGGTTTCTGGTAAGCG
>NZ_JAWOTT010000147.1:0-1352 GCF_033338995.1 Vibrio sp. Vb0304
ACCACAACCAAAATGGTGTGCCTGAATACGGCGCGGCAGTAGACCCAGCACACAACACGGAAGAAGGCGTGATGTACGTTTGGGTAGAAACGCGCGATCCTAACTTCACGACCATTATTCCTGCAGAAGACATCATCGAGCAAAACGGTAATTCTTATAAAGTAAAAGGCATGGCGTCTTACAATAAGATTCTCGATGAAGTGGATTACATGACGATTCACGTCGGCGCACAAGAAGCGGCGGGCTGGGAATCGGGCATGGATAACGCGGCTCGTTTTGGCTTTATCTACAACATCCACAACATGAATTCGCAAGCTGAAGACATCAGCAACCCAGACAGAAATGTGGATCAACTTGGTCGCTACGCGGCAAGTGCGTACGGCTTTGATAACAGCATCAAGCTGGAAGGCGAAGAGTGGGTGTACAGCAATACGTCAGCGGAAAACTTAGCGAAACTCGATCTTGCGAAGAAAGATTGGGAAGTTCGTTTTGCAGAAAACCGCACCAACAATAACGCAGCGGACGGCGAGCTGCTTGGCTTCTCTATGCTGCAAGAATCGGTGGATCAAGCCTCTTACATGTACTCAGACAACAAATACTTAGCGGAAATGGCGAAGTTGGTGTCCGATGGCGTAGAAGGTAAAGATCGAGCGCAAGAATTCCTTAACGGCGCAGAAAAAATCAAGACGTACATTAACCAATGTATGTTTGATGAAAGCACAGGATTCTTCTACGACATTCACTTAAATGTGGCTAAAGATGGCACTACTCCTGCGCCTCTTGCAAATGGTTGCGCGGGTTTGCCGATTGTAGAGCGTGGACGTGGCCCTGAAGGTTGGTCGCCGCTGTTTAATGGTGCAGCAACGCAAGAGCATGCCGATAAAGTGATCGCGGTAATGCGTGATCAAGACGAGTTCAACACGCCAGATAAATTCCAAGGAACGGGTGTGCCTTTGCCGACCGCATCGCAAACCAACCCTGCTTACGGTAAAGATGTGTACTGGCGTGGTCGTGTGTGGCTAGACCAAGTGTACTTTGGCTTCCGTGCGATGGAAAACTACGGCTACAAAGAAGAAGCGATTGCAATGGCGAATGAGTTGTTTAACAACGCAGAAGGTATGACGGGTGACATGCCAATCCGTGAAAACTACAACCCTGAGACGGGCGCGGTACAAGGTGCGTCGAACTTCTCTTGGTCTGCAGCGCATTTGTACATGATGTACAACGGATTCTTCAAAAACTAGATCGCACATATTAGGCGCTTTGGATGACCCCCCTAGCATTCGTAGCGCTTAACGAACGATAATTCATTGATAAATAAGACAAACCGGACTGTATTGGCAGTCCGGTTT
>NZ_JAWOTT010000148.1:0-1348 GCF_033338995.1 Vibrio sp. Vb0304
CCAGTTGGCATCAAGTGAATAGATGCCTTCCACTTCTATGATATGGCTTTATTCATCTTTGTAATCCACATAGCGATTGAGTTGGTAGAAGTCCACTAAGCAGGTGTGGCGCGACAACAAATTCAAACGATCGTTGTAAATTGGGCGATACGCCAATCCAGCGGTCGACTCAATAAAACGAGCCAACATTTTGTCGCTCGATTTGCTTTCTGAGCGTGAGTAATTGAACTTACCGAATAAGGTGTACTCTTCCGTCAGGTGATGGGTGTAACGGTTGGTCGTCACCCATTGGTCGATGCGTTTTTTGTCTGGGTCAGCAGAGTCATCTGTCTTATCGACACGATATTCCACTTTGTTCTTGAACAACACATCATCGACATCAATCGAGGTGCTTACACTCACCGCTTGGCGCTCGGTGGTGATGTTTTGATCATCCTCGATTTCGCCTTTCTGATAGCCGATACCCATGTCGATGTCGTCGTTCATGTCGTAGCCAAAGCCGAATGAATCGATGCGACCTTTGCCGTTGTTCTCATCCACAAATTGGTTTTCTTGGTAGAAATCGACCGTTGAAGTCAGATCTGCACGTTGGCCGACAATCACGTTGTTTTTGCCTTCGTAGCTGTCATCGACATAGGTTAAGTAAGTGCTGTAGTCTTCCGTCACATCATAAGTCACGCTGGCTTCAGCCGCATCGCCACGATCGCCCGTGGTGTATTCTGCGCCAACGACGAAGTCTTCTAAAATACGCGTTTCACCACCAATAGTGACGCTGTCGTTCTCATCGTACTCATCTGTTTTTCCAACGGTTTTTTGCCCTTTGATGTAAACATTGTTGTCGCTATCCCAAATGTAATCGGCACGCAGGCCCGCTAAGGTGCCTTTGCCTTTTTCGTCTTCGTTGTTTAGCTCTTCGACCTGTTTACCTGCTGCGGAAATCTTAATGTGTTTGGTCACTTTGACCTGAGTTTCCAGTTCTGCCTGTTGAGAATCCGTTCTTAGTGTGCCGTCGGACTCACGCTCTTCCATCGAGGTAAATCGAGTTTTCACCGCAACACGATCCGTTGCTTGAAGACGGATTTCCGTACCATAAGATTCTTGTTCTAAATCGTCATCTTGGCTAGCGTAACTGTAACCTGCATCTTTAGATTTGTACCAAGCTTTAACATCGTTACCCACAGCAGAAAACACGCTCGGGGCGATATCGTAGAGGTTCATCACCCCTTTCACTTGATAAGAGTCACCTTCACGATCATCCGCACTGCCACCAATAGGCGTAAAGGTTAAACCGCCATCGAAAGAGACATAGTTAGAATCGGTTTGACGACCTTTACTGTGGCCGAACTCG
>NZ_JAWOTT010000149.1:0-1348 GCF_033338995.1 Vibrio sp. Vb0304
TGTGACCACTTTATTTGTGTCGGTTGGTTGAGTAATCACAATGTCATCCACGCCAATATAGTCGATTACTGGAGTGGTCGATGCGGTTGGTGAGCCGTATACCACCACGTTTTTGATTTTGGTTTCATCGGCAATACCTTCAAAATCCAACGTGCCGTACGTGTCCACCACCGCATAGCGAGCGCCATTTTGCAGCGCTTTATTGACCTCGGTGTACTGAATAAAAGCACGACAGACATCGATAACCAGAACCGTAAGCATCAACAACACTGGTAATGCGAGAATAAATTCAATAATCGCAAGCCCTTCTTGGTGCCGACCTCTTCTCATTTGAGTTTTGAATTTCAAATACAACATATTAAGAGGCTCCGCTGAATGGATCTTTGTATAGCTGGATCCGGTAGAAACCTTTGTCGGTTGGGTCTGTTCCTGTTGAACCGTTATTGATCAAGCAATCGTAAAGGAACTGCCCAAAGACAGATGCTTGACCAGAATTACTGACTTTTTGTAGCAAAAAGAAGCAACCAAATCCCAACACATCGAAGTCGGACTTACCTGTCGATTCTGTACAATTAACAATTGGGATACGTAAGATTCGGCGTCCGTTCGAACCACCATCACCAGTGTAACTGTCGTAATCACAAGAACCGCCACTTTCACAAGAACTCAGCTCCTGACGATAGTTGGCGTAATACAAGTCACCCGCATATTCAGCGTCGGTTTCAGCCAAAATATCAGGCTCTCTTACATACTTATCTGGTAAAACCGTACCGTCGTTTTTAATTGGGCCAGAGAAGTCGTTAAGTCTTACATTCAACCCTTGCGCAACGGGGCCAGCGCTATTCCCTGGTTTGGTTGTCACGGTATTCCCAACGGCTGCGCAACCGTTGTAAGCACCAGACAATGCATCACGAACCAAAGCCGCACCGCTATTGCCAGTCGCTTGCCCAAAATCGAGCAATTGAAAGTTACCCGGCCCCATATCGGTATTATTCTGATCGCCAACTTTTAACTCGTGCACAAGCGACGGATCCATATCCACATTCGGATCATAACCCGGTGGACGATACCCCCATGCGTCTTCAACCGTACCATTTGGATCGCCACACATCGCAATCGGCGTTAAGTTACATGTGTAAGCAATCGCCGCGCTTCGTCCCGCAACGGCACTGGCCGAAACGTTCTTAACAATCCCAAATACAGCACTCAGATACTGAGAAATCCCCATGTCAGTTACCGCGACGCGAACATAAATATCGTACTCGCCTGTCGGTGGCGTAAAGCTCGCCGCATTTACAAATGTCTGCATGTCGTGCGAGAACGTCACGGATGTGTTGCCGTCGGTAAA
>NZ_JAWOTT010000150.1:0-1345 GCF_033338995.1 Vibrio sp. Vb0304
TCAACTTGCCCGCTTCGACTTTGCTGTAATCGAGGATGTCGTTAATGATGGTCACAAGGTTATTGGCAGATTTGTGCAGCAGGAGCAATAACTCCCTTGGCTCTCGGCGGTTTTCGTTCTCAAGCAATATCTCGCTGATCCCCATGATCGCGTTCATTGGAGTGCGAATCTCATGGCTCATGTTCGCCAGAAATTCCGACTTGGCTTGCGTGGCTTTTTTCGATTTATCCAATGCAGACGACAAACGCTTCTCCATCTCGCGTCTATCGGTGATGTCACGTTCTACCGCGATAAAACGCAGTAGCTCGCCATTTTCATCAAACACCGGAGACAGCTCCAACTCGACCCAATATGGGTGCCGCGACTTGGTGTAATTGAGTATCTCAACCCTAACCGGGGAATGGCTGCGAACACTTTGCGAGAGCAGCGCGACGGTGTTTGCGTCGGTGTCTTCACCTTGCAGCAGTTCGCCCGGTGATTTACCAACCACTTCCTCTAACGAATATTCGGTTAACTGCTCAAACGCAGAGTTTACCCAAGCAATCGTGCCGTCAGGATGCGTAATGATGATGGTATCGCGAGCGTGTTCCGCCACCTCGGCAAGCTGCGATATTTTGGCGGATAACTGCTGTTGGGTCTGATGTTCTTGCTGAAGTTTATTTTGCGCTAGCGCTAAAGAGCGCGACATTTGGTTAAACGCCTCTCCAACGCGCGTGACTTCGTCATTGCCTGAAATAGAAATTTGCGAACCCGGTCCTTGCTGTGAAACCTTAATTACCCCAGTGCGGAGAAGATCCAAACGCTTCATTAAATAGCTGCCTAGCGCAAATGAAAACAGCGCCACCAGCGACATTTCGACAAAGGCAATCACCAAACTCGCATGAGTCGCAAACGAAAGCATTTGATGAACATGCTCGACGTGAACACCCATTTCTACCACGCCAAAAGTCTGATCGCCTAAAGTGATTGCTTTCGCCACGTCATAAACACCGTCGCTTGCATCGAAAGGACGAACATTGGTGTCAACGCCTGTGTAATCACCTTGAAGCGTAAGTTCGATGCCATCTTGATTGACGATACGGATGTAAGCCAACTTGTGCTCACTTACGACAGAGCGAGCAAAACTGTCTAAGTACGCCAGATCCGTTGCGATTACCGCGTCTCTCGAAGCTTGAGCAAACACACTCACCAAATTCTGGCTACCAACTTCGAGACTGGTCTCGTTCGAGCTTTTAAACCAGTTGAGGCCGCTGATGATAAGTACACCGAGCGCGAGTGCTTCGATGAGTGCAATGCCGATTATCGTTTTTGAACGCAGCGTCATAAAGCGCCCACTTATCTCGAA
>NZ_JAWOTT010000151.1:0-1344 GCF_033338995.1 Vibrio sp. Vb0304
TTTTGGTGAGTTTATGGAAACGAATTGGCTCGGCAATAATGTCTGCCACCTTCATACGAGGGTTCATAGACGTGTATGGATTTTGGAACACCATCTGCATTCGACGTCGCATCGGACGACGCTCTTTTTCCGACTTCATCGCCGTGAGATCGATGCCTTCAAATTTCACTTGGCCAGAGTTTGGCTCATACAAACCAGCAATCACGCGCGCGATGGTCGACTTACCCGAACCTGACTCACCCACCAGACCAAACGTCTCACCTTCGTGCACCTCAAAACTCACATTGTTCGAAGCCTGCACGTACTCACGGCGGCTTTCAAACAAAGAGTCCTTAGTCACAAACCTTAGGTTGACGTTTTTCACATCCAACAACGGGCCAGTGTACTCGCGCTGATCTTGGCTTTGACCAAGCCAGTGATTCTTAATGTCCAGCGACTTCATTTCTGTCGCTTCTTCGATGTAACTCACCAGAGGGAAACGATCGAGCTTTCTGTCTGAGCGAGGAACCGCCGAAATCAAGCTGCGCGTGTATGGGTGATCTGGGTTACCCAACACTTTTGCCGTTGGCCCAAACTCAACAAGGTCGCCACGGTACATTACCGCCACGCGGTCTGTAACGTTTGAAACCACACCCATGTCGTGCGTAACCAACATACAACCAACATTGTTCTGGATACACAACTCTCGGATAAGATTCAGGATTTGGTCTTGGATTGATACGTCCAGTGCCGTGGTTGGCTCATCGGCGATGATCAGATCTGGCTCACCAGCCAAAGCGATCGCGATAACCACACGCTGACGCATACCACCAGAAAACTGGTGAGGATACTGTTTAAGACGGTTTTCAGGCTGAGGGATGCCGACTTGCTGCATCAGAGACAACGCGCGTTGATACGCCTCGTCGTCAGACACTTTCATGTTGGCATGAATGGTTTCTTTTAGCTGCTGCTCAACCGTAAACAAAGGGTTAAGAGAGGTCATAGGGTCTTGGAAGATAAAACCAATCTTCGAGCCACGTACCTTACGCATCGCTTCTGGTGTTAAGCCAGAGATTTTTTCACCATCCAAAAAGACATCGCCACTGGCAACGCGTCCCGGAGGGCTCAGCAAATCGATAACGGCGTTACCAACGGTGGACTTACCCGCACCGGATTCGCCAACAACACCCACGATTTCGCCTCGTTCAATATTAAACGAAAGTGATTTCACGGCCGCGTGAACGCCGTGTCGGGATGGATACTCAATACGAAGGTTTTTCACTTCTAATAGTGACATTTCAGACCTCTACTGCCTTGTCTGTGGTATCGAATTGCACAGGGAAAGCCCGTGCCATTCATCACCTG
>NZ_JAWOTT010000152.1:0-1344 GCF_033338995.1 Vibrio sp. Vb0304
CTACTGCCCGTTAAGCTCCATTTACTCTTGAGCTTCGCGCTGGATTTCATTTCCCAAAGTTTGATGCCGGATTCGAGCAAATCTTCACGATATTTGGCGTACCAGCCATGAACGGCAAAGACGTCATTCGACGCAAGGCTGTTGGTTACGATGGTGATGTCTACACCTCGCTTAGCTGCATTCGTCAGAGCTTTTGTGCCAGCTTCTGTTGGGATGAAATAAGGCGAGATGAGCACGAAAGAGTGCTCAACACTTTTTAGTAGCTCGGTTAAGTTTCCGACTAACTGACTATCGTGTGTCGTGACTTTATCTGGCAAATCGAACCAAACTTGTCCATCACCCCAGTACAAGTTCAGTTTGCCTTGTTTGAGGTCTTGATACATATCCAAGGCGGTAAAATCGTATCGGCCAGAAGAGAATTTCTCTTGCAAGTTCAGTTTGGTGACTTGTTTTTGAATCGCGGCATCGGAGACGCTTTGAGATTCTGGCGATATCCACTCCATCGGCACGGCGTGTACGCTGTTCCAATAAAGATCAAATTGATCTGCCGTTTGCTGCACGGCTTCCCCGTAGAGCAGTAAATCGAAGTCGCCGAACTCTACTTCTGATTCAAAAGAGAAATACTCGTTACCAATATTTCGTCCACCGACAATCGCAGAGACACTGTCAGCAATCAGCGATTTATTGTGCATTCGGCGGTTCAGACGTTCGAAGTCACTGGTTAACGCAAAGATTCGTGCAGAGCGGTATTGATGAGGATTGAACAGGCGTATTTCAATATTGGGGTGCGCATTTAGAGCCGCCATGACGTTGTCGTTGCGTTTTTGCATGTCATCAAGCAGCAGTCGGATTCTGACGCCTCGTTTGGCTGCTTCGTACAAACGCCAAGTGATCAGCTGGCTGGTTTCGTCACCGCGATAAATATAGTACTGAAGATCCAAGCTTTTTTGTGCGGACTCGATGAGAGAAGTACGAGCAAGAAGGGCATCGTGTCCTTGGTTGAGCGGGTAAAAGCCAGTGATGGTTTTAGGATCTTCGCCATAGCTTCAAAGTAATGAGCCAGAACCGAATCTTGTTGATAGCCGAAATGGAAAGGTGTGGATTTCTCACTTGGCTGATTTGATTCGATTGATGAGCATGCTGAAAGCACTGAGAACATGGATGCGAAAATGAATTTGGAGAGCGTATGTAACAATGGCACATTTCCTTGTCTTACAAAACCTTACTGTATTGAAGTATAGACATAAGTGCTTTCAACGTGCAGTTATCGCGGCTAAAGAACGAGTGTTTAGTCAAGTAAATCCATGAAGTGAGATCATACTGCGGGAAGAAAGCGGTATTGGG
>NZ_JAWOTT010000153.1:0-1344 GCF_033338995.1 Vibrio sp. Vb0304
CTTTCATTGCGCGCGGCGTTTTACCCAATTTTTGGTGACCGTGCATGGGGCTGGTTAGGTCACGTTATCGATATCCTTGCTGTACTTTCGACGTTGTTCGGTCTTGCGACTTCTCTTGGTTTGGGTGCTCAGCAGGCAACCAGTGGTATTAACCATGTATTTGGTTTAAACGGCGGCATCGGTACACAAATGGTGGTGATTGCGTTTGTAACCTTTATTGCTGTGCTTTCTGTTGTTCGTGGTATTGACGGCGGTGTCAAACTCCTAAGTAACGTCAATATGATCGTTGCGTTTGCTCTGCTTATTTTTATTACGTTCATTACCTTTGATACTGCGATGGGTTCATTAGTCGACACGACAATGGCATACATCCAAAACATCATTCCGTTGAGTAACCCGCATGGTCGTGAAGACGAAACGTGGATGCACGGTTGGACAGTGTTCTACTGGGCTTGGTGGGTATCTTGGTCTCCGTTTGTGGGTATGTTTATCGCTCGCGTATCGAAAGGCCGTACCGTTCGAGAATTTTTGTTCGCAGTCATCGTGATTCCGACGTTGGTAACATTGGTTTGGATGTCAGTATTTGGTGGTATTGCGCTTGATCAGGTCGTGAACAAAGTTGGTGAATTGGGTGCGAATGGTTTAACGGATATTTCACTGACACTATTTCATGTTTACGATGTATTACCATACAGCTCAGTGATTTCTATTCTGTCGATTGTTTTGATTTTGGTGTTCTTTATCACCTCATCTGACTCCGGTTCATTGGTTATCGACAGTATCACTGCGGGCGGTAAGATTGATGCTCCCGTTCCACAGCGAATTTTCTGGGCGTGTATCGAGGGTTCAATTGCCGCCGTTATGCTCTGGGTTGGCGGTAAAGAAGCCTTACAAGCGCTACAGTCTGGTGTGGTTGCGACCGGCTTGCCATTTACCTTTGTTCTGCTGTTGATGTGCGTGAGTTTGGTGAAAGGTTTACGTACCGAGCTTTCCGCTTACCGCTAATCGATGTTGATAAATTAATACTCAATGCCGAGCATTCATTGCTCGGCATTTTTATTTCTGCTTTTCTTTTTAAGAAATTCCGTTACAGTTTGGGCTTCTTTTTCATCACTCAACTGCATTATGTCGCTTGCTAAACTTATTCTCATTCGTGGTCTTCCTGGCTCAGGAAAAACAACCTTGGCGAAACAATTGGTAAAAGATTTCGATGCGAAGCATTTCGAAGCCGACATGTATTTTGAGAATGAGAAAGGCGAGTACCACTTCAATCCGTCTTTGCTTCCGCAAGCGCACGAATGGTGTTTTGAACAAACGCGCAAATGGTTGAACAAAGGGAAAATA
>NZ_JAWOTT010000154.1:0-1343 GCF_033338995.1 Vibrio sp. Vb0304
TATTGCATGCAGAGAATGAAGAGTTTGCACCGATTCAAGTGGACTTAACGTCTCAGCATCTGACTATTGAAGGCTTAGCCGTTGGTATTATTCGTAATACCGATTGGATGTAAGTTTATCGCAACAGCCCAGTTTCGCTGGGCTGTTGCCTATTTGTCTTAGCACTTTTTTCTCATCCGCTTTGATTTCCTGCTCGCAGTTTATTTCTCATATTCTTGTCGGCTCTCTCTGTGCTTGATAATGTAATTGATATTCATTATCATCTTTTCCAGTGTCCACTCTTTCTCACTGGCGCAGGAAATGCCCATGTCTAAGTCAAAACATCAAGTTCCTAATCATCTATTGAAGCCTTTGTTATTACGCAGCCGTGAAAGCATGGTCGACAATGGTTTGGTGTATGACCCCATTGCGGCGAAAGCTTGCCTAAGCTGCAAGATGGCACCTGATTGTTTAAGTGGTGATGTCGCGCAAAAGCAGCTGCTACACGTGACGTTGACTCAACTGTGCGACCAACAGGTAACGCAGTTTTTGCAGCAAAATCCGGACGCTTGGATCATCAATGTTGGAGCTGGACTCGATACCCGTTTTTACCGTTTGGATAACGGCCGCTGTCACTGGATTGAATTGGATGTTACGGAGAATCTAGTTTGGCGTCAGCGTCTATTCCATAAAAACGAACGCTACGAACATCGCAGTGGGAGTGTGGAAGACATGTCGTGGCTCGAATCTCTGACCATTCCAGATAAATCACCCGTATTGATTCTGTGCGAAATGGCATTGTTGGATTGCTCTGAGCGACATGTTGCGCGGTTTATTCAAAACTTAGGTCGCCATTTTGTCTCGGCTGAGGTCTGTATGGTACTCGCTGGAGACTTAACAGAAAGCAAGTGGGGGCAAAAGCTTGGCTCGGATTGCTATGCCCATGGATTTGAGGCACCGGCGGAACAAGTTCTGAGATGGCTGCCGTGGGCACAATGGGTGAAAGCGTTCTCGCCATTCGACCGATTCTGTTCACGATGGAAAGCTTGGCAACGCTGGCTCAATAAAATTCCAATGCTAAAGCACCGTCTCACGCCAGTGCTTGTTCACATCAAGTGGTAATTGGCTAGTCATTAAGCACTCAGGTACACTCGTCGATCTAAACAACGAGGTGCCTGTGACAAACTCTATTTTCTCTCCTTTATCGAATCCTCAAGTGCATCGCCAGGTGTTATCGCTCGCGATCCCGATGGTGTTGTCGAATATTACCGTTCCACTATTAGGCTTAGTCGATGCGGCGGTGATTGGGCACCTAGAGCACGCGTGGTATTTGGGCGGCGTTGCGTTGGGCAGCACTATGATCA
>NZ_JAWOTT010000155.1:0-1340 GCF_033338995.1 Vibrio sp. Vb0304
ACCGTTACTACCGCCGTACTAAAGAGATCGCGTCCTTTGCTGAGCAGTTACAAGCAGAGCACCAAGACGTACAAAGCTTTGACTATGGCATCGATGAAGCTGACAGTGAAGAAGTCACCGTTGTAAAACTGGTTAATTCGATGTTTGAAGACGCGGTGCAAGTTGGTGCATCGGATATCCATATCGAACCAGACGATAAAGTCCTGCGTTTACGCCAGCGTGTCGACGGTGTGCTGCATGAAACCATTCTGAACGAAGTGAACATCGCTTCTGCATTGGTATTACGCCTTAAGTTGATGGCGCACTTGGATATTTCTGAGAAGCGTCTGCCACAAGATGGTCGCTTCAACATCAAAGTTCGTGGTCAATCGATTGATATTCGTATGTCGACGTTACCGACTCAGTACGGTGAATCGGTCGTAATGCGTCTGCTTAACCAGTCGTCAGGTTTACGTCCATTAGAAGAATCGGGTTTACCGCCTGAGCTACTGTCGCGCTTACGTCGTCAGTTATCTCGTCCTCATGGCATGATTTTGGTAACTGGCCCTACGGGATCGGGTAAAACCACGACACTTTACGGTGCGTTGAGCGAGCTCAATGAACCGGGTAAAAAGATCATCACCGCAGAAGATCCGGTGGAATACCGTTTACCACGTATCACGCAAGTACAGATCAACGGCAAGATCGACTTAACGTTTTCACGCGTGCTACGCACCTTCTTGCGTCAAGACCCAGACATCATTTTGATTGGTGAGATGCGTGACCAAGAGACGGTAGAGATTGGCTTGCGAGCAGCACTAACCGGCCACTTAGTATTGAGTACGTTGCACACCAACGATGCGGTCGACAGCGCACTGCGTATGATCGACATGGGGGCGCCAGGCTATCTCGTTGCCAGTGCCGTGCGTGCCGTTGTGGCTCAGCGATTGGTTCGCCGTGTTTGTCCAGATTGTAAAACCCAAGATCATCTCGATGAGTCGCGTCAACAATGGTTAGCGGGGCGTTTTCCAAATCAAGTTGGGGTGACTTTCCACAAAGGAGCAGGTTGTCAAAACTGTAATTTGACGGGGTATCGAGGTCGAATCGGTGTGTTTGAAATGCTTGAGCTGGAACATGAGATGATGGACAAGCTGCGTGCGAATGATGCGGTTGGCTTTGCACAAGCGGCTCGACGTTCAGAAAACTACAAACCGCTTCTTGCCTCAGCAATGGAGCTTGCACTGCAAGGTGCTGTGAGCCTGGATGAAGTGATGACCCTCGGCGAGGGTGACGCTTCGGGTAAAACTGATCCCATTTTCATGTAGGTAAGTGAATGCCAACTTTTCGTTATCAAGGCCGCA
>NZ_JAWOTT010000156.1:0-1339 GCF_033338995.1 Vibrio sp. Vb0304
ATAATAATCAGTGAGTAGATGCAATATGGCTCAGACCATTCAGTTAGCCAACCATTCCGAAATGACGATCATCGATAACGATCTGCACGTGGATGTGATTGGTAATCAAGCCCATTTCTCTTTCTCTGGGCTTCACAATAAGACCTTTACTGACCGTGAAGTGTTGTTCGAAATGCCGTTTCTATACGAGCACGAAGCCAACGTGATTGGTGATGGTTTTCAAATGTTGGCGCAAACGTCAGGAACGATCACGCATCCTATTGAAATAGGTCGATGCCCCGACAACATTCCCCCATACCGTGTGTACTCGCAACATGCACCTAAGCGTTACTACAACTATCTAGTGATTGAGGATTCTGCTGGTTACACCTTGTTTGGCTTCACGACGTGCCGTCGATTTGCTGGTTACTTTGATATACAACAGCGAAATGGGCAGTGGATACTGACCGCAGCAATTGATGGTGAACACACGCAAGTGGCGGATTGGGAACACAATCAACTTGAGTCCATTACGATTTTAACTGGCAACTCGCTATCCGATCTGTATCAAGAGTTCAGCGAGATGATTGCCGCGCATCATCCTATTCGCAACGGTGTTACGCAGGATGCACCGATAGGCTGGTGTTCTTGGTATGCGTACTATGCCGATGTGACCGAGCAAAATGTTTTAGAAAATGTCGATTGCATGCAAGACAAGCTCGAAGACTTAGAATGGGTACTTCTGGATGATGGCTATCAAGCGTTCATGGGGGATTGGCTTACGCCGTCGGATAAATTCTCTGGCGGTGTGAAGGAGCTGATTCAAAACATTCGCGCAAAAGGCAAAAAGCCGGCGATTTGGATGGCTCCTTTCATAGCGCAGCCAGAATCTGAGGTCTTTCAGCAACATCCTGAATGGTTTGTTCGTCATCCTGACGGTCAGCTCCTTAAAGCCGAAGATGTTACCTACGGCGGCTGGCGTTGCACGCCTTGGTATATTCTCGATACGTCTAACCCCGAAGTGCAAGATCATCTAACGCACGTGGTGTCAGTGATGAGGCTAGAGTGGGGCGTAGAGCTGTTTAAGCTCGATGCAAACTACTGGGGAACACTAAAAGGAAAACGTAGTCAGTCTGGTATTACGGGTGTCGAAGCGTATCGATTAGGGATGGCGGCGATCGCCAGAGGCGCAGGAGACGCGTGGTTGCTTGGCTGCAACGCGCCAATGTGGCCATCTTTGGGGCTGGTGGATGCGATGCGTGTGTCTGATGACGTCGAGCGCCATAGCCACCGTTTTGAACAGATCGCTAAAGAGACGTTTTTCCGTAGCTGGCAGCACCGTAAGTTGTGGCAAATTGAC
>NZ_JAWOTT010000157.1:0-1337 GCF_033338995.1 Vibrio sp. Vb0304
CAAATAACAAAGAACTCATCACCTCCCAATCTGCACACAATATCATCGCTACGAAAATGATATTTAAGTGCCTGTGCAAGCTCGATTAACACCAAGTCTCCGGCCTCATGCCCACACGTATCATTGACTTGTTTAAAATAATCCGCATCAATCATGATACAAACCAAAGGCAGTGTTTTGTGCTCCGTGTCATCCCAAAGCTTTTTCAACGTTTTGATTGCACTGCGTCGATTAGGAAGTTGAGTTAATGAGTCCGTTAATGACAGCGCTTCCAGCTGCTTATTTGCCGTTAACAACTGGTTCGTTCTTGCTTCTACTTTTTCTTCTAATTCCAAATTGAGTTTTAAGAGATCACGATTACGTTCGGACACTTGAGAAAACAGCGCATTGAGTGCTTCTAGTAATGGCTCGGTAGACGCGTTAGCTTGTTGCTCTTGTTCGCGATAAGCTTCTAAAGGAGAAACGCCTCGTTCGATGGCTTTGATCTGTTTCGCCATATTTTGATCGATGCCAAGAATGTGGTACGCCAACCAATGAATGAGAAAATCCAACAACTGCTCCGCTGATTGCCGATTATCTTCGTTAATAAAACTTTGCATGCTGACAATATCGCCCATAAAAGTGCGATGTACTTGAATATGCTTTTGGAGATGCTCGTGATGAATCCCCACTTCTCTCATTAAATTTTCCTCTTCTTTGAAGTGAAATTCGGCGTAACGAGAGAGTTCAAATAACGCGCTCTGAATATCCGCTATAGAAATCGTGTTTCGCGTCAAAAGTTTGCCGTACTTATTAATAAACTCAACGAGATACTGGTGTTGGTCGTCAACATCTTCGATTCCTGTTTCAAAATAGATGTCCCAACGAAATGAATTCAACGTTACTACTCCCAATATCGACGAGTCTATATCAAGTCACTATGAGCAACCTGAAATGCCACAATAAATATAGGGAATAGTAACGATAAAAGTTTTCTAACACCCCACTGAGTAGTCAAAATAATGACAAAGATCTCCATGATGGATTATTTTCGCTAAGCAATTCAGCAAATCTAAAAATAATACTGTATAGAGAGTTCAATAAAATCGTCGTCTCGAGCAAAATAAAGTAAGTCTGTCGGCGTATCATTTTTAAATAACCACGCATCAACTTGCCACTTCAGATGGTTCGATATTCTGCTCGAGGCTTCTAACTTTGCGTTATAAACATCTGAGTTCTCCAAATCTTGCGTAATCCCAGTGAGAATTTCAGTTCCATCCTCATCATTTAAGGCAAAGCGGACACCTGCAAACACATCATTTTGACCAATGTTCTGTGCGTTATTTCCCCGACTATCA
>NZ_JAWOTT010000158.1:0-1334 GCF_033338995.1 Vibrio sp. Vb0304
TGATTGATACCCAGGCATACCAATCCATTAACCTGCACCTAACCCCTGTGGTTTGGGAGCTGTTATTCAGCGATGATAAAAGTGCGTTAAGCTCGGATCTACAACACCTGTTTGTTGTGATGCCGCTGATATTCCTTGTTCAGCTCGCCTTATCAGAATGGGTTTGGCGTAAACAACGCAAACTTTCTCACAAACACGTTGGTCGTCCACTGGCTGCCGTGTTCTTTTTGAGCTTTATGACCAGCCATTTGGTCTACATTTGGGCTGATGCCTATTTCTATAATCCGATCACGAGCCAACGCTCAAACTTCCCGCTTTCTTACCCAATGACGGCGAAAAGCTTTATGGAAAAACATGGTCTGCTTGACCGTGAAGAGTACCTAAAACGCTTAGCGGAGAATGAAAATAACGTTGAGCTGGTGAACTACCCACTAGAAAAACTTGAATTCAACCGCCGTGTAAACAAGTTGAACGTGTTGATGATCAGCGTAAATAACCTTCGTGCCGACGCGCTGAATCAAGAAGAAATGCCAAACCTCTACGAGTTTGCACAGCAAAACCAAAACTTCCGTAAACACTACAGCTCAAGCAATGACACCTACGGTGCATTTGGCTTGTTCTATGGTTTACCAACGAGTTACGCCTCTAGCATCAAGGCACAAGGTGCCTCGCCTGTACTTCTTGATGTACTTAAAGATCAAGGCTACACCTTCGGTTTGTTTAGCGGCAGTGGTTTTGAAGATGACCTTTATTCAGAAATCGTCTTCCGAGGTGTAAACCTAGCTGAAAAACTGGATGGTACTCAAGCCCATACCGATAAACAATCTATCGCCGATTGGAACATGTGGCTAACGGAAAAAGCGAACCAGCCTTGGTTCAGCTACATCGAAGTTACTACGGTAGATAATTTTGAATCTATCCCGTCGAACTCGAAAGAAGATATGTCGGCGAGTGAACGCTTCAAAAATGCTTATGAGTTTGCCGTGAAATCTGCGGATGACAAAGTCGGCGGTATTATCAAAACACTTGAAGACGCTCAATTATTGGCAAACACCGTTGTTATCGTCACTTCCAACCATGGCAGTGAGTTTAACGAAACCAATACCAATAGCTGGGGCGCAAACAGTAACTACAGTCGTTACCAATTGCAGGTGCCTATGGTAATCCATTGGCCTGGTATGATGGCTGGTGAGTTTAATCACAGCACGAGCCATTTAGACCTTTCAGTTACGCTACTGCAAGATATGCTTGGTGTATCGTCCATTCCAGACGATTACAGCAGTTGTCGTAACTTATTTGACGAAAGCCGTCGCCGTTGGATTCTTGCTGGTGAT
>NZ_JAWOTT010000159.1:0-1333 GCF_033338995.1 Vibrio sp. Vb0304
CACAGCAACGCCCGCCGTTATTGAAGACATGAAAAATAAATTCGATATTGCGAGTGACCACATTACTGTAACTGGCTTTTACCGTTCGAACCTCGATATTTCAGTCATCCCTTGCGAAGAGTCCGAAAAGCAAACGCAACTCAAGACGATTGTCGCCGCAGCCCCTAAACTGCCAACCATCGTTTACGTAACGCAACAGCAAACTGCAGAGCAAGTGGCTAAATCATTGATCCACATTGGCGTTAACGCTCATGCGTATCACGCGGGAATGAAAAGTGAAGTTCGTGAGCAAATACAACAGCAATTTATGGCGGGCCAAATTGACTGCATTGTGGCCACGATTGCCTTTGGGATGGGTGTCGACAAATCCGATATTCGCCGAGTGATTCACTTTGATCTACCTAAATCCATTGAAAACTATGCACAAGAAATAGGTCGAGCAGGACGCGACGGACAACGCTCTGAATGCATTCTGCTTGGCAATACTTCTGGGCTAACTGTATTAGAAAACTTTGTGTTTGGCGACACGCCTGAGCGCTCTTCGATTAGTTATGTATTGGGTCAAATCAAAGAGCACCAACCTCAGTGGGAAGTCGTGCCACTACGTTTGTCTCGCGAGAGCAATATCCGCCAGTTACCACTCAAGACGCTGTTGGTGTATTTAGAGCTTGCGAAAGTGATCGAAGCTAAGTTTAGCTACTTTGCCGAATATCGATTCAAATTCCTACAAGATCAGCAATTCATCGTTAACCAATTCCAAGGAGAACGACGCGAGTTTGTAGAAGCCATTTTCACTTGTTCAACCAAAGCGAAAGTATGGTGCCAAGTCGATCTCGATGCTCTTTGGATGCATTATCACTCGGAACGTAGCCGCGTTGTCGCTGCACTGGATTACTTTCATCAGAATGGTTGGGTTGAACTAGAAAGCAAGCAGCTAACCGATGTGTATTCCGTCTTACCTGAGACACAGAATATCGAAGACATCACGCAGCATCTGTACGAGCTGTTCCAGTCTAAAGAGCGCAAAGACATCGACCGAATTCACGCCATGCTGGGGTTATTCCAATCGTCAGATTGTTTAAGTCATCAATTAGCCAGTTACTTTGCCGACCACAATGCCCCTGCTCACTGCGGTCATTGTTCTGTGTGTCGAGGACAGAGAGCAGTGTTCCCACCTCGGATTTACGATCAACCTGAACCAGCAGTCGCCTCCGCTTGGATTGCAGAGTTTGTCCAACTTTCCCCTTCTGCAATCAGTAACGAAGCCATCGCCCGATTCTTATGTGGCATCAGCACGCCGTTGACCAGCCAACTTAAAGCCTCAAAGCTATCT
>NZ_JAWOTT010000160.1:0-1332 GCF_033338995.1 Vibrio sp. Vb0304
GTAACAGCGGTAGTCGGTCTTTTACGTCTGCCCATGCGTTTGGATCGCCACCTTGTGCCTTGGTTAGTCGACGCGCGTCCATCATGTGGCCATAACCAATATTGTACGATGCCAATGCAAACCAAATTTTTTCATGTTCGTTAATCGTATCAGGTACGCGAGCGACAATGCGACGCAGGTATTCCACACCACCACGAACAGATTGCTCTGGGTTTAGACGATCGGTTACACCAACACTTTTCGCAGTTGGTAAAGTCAGCATCATCATGCCACGAACACCCGTAGGCGATTTTGCTTTTGGTTTCCAATGAGATTCTTGGTAGGCCAAAGCCGCGATTAAACGCCAATCAAACTCTTCGCTGTATTTTTGGAACAGCGGGGCCCATCTCGGCAACTTATCATCAAGAGCACGAATAAAGGCACGCGTGTCCACGTAGTCAAACGCTTCAATATGGCCAATGTACTTCTCTTCAAGAGAAGCTAGCTCGCCAGATTGTTTGATATTGCCGAAAAACTCAATCAGCATCGCATACAAGCTCTCATCCTCTGAGCGGCGAGTAAACCATGATACTGGTTGATCTTCGGTGAGCTCAAAAGCAAGTGCTAAATCTGGATACAGGCGTTGCGCGAGAGACAGCTCTACGGAATCAGTGACGGTGAAACGCAGTTCTCCAGTCGATACATGTTTCAGTAAATCGCGAGTGTCAGCATCGCCCACGATTTCAAACTGCAATTCAGGATACTGCTTTTTCAATGCCGTCAGTGTCGGAACATATTGAGACTGTTCGACAATTTTCAATGTTTGCGCGCCAGCATTCACGTCTTCTTCTGATTGACTGTCTTTGGATGCTTGATACTCGATAAGCTGCTCAATATCACGAGGACGAAGCTGGCCCTTTTTGTAGACCACTTGCTGGCTTACATAATAATAAGCAGGGCCAGGTCTAAAACGTTTGACGGCTTGTGAGGTTTGATTAAGCCCCGTAGCAATAATATCGATGTCGCCCTTCTTTAAGGCAGGGAAAAGGTCGGCTTGTCTGAAAGCGGGTTTGATTTCTAGCTTTACGCCCAACTCTTCTGCAAATTTACGCGCCAGCTCATAATCCAAACCCGCAGGGCCATCAGGACCAATGTAGTACGAGAGTTGGTTGTTGAGCGTGCCAACGCGTAGCACTCCGCGCTCTTGGATTTTCTCGAATTCACTTTTCGGCTGCGACTCAATTTGGCAGGCAGAAAGTAGTAGCACAGAAGCAAAAAGTAGGACGCTGCGCTTGAGTCGGTTGAAGTGGCGTATTTGCATTGATCGGTACATCTCAGAAAATTTCTAGTGGT
>NZ_JAWOTT010000161.1:0-1328 GCF_033338995.1 Vibrio sp. Vb0304
TGGCCAATCTGATGCGCCAATGTACCAAGTGCATGTAGATCACGTTAAATTGCGCGCGCTGGATGTCAGCATCAACGACGTGAACCAAATCCTATCCGCCGCTTGGGGGGGGGCGTACATCAACGACTACATTGACCGTGGTCGCGTTAAAAAAGTGATGGTGCAAAGTGATGCAGAGTTCCGTATGCAGCCAGAAGATTTTAACTCGTGGTATGTACGTAATGCGCAAGGTGAAATGGTGCCGTTTTCGGCGTTTGCAAGTGGTGAATGGACGTATGGTTCACCGCAGCTTCAACGCTTTAATGGCCTAGCCGCGATGAACATTCAAGGTGGCGCTGCTCCAGGTGTCAGTACGGGTGAAGCAATGGCTGAGATTGAAGCGATGGTTGAGCAGTTACCAGAAGGCTTTACGGTGAACTGGAACGGCATCTCTTATGAAGAGCGTTTGTCTGGCAACCAAGCTCCAATGTTGTATGCGTTGTCCATTTTGGTCGTGTTCCTAGTACTTGCTGCGTTGTATGAAAGCTGGTCTGTACCGCTTGCGGTCGTGTTGGTTGTACCTTTGGGCGTATTAGGCGCTGTGCTCGCAGTACTGGGTCGTGGAATGGACAACGACGTGTTCTTCCAAGTGAGTTTGTTAACCACAGTGGGTTTGGCAACGAAAAACGCGATTTTGATCGTTGAGTTCGCGAAAGAATATTACGAGAAAGGTGCAGGTCTGATTGAAGCTACACTGCACGCGGTGCGTGTGCGTCTTCGTCCAATCATCATGACGTCCTTGGCGTTTGGCTTGGGTGTGGTTCCGTTGGCAATCAGTGCTGGCGTGGGCTCTGCTGGTCAAAACGCGGTAGGTACTGGTGTGCTTGGCGGCATGATCAGTGCGACTTTGCTTGGCATCTTCTTTGTTCCGGTGTTCTTTGTTGTGGTAGAGCGTTTGTTTGATCGCCGTGCTCAAAAAGAAGCGCAGAAAGAACGATCTCAAGAACTCGCTCCAGCAACGGAAAAGTCGGAGTAAGACTTCGTAAGCTTAACTGAGTTATACTAATAACAATAAACATAATAAAAGGGCGCGTAAGCGCTCTTTGTTTATGCTTTCAACTCGATGGTTTAATTCGTCACCGATTTTGAATGAAGCCTAGGAAGAGCAATTACGTTTCGAATTCCTCACAAAAAGGTCAGAAAGCATAACATGAAGCCATAAGTTAAATAGGCGGCTATGAAAGAGCAAAAAATTTCACCTATCTCCGTTTTGGATCAAAGCCCAATGTTTGTCTCTGGGGTGATGCAACGGATGTATCGCAACCGAGCGCAGGCAGAGTTATGTCGTC
>NZ_JAWOTT010000162.1:0-1328 GCF_033338995.1 Vibrio sp. Vb0304
GTGTAACACACTCATGTTTTTTACCAAATAAAAAGGGCCGGTACTTACATACCGGCCCCTATTTCAACTATGGGTAACTTCATATCTGATTTCAAACTTCAGATACAAAAAAGCCGGTGATGAAATATCACCGGCGGTCTCTTGTCTTTACTCAGATGTAATACAACCTACGCATTTTCCAGCTTAGCTGTGCACGTATTTCCACATCTGATGAAGATAATTTATGACTCCGAGCAACACTTCATCGCGTTTTATGCACGGAGTTCAGCCTTCTTACGAAGTTTTTAAACAAGAGATATAACATGAATTTTTTGTCTCAAAAATATACAGGCAAGAGCCTACACCCGCACGAAACAAAGTGCTATAAAAATTTCACTCAAACAGCTCAAAAGCTAACACACACAGATTAGCTGAATCGATAAACCATTATGTGATCCATATTGATTGTGTCATCAATACAAACCTATATAATCGGCTACTTGCCGAGAAGAAGGAAAGTAACCACATGATTTATAAAGAAAGGGAAACAGGGTTAGAAGCCATTTTAAACACCCTACCGGATCATGTGTTTATCCTAGACGAAAGCGGGCGCTATATTGAAAGCTTTGGTGGTACCCACCACTCAAAAACGTTCAACGCAGAACGCTACATCGGCTTACAGCTTAGCGATGTCCTTTCCCCAACCAAAGCAGATGAACTCATGGGGTTTATTTTTGACGTTATGCAAGATAACGAAACGAAGGTCGTGAAATACAACCTTTCTCTGCATGACCACCTACTCCTGCCTATAGAGGAGCTAGAAGCGTTAGAAAATCCAGAAGAAATGTGGTTTGAGGCGATTATTAAACCAGTTAACGCTCCTGAAAATGCAAACAAACTGGTGATCTGGTCTGTACGTGATATCACCAAGACTCATTTGCTAGAACAACGCCTTAAACAATTATCAGAAACTGATGCACTTACTGGTCTTCTCAACCGCCGGGCGTTTGTCTCCAATTTAGATAATGCGATCATTCAACATACAAAACGTTCTAAAACACTTTCATGCTTGATGATCGATATTGATCACTTCAAAGATATTAATGATAGAGTTGGTCATTTTTCTGGTGATCATGTTATCACTCGCATTGCTCACGTTTGCCAAGGAGTCATTCGTGGCAGCGACTTTATAGGTCGATTGGGAGGAGAAGAGTTCGCAGTAATCTTAACAGATACGAATGCGAGTCAAGCGGATGAAGTATCTGAACGCATCCGCCAAGCTATACAAGCAACGATCTGTCATGTCGATGACGTTGAAAGTACGACCACTGTTAGTATGGGTGTAGCAG
>NZ_JAWOTT010000163.1:0-1327 GCF_033338995.1 Vibrio sp. Vb0304
CTGAGCAGTTTGGGCTGCCGGTAATCCCAACCACGGCGGGACTTGTGCCATTTACGCTGCACAAAGAAGACAAAGAAGATTTTGCTGAACTGTCTGGCATTGCTGTGCCTGCGGAAATTACCGCCGAAGACGGCACCATGTTCAAAGAAGCGCTGTTGTTTACTCACCGCGGCTTATCGGGCCCTTCGGTTTTGCAAATTTCCTCTTTCTGGAAAGCGGGTCAGAAAGTTTCTATCAACTTAGTTCCTAACGAAGACATCGCTCTGCTGCTCGAGCGCAGCCTTGAGAAACATCCAAATCAATCGCTAAAGAATACCTTAGCAAAAGTACTGCCAAAGCGTTTAGTGGAAGTGCTGATTGAACGTAAAGAGCTGATGGATAAACCTCTCAAGCAGTTCAACCCGAAAGAGCTTGCTAGCGTGGTGGAGCGTTTAGAAAACTGGTCAATCGCACCTAATGGCACCGAAGGCTACCGCACGGCGGAAGTGACTTTGGGTGGTGTAGATACCGATCACCTGTCTTCTAAAACCATGGAATGTAAAAACATCAAAGGCTTGTACTTCATCGGAGAAGTGATGGATGTGACCGGTTGGTTAGGTGGCTATAACTTCCAATGGTGCTGGTCGAGTGGCTTTGTGGCAGGTCAGTGGGTGTAATCCAGCGCTGCACGCAAAGATAGGCACGCAAAGATAGAAAGAGACGATGAAAAAGAGCACTGAATTCAATTCAGTGCTCTTTTGCTATTTTCGGTGTGTTTACTCGTCTTGATACTTTTCGAGCTTGTTGTACAGCGTTTTAACGCTGATACCCAGTTCCTGAGCCGATTCCGTTTTGTTGCCTTGATTCTCTTCAAGCGTATTGAGAATAGCGGCTTTTTCCAGCTCTTCTAACGATACGCCAGCAGGCACCATATCTTCTAATCGGGTGCCAGTTTCTAGTGGCGGCGTATCGAAAATCAGATGTTCATCTTTAATGGTATCGTCTGCGAGAATGAACGCTCGCTCGATGGTGTGCTTGAGTTCTCGAACGTTGCCAGGCCAATCGTGCATGGCGATTTTTTGGATTGCCGAGTCGAGAATCGTCTTGGTTTTGGATTCGTTAGCGTTGCGGTGCGCAATAAAGTGTTTGGCTAATCCGACGATGTCTCCGCCACGTTCGCGCAATGGTGGAACGGTTAGCGGAAAGTGCGATAGCCTGAAAAATAGGTCTTCACGTAGAAATTGTTCTTCGATCGCGACTTTAGGATCGCGGTTGGTCGCCGCGACGATGCGGGTATTGGCGATGTGGACGGTATTACTGCCCACTGGGCGGTATTCGCCAGTTTCTA
>NZ_JAWOTT010000164.1:0-1325 GCF_033338995.1 Vibrio sp. Vb0304
AAAAGGCTCTCTAGAGCACGTTCAAGCGTACATTCAGAAAGCGCGAGCAGCGAATATTCCTGTTTTCATTGATCCTAAAGGTGCGGACTTTGAACGTTACCGCGGTGCAACTCTACTGACACCAAACATGAAAGAGTTTGAAGATGTGGTCGGTAAAGTGAAATCGGATCAAGAGCTGGTAGAGAAGGCTCTGGCACTTGTTGAAGAGTTTGATTTTGAAGCGCTATTGGTAACACGTAGTGAGCACGGTATGACGTTGATTCGTCGTGGCCAAGAGCCATTCCATCTACCAACGCAAGCGAAAGAAGTCTACGACGTAACAGGTGCTGGCGACACGGTGATTTCTGTACTTGCAGCGTCGGTTGCGGCAGGTAAATCCTTCGAAGAAGCCTGTGCACTTGCTAATGCAGCTGCTGGCGTTGTCGTGGGTAAATTGGGTACGTCGACGCTGTCTGAAATTGAATTGGCAGAAGCGGTTCATGGCAGTCAAGATACCGACTTTGGTGTCATCTCAGAAAAAGCACTGATTGAAGCGGTGAAAAAAGCACGTGCTCGTGGCGAGAAAGTTGTCATGACCAATGGCTGTTTTGATATTCTTCACGCTGGTCATGTGTCTTACCTTAACCATGCTGCTGAGCTAGGTGATCGCCTAATTGTCGCAGTAAATACCGATGAGTCTGTAAAGCGTTTAAAAGGCCCTGGTCGTCCAGTAAACCCAACCGATCGCCGTATGGCAGTATTGGCAGGTTTAGGTGCAGTTGCCTGGGTTGTACCGTTTAGTGAAGATACGCCACAGCGTCTGATCTCTGAAGTGCTGCCAAGCATGTTAGTTAAAGGCGGTGACTACAAACCAGAAGAGATTGCCGGTGGTAAAGAAGTGATTGCAGCAGGTGGTGAAGTTCGTGTTTTGAACTTTGAAGATGGTTGCTCAACCAGCGAAATCATCAATGCAATTAAAGGCGGCAAAGGCTAAGCCTTACTGCTTTGAAGAACACTATCTGGAAGGTCGCTGCAAAGCGGCCTTTTTGTTTTTCTATGCTTGCTGTTCTACGTTCTGGTATAGCAATGCATTTGCGAGATAATCGCTAGGCGCACAATGTTAGATAATTTGCATCGAATGATAGACAACAAAAAACGCCAGTTGAAGAATCAACTGGCGTTTTAATTTCATTGTATAACTGAACGTTATTTCGCTGGTTTCAAACCTGCATCCACATCTAGGATGTCTTGTTCGCTTAGTGTACCAACCGCTTGGCGAAGCTGAAGAACACTCAGGATGTAGTTGTAACGAGCGTCTGAAAGGTTTTTGTTCGCATCGTATAGGC
>NZ_JAWOTT010000165.1:0-1318 GCF_033338995.1 Vibrio sp. Vb0304
GCAACGCACGAAGCGTTTACTTGGTATGCGACGGCTGCGGCGATTTACTTAGTGATCACGCTTATCACGCAGCGCGCGGTCAAAGTGATTGATAAGAAATTCTCAATCCAAGGCATGAGTATGGGGCAGGAGGCAAACGCATGAACGAACAACATGTATGGCAAATGCTGGATGGTTTAGGCACTAGCCTTCAATTAACGGCTGCGTCTTTGGCTGTCGGCTGTATTCTTGCACTATTGATGACCTTGACGTTGATTCTACGCACTCCGGGTTTGCACTGGGTAAGCCGTGGCATCATCACGTTGTTTACTGGGACACCGTTGCTGGTTCAGATTTTCTTGGTCTACTACGGCCCGGGTCAATTTGATGCAGTAAGAGAGAGTGTGCTGTGGACTTGGCTGAGCCAACCTTGGTTCTGTGCCATGTTAGCGTTGGCATTAAATACTGCCGCGTACAGTACTCAGCTTTTTAAAGGCGCGTTTAATGCGATTCCTTCAGGTCAATGGCAAGCGTGTCGTGCGCTGGGTATGAACAAAAGTGCCACGTTACGTGTGTTACTTCCTTATGCGATTCGCCGCGCGGTGCCTGCTTACTCAAACGAAGTGATTTTGGTGTTCAAAGGCACGTCTTTGGCAAGCACCATCACCATCATGGACTTGATGGGCTATGCTCAGCGCATTAATGCTCAAACCTACGATACATTAATGGTCTTCGGTGTAGCAGGCGCGTTTTATCTGAGCGTGAACGGGATTCTGACGCTTATCTTCCGCCAAGTTGAGAAGAAAGCTCTGGCTTTTGAAACCGTATAAATACCAAACCATTGTTGATTTAAGTTCATCACATCTTCAATTTCACCATGCCTCTGCGACTGACTCTCTGGTAGGGGCATTTTTTATTTCTCTTCTCTTGTTTTACCCGGAAGTGGAAAACTGCGCATCTTTCACCAAACTTAAGTGAGTAGATTTTTCTGGGTAGTAACATGGAACGACGACATTTTCTTGCGTTATGGACATTGATGTTTGCGCCATTTCTTAAAGCGGAAAGCTCGATGCGTCCGACGCCCTCTCAGACCGAAGGGCCATTTTATCCCGTGGTGAAGATTCCACTTCGCCAAAATTTAGTATTGAAACCGGATACTTTGATCGGAGAGGCGATAACATTGCAAGGTAAAGTGTTGGATGTGTTTGGTCGTCCTATCTCTGGCGTAAAAATAGAAATTTGGCAGTGTGATGGCCAAGGGATTTATGACCATCCGAATCAACCCAGCCAAAACAAGTTTGACCCAAGTTTTTCAGGTTTTGGCGCGACAATAACTGAA
>NZ_JAWOTT010000166.1:0-1317 GCF_033338995.1 Vibrio sp. Vb0304
CATCGGAACCTTTGAAATCACAATTATTGGTTGCAATACCATCGTGACACTCTTTGCCCGCTTCTTCTCTAGCATTGATGATAAAATTTGGTTCAGTGATGTAACGGTTTGGTGGTGTGTCGGCAGTAATGTAAGACTGAACCCAATCGTAGTAGTTACTGACCTTCGTATAAAAACTTGGAATGGTCAGCGAGCCACAAGTCGGCAATACCAAAGGACCACCACTCACGACACCAATTTGCTTGCCTGTCGCAATGTCCAGCAGCGGGCCACCGCTGTCCCCTTTACAAGCAGAGTTACCATATTGAGTGCTGCTGCTTGGCTCTAAAATCCTATTGAATGTGGGCACTGTACAGATCTTAGTCGCATTGCTTCTAGAGTTAATCAACCCCGGATAGCTATTACCAATTTCCAGACGCTCATAACACTTGTCTATCGGAAGAAAACCGATCTGAGTGGTTTGTAACAAAGGAGAAGCCTCCGATGCCATTGGCGTTGTTGTTCCCCATCCATAAACCTGAACATTTTCAGTTCGCTGGTTGGTGTCGTAGTTATCGTTCCAATCCGCAGCTAATCGTGCCTCAATGCTGATCATGTCTTCTTTCGTGGCGAGGTCAGCCACATTCACCCCAGTAACTGGGCGAGTAAGGTAAAGCAGCGCAATGTCATTATCGAGCGCCGTTTGAATAGGCTTCACATTCCCCTTGCTGTCAACATCCGCTTTCGAGATACGAGTATAGCTTGGATGCACGACGATATGCGAAACGGTGTAGTAGTTGTCGATACTCGTATCGTGAAGATTATGTACACGAGCAGTGATAGACAGTTCACCCGGTTGGGTAACGTAATAGCTCGCTTCGTTCGAACCTTGCCCCATTACGACACAGTGGGCCGCTGTCATTACCCACTGGTCAGTGACCATAGTGCCGCCACAGTTTTGAAATTCCGCCATGTTACTGGCTCGAATCGCAACGCGATCTGCAGGGTTTGACTCCACACTGCCCAAAACGATGGCCTGAGCGGATTGGACACTCATTGCAGCAGCCATCAGTGCAAATAATTTTTTGTACATAATCGTCTTCAATTTGGTAAGCCTGAGCGTATCTTCTTCGAGAGACGAATCTTGGAAAATCCAACGAATAAAAATGTGCGATTCAATTCATTGGATTACCTTGGGTACACATTCAATATCAATCAAAAATGCCAACTGACTCGCACGCAAACCGACTTATTCAAACTAATAAAAACATCGATAACACAAAGATTACGCAGTAAAAAAGAGGCGCAAGAACATTGTGCTATTTAATTGATGAAAAA
>NZ_JAWOTT010000167.1:0-1314 GCF_033338995.1 Vibrio sp. Vb0304
ATCTTGTGCCATCGTGGCCTCCATGTTCACTTCTTATAGCCCACATATCACTATGTGACGTCAAAATGCAGTTGGCGCATTTTGAAATTAATAGGCTATAGGGTACCGCAAAACCGCTAAAAGACCATAGACTTATCTGGCGAATTACTATTTTTTTCGATAATCTTTCACAGCTTTGGGAGCACATCTCTATCGTGCCCTACTTTATTGCAAATTCTTAATTGGTTGTGTCAAATCATGAACTTAACTCAGGTAGAAGCTTTCTGCACTATCGCAGAGTGTGGCTCAGTCTCCGAAGCTGCGCGGCAGTTAGACTGTAACCGCACCAAACTCAGCATGTCGATCAAGGCATTAGAAAAAGAGCTCGATGTTGAGTTGTTCACAAGAACAGGAAACCAACTGACGCTTTCGGAAGCGGGAAAAGCAATTTACAAAGATTGCGAGTATTTGTTGGTCACAGCTCAACGAATCAGAAAAACATGCGCGCAAATCTCCGAAGGCTTCAACGCCGAAGTCTGGGTGGCGCGTGATGACTCGCTGCCAGACGATTTGTGGCAAGAACTGTCTCACCGACTCAACAATCGATTCCCTTCTACAACGTTTAACCTCATCTTGGCCTCTAGTGGTGACTTGGCTAACTTAGTCAGTACTCATCAAGTCGATTTTGCGTTCGGTGTCGACTATGAACGCATTGATGACCCGCACATTGTTTACAAACCGCTGGGGAAAATCCGAATGATGTCGGTGTGTAGCGTTGATCATCGCTTAAGTAAGATGCGTCGCGTATCCGATGAAGATCTACGCAGCCAAATGCAGGCTTTGATGGTTTACCTCAACGAGAAAGACAACCCAGGCTTACAGCCGTTCTCAACTCGATACATTGGCTTCTCAAGTTTCGATTACATGCTCAACACCATTTTGGAGGAAGACGCATGGGGTGTATTGCCAGAGCCGCTCATTCGCCACTACTTGCGCCAACAAAAACTTGCCGTCATCAAACACACTTACGGTTTGACTCAAGAAGACTACTGTATGTTTGCCCCAAACGGTCAGATTGAACACCCAGCAATGACTTGGTTAGCAGATAAGTTAAGCGAATATTTATTTGACTTCTAAATAAAAGGCAGTGACCGTCAATATATTTGACACTACAAAGTTGCATTAAGTCATTGTATTTAAAGAAAAATAATAAAACGGTCGCTTTCTCGTTTAATTTCCACTCAGTTTGTAGTTGCCTAAAATGCCTCAGAAGAGAAGAATAGTAAGGTATTAAAACCAAAAGGCATCTTTTATGTGTGACAGGACAAGCAAAAA
>NZ_JAWOTT010000168.1:0-1311 GCF_033338995.1 Vibrio sp. Vb0304
GATTGGTCGTCTCCGGTTAAAAAGCGTGCGGCAACTTCCACTTCTACACTTTGATCGCCAGTATCAATCCATTGGTAATTCAGCCATTGCGTCACAATCACACCGCCATCTTGCGGCGAGTACATGACGTCCAATGTTGGAGTGATATCGCTAAGCCACTCCAAATCCGCTCTTCCGCGCCACGCTGTCCACGCTTCGAGATCCCAGCGCCAATGCAACATGAGATTGTGCTGAACAATATTGGCGTGTTGAAACCCTTGGGCGTAGCTAGTAGCAAGTAGAGTCGTATCCGACGATTGGGAGAGCCATTCACCACGTGCGATTGCTTGCTCCCATTGGCTTTTCGACCATGCTCGGCTGTCATACCAATATTCGGCGATCACATTGTGTCCGGCTTGGTTCGCCCAATTTAATCCCACCAACGCTTGGAAAGCGCTGCCTTGTTCTTCCACCGTCACGGGTTGATAACGATCGCTCGGCTGCCCTTCATTTTTAAACTGATAGCCAACGCTCTGCTTTTGCCACAACAACGAGCTGTGCATGGCTATAGATTCATCCAACACGGCAATGGCACTCGCACCCAACAAACCCCGACGCACATCATCGTAATAGCCTATGAGTTGGTACTCCGTATCGCCCACCAACGCATAACGGCGAATCCCAAACCCACGCTGCTCCGCGGCTTGATCAAGCGCGCTTTGCTCCTGTAGCCCCCAACTCGAGTCCGTTGCAACCGCCGTCCATACACCTGACATGTCGTAATACGAAAGTGAAAACACACCCGCTCCCTCCTCTGCCACCAAGCCGACCGGATTTTGTCGATATGGTTTGAACAAATCTAAAGGTCGATAGCCATAACCTACGCCCCAATCAACGCGCAACTTGCCTGCGCTGACATCCAAAGTGGTATCACCAACTTGCCATTCGCCCTGCCACGCCAGTTCTCGGATAAGAAGTTGATTATCCGCCTCGCCCCACCATTCATGCTCACCTTGCTGATTGAGATACAAACCTTGGCTGTACAAGGTGAATAAGCCACTGATGTTTTGATAATTCACTTGCACATCAAGTAAAGCGTTGAGCGAGTCACGCGCGCTTCCTTGCGCCTCCATAAACGCGCTATCTCGCTGCTTGGCAGTTTCGTAACTTACCGCCCAATCCCATTCAAAACTCCACTCATCACTAGCCACAACAGGTGCAACCATCCATAATGAAGCGGCAATGAAGCTAATCGCAGCGCTGTTTACATTGATGATGGCGTTAAAGAATCGCACTTTCATAAAACATCCTTGATGGCGTTAATAACCTTAA
>NZ_JAWOTT010000169.1:0-1310 GCF_033338995.1 Vibrio sp. Vb0304
CACATGTTAAGTCGTTTCTTTATACAAAGACCTAAGTTCGCGCTGGTCATTTCGATCATCCTGACGTTGGCTGGTGCCATTTCGTTAGCGATTTTGCCAGTGGCTGAATATCCGCAAATTAGTCCACCGTCGGTTAGCGTAACGGCGTACTACACTGGCGCAAGTGCCGAAGTGGTTGAACAGGCCATCGCCGATCCGATAGAGACATCGGTGAACGGCGTAGAAAACATGATTTACATGTCTTCGAAAAGTGCTAACGATGGTTCGTACAGCTTAAACGTTACGTTTGATGTTGGTACCGACCCAGATATGGCGCAGGTGAACGTGCAAAACCGAGTGTCACAGATTGAGTCAAAACTGCCTCAGGAAGTGCGCATGGTCGGCGTGACGGTGAAAAAGCGTTCTCCTGACCTATTGATGGTTCTGAACTTCTATTCACCAGACGGCAAGTATGATGACCAATTCTTAATTAACTACATCAACTTGAACGTAAAAGATCAGTTGGCGCGTGCGAAAGGCATCAGCGAAGTAAATGTAATTGGTGGTGGTGAATACGCGATGCGCGTGTGGTTGGACCCAGAAAAAATGGCCAACCTCAAGCTAACGACATCGGATGTATATGCTGCTTTAGCGGAGCAAAACGTTCAGGTTGCTGCTGGCCGTGTTGGTGCTGCGCCGTACAATAACCCGCAAGAAGTGCAGTTTAACCTAGTGACGAAAGGCCGCTTAGAAAGTGTGAGCGAGTTTGAAAACGTTGTTCTTCGTGCCAATCCAAATGGCTCTACGGTTTATCTAAAAGATGTTGCACGTGTTGAACTGGGTAAGAAGTTCTACGATGGTAACGGTAAGTTCCGTGGGCAAGATGCTTCGATTGTCGCTCTGTCACTTCAGTCTGATGCAAACGCACTAGAAAGTGGTAAAGCAGTAATGGAACTGCTTGAACGCTTGAGCGAAAACTTCCCTGAAGGTATGACTTACGAAACCAGCTACGACACGACTGTGTTCGTCGCTGAGTCGATCAAAGGCGTGGTAAAAACACTTGTCGAAGCGATTCTACTGGTTATTGCCGTAACCTACCTATTCTTGGGCAGTGCGCGAGCAACGTTAATTCCAGTGGTCGCGATTCCAGTTTCGTTGATTGGTACGTTTGCCATCATGCAAGCGACAGGATTCACCATCAACACGGTAACCTTGTTCGGTTTGATTCTCGCGATTGGTATCGTGGTGGACGATGCGATTCTGGTTATCGAAAACGTTGATACCACGATGGCGAAAGATCCAACCATTTCACCTCGCAAAGCAACATTGCT
>NZ_JAWOTT010000170.1:0-1308 GCF_033338995.1 Vibrio sp. Vb0304
CAACTCAGCACGAAGGTGTGCTTAAAAATGGTTGGCATTTACTGGCGCGACTTCATCTTATTGAGCGTGAGTTTAATCGTTTGAAAGCAGATGAGGCACTGTGGAATGCGAAACAATCAAGCATTGGCTTCTCGATGTATACCAAAGATGAAGCGAACAGCATCTCAAACAATGACTGGTTGCTCATTGCCCTAAGTTACGTGGCTCAGCGAGATATGACTAACTATCTCGACATGTGGGGATTCTCGTTCTCAGAAAAAGCGAAGCAACAAGTTGTTGCGTTGAATCTGACGCCGATGCCTCTCACTTACTTTGCAAGTAGCAATACTGGCTACTGTCTGAACGAATTCGCTCAAACGCCAGTAAGTATTGATGGTCAAACGGTTTGGCCGCTGAACTAGCTGAGTAGAAAATAACGTGCATGAAAAAGGGAGACTGAGTCTCCCTTTTTACTAGATTTATCTTAGCGTTGAGTCACGGTTATTGCTTTGCAATGTATTACTTGAATGTCGACCAGATTGGCGCGTGGTCTGAAGGCTTTTCAATACCGCGTAATTCATAATCGATACCCGACTCAATACATTTTTGCGCGAGAGAAGGAGTCGCCAAAATCACATCAATTCGTAGGCCTCGGTTGTCATCAAAGCCGCGAGATCGGTAGTCAAACCACGAGAAGCGATCGTTCACTTCTGGGTAAAGCTTACGGAAAGTATCTTCAAAGCCCCAATCTAACAACGTTTTCAGCCATTCACGTTCTTCTGGTTGGAAAGAGCATTTACCCGTTTTCAACCAACGCTTACGGTTTGGTTCTCCGATACCTATATCTGAATCGATAGGGCTGATGTTGATATCACCCATAACAATCAACTGTTCATCGTTGCTGTGATGATCGCTTAGATACGTCATTAGATCTTTGTAGAACTGGCGCTTGTATGGGAATTTCGTTTCGTGGTTAATGTTGTCCCCTTGAGGGAAGTAGCCATTAAGCACCGTTACTTTTTCACCATTTTCGTTTTCAAACGTCGCCATGATCATGCGCTTTTGGTGTTCTTCGTTATCCGTTGGAAAACCTTTTTGTACGCGGATGGGCTCTTGCTTACAAAGCATCGCTACGCCGTAATGCGCCTTCTGGCCATGAAAATACACTTTGTAACCCATGGCTTCGACATCTTCAATCGGGAACGCTTCATCATGCACTTTAATCTCTTGAAGACCAATAACGTCAGGCTGGTGTTTATCGATTAGCGCTTGGAGTTGGTGCAGTCGCGCACGTAGTCCATTGATGTTAAAGCTGATTACTTTCATTAT
>NZ_JAWOTT010000171.1:0-1306 GCF_033338995.1 Vibrio sp. Vb0304
CCAGTGTCATAGCTGGCGCAACTTGTTTTGCCTTAGATGCAGTAGTGAAGCCACTGCGGCGCCGCATTGCACTTGTATTGGTGTGTGCGAACCTGACTGTAGTTGGGCGCATTCGATTACCTAACTGCCAGGCATATCCATTGCCGATGTAATGGCCTGATTCATTATGAGTTGAGCTTCAACTGCTTGAAGGGTGGCTCTTTTGGCTTTCGCCAGTCCAATAAATGAGTCAGGAATACCGATATGCATGCATATCATGTATAGGTTAGCACCCTTGTTATAATTGGTCGATAGTTGAGCAATTGAATTCTCTCGATTTTGTTATTTTGTCGCTCGGATCGACGCAAAAATTTGTTTTGATCCCATGATCAGCAGTAGTAGTATGAGATCTCGACAAAGGAGGTGCATATGTCATTTTTGAAGAAGACACTTGCGAGCTTTGGGATCGGCAGCGCTAAGGTAGATTCGATTCTAAATCAGGATGTGCTTTATCCCGGTCAAAGTGTGGATGTTTCTATTCACGTTTATGGTGGCGCGACAGAACAAGCGATCGATAATATCGATATGAAGCTTTGTTGCCGCTACATCGCAGAGGCTCCGGACGACCGTGGTGCGCGAGAAGGGCACAGCATGCGTCGAGTACCGCAAACGCATGTCTTGGCGAAATGGAATCTCCCGTACGCCTTTACGATTCATCCTGGTGAAGAGCGCACCTTCGACGTCAAACTCGACGTGCCTTGGAACACGCCAGTGACCATCGGCGATGCAAAAGTCTGGCTAGAAACCGGCTTAGATGTGGCGATGGCGCTTGACCCTACCGACAAAGACATTCTCACCGTTAGACCCGACCCACTTATGGATGCCATATTGTCAGCGTTTGAAGCCCAAGGCTTGCGTATTCGCCAAGTCGAATGTGAAGAGGTAAAAGGTTTCGAACTGCCATTTGTACAAGAGTTTGAAATGGTGCCCACTGATGGCCCATATCATGGCGTATGGCGCGAGTTAGAGTTTGTCGCGCATCGTGATGAGCAAAACCTCAAGCTTTGGTTTGAGATTGACCGCACTCGCAGTGGCTCTCGCGGTATGCTTGCCAGCTTGCTCGGCAGTGGAAAACTCAAGCGCGAACTGTGTATTCCGGTGACAACAAGCTTGGAAGAAGTGGGTGAGCTTGTCCTCAATTACCTCGACCAAACGACCGCGATTCACGAGTCTTAATTTTAGCTTACACGTGTACTCTTAATGTGCCATACTAGAGCGAATATTCCAAACTCTAGTATAGGCGCATTGATGTCCTCACCGCAGAAAC
>NZ_JAWOTT010000172.1:0-1306 GCF_033338995.1 Vibrio sp. Vb0304
TAAAGCTGCTGATTAGGATTGATCACAGGTTCACCAAGTTCGATCAGTTGACCGTACTTGATGTCGTCTTTCACAAACAAACGGTGAGTCACCAATACACCCAAACGACGCGTGGTTGCCTGTACCGCTTGAATCGACATATTAAAAGTGATCGGCTTTTTGTTTTTTGGACGAGCGACTCCTGTCGCGTCTGACCAGACTTGCCAATCGTGTTTTCTGCGCTCATTCGTGACCTCAATGAGCGGATACGTCTTTAAGATGTCAGAAAGGTTAACTGGATTGCTGTGGTCGATGAGATCAGGGCTGCACACTAATACCAGTTCGTCTTCACTGAGCTTTTCGCAATAGTAGTCTTGCCACTCTTCAGTGTTGCCATGCACCAACGCAGCATCAACGCCTTCTTGTTCCAAATTGAACCGTCCAGAAAGGTTAGAGAGGCGCACATCAAGTTGGGGCGCGTAGGCTTGAAGGCGTGGCATACGTGGGATCCACCAATGCAGTGCCAAAGAATTCACCATGTTTAGCGTAATGCGTTGAGAGTTTTGATCGTGCATCAGTGCTTCGGTTGCATCGACGATTTGTTCTAACGCTGGCGCGACTTTGCGGTAGTATTTTTTGCCTTCGGTATTGAGGTACACATGGCGTCCAATTCGGTCAAAAAGCGGTTTGTTTACTTGGCTTTCGAGAGATTTAATCGCTTGGCTGATCGCCGAGTGGCTAACGCTCAGAAGCTGGGCGGCTTCCGTCATACTGCCTGATTCCGCCACCGCCACAAACGCGTAGATGGAGTTTAATGGTACTAATTTGCGCATGGAACGAACCTGTTTTCAATGTGTAAGGTTTACTTACAATAGAGGTTAATATTACTCGCTATTTCTATAAAGTCACTTTTCATAAAATGCTCCGAGAATTAAGGAGTATCTAATGAATCACGTTCACAAACCCATCGTATTTATGTTGATGTCTACATTAAGCTTATCTGTTACGGGCTTGCTAGCAAAGCAGCTGTCTGAGGCGCTTTCGGTAACCATGTTCAGCTTTCTGCGATTTTTCCTACCTGCGCTTATCTTGCTCTTAGTTCTGATCCCGAAAGGCATCAAACTGCCGAAATCGACCGAGTTGAAGCCCACTTTGCTACGCGCACTTTGTATTGGTCTGTCTCAATTGTGTTTTATTGCGTCTCTTCAAACGTTAACGCTGGTCGAAAGTGTGGTCCTTTTTGCTACAGGCCCGTTGTTTATGCCTGTGATTGAGAAGCTTGTCTGGCATGGAAAAATTCGTACGTCCACCGTTTTTGGTATTGTGA
>NZ_JAWOTT010000173.1:0-1299 GCF_033338995.1 Vibrio sp. Vb0304
ATCCGCAATTAGAGGTACTTCAGAGCGTGAGAAACTTACGACAAAACTCGCGTTTATCGCTGAGTGAGAATTTATTGAATATTAAAATCAAAACATTCTTATTTGGTGAGAATTAGAGTGGAATTCACCCTAGAAAAATAAGGACTCAATAGGCAACCTGATTGGATTCGTTACCTATCTCTCGTTGAAGCATTACTCAGCGGATGAGAAAAAGGAAAAAAGAGGTTTTATGAATCATGTTATTTCAATTGGCCCACAGGAGTCGTTTCTCGTCGCTATTTGTGTGTTGTTCCTAGGGCAATTTATCAACACCAAACTTCCAATTTTAAAAAAATTTAATATCCCAGAACCGATTGTTGGTGGGTTAGTCATCGCCTGTGTGATTACCGCAATGCACTTTAATGGCGTTGATTTATCCTTCGATTTACCACTGCAAAATACCTTTATGTTGATGTTTTTTGCCACCGTTGGATTAGCGGCAAACTACACCCAACTGATCAAAGGTGGTGCGAAGGTGTTTATCTTTCTCGCGGTGGCATCAGCGTACATTCTTATTCAAAACGCCGTTGGTGTGTCTTTGGCGACCGCATTGGGCTTAGATCCGCTAATGGGGTTAATTGCGGGTTCCATTACGCTTTCTGGTGGTCACGGAACAGGCGCAGCTTGGTCGCAGACTTTCCAAGATATGTACGGGCTACATAACGTACTTGAGGTTGCGATGGCATCTGCGACGTTTGGCTTGGTGATTGGCGGCATCATCGGCAGCCCAGTGGCACAGCGTTTGATAGACAAAAACAACCTAGAGTCGGAATACGGCCGTACAAATCAAAGTCACCAACGTTTTCCTGAACTCGTGACTTATAACGAGCACGAAGAAGACCGAGTTACTGCAAAGAAAGTGGTCGAAAGCTTGTCGATTATTTTGTTGTGTGTGACAGGGGCGGGTTATCTAGAAAACTGGGTGAGCAGCTTTGGCATCAAATGGTTGATGATTCCAGACTTTGTCTACGCGTTGTTTATTGGTGTGGTGATCACCAACATCATGGAAGTGACGAAAGTTCGCAAAGTCGACTTAGAAACCGTGGATATTCTCGGTACGGTTTCATTGTCGCTGTTCCTAGCAATGGCGCTAATGAGCCTAAAACTGTGGAACATTTTTGATCTAGCCATTCCGTTCTTGATCATCCTTGCCGTGCAGTCGGTAATTCTTGCGGTGTTCGCTTACTACGTGACATTCCGCGTCATGGGCAGCAACTACGACGCGGCGGTAATTTCTAGTGGGCACTGTGGTTTTGGTTT
>NZ_JAWOTT010000174.1:0-1299 GCF_033338995.1 Vibrio sp. Vb0304
CCGAAAGTTGAGACTGTTGCAATTTGAACTTGCGCCCACTGTAAACAAACACGGCAACGAATACCGCGCAGCACACCACACGAATTAAGATTGGAATATCGTGCCAAACCAAAAGCGCACCGATAGTAAGCAGAACCAGTCTCATCAATATATTCAATGGTCCTTCTAAATAACCTTCAATGGCACCAATGAGCGCGTAAGTACCCACTATCGCAAAGAAGCCGACCGTAATTACTGATGTCACATCCCAACTGACCAACCCGGTATAGGCAATTAACAATGGAACCAAGTACAGCCCCTTCGCAATTTTCCAAGCCATTAAGCCTGTTCGCATTGGTGGCGTTTTCGCAATGGTCGCCGCTGCGAATGCGGTTAAACACACTGGTGGCGTAACGTTACTGTCTTGTGAGAGCCAGAATATGATCAAATGCGCAGCCAACAATGCCAAGCCAACCGCCTCTAAACCCAGACTTTGCCCTAGGAGCGTTTCAACAAAATCAGCAGGAACCAGTGACAGCATTTCTTTCGCCGTTTCCAGCGCCATTGGCGCATTGAGAAGATCGAGCTTATCTGGTGCCGCTAGCATGAAGATCGCTTTCGCTTGCTCAGGTAATTGCCCTGAAACCATCAACTCTAAAAGTTGGTTCTCGGCAATCAACTTATACAAGGCAGGGGCAGACAAAGTGCCCAGAACAATATACGCCGCTGTCACAGGTAAGCCCATACCTAAAACCAACGATGCCAAAGCAATCAACACGAGCATGATGAACAAATCACCATTCGCCCAACCATTGATCATCAAAGAGAATGTATTGCCGATGCCTGTGGTACTGATTACGTTGATCACTAAACCAATACCCACCAGCAAGACAGCGGTGGTTGCCATGTTCTTCGCGCCTTGAGACATAGCCTCGATGATCGCTTTTGGTCCCATTTTGTGATCTTTCGAAAACCACGAAGAGACAACAACAGAAATGATGGAAAGGCCTGCCGCATAAGTGGGTGTAAAACCTTTCACTAGCAACGTCACCAGAACCACCAAAGGAATGAGGTTGTGCCAACCACTCACCAGAACTTTGATAAGCGATTCGTCACTGGTTGTAATTTTCTGCACGCCGCTACGCTTCGCTTCGATACGCACAAAAAACGCGACCGACAAGAAATAAATCAACGCAGGGACAAACGATACAGCAATGATATCCACGTAAGGAATTTGAGTGTAAGACGCCATAATGAACGCGCCCGCCCCCATCACCGGAGGCATCAACTGACCACCGGTAGAAGCCGCAGCCTCAACCC
>NZ_JAWOTT010000175.1:0-1299 GCF_033338995.1 Vibrio sp. Vb0304
GTCGCCCAACATAACATCCCAAACCGCGTTTATCACTGAGACATCTGCAATTGTGTCCGCCGTTGTATTTTTTACCTCAATCGAATACGAAATTTCTTCACCATTTTCATAATGACTCCCAGAAGCAGGACTAAATGAAATTTCCACCTCTCCTGCTGCTAGAGCGTTTGCAGAGGTAAATAAGGCAACTAAGAGTAAGGTAAAACAACGCTGAACCATCGACACAGTACTTTCCAATTTATATAAAATTCTTATGAATTACCGAGAGTAAAATGAACACAAAATCGTCAAAATTTTGAGGCGACGAATTTTTGACGACAATTAATCAATAAATGTCACGATATGGTCAATTTTTTATTTAATAACCATAAATAGGTAGATATATAATCTTATGATTGCACATCCAATAATTTATAACGTTCGAAAACCATAGGATCTGGCTATATCGTTAGATTTAAAACATGAATTAGTAGATAGGTGAAAGGTAACTGATTATGATATTTAAATTTATATGAAACGACTGTTATCAGAATTATCTGACAACAACTTCAAACTAGTAACACAGCGTTGTAGATGAAAACAATGATGACTACTAGATAAGTCATCATTTTATCAAACCAAGCCAAAATAGAAATTATCTATTAAAAATCAACAATATAAAACAAAAATCAAGAAGAAAGCCGTAATCCACACCATTTAATAGACATTATTTTCAAAAAACATTAGGAATGATTCGACGCATTATGATTTATAGCGAAACTTAGCCATTCTCGATCGAAAAAATTGACATATAGGAAAGAAAATTACCGATCTTAAGTAATACAAAACCTACAAAGCAGGATAATTCCTACAAATAACCAAGAAAATATCATTCGTTTTCGATTTGGATTGTTAATCCCCTCAAAAATACCAATAAAAACAAACTGAAAAATCAAAACATCAGAGTGTTGATAATTAAAACTGTCACTCGAAAACCATCGGTAGATTGGTTCAACCTTAGTAACATATATCCGATTCAAATACGCTATTTGAAAAAGAAAAATGCCCCGCTAGATCTATATCCAGCGAGGCATGTAATTGGCGAGAATACGCTTCTTCGAAGACAGAATACCTATTCTTCTCGAAATGCTCGGTTCATGCTTTCTGTCAGTGGCTTAATCAAATAACTCAGCGGTGTTCGAGGCTCAGACAAAATGAGTACTTCGGCGTTCATTCCGGATGTCAAACGGTACTTGGCAACATCATCTTGAGAAATTGAGATTCGCGCTAGGTAATAGTCATCTTGGTTTTCTTGTGACA
>NZ_JAWOTT010000176.1:0-1298 GCF_033338995.1 Vibrio sp. Vb0304
TCGACCCGCCCAGTGCATTGACATAAACAGCTCCTGAAAACCCAAACCTTCATCAATGGCAACTTTGGCATAAATACTGGTGTTTGAAGTAGTCTGGAACAGCTTGGTGAGTTGTCCTGCTTTTAAACGATTTTGAGTGGCAGAGAGTGTGTTCATGTACACGGTTGGTTCTAACTCAGAGGCGGCAAGGTGTGCAATATGGCCTGTACGTGTCATGGTGTGCCATTGATCTCGTTGTCTACCCGTATTGAGCCACCAGCCTTTCGTTCTGGCTAAACGCTGTGGCGATTCGCGAGTTACTACAAACCGCGCTTTACCATCTGGGTGAGAATACACGCCATCGGAAAACGGTCGCTCGCCACCCCATTGGGTTGGCCGCCACTCTTCGTACTCTTGCTCATTCAAATTGTCGTATTGAGACAGATCTAGCTTTAAAGGCGACTTTTTATTCATGCCTGTCATGGCAGCGTACTCGCAAAACACCTCGTGTTCAGAGTCAAAATCAAAACCATTCTTTGTCTCTTCTAAGGTGCATAATGCTTGCCCAACTTGGTTCACTGCCCACCAGTCCGATTTTGCCTCACCGGGAGGGTTTTGGAACTGACGCTGTCTTGAAATCCGACGTTCAGAATTCGTCACCATCCCCTGTTTTTCACCCCATCCAGCCGCCGGAAGCAACAAGTCGGCATAACGCGCAACATCCGACTCAGCGGTAATATCCGAGACAATCACAAACGGACAGCGTTCTAGCGCCCTCTTAACAAACTGATTGTCTGGCAAAGAGACAACGGGGTTGGTCGCCATGATCCACAGAACTTTAATCTCACCACGCTCAACCGCTTCAAACAGTTCAACCGCTTTTAGCCCCGGTTTTGTAGCGATTTCTGGTGACTCCCAAAACGCTTGTACTTGTTGAATGGATTCGCCATCAAACCCTCGGTGCACCGCTAATTGATTGGCTAAACCGCCAACTTCTCGCCCGCCCATTGCATTAGGTTGCCCGGTAATGGAAAACGGGCCACAGCCCACCCTGCCAATTTTACCCGTTGCTAAATGCGCATTGATGATCGCATTGCCTTTATCGACACCATTTTCGGCTTGGTTAACCCCTTGGCAAAAAAGCGTAATCGCAGTCGGGCTGTGGGCAAACCATTGGAAAAACGTTGTGAGTTTGTCTTGTGAAACGCCTACATCAGTTGCCAAATTAGTGACATTGTAACGATGTTGAGTTACTTCTCTCGCTATCGCATCAAAGCCATCGGTATGAGATTGAATGTATTGAGAATCAAGACATGGCT
>NZ_JAWOTT010000177.1:0-1294 GCF_033338995.1 Vibrio sp. Vb0304
AAAGCAAAAAGTCATTTTAATGGGGCTGCTGACGGAAGCGCAGCTCGAACAATACAAAGGCTTGAGCGTGGATGAAGTGGAAGCTCAAACCGAGTTCAGCTTCCAAGACGCGATTTACTCGCTGTCACCGTATGAAAAGCTGAATTACGTTGAAGCCGTCGCGCGTAAATCGCTGCATCAAGCCGAAGCGTATTTGTCGAATGCGTTTAATCGACAAAATGCCATTATGTACTTTCGCTCTTATACTGGGAGCAAGTTGATTTTAGAGCGCCCAATCAAAGCGTTAGAAGGCGTGAAGGCCACATTCGATGTCGATTGGTGTAAGAGCAACTACTCTTGCGTTCTGGCTGCGTGGAAAGAACAACTGACTGATCGCGTGTTGTTTTCTCTGCCGTTTAAAACCACCTACTCGGATGACATGGCAATAAGCATCATGAGCCCGGTTTATTTCCAAGGTGAGTTAGTCGGCGAGTTTTCGGAACAGCTCTATCTTTCATCACTTTATAACGAAGGGAAAGCCGTCGACGTACAGATCTCCAATGGCAACAAGCAAATGGTGATCTATTTTTCGGGTTATCCGTGGCCATCGTTCGCGTACACCCAATCTTTTGTGGCAGACAACAACAACTTGATTGTCTACATGTACCCGTTCAGTAAAGTGATGGTGGATTACAGCTTTCTGTTTGTTATTTTCTTTTTGGCAACCTTGGCGTATTACAACAAAGCGCATGAATCCAAAGAGAGCAAACTTCGTCTGGCGACGGCACTGACGAATGTGACAAAAGACGATTTAACTGGGTTACTTAACCGCAGAGTCTTTAAAGATAGCGAATTCAAACGCCGCTTGAAAACGGCCCCTTATTCCGTCATTGCCATTGATGGCGACAGGATCAAGCGAATCAATGATCGCTATGGTCATCACGTTGGGGACGAGGTTATCGAGATCATTGCCGATGCGATGCGTAAAGTGTTCAGAACCAGCGATTATCTCGTCCGAACTGGGGGCGATGAGTTTATCGCAATCTTGCCGGGGTGCAGCATCAGTCAGTCTTCGATGTTGGCGAAAAAGTTACGTAGCGTTGTCAAAGACAACCGACTTAAAACGTTAGACATTGAAGTCAGCGTAAGCACTGGCGTTGCGGCAAACGAATCACACGAATCACTGCAAGATGTTATCGTTCGAGCAGATGAAGATCTCTATGAGATGAAAAAACGCAGACAACAATCACAGTAAGTAATAGTTTTATTGATAAAAATGCCAAGTGATTGGACATAACCATGACATAACTGTTTG
>NZ_JAWOTT010000178.1:0-1288 GCF_033338995.1 Vibrio sp. Vb0304
TAAGCGCATGCCGCCGTGCTCGCCTCGGACAAGGCTTGATAGTTGGCTTTCAATTGAGCGCATGGTTGGGTCGCTAGCTAGAACACCGCGTTTTTTATCTTCACTGCCGATTTGTGTATGTTCATCAATTGTAGATATCAAAGTGTTGTAGGCGTCTACGAACTTATTGAGCTGCTCTTTGGTTGCTTCGTCATCAGCGCCGATACCTAAACCAATCGCGGTTTCTCCAGAGGTCTGAGCCTTGGTTACGGTAATGTCTACGCCATCGATAACACCTTCAAACGTATTGCTCGAGTTAGTGAGTTTTAGACCAGTTTTCTCTGCACCCAACCAGATCACGGCATCTTGGGGGGCACTGATTTGACTAAGGTTTGTGAATGCATCTTCAAACCACGCTTGGCCTGTGCCCGTTGCGGACACGTTGATTTGGTTAGCGACGCCGGTTTCAGTGCTTGAAAGCATGAAGTGAGTCTGACCATTTGAGCGTACCAAGGTTGCGTTTACACCTGGGTTATCACTGTTGTTATTGATCGCTTTCGTTAGGTCACTCACCGTCGTTACACCATCACCGTCGGTATCGACCGTTGATAGATCAATCGTCATTGTTTTACCGTTGATGGTGAACTCAAGATTTCCTGTTTTTGGGATTTCAGTGGTTGCGTCTAGATCTGCTGGCATTCCAGTAGAAACTTGGTGTGACGTTGCTACTTGCTCGACGAATATCTGATAACTACCCGATAGAGCTTTAGCGTCTGCATTTGCAGTAAAGTAGCCTTCTTGAGAGATGGAGGTGGAGTTTTTAATGATGCTGTTTGTGCTGCTGTTCATTTCGTTGAGCGCAGTTCGGAACTCACGCATGGCACTCTCAACTTTACCCAGAGCAGATAGCTGAGATTGGTACGTATTGGTTTGCAGTTGGTAGCGTTGTTTAAAAGGTTGAATTTCGATCTGCGCGAACTGGGCTGCAAAGGTTGCTGGATCTATTGAACTCACGAGCTTACTCCCTCTCTCATTGGTAATTGGCGTAACTCTATGCCTTGAAAGTATGTCTTATCGCAAGATACATGCCTAACTTAAATGTGCTTTTAAAACATTGACTTGCGATACTATTTAAATTTGAGAGGAAGTAGATTTTCCACCTTATGTGTTCCGCCTTCCTCTCGAAAACATCTAGTGTTTCCCTATAAGACAAGGCGACTAAAAAGCTGAAAATATTTAATTCATTTTAGGAATGTGACGTGTTGATTAAGCCGTTAATAAAGCGCTGCTTTAGGTGTTTCCTGCTATG
>NZ_JAWOTT010000179.1:0-1284 GCF_033338995.1 Vibrio sp. Vb0304
AGTTTGAAGCGCTGCCAAGTGAAGACCGCATCAGCCCAATCCTTGCCGAGCTGTCAGAGTTTGAATCGTTCCCACGTTGTGGCGATCTACGTATCGAAACGCCAGACACGAACGAAGCAAAAGAGCTATTGAAGTTCTGCCGCAAGTTCACCGTACCAATGCGCCAAGCGTTGCGTGGTAAAGGTTTGATGTGGAATAAAGACAATGCGAAGAAGCCAGTGCTACACATCTGTTTTGTCGCACCGGGTCATTGTTATGTGGGTTACTCACTACCAGGCAACAACTCGCAGTTCTTTATGGGTATCCCTCGCTTGAAATTCCCAGCAGACGCCCCAAGCCGTTCTACGCTAAAACTGGAAGAAGCTTTCCACGTATTTATTCCGCGAGATGAGTGGGATGAGCGTTTAGCGCCAGGCATGTGGGGCGTTGATTTAGGTGCATGTCCAGGTGGTTGGACGTACCAATTAGTGAAACGTTCTATGTTCGTTCATTGTGTTGATAATGGCATGATGGCAGACAGCTTGATGGAAACGGGTCAGATTAAGCACCACATGGTGGATGGCTTTAAGTTTGAACCAGACCGCAAGAACGTGACTTGGATTGTGTGTGATATGGTTGAGAAACCAGCTCGCGTGGCACATCTTATGGGCCAATGGCTGCTTAAAGGTTGGGCGAAAGAAGCCATCTTTAACCTGAAATTGCCAATGAAAGGTCGTTACGATGAAGTACTGCAAGATCTTGAAAATCTAAAAATGTTCTTGATTGAGAACAAGGTGAAATTCAAGCTGCAAGCGAAGCATCTGTATCATGACCGTGAAGAGATTACGATTCACATTCAGTGTCTATCTAACATCTCTCCGCACTAAGCTATCGTTTCTATGTGGTTGAACATTATAAAAAAGCGCCTACTTCAGGCGCTTTTTTATTGCGGTTTAAGAATCGCGATAGTCACTCAATTACTGGTTGGTTGGCCACATCTCTTCCCATTTTACTGATTCCATGTTGTCTTCGATGCTATCTGGCGTTTGAGCAAAAAAGTCTAATCCAGTTTGACGTTCAACTTCGTCAATGGTGGTAATAAAGTTGGCTAACTCAGAGCTTGAAACATCACGATGCGGGACAATGAACGCAATGGCTTCATCAAAGCTTGGATCAAGAATGACTTTGTAAAATGCGCTCGGGATCGCCACACCATTACCGATTGTTCCTTCGTTACCTTGGTAAATCGGTCCGGTCACCACATAAAGCTCATTGTACTCATTGGCGAGATCACGAACATGTTCA
>NZ_JAWOTT010000180.1:0-632 GCF_033338995.1 Vibrio sp. Vb0304
GACCATATTCCTCACTAAATACATCAAGGATTAAGCTCGATTCACTGTAAGGGCGTCGGTGCAGGACAAAGCAGCGTTGAAAACCTTCTGCGGATAAGTTGCTCATCTAAATCTGTGTGCCTAAAAATCTAATGCCAGAATAGTAAAAAATAAGGAGCCATGCGGCTCCTTATTTTAATCGATATTGGATTCTACTTAATATTGAAACGAAGTGTTCTCGCCTCAAATTATAGATCGTCGATGTAACCCAGTGAGCGCAGTGCACGTTCGTCATCTGCCCAACCAGACTTCACTTTAACCCAAGTCTCTAGATAAACTTTACGACCGAACAACTCTTCCATATCTAGACGTGCTTCACGACCAATGGTTTTGATCTTCTCGCCGCCTTTACCAATAACCATCTTCTTCTGACCATTACGTTCAACAAGAATCAAAGCATTGATATGGAAACCGTCCGTTTCTGGGTTGTAATCAAAACGCTCAATCTCAACCGTTACAGAATATGGCAGTTCATCACCAGTAAAGCGCATTAGCTTTTCACGTACGATTTCTGAAGCCATGAAACGCTGAGAGCGATCCGTTACGTATTCTTCAGGGAAGTGATGCGTCGCTTTCGGCAGGTGATTACGTAC
>NZ_JAWOTT010000180.1:642-1281 GCF_033338995.1 Vibrio sp. Vb0304
GCAATACATCAATGTTCTTACCTTGCTTCGCAGAGATTGGCACTACATCGACAAAGTCCATTTTTTTAGACATTTCAGCCATGTGTAGCATCACTTCATTACGATCTTGCACGTTATCGACTTTGTTAACACAAAGTACAACAGGGAAGTTCGATTTCTGAAGCTTGGTCAACACCATCTCGTCGTCTTTAGTCCAATGGGTACCATCGACCAAGAAGAAAACTAGGTTCACGTCACTCAACGATGAGTTTGCAGCGCGGTTCATCAAACGGTTGATTGCACGTTTTTCTTCAATGTGAAGTCCTGGTGTATCAACGTAAATCGCTTGGTAATCGCCATCTGTGTCGACGCCCATGATGCGGTGACGCGTCGTTTGTGGCTTACGTGACGTGATCGAAATCTTCTGACCTAGAATTTTGTTCAGAAGCGTCGATTTACCCACGTTAGGACGACCAACAATGGCAATGAAACCACAATGCTGGTTTTCCGGTGAGCTCACCTCACCATGTGATGCGAAAAACGCATCGATATCGAATTCGTTATCAGCCATTAGTTAATTGCTCTAGTGCTGTTTCTGCTGCCGCCTGTTCTGCCTTGCGGCGGCTGGTGCCTTTACCGATTACAGGCTTATCCACACCT
>NZ_JAWOTT010000181.1:0-1281 GCF_033338995.1 Vibrio sp. Vb0304
GAAGAACTGACCCAGCTGACAGTACTTGCTGCCGACAATGCAGGTTACAAGAACCTCACGTTACTGATTTCCAAAGCGTACTTACGTGGCCACGTTCAGCACCAACCTGTGATTGATAGGGCGTGGCTGGCCGAGATGTCAGAAGGCTTAATCGTTCTCTCTGGTGCTAAAAATGGCGATATCGGCAAAGCGCTGCTTAAAGGTAACCGTAAACTGGTTGAAAGCTGTGTAGAGTTTTACAAACAGCATTTCCAGGACCGTTTCTATCTAGAATTGATTCGTACAGGCCGTCCGGATGAAGAGACGTACTTGCACTTTGCCATCGATCTCGCTGAGCAATATGACTTGCCCGTGGTCGCGACAAACGAAGTGGTTTTCCTAAGTGCAGACCTTTTCGATGCGCACGAGATTCGTGTTGCGATTCATGATGGTTACACACTAGAAGATCCACGCCGACCAAAAAATTACAGCCCGCAGCAGTACCTTCGCACTGAAGAGGAAATGTGTGAGCTGTTTGCTGATATTCCAGAAGCGCTAGAAAACAGTGTTGAGATCGCCAAGCGTTGTAACGTGACCGTTCGTTTGGGTGAATACTTCTTGCCAGCCTTCCCAACAGAAGGGATGGAAGAAACTGAATTCTTGGTCATGAAGTCGCGAGAAGGTTTGGAAGAGCGTCTAGAGTTCCTATTCCCTGATGAAGAAGAGCGCAAAAAGCGCCGTCCAGAATACGACGAGCGTTTACAAATCGAACTCGACGTAATCAACCAAATGGGGTTCCCAGGCTACTTCTTGATCGTAATGGAGTTCATCCAGTGGTCGAAAGACAACGCGATTCCAGTCGGTCCTGGTCGTGGTTCGGGTGCCGGTTCTTTGGTGGCCTACGCGCTGAAAATTACCGATCTTGATCCGCTTGAATATGACTTGCTCTTCGAACGTTTCTTGAACCCAGAACGTGTATCCATGCCCGATTTCGACGTCGACTTTTGTATGGATAAGCGTGACCAAGTGATTGATCACGTTGCCGAAATGTACGGTCGCGATGCCGTATCTCAGATCATCACATTCGGTACGATGGCGGCGAAAGCGGTAATCCGTGACGTTGGTCGTGTTCTTGGTCACCCATTTGGTTTCGTTGACCGTATTTCGAAACTGGTTCCGCCAGATCCGGGTATGACGCTAGAAAAAGCGTTTAAAGCCGAGCCTGCTCTGCCTGAGCTTTATGAGGCCGATGAGGAAGTTAAAGAACTCATCGATATGTGTCGCCTATTAGAAGGTTGTACA
>NZ_JAWOTT010000182.1:0-1280 GCF_033338995.1 Vibrio sp. Vb0304
GCGAATGCACAAAGCAGCTGACTTGTTGCAATACCGGGCGTGGTCAATTGCGATGATTGCCAATAGATTGGGATACCGAGACCCGTACAACTTTACGCATCGATTTAAGAAGTTTTACGGCATTTCGCCAACACGTTATCGAAAGCAGTTAATGAAAAACGCATAAAAAAACGAGGGCAGATAGCCCTCGTTTTCAATGGTCATTTGGTTGTTTTAGCTTTATAGGCCCGCAGCCATTTGCTGTTTGGTTTTGCTCGCTGCAAGCAACATGTAAACGCATGTCGCTACCAAAGCCGCAAACAAGTAACCCAACAAGCCGTGTACTTGGCCCATAAATTTGTCTGCGACCACTGGGCCTGCTACTGAGCCTACGCTGTAGCTAAACAGCATGACTTGAGTTGCAGAGACAATAAAGCGTTCATCAAGTCCTTCACAGCCGAGGTTGATTGCCACTGGGTATAGAGCAAACGTGGCCATGCCCAATAGGAAAAGCGACGCCGCCAACACTGCGGTAGACGTAGAGATGAACGTCAAACCGATAGAGAAAATACCCAAAATACAGAAGAACGCCATTAAGACTGTTCGGCTCATGTATTTGTTTAATGTGGTCACCATAGGTTGAACCAACATGCCGCCAAGGATCACCAACGCCATAAGCGTACCAATGTCTTGGTGGGTAATTTTACGGTTCGCCAATTCAACAGGCATAAGACCGTAAATCGCACCCAAGGTTAAACCAGATACGACGCAACCGATGATCGCTGCATGATTGAGTTTTGCAATCTGTTTGAATGACAATGAAGTCGATTCATGGCTATTCGGTTGTTCGCAATCAATAAACATCAGTACCAGCATCGCCATTAGGATCAATGTTGTAATCGCAACAAAGGGTACGCCGCCACTTACGCCAAGAACGCCAATACCAAATTGACCTAGAGCCGAGCCGCCATACAGAGAAAGCATGTATAGGCTTAGGCGTTTTGCGCGTGATGCTTCGTCGCCTGACATCAACCAGGATTCAACGATCACGAACACACCAGCAACCGCGACACCAGCAATAAAGCGCGCAACGAGCCAAACTAGGCCATTCGGGAATGCTGGTAGGGCAACGATGGTGAGCGAAAAGGCAGCCAAACAGCCAATAAATGCTTTGCGGTGGCCAACATTGCGAACAATGCGTTCGATAAACATGGCACCAATCAACAAGCCGCCATAAAACACGCTCGCCAACCAACTCGCGTAATCAGCAGAGATGTTGTATTCGCCGAGCATGAGTGGGA
>NZ_JAWOTT010000183.1:0-1278 GCF_033338995.1 Vibrio sp. Vb0304
ACCAACCGGTACGGCCAAATTCACCCAAACCTAGCGACATGTTAGTTAGGATCACCCCAACCACAAACAGCCAGAAGCTCAAGTTATTCAGGTACGGGAAAGCCACGTCACGCGCGCCGATTTGCAGCGGTACGATGATATTCATCAAACCAATCACGAGCGGCATCGCAACGAAGAAAATCATAATCACGCCGTGCGCGGTAAAGATTTGGTCGTAGTGATGCGGCGGCAAATAGCCTGCTTCACCCGCAGAGGAAAGTAGCTGCTGGCTACGCATCATCACCGCGTCCGCAAAGCCACGTACAAGCATCAGCATCGCAACAGCGATGTACATGAAGCCGAGTTTTTTGTGGTCTACCGAAGTAAACCATTCATTCCATAGGTATTGCCATTTTCCAGCTTTGGTTACGGCAACCACCACGGCTAATCCCACCAACGCGACGATCGCCAGCGTGATGATGATGATCGGCTCGTGATATGGAATTGAATCCAGAGTTAATCTTCCAAACATGTGATTATCCTTGGTTTTCAGGCAAACAGTTCATGGAACCCGGATGTTGGGTCACGACGTTGCTGAACAGAAACGGAGGAACACTTGAGAACAGAGTGACAGGCGCAGCAACGCTTGGCTCAGCCAGCGAGCTGTATTGCTCCCAGTCTTCGATTCGATCAGGGCTCGCTTTCACTTTTTGCACCCAGTTGAGGAATGCTGCGCGATCCGGCATTGCCGATGCGGTGAACTTCATCTGAGAGAAACCTTCGCCGCTGTAGTTCGACGCAAAGCCCTTGTAGTCCCCTTCGTGGTTAGCAATCAGATTCAACTTAGTCACCATGCCTGGCATCGCGTAAATCTGAGTACCTAAACGCGGGATAAAAAACGCGTTCATGATGTTGTCTGACGTCAGCTTAAAGGTCACAGGCACATCTTTCGGAAACGCCACGTAGTTTACCGTTGCGATGTTTTCTTCCGGATAGATGAACAGCCATTTCCAATCAAGCGAAACCACTTCAATCGTCATCGGTTTGACATCACTCACCAGAGGTTTGGATGGCTCTAGTTCGTGGGTAGAACGCCAAGTGATGGTGGCAAGAATGGCGATAATGATGATGGGAATTGTCCATACCACCACTTCGATTTTGGTCGAGTGCGACCATTCTGGTGCGTACTCTTCGTCGGTGTTACTTGCTCGGTATCGATAAGCGAAGTAAATCGTCATCAGAATCACAGGGATCACGACGATTAACATCAGCAAAAGAGCGGTGATGATCAGCTCTTTT
>NZ_JAWOTT010000184.1:0-1273 GCF_033338995.1 Vibrio sp. Vb0304
ATTTGGTGGCTTTATTTTTATATATCATCAAGTTATTTTTATTTACGCAAATAAATATTTTGCGTGAAAGTTTAAATGATTGTCTATAAAGCTCGATATAAAGTAATAACTGTGGTCGTAGCCAGATTGCATTCTCAGATTCAATTCTGAACCGTGTTGTTTTGCTGCGGCTAATAAGACTTCCGGTTTGAGTTGCTCACTCAAGAAACCGTCCGCATCGCCTTGATCAACCAAAATTGGTAAGGGTGATTTTTCTTTCTTCAAAAGCTCACTTGCATCGTATTGCTTCCAACTTTCGATATCAGTGCCCAAGTATGCGGTGAATGCTTTTTGTCCCCACGGACACTGCATTGGGTTGCTGATTGGGCTAAATGCTGAAATCGAGCGGTATAGTGTCGGATTCTTAAGGCCAATGGTGAGCGCACCGTGTCCGCCCATGCTGTGGCCAGAGATTGATTTCACATCCGATACTGGGAAGTTGGCTTCGATGATGGCTGGCAGCTCTTGCGTGACGTAGTCGTACATATGGTAATGCAGTGACCACGGTGCTTGAGTGGCGTTGAGGTAAAAGCCTGCGCCTTGGCCTAAGTCGTAACTTGCATCATCGGCAACGCCTTCACCACGCGGGCTGGTGTCCGGAGCAATGATGGCAATCCCAAGTTCTGCCGCCATACGAAATGCGCCCGCTTTCTGCATAAAGTTTTCATCGGTGCAGGTTAAGCCCGACAACCAGTATAAAGCGGGTACTGGGTTGGATTTGGTTGCATTCGGCGGCAAGAAAATCGCAAAACGCATGGTGCAGTTCAACGCTTTAGAATCGTGCGTATATTGTTTGTGCCAACCGCCAAACACTTTGGTTTGGCTTACATTTTCAATGGTCATGGATAAACTCTCTAACAACAGAATGAATTCAGGCTCCCCTTACGGAGAGCCTGAGTCAGCATTACTTATCCATATGGATAACGGTACGGATGCTCTTACCTTCGTGCATCAGATCAAATGCTTTGTTTACGTCTTCCAAGCCCATCGTGTGAGTAATGAACTCTTGTAAGCCAAACTCACCCGCCATGTAGCGGTTTACGATTTCTGGAAGCTCAGAGCGACCTTTCACGCCACCGAACGCACTGCCGCGCCATACACGACCCGTAACCAGCTGGAATGGACGAGTTGAGATCTCTTGACCTGCACCCGCAACACCGATGATCACCGACTCACCCCAACCTTTGTGACAGCACTCAAGCGCTTGACGCATTACGTTTACGTTACCGATACA
>NZ_JAWOTT010000185.1:0-1272 GCF_033338995.1 Vibrio sp. Vb0304
TTATTGGCATTCCCCCTCAGACTGAAACTGTTATCACTTTGTTATAGAGGGACCTATGCGCGAGAGCAGCAAAGTATGGCAACCGAGCGAAAGTCGTATCGCAGAAGCCAATATTACTCAGTTTATCGAACACATTAATCGACAAGGTTTTGACCTAAAAAACTACGCAGACCTGCACCAATGGTCTTTGGATCATAACGAGCAGTTTTGGCAAGAGGTCTGGCTTTTTTGCGATGTAATAGGTAATGCAGGTGAGACGGTAAAAAGCCAAGCCGAGAGCAAATGGCAACAACCAGTACTCAATCGCGATTTATGTTGGTTTCCTGACGCTCATATTAACTACGCAGAAAACTTATTGAGCTTTGCTTATCAAAAACCACATGAGCTCGCCATCTGGTTTGAAAATGAGCGTGACGAACGACAGACCTATACGTGGCAACAGCTGTGTGATGAAGTCTCGAGTGTTCAACAGTGGCTTAGGGATTGTGGCATCAAACAAGGCGATGTTGTTGCTGGTTACTTACCGCACCTTCCTCAAACCGTCATCGCGATGTTGGCAACCACCAGCTTAGGTGCGACATGGACGTCAACCTCGCCAGATTTTGGCGTAGAAAGTGTGCTGGAACGTTTTGGACAGGTAAAACCAAAAATTTTGTTCACTTGTGATGGCTACACATTCAATGGCAAAACTTTCGACATGGCGGAAAAAAACCAACATATATCCGATCATCTCGATGGCCTCAAACAAGTGTGCCAAATCAGCTATCTCAAGCCTCACATCTTTGAATGTGATGTTTGTACCCAAGATTGGCAAAACGTGCTTAATCAATACTCACCTGAGCCCCTCACCTACACTCGCGTTAACTTCAATGACCCACTCTTTGTGTTGTATTCATCCGGTACGACAGGTAAACCCAAATGCATCGTGCACTCGGTCGGAGGCACCATTCTGAATCACGTCAAAGAGCATCAACTGCACTGCGATATTCAACCGAACGATCGAGTTTTTTACTACACGACCTGTGGTTGGATGATGTGGAATTGGCACGTTTCCGCCCTTGCAAGCGGAGCGTGCTTAGTCATTTTTGACGGTAGCCCTGTTTATCCTTCTCACAAGGTGCTGTGGAACCTTGCTCAAAATGCTGACGTGACCTTGTTTGGTACGTCGGCTAAATATCTAGAAGCGATTGAAAAAGCACAATTCTCACCGAAAAGAGCCGATGCTTTCCCCGCACTCAAGACGATTTGCTCAACTGGCTCTGTACTTTATCC
>NZ_JAWOTT010000186.1:0-1270 GCF_033338995.1 Vibrio sp. Vb0304
GGGATATCGCTCAAACATTGCTTTTGTTCCAAGCTGGCAAGCAATTGATAGGCTTCGGCATCCAGCGCGAAACACTGCGCTTCACCATTGGGCTCGACGCGGATCACCCCTTGTTGCAATTGGTTGATGTTGAGCTGATCGAATTGCTGAGTACGAACAGCTGCGAATAAATCAAACACCGCGTAATGAGCATCAAAGCACTTACACCCAGGACGAAGGTGGAAAACTAAATGAGAATGTTGCGACTCTGGTACGTGTGGTAATTCAGTCAGCGGTTGCACGGCTGTGTCTGCTTGATGCTCATAACGAGCTTGGCGAGCAAGGTCGATGTTCCATTCAAAGAGAGCAACTTCTGGGCTGTATGGTGCTTGAGCCATGACCTGACCAAACAACATCACAGTGAGGTGAAAGTCTTTTCCGTAGTGAATAACACTGCCTTCTTGGAGTGGGTGCGTTAAAACATGTTGACGTGCTATTTGGGCAAAGCACGTTTCCCCTAGTAACGCTTCAACCATCGGATAAGTAGCAGAAAGGACTTCGCTCAAGCTGATGATAAAGTTATTGCGATATATCTGCATGCGCTCGTCAGCGGTAAACTGACCGCTTGCAATATTACAGTCGTCGCCCAATGCCTGATAGTGAAGCGCTTTCGCAAACTGGTTTTGTAAGGTGGCTAGCTTCATGAGGCTTTCCTCGTAGCGCTAAGCGGGGTGGTAATTTGGGAGAGAAGGAGCGAGGCCTTTTCCGCTTCTGCCAATAACACTTCCGGTGCTGGGATATCTAAGTCCCATTCAATTAAGGTATGGCGCGGACCGTACTGTTCAATCCAATGTTGATATAACTTCCAGACTTCCGTGCTGACGGGACGGCTGTGAGTATCAATCCAAATTTCGCCTTTATCGAGTTGCTTGATGGTGAAACCTGCCAAATGAATTTCATCCACTTTGTCTGCCGGAATGGCGGACAGATAGGTATTGCAATCAAAGCCGTGATTGAAGGCTGATACGTGTACGTTATTCAGATCGAGCAGTAACCGGCAACTTGTGCGCTGCTGAACTTCAGCGAGAAACACCCACTCGCTGATCGTCGAGTGTTGAAACTTCACATAGCTCGATGGGTTCTCAATTAAGATTTCGCGTTGCAGATAATCCTGAACTTCAAGCACATTGCGAGTAAAAACGTTCAGTGCTTCTTCGGTGTATGGTAGGGGAAGCAAGTCGTTAAAATAATGCCCACCATTTTCACTCCAGCTCAAATGGTCAGAGACAAA
>NZ_JAWOTT010000187.1:0-1269 GCF_033338995.1 Vibrio sp. Vb0304
TAGGGCTGGCGTAAGTCTTGAAGTCGCCTAGGGTTAGTGTCATAGTTGCGGCAGTTTTCACGCAAATTTATTCGGTAATAGGTTATCTATGGCTCTGAAATACCAAGTTGTCCCAGTGACTTCTTTTTCTCAAAACTGTTCTATCGTGTGGTGTGACGAAACGATGAAAGGCATCGTTGTTGACCCAGGCGGTGACGAAAAACAGCTTGCAATGCTCATCAAAGAGCTGGGTGTTGATGTGGTGAAATTGGTATTGACCCATGGTCACTTAGATCACGTTGGCGGTACTGAGCCATTATCAGCGCTGTTAGGCGGAACAGAAATCGTTGGGCCGCACAAAGCGGATAACTTCTGGCTACAAGGTTTGGAAGGGCAAAGCAAAATGTTCGGTTTCCCTCTAACTGAGGCATTTGAGCCGAATCAATGGTTGAATGACGGTGACGTTGTCACTTTTGGTAATCAAAAGCTGGATGTTATCCATACCCCTGGCCATACGCCAGGTCATGTAGTGCTTTATAGTGAAGAAGCGCGTTTAGCGTTTGTTGGTGATGTCCTGTTTAACGGTAGCATTGGTCGTACTGACTTCCCCCAAGGCGACTTCAATACGTTGATTAGTTCAATTAAAGAGAAACTTTGGCCTCTAGGTAACGATGTTACATTTGTACCGGGTCATGGTCCTCAATCTACCTTCGGTCACGAGCGCAAAACCAACCCGTTTGTTGCTGACGAGATGCCACTATACTAGCGCCTTGTCTGTACTCGTTACTATTCTGGCTCGGCGGCCGCTAAGTATCGCCGAGTCAGCCCTACAAATTCGTCGGCTTCCCTGTCTAAATCACTGGCAGAAATAAACACATCATAGCCGTAAAATTTTCTTTGATACTTCATTCTATTCGCCAGCATGGCTTGCAAACCGTCGTATTGTTTTCCCGCTTTGCTAGTGTACGGTTGTGGGTCGAGCACCATATCTTCAAATTTCTCTTCACAATGGTTCTGCCTTGCGCCCAAATACAACAAAGCGCGTTGGCTAAGTAAAATCTCCGTCGCGATACGCGGGCAAATTGCATCAAGGTAAGGGGAATAGTGCTTCAAGCGGATGCCTATCCACGGGAGCGGTTGATGCCAACCGTCTTGTTGATAACTGCATATACCAATGGACTCAATATTTCGCCAACGGACAACCCAACCGCCTTTAAACAGGTGTTGCTGAAAGTGCGAGGCGGTCAATGTGAAAGTGACTTGGCTTTTCTTAATCATCAGGACGGCGAA
>NZ_JAWOTT010000188.1:0-1268 GCF_033338995.1 Vibrio sp. Vb0304
GCTCAAAACCTTTGCTTTGAATTTCATTTTTTACGGTTGGGTTACGCTCTAAGCGAGCAATGGAAACTAAGTTGCTGTAATACATCGTCAATTCTGCGAGGGCTGGCAGCTGAGATTGCAAACAGATAGTGGTTTGAATGGGGTCGATACCAACTGCAAGGTAATCTGCGACTACGTTTAGAATGTTCGAAGATACCTTTGAAGGATTGTGTGCGTTATCGGTCAGGCCTTGCATATCGGCGACCAGAATGGTTTGGTCATGCTCCGATTGTAATGCCACACGCTGTTGTAACGAACCGACGTAATGACCAAGGTGTAAAGGCCCTGTAGCTCGGTCCCCCGTGAGAATGATTTCGCGTTGTTGATGCGTTTCTTTGATGTTCATGGTTATCTCCTAGTCAAAATAGATCGCTACTGGAGATAAAAAGACAAGACACTCTTCGCTACCTTCCAGCAGCGTAAGAATGTAAGAATTCCGCGCCGCTCTACATAGAGCGCCACCAGAAAAAGTATGATGATGAAGGTGTGAAGAATAAGTTCATGCGTCTTAAGCTAACAGGGACTAAGACAATGCTCAATCCCAATGTGAAGAAAATGCAGTGTGTGAAAATTTGCCCGATTACATCGGCAAGGACATTGCGATAACGAGAACAGCACCAAATACCGAACCAGAAACAAATGCACATAGAACGGTTTTGTTGTGTTTACTTTTCATCGATGGACTCCTATTCATCACCACCAGAACCGTACAAGGAATGAGCACGGCTCAACTTCATTTCACTTGTCGGCGCTGGAGTTCTGTTTTATCTCCAGTGCGATAAGTCGGAGTAGTAAAACAATATATGCAACCTTCGACCAGTCGAGCTTGGTCAAACTGAGATATTAGGCTCATATCGGAATGCAACGTACATCCTAATCAACATAAGAATAAAATTTCATCGCTTCCCTATTCCCCGCCCCCTAGTTTGTGGCTTAATAGCGAAACAATAATGACTTTTTTCTTTTTTGCTGCGGATACTTACATGGATTCTGTTTTACATCAGTTGCAATTCTCTTTGTCGATCACCGGCCCCATCTGCTTAATGTTGGTGCTTGGCGTTATCTTTAAACGGTTTGGTCTCATCAACGATAACTTTATTGAAATAGGCTCTAAGCTGGTTTTTAAGGTCACGCTGCCAGCCATGTTGTTTGTCAGTATTGTGGCTTCTGAGCATGATTTTTCTGCCGCCAGTGGTTTCATCAACTACGGCGTAGTCGCGAGCATTCTG
>NZ_JAWOTT010000189.1:0-1262 GCF_033338995.1 Vibrio sp. Vb0304
AAGTGCAAGCAAGTTCGTTTGTTCAGCAATGTCTTGAATGATGTTCACCGCACCGCCAATTTTATCGACGTGTTGGTTCAATGAGCCGATAGACTGTTGGCTGTTCGATAGGATACCCGTCAGCTGACCAACATTCGTCACGGTCATTTCTACGACAGAGCGACCTTGTTCGGCGTTAGTCGCGGCTTGGTGAACACCTTCAACCGCAACCGATGTACTTTCAGAAATTTCACCGATAGTGGCAACCATCTGCTGCACGGCCGTCGCCATAGAGGCGGTGTGATCAGTCTGTGCGTGGAACTGTTCCATAACACCTTCAAGCTCACGATGCATGTTGTCCGTGCTCGCTGTTAACTGCATCGATTTTTCTTGTGTGTTGTGGATCAAACGCTCTAGCTTTTCGAGCAGATCGTTGAGATGGTGGCTGATATCAAACAGTTCATCCTTACCAGCAAGATCAGAGCGCAAGCCCATGTTATTGCTTTCGCTGATGTTCTTAATCGTTGCTAGTAAGCTACCAACACGAACGTTGATAGAGCGAGAAATTTGCCAAATCAGCGCAAAAATCACTACTAAGATGAACGCAGTAATGGCTTGCTTGATGCTTGCCATTTTTTCATCGCGTTGGGTTGCGGCAGAATCAATCGATGATGAGAAAGCTTCAAACTGCTCTTCCACGGCGTGAGATAGCGCGCGAGTTTCGCCCAGTAAACCTTTGTTGTACGCCACACCAATGACTTGTTTTTGAGCTGCAAGTTGTTTCGCTGACTCTAACAGTTCTGGAACGTATAGGTCAGACAGTTTGCTTGAGTCAAATTCGCCCATTTTCACCGCATTATCAAACTGGATAAGAGAAAGGATTTGCTGATGGTCGGCGCTTTTCTTTGCTTCAAGTAGCAGGTTTTCGTAACGCGCAAGAATGCCACTTTCTTTGTCTAGGCCATACTTTTGAGAAGCGGAAACTAATGCTTGGAAACCTTTTTGATAAGCGAGTAAATCCTGCTTGAAACGCTGACTTGAGGGTAGGTCGTATCGGTTTAGGATTTGAGCGAGTTCTTTCTCGGTGCTTAAAAACTTATCAACATTGCTATCAAATTTATCTAAGTATTTGACATTGCTGCGAAGTAAAAAGTCTTTCTCATTACGTCGCAAGTTGAGTAAGCGTATTTCTAAATCACCGACAAGTTTTACTGCGTGGTTGAGTTCATTGCTCTGATTTGCGAAATGAGATGAGGTACCCAAAAGGGTCACAATGCCTAAAA
>NZ_JAWOTT010000190.1:0-1259 GCF_033338995.1 Vibrio sp. Vb0304
CACGGGGTTTGGCGTCATCACATCGGCAATGGGCTGATTGGTATCCATGTCTTGTGCGACGACCGATTTCGTCATATCTCGGTCGGTGACTAAGCCAATAATCTCGCCTTCTTTCATCACAACGGCACAGGAGCTGCGTTGTTTGCCGCACATGGTTTGCGCCACACTGCGGATAGAGTCGTTCACATCGACAATCGCAATGTTTTCACTGGCGATCTCGCCAACGGTACGAAAGAACAGCCCTTTTTCTTCTTTTCGACAAACGTACTTCACCGCAGAACTCAAGCGCACATTGGCTTGGGCGGCAAAATAGTCGGCAAATTCTGGGTGTTCTTCGCTGACCAGTTTTAGCTCAGAATGGGGGATCAAATAGAGCAATGAATCTTCAATCGCTTCCGCTTGGTAGCCATCTTCGGCATTTTCGAGTGGGTCGAGGAAAGTAAAACCAAATTGGTCATCTTGCCCAAGGCGTGCACGCAGTTCGCCGTTAGGCGTGCGCTGTTCAATGGCGCCGGTTCGGATGATGTAGAGGTAACGTTGATCGCACAAGGCGCTAAAACCGATGGTTTCACCCCTCACGAGGTACTTGACCTTGACGGAGTTGGCGATGCTTTCAACCACAGGTTCTGGCAGTTTATCAAAGGGGTCAATTTTGATTAAAAAGTCGAAGATGTTTGGAGTGACGGATGTGCCCATGGTTTACCTCTAAAATGAACCGGTGTTTCAATGTTGTTCTAAGTGGCAAAAAAAGCAGCCTCGCGGCTGCCTCTTGTTTCTGATTATGCCGGGTAATCGTGGTAACCCAATTGCTCAGAAATGTTTTTACCTGCTTGATGCAGTAAGCCGACGTAATATTCCATTCTCTCTTCATCGAAACGGATGGTTGGGAATGAGATAGACAAGCCAGCAATGATTTGACCAAAGCGGTCATAAATCGGCGCAGCGATACAACGAAGACCTGGTTCTTGCTCTTCGTTATCTTCTGCATAGTGGAAATCGCGTACTTTCGCCAATTCTTCTAGCACTTGATCGGTGTTTTCCAATGTTTTTTCTGTGTGCTTAATGAACTCGACATCGCTCAATACGTCACGAACGAAGCTTTCATCGCGCTCAGAAAGCAGCACTTTACCAATCGCAGTACTGTAGAGCGGATTGCGACGACCGATGCGCGATTGCATGCGTAGGTTGTAGCCAGAGTCGATTTTGTGGATGTAAATGATGGCATTTTCATCCAGCGCACCAAGGTGCAAGGCTTCGTT
>NZ_JAWOTT010000191.1:0-1258 GCF_033338995.1 Vibrio sp. Vb0304
AACTATGGCAGTTAGCGTTATTTTACTTCATCAACACGATAGTAATTTGGGAGGTATTTTCAACACCCAAAATGCTGATTCATCGAGTTCTAGGGATTAATCTATTGGTTGTACTGACCTCCGGCGCGTTAAACCTGACTCCAATATATAGAATTGAAACACCAATTTTAATGCTGACGAATATTTTAATTATTCTTCTGATAGGCAAATTGTTTTCTGACCTGTTTTGTAAACCTCAAAATGTGCGCAGAGTTTAGAAACTCGATATTAATAGTCACGCTATTTATGTAATGAATTTTGAAATAACACATACACATTTTTAGAAAATGGGCATTTATAATATTAAAGAGAGACCATTGTGAAATTAAAAATAGGACTGGTATTTTTAACCACTTTATTTACCCAGTTAAGTTTTGCTCAAGATTCATTTTTCCCTATTTGGGGAGATGAAGCAGAAAAGCGTGGCTATTCACTGCCAAAACCTTATGGTCTTTCCCTTTCATACATGGATATGAGCAATCCAATCACGGTCAACAGCATTGATTTAACAGGACATCCGGTACTTGAGGCACTTGATATTGATGCTAACCACGCCGATTTTAAAGGTTCCAATATTACTCTAAGGGGAGACGTGTGGATTTTCCCGTTTATGAATATCTATGGAATTATTGGTTATACCCAAGGCACGAGCACAGCAAAAATTAACGCTTTAAGTTGTGACACTTCCTCCGTACAAGGTATCGGAAACAAAGTTCTGTGCTCGCTGCTCGATGCAGCGGGTGACGAGCTACCGGATAGCGCCGCATTTGAGTTAGAGATGGACGGAGGAACCTATGGAGCAGGCACCACATTAGCTGGCGGGGTGGGAAATTGGTTCGCACTACTCGATATGAACTACACCTACACCAGCATAGCCGCCATTGATGGCAATATTAAAACCTTCGTGGCTGCCCCTCGAGTCGGATATCGCTGGCAATACGATGGCGGACGCGAACTGCGCGTATTTGTTGGCGCCATGTATCAAAATGTTCAACAAGAATTGTCTGGTGACCTCAAAAGCTTAAACCTACCACCGCAACTACTTGGCTTAGTTGAAAACTTGAGCCCTGATGCGGGCTTCAACGTAAGTCAAAGTGCCGATGAGAACTGGAACAGTGTACTTGGTTTCCAATATGCCTTTAACAAAGACTGGGAGATATTGATGGAGGCCGGATTTGGGGTGCGTGGGACCTTATTCTTTTCATTAGGTCGTCGATTC
>NZ_JAWOTT010000192.1:0-1255 GCF_033338995.1 Vibrio sp. Vb0304
AAATGTCTGTATCGGTGGCCAAAAGCTGAATGAGAATGGAGAACCTGAAGACGCCGTAAATCCGCTATCTTGGGCGATTTTAGAGTCTTGTGGTCAGCTACGTTCCACACAACCGAACTTGAGTGTTCGCTATCATGAAGGTCTGAATCAAGAGTTCTTGATGGGCTGTATTGAAGTGATCAAATGCGGATTCGGTATGCCTGCATTCAACAACGATGAAATTGTCATTCCAGAGTTCATCAAGCTTGGCGTTGAGAAAGAAGACGCTTACAACTACGCGTCTATTGGCTGTATTGAAACCGCTGTTCCAGGCAAATGGGGTTACCGTTGCACGGGTATGAGCTTCATTAACTTTGCGCGTATTTTACTGGCTGCGCTTAACGAAGGTGTGGATGCAACGACGGGCAAAGCCTTCTTGCCGCATGATAAGTCGTTGGCAAAAGGCAACTTCGAGAGTTTTGATCAAGTCACAGCCTCTTGGGCGGAGCAAATTCGCTACTACACACGTAAATCGATTGAGATCGATACCGTAGTCGACAGCGTGCTTGAGCAGCAAGCGCAAGATATTTTCTGCTCATCGCTGGTGGATGACTGTTTGGCGCGCGGTAAAACAGTAAAAGAAGGCGGAGCGAAATACGATTGGGTATCTGGCCTGCAAGTGGGTATCGCCAATTTGGGTAACAGTTTGGCGGCGATCAAACATTTGGTGTTTGAAGAAGCACAAATCAGCCAAACGGAACTGGCAAAAGCATTAGAAGAAGACTTCGATGGTATTGAGAACGAACAACTTCGCCAACGCTTAATCAACTTCGCGCCAAAATACGGCAATGACGACGATTATGTCGACCAACTGCTGGCTGATGCTTACCAAGTTTATATCGATGAGTTGGCGCAATTTGTCAACACACGTCATGGGCGCGGGCCAATTGGTGGTGGCTACTACGCGGGAACATCGAGCATCTCTGCCAACGTGCCATTTGGCGCATCCACGATGGCAACACCAGATGGTCGAAAAGCGAAAACGCCACTGGCAGAAGGCGCGAGTCCAGCATCGGGCTCTGACCGTTTGGGACCAACGGCGGTGTATAACTCAGTCGGTAAAATTCAAGCCAATAAAATCCTAGGTGGCGTGCTGCTTAACCAGAAGTTAAGCCCAGCGGCTGTCGCTTCAGAAGGGGATAAGCTCAAGCTTTCAATGCTGATTCGCACCTTCTTTAATCACCACAATGGTTGGCACGTGCAGTACAACATCGTC
>NZ_JAWOTT010000193.1:0-633 GCF_033338995.1 Vibrio sp. Vb0304
ATCGAGTGGTAGGAATTGTTATCCCACGGGAGCTTTGAAAGGTTATTGCATAAAACGTTTTGGATGGTCACTAAAAATGCCATCTAATTGCGGAAGGTGCTTGAGCTTATTCGGGTTGTTGACCGTGTAACACATGACCTTATAGCCCGCTTCTTGCAGCTTAATGATCTGACGCGAACGAACCCAGTTAATATTTAGGTTACAGCTGTACGCTTTCACTTCATCTAACAATAGCCCGTCTTTTTTTGTAAAAAACTCACTTAAAACACCCAAACGATAACCTTCGCAATGCTGGTAAAGTGCTCTGATGACATCATGACTAAAGCTTGAGAGTAAAAGGTTCTCTCTAGGCATTGAACTTTCGGTAAGCACTTTTGCGAGCGTTTGTGCGACTTCGTCCGCTGGATGGCGGTCTACTTTCACTTCAATATTCAGATTTAGACCTCGCTCAGTAGCCAAACTTAATAGCTCCTCAAGAGTCATGATAGTTTCGCCAGCAAAATCTTCGCTGAACCAGCCACCGAAATCTAATTGTCTTAGTTCTTCCAACGTATGCGCATCAACTCGTCCTTTGCCATTGCTGCATCGATTTAACGTATGATCGTGGCAAACCACAAGTACGTTATCTTTTGT
>NZ_JAWOTT010000193.1:643-1253 GCF_033338995.1 Vibrio sp. Vb0304
CCACTTCTACCCATTTTAGGCCGAGATCAATTGCAGCTTGAACGCTGACTTTTGTATTTTCTGGGAACGAGCCGGCAACGCCGCGGTGACCAATTAACAGAGTTTCCATTTTGTTTGCCTTCTTGAATGAGATGTCCAGATTGTACTCGCTTTTGGCCGTTGATATAGAGGTGAAAGGCTTCTTCAGGGCGGTAACGTCACGATTCAACGGTGTAATTTTCACCAGACAAGCATGGTGCGGAAATGAAAGACTAGATTGGTAACAGATTCTGAGCTACAAAATGACGTTGGACTTTTATGCTCTTGCCGCTCATTTTTAAAGAGCGACGTATCTTTCAAGAGCCGCATTTTTCAGGGAGCGTAAGATGAAAATTGGTGTGATTGGCGCTGGCGCCGTTGGAGTTGGTGTTTGCAATTATTTGCTCACGCTAGGCAGCGTCAGTGAACTTGTTCTGTTAGACCAAAACTTAGAAAGAGCTGAAGGGGAAGTCTTCGATTTTCGTCACACAGCGGCGTTAACCTTTTCCAAAAATACCCGCATTATTCCCTCAGATGATTACCTCGATTTGTTAGGTGCCGATATTGTTGTGATAACGGCAGGTGCGCAAAT
>NZ_JAWOTT010000194.1:0-1252 GCF_033338995.1 Vibrio sp. Vb0304
CTAGCTCTATACCTTCCTTGCTAGATAGGCGTGCCTATGTCAGACAATATTCCAAACGATCCATTCGCAGATCGTGAATCCCAAAATTACGAAAATCCAATTCCAAGCCGAGAGTTCATCCTCGAGTTCCTTGAGCAAGCGGGCGTACCAATGAATCGCAATGACTTGTTCGAAGCTTTAAAGTTAGCGGGTGAAGAGCAATACGAAGGGTTGCGCAGCCGTCTAAGTGACATGGAAAGCGATGGTCTACTGGTGTTTACACGCCGTCAGTGATACGCATTGCCTGAAAAACTTGAAATGGTGAAAGGTTACGTGATTGGCCACAAAGATGGTCACGGTTGGGTACGTCCAGAAGGCAGCGTCGGCAAGGACGATGATATTTTGCTGCCACATCACCAAATGAAGAACATCATTCATGGTGATTTCGTGCTGGTGCAACCAACAGACAACAGCAAGCGTGGTCGTCGTGAAGGTCGTTTAGTTCGCGTACTTGAAGAGCGCAATAGCCAGATTGTTGGTCGCTTCTTCCTTGAGTACGGCTACTCATATGTTGTGCCGGATGATTCGCGCATCAGCCAAGATATTCTGATCCCGAACGAGCACAAAGCTGGCGCTCGTATGGGTAACGTCGTGGTGATTGAAATTACCGATCGTGGTTCTCGCTCGCGTGGCATGATGGGTAAAGTGGTTGAAGTTCTTGGCGAAAATATGGCGCCAGGTATGGAAACACAAATCGCAATTCGCACCCATCAAATCCCTTATGAGTGGCCAGAAGCGGTCGAAAAACAAATCGTAAACTTGGGCGAAGAAGTGCCTGAAGAAGCGAAAGTTGGCCGTGTTGACTTGCGTGAATTGCCGCTCGTTACCATTGACGGTGAAGATGCGCGAGACTTCGATGACGCCGTTTTCTGTGAGAAGAAAAAAGATGGTGGTTGGCGTCTTTGGGTCGCAATCGCAGACGTAAGCTACTACGTGCGCCCAGACTCAGCGTTAGACAAAGAAGCCATCAACCGTGGTAACTCTGTGTACTTCCCATCGCAAGTTGTCCCAATGTTGCCTGAAGTGCTTTCAAACGGTTTGTGTTCGCTTAACCCGCAAGTAGATCGCTTGTGTATGGTGTGTGAGATGACCATTTCTGAAAGCGGTAAGCTCTCAAGCTACAAGCACTACGAAGCGGTAATGAATTCCCACGCTCGTCTCACATACAGCAAAGTGAGCGCGATTCTTGAAGGTGATGAAGAACTGCGTGAAC
>NZ_JAWOTT010000195.1:0-1244 GCF_033338995.1 Vibrio sp. Vb0304
TTTTTGCGTTGCGTTCTACATGACCATTATCAAAGGCTGTTTGAAGTGTTTTCGCTGCGCGGAAAGGCACCCCTTGATAAGCTTGGAAGTTTACTAAACGCAGGTATTCTTTCTCACCTTCTAATAGACCCAATTTATGAGCCATTTCTAGTGTTGAAAGGGCATTGCGCTCTTGATTTAACTCCATGTAAATACCAGACAATTGAGTCCAGTAACGCTTATTTTTTGGATATTTAGTGGTTAATATTTTCAATACACCCGCAACGCTCTTGAACTGCTTAAGTTCATAGTGCGCAGACATCAGTAGCTGATACCAAGATTCACTAGGTTCTTTACTCATAGCGATTGCTTGCTTAGCTGGTGGAATCGCGTTTTTGTAATCTTCTAGCTGAACATAAGCACTCGCTAGAGTGATGTATGCATGCGCTTGTGGCTTTTCTTCGGTGGTTTCTGCAATTTTGAACCACTCATTCATGGTTGCTACTGATTTTTTAAATTGCCCTTCGGCTAAGTAAAGCTGCGCCAAGCTATAACGAACTTGCTGGGCTACAGGCACTGGAAGTGCGTTTAAACTTAACGCATCAGCAAAATACTTTGCTGCTTTCGGGTAGTCATCTTGCAGAGAGTACAAAAAGCCCATCTGTTGCAGTAAGACTGCACGGTCATATTGTTTTTTGCTTGTACTACTTAATGCTGAGTTCAATTTAGAAAGGGCATCAGCGTACTTTTCTGTAGCAATGAGTTCCTGAACTTTGTTTACCGTTCGAAACGTTTTGTCTGACAACTCCGGAGTGTTGGCAAAACCAGGCGCGCCATACGCGCCTGACAATAACACTAGAGAAGCCAACAGTTTGGTATATGCTTTCATACGTATGACTCCTTAGTTTGTAGAGAACTCAATTTCTTGAGAAAGGCGAGAGCTAACCGCTTTACCATCAACCATTTTGGGTTTGAAGGTCCACTTAGATACGGTTTTCTTCGCGGCTTGTCCCAAGCCCAACTTACGTGGTGTCTCTTTTAAAACTTTGACGTCCTCGACGCTACCACGTTCGTTAACAGTAAACTCTACAAGTACGATACCTTTCTCAAGTCCAGAACGAGCGGCCTTACGAGGCATCTGAGGTTGGAATGTTGCTAAAGGCACAGGGCCTCCGCTACCTGCCAGTCTCGCTCCGCCACCTTGGCTGTAATGACCGAGTACTGAGCCACCAGTGACGTTAACTGGTAGATCGAGTTTTGGCATA
>NZ_JAWOTT010000196.1:0-1241 GCF_033338995.1 Vibrio sp. Vb0304
GGAAAATGCACTTGCAGTTCGCGAGCGGACAATAACACTTCTTTCTGATTCATAACGTTTCCTTAAGCCGACTGGTGGATGAGTGAAATGCTGCTTTGGGCTTTGACATGGCAGGCGATGGATTGACGACCATTGAGCGGCATAAACTTCGGCGTTTCGGCTTGGCAGCGAGCGAGTCGGTAATCACAGCGCTCTCTAAACGGGCAGCCTTGGTGGTTAATTAAGGCGCTCGGTGGATTGCCAGGGATAGTTGGCAAACGAGGCATGTCTTCGGTGATCGACGGAATTGCTCTCAGTAAGCCTTGGGTATAAGGGTGTGCGGGCTGAGCAAAGAGGGTGTCCGTATCTGCTTGTTCCATTTTTTGTCCGCCGTACATCACCAACACGCGGTCACACATTTCGGCAACAACGCCCATGTCGTGCGTGATCAGCAATATCGCGGTATTAAACTCTTTTTGTAACTCACGTAATAACGTCAGGATTTGCGCTTGTACTGTCACATCGAGTGCGGTTGAGGGCTCATCAGCGATGAGCAGCTCTGGTTTACACAGGAGCGCCATGGCAATCATCACACGTTGGCGCATGCCACCAGACAGCTCGTGCGGGTATTGATTCAGGCGAGTGTCCGGCGATGGGATTCGCACCGCATCTAACATTTGTATTGATTCCGCGATAGCTTGTTTTCGGCTCATGCCTTTGTGCACCATCAACACTTCGCTCAGCTGCTTGCCTATCTTCATAAATGGATTCAGAGAGGTCATGGGATCTTGGAAGATCATGCCGATTTTCTCTGCGCGAATACGGTTGAGCTGTTTCTTGGACATTGAGAGTAAGTTCTCGCCATGAAATAAGGCTTCACCGGAGACATTACCGTTGTCGGCGGTGAGCCCCATCAGCGCAAATACCGATTGGCTTTTACCAGAGCCTGATTCACCCACAATGCCGAGCGTTTCTCCTGCTTTGATCGAGTAGGAAAGGTTGCTGACCGCTTGCACTTGTCCGTCTGGCGTATCGAAGCGCACGTTCATGTTTTCAATAGATAGCATGGAGTTGTCCTTATCGATCTTTCGGGTCAAGAGCGTCGCGTAAGCCATCGCCGATGAAGTTGAAACAGAATAGGGTTGTGACCAAAAACAGGGATGGAAAAAGCAGCATCCACAAGGCAACATCAATGGTTTTTGCGCCTTCGGAAATCAGTATTCCCCAGCTGGTGTCTGGTGGTTGGACGCCTAAGCCTAAAA
>NZ_JAWOTT010000197.1:0-1238 GCF_033338995.1 Vibrio sp. Vb0304
CCACTTAACGGGGGCTTAATATCCGCCATAAATAGGCGAGGATTGGTGGCGTACTTAATCAGAACGGGAGCGAGCAATAACGCGCCAAATGAAGCCAGAAAAGGACGAATTGGCGTACCAATATCGGGAACATAGAGCGCCCACGCTTGGCCAAGCCCGATCATACCCAGTGCCAGCGCCGCTTGAGAAGGCGGGACACTATAAAACTGCACAAGTCTTTTCCAGTTCAAATCTACTCCGAATTGATTTTGCCCGAATGAAACGAAAAGTGATGTTTAAAACCAAATTATCTTTGGCTGCTTTGCGTGTGAAAATCGCGAACGGTGTGGAATCAGATCGTTGATTCTCTTCATCTTAGCCTGCTGCTGCCTTGCATTGCGAAACGCGAATTTTCAACGCATGTTTTGCGCAATTGTTGACTCATTTTGGCCTGTAGTGGGCGGATTTGAGTGGAACAATTGCTCTATTTTATGGCGCGAATATTAACAAGTTTAACAGGCGATGACGCCTAAACATGATGGAGAAATATCAGAGAATGAGAATTTTGTGAGTTTGGTATCGAATATTTGCGAACCGTTGCAAAATTATAGAAATGCAGGCTCCAAACATTCGTGATACTTACAAGTAGGTTTGGAGCCGGAGTGCTTTAAGTTGCCTAGGAGGCCTGATTTTCAGGGAGATCTTGTTGACGTAGCTTGTCATTTTTAAGCGTACGATGCAGCAACTGGCTGTAAATAGGTTGTCCACCAAGCAACTGTGCGACAATCACCGCCCCTAGACAGGTAATGATTAGCGGAAGAATCAGATAGTAGTTGTTGGTCATTTCGATCACCAACAAAATACCAGTGATAGGCGCGCGAACTGTCGCAGCGAACAGCGCTCCCATTCCTGCAATCGCAAAGACGCCAGGTTCTATATCAAGCGTTGGCAATAGAACATCTGCGCTTGCGCCAAATGCGTATCCAAATAGTGTGCCCAGCGCGAGCATTGGCGCGAAAATACCGCCTGGTGCGCCAGAGCCAAAGCAAAGCAAAGTTGTGACCACGCGACCAATAAACAGCAGCACTAAAATAGAGATCGAGTAGTTACCTGTTGTGACATCGGGAATAAGTGCAATACCCCCGCCCGTTAATTGAGGTACGTAAAGCAACAGCAGGCCAAATACGCCGCCCAAAATAGAGCCCGTGATCAGGTAACGTTTACGGTCGTTTTTATGAATAGCAACAAAGCTGTCTTGC
>NZ_JAWOTT010000198.1:0-1237 GCF_033338995.1 Vibrio sp. Vb0304
TGCGAAGTATTTCGATTCAGCTAACTTCTCTGTAACTCGTTTGGTGAACAACCTACGAGCGAAAGCGGTACTTTGCCCAGGTCTAGAAATTACGTTTACCGATAAAGTAAACAACAAAGACTACCAGTGGTACTACGAAGATGGTTTGAAAGACTATCTAGCCGAAGGCGTAAAAGGTTACCCAGTACTACCAGAAGAACCGTTTACTGGGGAGTTTTCTGCAGACACAGAAGCAGCAAACTGGGCAGTAATCTGGCAGCCAGAAGGCGGCGAGATGATCACCGAAAGTTACGTGAACCTTATCCCAACAGCTCAGGGTGGTACACACGTAAATGGTCTTCGCCAAGGTTTGTTGGATGCGATGCGTGAGTTCTGTGAATTCCGCAACTTGCTACCACGTGGTGTGAAGCTAACGGGCGATGATGTTTTCGACCGTTGTTCGTACGTGTTGTCGGTTAAGATCCAAGATCCACAGTTTGCTGGTCAGACTAAAGAGCGTCTCTCTTCGCGTCAAACCGCTGCGTTTGTCTCTGGTGTGGTAAAAGATGCATTCAGTCTGTGGCTAAACGAAAAGCCTCAACTTGCAGAGCAACTAGCGGAAGTGTGTATTGCTAACGCCCACCGTCGTATGCGCGCAAGCAAGAAAGTCGTACGTAAGAAAGTCGCATCGGGTCCTGCCTTGCCAGGTAAGCTAACAGACTGTTCCGTACAAGACTTAAATCGCACCGAAATCTTCTTCGTGGAGGGTGACTCGGCGGGTGGCAGCGCGAAGCAAGCCCGAGATCGTGAATTCCAAGCGGTAATGCCACTGCGTGGTAAGATCCTAAACACATGGGAAGTCTCTGCCGATCAAGTTCTGGCGTCTCAAGAAGTGCATGACATCTCGGTTGCGTTGGGTATCGACCCAGACAGCGACAACCTTGACAGCCTACGCTACGGTAAAATTTGTATCCTTGCCGATGCGGACTCGGATGGTCTTCACATCGCAACGCTATTGTGTGCTTTGTTTACTCGTCACTTCCGCGCGCTCGTTGAAGCGGGTCATATCTATGTAGCAATGCCGCCTCTGTATCGAATCGACTGTGGTAAAGAAGTCTTCTACGCCCTCGATGACGATGAAAAAGATGGCATTCTAGAACGTTTGTCGAAGAAGAAAGCCAAAATCAACGTGCAACGATTCAAAGGTCTGGGTGAGATGAACCCAATTCAGCTGCGCGAGACCACAATGGATCCGAAC
>NZ_JAWOTT010000199.1:0-1235 GCF_033338995.1 Vibrio sp. Vb0304
TAGCCTTCGTTTTGACCCGTTCCGTCTTTTAAGCCTCGACGCAGATCAAACTCGACTACGAATTCATTGTTATCAGGATTAACCGCAAAGGTGTTGTTAAAGAACAATACCCCAGAGTTAGGCTCTTTACCCACGCCTTGAGGACAAGCACCATCGCCTTTGACGGTCAGTGGGATTTGATTTCCTGTCGCTTCGTCAATCACATACGATGGGTAGTCGGGGTGAGCGCCATCATTGGCAAACACACACAACTTATAGTTGCCAGAAGGAATCACTTCATCTTCAACCAGCTCTTGGACATCACTGCCTTGATAGTTGAGCAAGTTAACACTCAACGGCAGAGGATCTTCACCATCAGGAATTGGATCGCCGTTTTCATCCACGTAATTGCCTTCTTCATCGGTTTTATACACCTCAAAAATTTGTGGTGATCCGCCATCAAGAGGAAGGAAAGCGACTTTGCTGTAAGTGATGACCACTTCGGAAACGTCGTCTATAGGCGCATCAGAGACGGATAGAGTGACAGGGGTTGTCGTGGTGATGGTATTACTGTCAGAGTTACAGCCAAAGAGCGCTACTACCACCGCTGCACCAACTAGGCTGAATTTTATGGTGTTCATTGGGGTTACCTTCTTAGTGGGAAGTCTATTAAATGTAGTAGAAAATGATGAGATTTTGCGCAGGAGATGGTGGCTTTTGAATACCAAATGTTAAGGTGTTGTAAATTAAATGCGTTGCGTAAAAGTGTGGTCAACTCGACGATATCACCCCGAATGAAGTGCTATGGTTAATATTGAATTGCTTAAAAAACAAGCAAGACAAATATCAATAACGCCACTCAAGAGGTCTCTATGTTAGGTGAAAATCACTCATTAACCCATGAATTCCCAGAACATTTGGATACCATCACTCAGCTTAGCCAAAACGATGCATCATTTGCTGAAAACGTTAAAAACTATAACGCACTCGATAAAGAGATTCGTGTATTAGAGCTGCAAGGCAGCCCGATAGACGACCACGCCATGAATGTGCTCAAACATAATCGAGCGGAGCTAAAAGACTGGCTGCACTCCCGAATTATGGGTTCTTAACCAAGCAATGAGTATCGGCTCGTATTAACGAGCCGATTTACTTGTTTGTTATGTCCTTAAAGTTTCGTATTTCCATTCAACTTCCGAGCGGCAAATGTCCTGTTTTCACCCAAATTACCGTTTCTTCTTCTACAAAAGGGAAGT
>NZ_JAWOTT010000200.1:0-1228 GCF_033338995.1 Vibrio sp. Vb0304
CACTCTGGTGCAATTTCGACCTGCTTTTTTAGCTTTATACAATGCCGCATCCGCCAGTTTGATGACTTCAGCAGGTTCTCTTCCGTTTCTACTGTCTGCAGCACCAAAGCTCGCCGTGACGAATACCGATTCTCTTTGCATGTCTTCGGTACCTCGGTTTTGCTGGCCTTGCTTGTGATCGTCAGGGCGAGAGGCTTTGTCACGAAGGATCATTTCATATTCAGCGATAGCTTTACGAGCTTCTTCTATATATTGGCGACAATCTTCAACGTTTTTTCCCTTGAAGACCATGGTGAACTCTTCGCCGCCGAAGCGATAAACCTTTGCACCACCACGTGTTTTCATCAATCTTGAAGCCACCATTTTGAGCACATCATCGCCGATGTCATGCCCGTACGTGGCGTTAAATTTCTTGAAGTGGTCGACATCGAGCATTGCAATTGTGAATTTTCTGCCCATGTGTTTTAGATCTAAATCTAATGCTCTGCGGCTTGGAATCTGCGTTAGGCTGTCAGTAAACGCAAGTTGGTGACTCGCCGAGGTTGAATAGATGATGATGAGCAGACCAGTAAGCGTAAACATAGTGCTGGAAATGTACTGCACATCAAAGAAGATGAATGTTGCGGAAGCCAAAGCCATTGCAGAATAGGTCATCGCATGGATGATTTTGTTGGTTTTCAGCAGCAGAATACCAAGAAAGCACACAATACCAACACAATACAAAACAAGAATAAACGGCAGCTTAGATACGCTAGGCACAATGAACAAAATGCCGCTGGTCCATTGCTCAAAGCCACCATCAACGTAATAAGCCAAGATGATGTAGGACCACAAGATGAACATCACCAGCATCAAAACATAGATGAACATGGCTTTTGAATCGAATCCATCTTTGTTGAACAGAAAGACCGTCAAAAAGGAGACAGGAAGCAGGGTAGCGAGAATAGTGAGTTCTAATAACGCGGTTCCGCTGTTTAGAGGGACTTGCAATCGATGCTGAATAACAAAGTATGCCACCAACATGGATAAACAGACCATTGACTCTCTGCCTTGCTTAAAGGAGTAGCAAAGCACGAGCGCACAACCTAGCAAGATATAAGGTAGGTTTGCAGCAATACCCCAGTTGGATTGAGTCATCTGAATGATGTTGCCCATACCAACACTCACCATACCTAATAGTGCGATCGGGAATAAAAATCTAAAGCCTGATGACGTCATTAAAGATGAG
>NZ_JAWOTT010000201.1:0-1228 GCF_033338995.1 Vibrio sp. Vb0304
CAAAGCTGGCGCGTTGAACCTGAAATGTGGTGCCTGGTCCTGCGGTAAATTTGTCAGTGAAATCAAAGTGGGTGTAGACCCCATTACGACGGAACGCCGCACCATCTTTGAATTGGAAGCCATGCTGCTTCACCGCCTCTGTCATTCCGGCAAGTTCAACCACCTCCATACAAGCTGGAAGTAAGCTTTCGCCAATTGAGAAACGAGGGAACGTCGCTTTTTCGATCACGACAACATCAATACCACGAGATTTTAGCAACGCAGAAACGGTGGAACCCGAAGGACCTGCGCCAACGACGACAACTTGCTTGTGCTCTGTTTTCATTCTTTATACTAGCTTGCTTGGAGTTTTAATAAGGTATGTCCGAGGCCAATGTTGTCCGTTCTTTCCACAACAGAGAGACCTGCTGCTTCAACAATTTCTAGGAAATCATCACTACGGTAGAAACGGCTATTACCATTGGCTAGGCAGGTAAAGTAAAGCGAGGTGGCATTTAAGCTGTATGACGCACCCGCATATTTCTGCGCATCCCAAAACAGTTCGAGAACGTAAACGGTATCGCCCGCGCTCAACTGCGCCTTCACTTTCTTCAAAATATTTAAAATTTCAATTGGAGAGAAACAATCTAAGAACTGGCTCATCCACCAAATATCGGCATGATCAGGCAATGTTTGGGCTTTATCAAGCATATTGGCAGGATACGGATGCACGCGCTCGCTGAGCTGATTCTCTGCCACGTTAGACATCGCGACTTCCAATTGCTGCGGCAAATCAACAATGGTCACATGCACATCTTTATCGTAGTTGCAGCACTGCATTGCCCATTTACCCGTATTGCCACCGATATCGACGATGTGTTTTGGCTCATTGGCAAACACTTCTTTAAGCAGCAATGGGAAAGAACGATCCGAATAGAAGTGATCAAACTTAAACCAGCTCTGCTTAGCTTGCTCAGGTAATGTTGACAATCCTTGATAGATGGTTTCCCAATCGCCCAGCTCTTTCAATCCAGCAGGTTTGCCGTCTTTGATTGCTTCAGTCAAGTGCATCATCGCGGCATAACAAACGTCGGCCGTGAAATCCATGTTTGCTTGGGTCATGCCATCGTACAACAAGTAGAACCCGAGGTTGGCCAGTGAGTAGTTAGGTTTTTCCCACAAAACAATGTGCGCACTTATCGCCATGTCTAGCAGCACTTTGACGCCATATTCTGACACGCCTGTTTTT
>NZ_JAWOTT010000202.1:0-1224 GCF_033338995.1 Vibrio sp. Vb0304
ATGGCTGGGCAGTTTAAGATGGACTCCATCCCGGGATCGCTTGTGGTAGTTGGCGGTACTTATGAGCCTTGGTTATCAGTACTGGAACAAGTTGGCTGGAAGTGTCACCAAGTAGGCGACTTACGCAAAGCTAACACGTTATTGGAAGATATTGGGCCTTGTATCGGTATCGTTGACCTGAGCCATGACGAGTTTAGCTTGAATGGTCTGGCAAACTTAGTGAGTTCTCATAAGCACGTGCGTTGGCTGGCGTTTATTCGTGAGTCTCAGCTCGGCACAGACACCATCTGCCAGTTCATCGTTAACTTCTGTATCGACTTTTTTACTGCCCCAATCCCAGATGCCCAACTGTTGAGTACCATCGGCCACCAACTTGGTATGCTCAAGCTAGAGAAAAAAGTTTGGCCAAGCTTTGGCAATAGCCTCGATATGGGGCTGATTGGCGAATCTATCCCGATGAAGCGCTTACGCGATCAAGTTAAGCGAATTGGTCCTACGGACGTGAGTATTCTGATCTCTGGCGAGAGCGGTACTGGTAAAGAAGCGGTTGCTCGTGCAATTCACAAAGTATCTTCCCGTTCTCATAAGCCCTTTATGTCGATTAACTGCCGCGCTTTGAATGAGCAACGTTTCCAAGCGGAAGTCTTTGGTATTGCTGCGGATGCTGAGATGGGCCCAAGTCTGTTGGAACAAGCAGATGGCGGTACTGTGTTGTTTAATGACATTCTGACCATTTCGAAAGACCAGCAAATGAACCTGTTAAGGTTTTTGCAAGAGGGCACGATTGAAACGCGCGAAGGTGTGAAGAATGTGAATGTGCGTATTCTTGCTGCTAACTCGTCAGACGTAGAAAAAGCTTTGATTGATGGCGACTTCAACGAAGAGTTGTACCATTACATCAATGTACTTCGTATCAACGTACCAAGCTTGAAAGAGCGCGCGAGTGACATTGCACTACTAGCTCGCTTCTATCTGCAAGAGTTCTCTAAAGAGTACAACTCTCAAGCAAAAAGTTTCTCTGAGGACGCTTTGAAAGCTCTGACTCGTTACTTCTGGCCTGGTAATGTTCGCGAGTTGATGAACCAAGTTAAGCGTGCGGTGTTGATGTCTGACAGCGTGATGATTGAAGAACATCATCTCGATTTGCCGCAACGTAATGATTCAAAACGCAGTTTGAAATCAATTCGAGAAAAGAGTGAGCGTGATGCGTTATTGGTCGTGTTG
>NZ_JAWOTT010000203.1:0-1223 GCF_033338995.1 Vibrio sp. Vb0304
TGCTACCTGAAGATGCGGCGGGTTATGGCGCTTTCGGCGGTATTATGCAAGTGACGCAAGAGTACGCGCATTTTATGTCTGGCCAAACGTTCGACAAGCTCACGTTGACCGACAAAGTGAGTGGCCAAACTTACGATTTATCGAACGCAGAAGCGAAAGTCTATTCCATTCCAGGTGCGTTAGTGCAGGTGTTGGACTTGGATGATATTCACGTGCAAATGGTGCTGCGCTTCGTGACTGACCGCTCTTCGCTGGTGGAAACGCTCATCACTAACAAAACTGATCGTGATATGAACTTGGCGTTGGAGTGGGACGGCGAGTTGGTGAAATACGCGCTGTCGACGCGCAAAGACCAAACCGTGGCGCAGTACTACCCAGATTACAAGCGCCAGATTTCGACCATCGAGAACGGCATTAAAATTAACTTTAGCGAGATGAAAGACAACTGGGCGATCCGTAACGACCGCGATGCCGAGTTCCGCATTACTCGTTCTCTACCGACGAAGACGTTCACCAACGAAACCTCATTCAGTTCTACCGCGGAGATGAGCCTACCAGCTGAGCAAACATCGGCGGTTTATACGGCGTATTCTAACCTGCACAATGCGAAAGAAGTGCAGTCAGAATCGTTGAAATTGCAAGATGTATTAGCGAATCCAACTCAATACATGGAAGCGTCGAAAGCGCGTTGGGACGGCTATTTAGCGAATGGTCTTATCAACAAAGAAGCGACAGCAGACCAAGCTCGCGTAGCGGTAAAAGCGATGGAGACCCTAAACGGTAACTGGCGCTCTGCGGCGGGCGATATTGAACAAGCGACAGTCACGCCATCGGTCACTGCGCGTTGGTTCTCTGGTAACTTAACGTGGCCGTGGGATTCGTGGAAACAAGCGTACGCGATGGCGCATTTCAACCCAGATGTTGCGATGGACAACATTCGCACGGTATTCCAAGAGCAAGTTCAAGCTGATGACAAGATCCGTCCGCAAGATAAAGGCTACTTGCTGGATGTGTTGACGTACACCAAACCTGTTAGTCGTGGTGGTGCTGGCTCTGAAAACTGGAACGAACGCAATACGAAACCATCGTTGGCGGCATGGTCTGTGATGGAGGGGTATTACGCTCTCGTGAACCAGTTTGATCGCCCAGAAGACGCGCAAAAATTCATTGATGAAATGTATCCGAAGTTGGTGGCATACCACGATTGGTGGCTATCAAACCGC
>NZ_JAWOTT010000204.1:0-1220 GCF_033338995.1 Vibrio sp. Vb0304
TTAACTAAATACGCTGGATTTATGTCAGCATCAGGGTAAAACTCGATAAATCCACCTTTATCATGGGCTTCTATCTTCTTCGCTTTAATACTACCTGCGGCAAATTTCAATTCTGAGACAGCCAGCAAGTTCTTCGCGGCATCAGGAAGTAAGCCAAAGCGGTCGATCAGCTCAACTTTTAATTCGGATAGCTCATCGCTGTCGCTCACACTCGCAATTCGTTTGTACATCGACAGACGCGTATTGACGTCTGGAATGTAATCATCAGGCAGTAGCGCAGGGATTCTCAGTTCCACTTCTGTTTGTTCGCGAAGCAGATCATCCAATGATGGCTCTTTACCTTCTTTCAACGCTTCGACTGCTTGTTCAAGCATTTCCATATACAGTGTAAAACCAACAGATTGAATTTGACCACTTTGTTCGTCACCAAGCAGCTCACCAGCGCCACGAATTTCCAAATCGTGCGTTGCCAGAGTAAAGCCCGCGCCTAAGTCTTCCAGTGAAGCAATGGCATCGAGACGTTTAATGGCATCTTTGGTCATTGCTTTTGGATGTGGCGTTAACAAATAAGCATAGGCTTGATGGTGAGAGCGACCAACACGGCCACGCAATTGATGCAGTTGCGCCAAGCCAAGGTTGTCAGCACGATCCATAATGATTGTGTTGGCCGTCGGAACGTCGATACCCGTTTCAATGATGGTGGTACACACCAACACGTTAAAGCGCTGGTGGTAGAAATCATTCATGATGCGTTCTAGTTCGCGTTCACGCATTTGGCCGTGTGCCACGGTAATACGGGCTTCTGGAATGAGTTTTTGTAAGTCTTCTGCCGTTTTTTCAATGGTTTCTACCTGATTGTGTAGGAAGTAAACCTGACCACCACGCATAATTTCACGCAGTACGGCTTCTCGCACCACGGACTCTTCACGTTCACGAACAAATGTCTTGATAGCTAAACGGCGTGCTGGTGGTGTGGCGATGATCGACAAATCACGCATACCACTCATTGCCATGTTCAGCGTACGAGGAATCGGCGTTGCCGTTAGGGTAAGAATGTCCACATCGGCGCGCATCGCTTTGACTTTCTCTTTTTGACGAACACCGAAGCGATGCTCTTCGTCGACAATCAACAAACCCAAATCTTTGAATTTGATGTCGCTGGAGAGCAATTTGTGCGTACCGACGACGATATCAACTTTGCCATCGGCAACATCTTGCAA
>NZ_JAWOTT010000205.1:0-1219 GCF_033338995.1 Vibrio sp. Vb0304
TCTTGTTTCCAGTTGAGGAGATTGAATACGTGCATATTAATACGACTTTTTGTCGTGTTGTAGGTCGGTTTCTGTAAATTACTTGCCTATTTCTACAAAATTGTTGTTATAGCGCTGGAATCGGAAACAGAAGAGAAAGTATAGTGAGCAAAATGACAACAGAGCGTAGACCGATTGACGGTTTATGGAGCATTACATGAACACATTAGCCGAAACCATGCAGCAGTATGTTGAAAAGCATGATCTGCACAATTTAGAAGGCATCAAGCAAACTGCTATCGAAGGCGTTTGGTTTTATCGCAGTAGCAAAGGCAATAACCGTCAACCATTTGTGTATCAATCAGGGATCATTGTGCTTGGCCAAGGGCATAAAAACATCCATATAGGGCAAACGCCAGTTCAGTATGGTCCGGATGACTATTTGGTGGTGGGTGTACCTATGCCTCTAGAGTGTGAAGCATTTGCCACCAACAATGAGCCTTTGCTCGGTATTTCTATCGACATCTCGCCCACGCTGCTGCACAAACTTGTGAAAAAGCTCGAAGCACAGAAATTCAGTAATATCTGCGAAGATTCTAAACGTTGTGGCCTCAAATCGGTTCGAATGAACGATGCCATGCTCGATGCTTGCAAGCGATTAATGAAGGCGCTTTGCAACGATTTGGATGTGGCGATATTGGGCGAGTCCTTACTAGAAGAAATTGTCTATCGAACGCTTGTAAGTAAAGAAGGGTACGTGTTGTTTGAATTGGCTCACCAAGAAGGTTCCTACGCGAGAGTAGCAAAAGAGTGTAGATCTCGGTGGTCGCCGTATCATTAAAAAATTGGTTTTGTGAAACCGTTTATTGCCATTGCCAATGCGGCTCACTTAGCTGGCTTGTTGGCCGGGATGGCGATTGCGCTGTTCGACTCGGGCAAGCAGAAATACCAACAACAAGCGTGATAGCAAAAACAAAAAAAGACCGCTCGAAAGCGGTCTTTTTGTATCTAAAGCAGCGTTACTTACTGATAGAGGTATTTGGTAAACAGCAAATCAGCAATGACGGTTTTCCCGGTCTCTGGCAGTAAGGTTTCGTTTAGCTCTTTCACCAACGTTTTGCGTAGGTCTTCTCGGCCAGAAAGCGACTTGATCGTATCTTCGGTTTGTTTGCCTAGGAGTTCGATGACCGCATCGCGAATCAAGGGTTGATGGTGCTCAACAATCGCTAGGTCTTGTTGG
>NZ_JAWOTT010000206.1:0-1217 GCF_033338995.1 Vibrio sp. Vb0304
AGAAAAGCTTAAAATGCTATTTAAATCATGTTTCATTTTGTTGATTTCTAGTTTTTTATTTTCATATCTATTCAATGACTGGCTGCTCTATTATGCTGAAAGTCATGGATACCGTTATTCTGAGGAGCTTAGTTCTCAATGGTTTTTAAGTAAGTACTATGTTTTTGTAAAATGACTATGAAATATATTTTAATCTCCTAGTTATTACCATGTCTATGCTGATGGCAACAAAACTTCTTTGGCAACAACATCAGCAATGGCTTCTAACACTGTTTTAATTCGCTGATTGCGGTATGTGTTGTGGCGAAGACAGATGTGTATTGGGCGAATTAGAGGCTCTAGTTCTTCGAATTCAAAACAGAAATTTGATGCGATGTTGAGTGTTTTGATGATGGATTTAGGTATCAGTGCTGGTGCCATACCTTTTAAAGCTAATTGTGCTGCCGCAGTGTAGGAGTCCATTTCCATCAAAGGTTGGATCTCGTACTTGGACAAAATGGCTTGTTGATATGTGTTGGCTGGGTTATTCAAATCGTTAGTTAAAATCGCTTTTGGTAATTGAGTTAGCGGGTGCTTACTTATTATAGAGAAAGGCTCATCGGCGAGATGAATGCTCATCAAACCGTGATGAGAAGGTAAGTAACCAGCGCAGAATCCTAGGGTCGCTCGCCCTGATTTTACGTTTTCAACGATTCTCGGAGTGTGATTGGTAGAGATTCTGAGATAAGGATCGCGTGCCAGTTGCTCTTCCATAATCACACTCAGATAACCTGCGACGAGAGTTTCTGAGCAATCCATTTTTATTAATGACGTATCTTCGAGCTCTTGCTGATCGTAAATCTGTCCTCGTAACTCATTGAACGTGGGCTCTATCGTATTGATAAGGGCCAGAGCATCCGAGGTTAGTTTAATGTGTCTGCCGTTTGGCTCGATCAGTTTCTTTCCTAACTTTTTTTCTAAATTGGCGATACGTTTACTCACCGCAGATTGGCTGATGTACAGCTGACTACCAGTGCGGCTCATGGTTTTTTCTTTACTTAGTACAAGTAACGTTTCAATGCCTTCTAATAACATAGCAATTAATGAAAATTAGGAATGAGACGGATAATTTAACGAATTGCTGAGGGATAAGCGAATCGTGTTAATTAAAATGCGAAGAGCCGAGATAAAGTCGGCTCTTTAGATTGAAAGCTGTACTTGAATTGCTTAGCGGTTGA
>NZ_JAWOTT010000207.1:0-1216 GCF_033338995.1 Vibrio sp. Vb0304
CAATCAGCATGCCGCAAATCGTCTCAATGGACATTCGTGCTTGGGGTTCTGCAGCAACAATTCTTACGGCAAATGCCGAGAAGTTAAACGTTAAACTGCCTAAGAATATTGCGTGTGCAGGTTTAGGAGCAATTTTGTCGGACACGGTTGTGTTCCAATCTTCGACTACCACCGAATATGACAAACAGTACGCGCAAAAGCTGGCGGACATTGCAGGCATCAAAGACATCAAAGGTTTTGGTGAACAAATGTTGTTGGCGAAATCGGATCTGAGCCATTTCTCAGCAGAGACGATTTTGACGATGGACTACAAGAACTTTGAATTCGCAGGTAAAAAGGTAGGCATCGGCGTAGCAGAAACGCTCAACGCGCAGCAGTTGATTGACCGCAAACAGGACTTCAACGAAGCCATTCAAGCGTATAAGAAAGCTCAGAATCTTGATTACTTGTTCTTCTCGATCACAGATACCAAGCACAAACGTGCAAACATGCTTTGGGCGGATGACGCAGATAAGAAAGTGCTATCAAAAGCTTTTGATGTGAAAATTGACAATGACATGTTGGTATTGGATGGCGTGACGTCTCGCAAGCGTCAAATTGGTCCTGCAATTCAACAAGCGATTGAATCACTCTAGTGACTAAGCCACACTGAAAATAATGAAAAAACCACCGTTAAAGGTGGTTTTTTCGTTTTTGGCAAGACAGAGTTGGAAATTTAGATTCAACGCAAAAGAGCAGAAGAAAACAGTCTCCCGCTTGCGATAAGCCATTGCGTATATAATAAAGGTCAATTGCTATCATTATTAGCTCATAATCTCATGCGAGAGAGTTGTAAAAGCCAATGTGCAGCAGTAGTCTCAGCAAATAATTGCCGCTCAATCACTTATTCTTTGCGATTGAGAGTCCATCCCCACTTTTCCACTTATTAAAGTGAGATAGTGAACCTGCTTACTGAAAATTGTTCGTGGCAGAACATTAGGAGGAGTTTTGGCTAATAAGACAATAAGAAATGCCATCTTAATAGGGCTAGTCCCCATCATTATTTTTGCTGTCGCTTTTAATGCCTTGTCAAATTTATATGTTGGGCATATCAAAGAGGCGAAAATCGAAACGTTGGTTGAATACTTAAATCAAAGATCCACGTTTTTAGAGAGTGCCATTACCAAACAGATCGCCCAGCTCGGCTTCAACTGTCAATCTGATGATATGAAGGTGT
>NZ_JAWOTT010000208.1:0-1215 GCF_033338995.1 Vibrio sp. Vb0304
AGCATCAAAATGAGCAAGTAAATCAGGAAGTCGAAGGTGGCATTCGTGTTCATGCCACCCTTCCCCACGTTGAGCTTGATGATGCTTAATCCGCTCTCGCATCTCATCATCAAATGGCAACGCAGTAGCGACATAATGTAATGACTTGTTCTGCTTTTCGGACAACTGTCTTGCGGTTTGTTCAGCAAGTTTCGATTTTCCTGAACGAGCACCACCGAGAATTAACTGCTTCATATATTTTGATAAAACGCGATTAGAGTAAGGTAAACCAAGAGTTCAGAAAGCTGCTGCGCTGCACCTAAGCAATCGCCAGTAAAACCGCCAATGCGCTTAGTCAGCCAACGTTTGAATGCAAATCGAAATGCAAACAAAACGATGACGATAAATGATGTCTGCATTACCCCGAGAAAGAGCGAAGCCACGCCCGCAGTATACAGCAAAATGGCAACTTCAGACGAGGACTGCTTGCTCGCAAGCGGCTTGCTTTTCGAGGTGTCACTGTAACTCACATAAGGCATGTCGTAAATTAGCGTTGCAGCGAGGGCACGACTCGTGGTGTAGGCCACAACAATAACGAGCCAAAAATCAGGCAAATGCACCAACTCGCTCCAAAGGACAAACTTAGCCAACAACGCCATCACTAATGTAGCGGCACCATAAGTCCCGATGCGGCTGTCCTTCATGATAGAAAGACGACGCTCAACCGTCATACCGCCGCCAATGCCATCCGCCATATCAGTCAAACCATCTTCGTGAAAAGCACCGGTGAGCAACAGGCTGAACGCCATGGTTAATACAAGAGCAACGGAATCAGGGAAAATAAGTTGAGTGAAGTAGAACACAAGCGCGCAAAGCACACCAAGAATCACACCAACCAAGGCAAAATATCGCCCGGCTTGGTTCATACGCTCTTCGCTGTAAGGTAAGTCACTCGGTACAGGCAAGCGGCTAAAAAAGCTCACAGCCAAGAGGAATAGCTCCATTTGATAGCGTAGCGTTGCTTGTCGTGAACTTTTTGACTCAGACACTAAACCGTTACTCCTGCACTCTCAAAACTGGCCATTTTATTATAGAACTGCGCAGCGGCCTTCAATAGCGGCAATGCCAACGCAGCACCTGTTCCTTCACCGAGGCGGAGCCCTAAATCCAGCAAAGGTTCGGCTTTTAATGACTCCAACACAAACTTGTGTCCGTTTTCTTCTGAACGATGTGCAA
>NZ_JAWOTT010000209.1:0-1213 GCF_033338995.1 Vibrio sp. Vb0304
GAGTGGTAGCAGGGGCTTACTATCAATCGGTCAACAAAGGCAGTAAGGCGATGTTTGTGACGGTGGGCAATATGCTTATCCAACTGCCGTTCTTGTTCATCATGCCAAAACTGTTGGGTGTGACAGGCATTTGGATTGCATTCCCGCTATCCAACATTGCGTTAAGTCTGGTTGTGATGAGTATGCTTTGGCGTGATATCAAAAAGTTGATGGTGGATAGCCCAGTAGAACCGAGCATCCAAGCGTCTTAAGTTGGTAGCAGAAAAGCGAGGCTAGTGCCTCGCTTTTTACTTTGTCGGAAGAGTTAAATGTTCTTCACTTCTAAGCCAGCCAATTGATGCCAGTAACCGTTGCATTGGCGGCTTGATAGTTTGTCTGGGTTTGAGCCTTGCTCGTTAGAACGGAAGCGATCCAATTCTGAGAAGGTACTTACGCCTAATGGACTCAAGCGAACGACATCAACGAGTCCTTGCATGCTTGGCAGATCGTTGATCAGGTTGTAACAGTAGCCCGATTGCGTTTGGATGCCATTCAAGTTGAAGACTTCTTGCCCCTCTTGGCTGCTTACTTGGATACCGGTTGGGTATTTGATGCAGCAAGTTTCGCAATCATCCTTCGCTTTATTTTCTGCACGCGCCGTGAAGCAGCGAGCCGAGTAGGCTAATGGCAAATAGCCGTGGCTAAAGACTTCGACTTCGAATTTGTTACGAATCCCTAAGTCTTCACATTGTGTCAGAGTATCGCTTAGCCATTCACGAGATAGCTCAACCGGCATACACCAACGAGTCATCCCTTGTTTTAAAAACAGGTTCAAGGTGTGTGCGTTGTAAGTGTTAATTGCTGGGCCAACGACAAATGGGACTTTGTGTTCAGACGCCAGTTGAACCGCGGACACGTCATTTGCTTCAATCGCGAAGTCACCATTATCGATATACTTCTTCATGATATTGACTTCGCTTGGTGCTTCCAACAATGCCATGGTGGAAAGCACCACTTGCTTACCGGATGCCGATAGGTCTTTGGCAATATCGAACCAATGAGCAGGTTTCATCTCGCGACGTTTTGAACAAACGGTTTCACCCAAGTAGATAATGTCTGCCGAGCTTTCTTTCGCTTGTAAGTAAAATGCTTCGATATCTTGTTTTGGCCAAAAGTACAGCAGTGGGCCAAGTGCGTATTTCATTGAATTTTCCATCTTAACCTCTACTGCCAT
>NZ_JAWOTT010000210.1:0-1213 GCF_033338995.1 Vibrio sp. Vb0304
TCAATTAAGCAAAAGTATTCGTCAGTACATGTTAGTGACGTTTAACTATTGGAACTTTACCGTAACCGACGGAGCGCTGCGTATGCTGGTGGTGCTCTATTTTCACGACTTGGGTTATTCAACGTTAGCCATTGCCTCGCTCTTTCTTTTCTATGAATTTTTTGGCGTGGTGACCAATCTGATTGGTGGTTGGTTAGGGGCCCGGTTAGGCCTGAACAAAACCATGAATATTGGCCTAGCGATGCAAGTGTTTGCGTTGTTAATGTTGGCAGTGCCCAACGCTTGGCTGACGATTCCTTGGGTGATGGCTGCGCAAGCTTTGTCTGGTATCGCTAAAGACCTCAACAAGATGAGTGCCAAGAGTGCGATTAAGACGCTAGTACCAGATGAGCAGCAAGGCGCACTTTACAAATGGGTGGCGATTTTGACGGGCTCGAAGAACGCACTCAAAGGGGCGGGTTTCTTTGTCGGTGGCTTGTTGTTGTCTTGGGTGGGTTTCCAAAACTCGATGCTTATTATGGCGAGTGTGCTCGCGGTAGTGTTCATTTGCAGCATGATCTGGCTAGAAGCCGATATGGGCAAAGCGAAAAATAAGCCTAAGTTTAGCCACATTTTTTCTAAGTCTGAATCGGTCAACATCTTGTCCGCAGCGCGTATGTTCCTGTTTGGTGCGCGGGATGTCTGGTTTGTGGTGGCTTTGCCGGTTTATCTCGGCAGCGTATTTGGCTGGGATCACTTGTGGGTTGGTGGCTTTTTAGCATCATGGGTGATCGCGTATGGCTTTGTGCAAGGTTTTGCGCCGCGCATTACGGGTAAAGCGCAAGGTCGCGTGCCTGATGGAAGTGCGGCATTAGTGTGGGCGGGGGTTCTTGCCTTAATCACCGGCGGGATTGCTTACGGAGTACAAATTGGTTGGCAGCCGGAAATCGTGATTGTGGTTGGGCTGATGATTTTTGGTGCGGTCTTTGCCATTAACTCTTCGCTGCATTCGTATCTGATTGTGAGCTATGCCAAAGGCGACGGCGTGTCGTTGGATGTCGGTTTTTACTACATGGCCAACGCCATGGGACGTTTGATTGGCACGGTGTTGTCGGGGTGGATTTACCAAGAAGCAGGACTAGCGGCGTGTTTGTGGGTCTCTTTCGCTTTCTTGGCGCTGACAACGTTGATTTCGATTAAGTTGCCTAAAGCTAATATCGCCACGGCTTAGTTC
>NZ_JAWOTT010000211.1:0-1210 GCF_033338995.1 Vibrio sp. Vb0304
CGCCTGCTTGGCTAACGATGTTGCCATCAACATGTTCGCAATTGCCGAGCCAAGATTAGCACTTCGCTTGGCAATTAATGTTTGTCTTTGCTCATGGTTTAGTGAAGAAAACACCGCTTGTTGATACCAATCGCTCAAAACACGTTCAAGTGGTTCACTCTCGAAGCGCAGTGCCCATTTTTGGTCGTTGTGCAATCTTGACTGTATCTCTGACTCTGTTTGAAGCCCGAAGTTTCCCCCTTCCACAATCGCGCCGACAATATTGAGATCTGAGAAGCACTCACCAGCAAGACCGTGCATTGCGATTCTTCCACCCATTGAGTAGCCAATCAAAATAAGTGGTTGTTGCGGAGGAAATAATAAAGATAGTGTGGAATTAAGAAGTTTGCAGCAATCATCGAGATCGTTGCACTTTGTAAACTGGCTGCGACCATGACCAGGAAGGTCTATAACGACTCGTTCAAACTGAGTCAGCTCATCCAAACAAGCTTGCCAATCAGCACCACTTCCTAAAAGACCATGCAAAAACACCAGAGTGGGAAGATCACCACTTTGGTGTTTTTCAGTTGGAGTGAGACGCTCAGAGTGAAGCATGCAGGCTCTTATTAAATGCCTTTATCAACTCTGCGGCTTGGCTTGGTGGGGTTTGAACTTCCACCAGCATTGTGCCTTGGCCGCTCGACAGGTGCTCGGCAACCATTGCTTGATACATTTGTAATGTTGTTGGCTTTTCATACTTTAAGCCAAACTGCTTAGCTGCATGTTCAAACTGATAACCGTGGGGCATTTGGTAGTACGCAGTGCGATGCTCCTGAGGCACTGGCAACATATCGAAAATCGCACCACCATCATTATTTGTGACCACAAGTACTGACGGCAGATCATTACGAGAAAACAGCGCGAGCGAGTTGAGGTCATAAAGCGCCGATGTATCTCCGATGTACATCAATAGCGGCTTGCCTCGTGAGCGCTGCACACCCGAAGCTGTGGCAAATAGACCATCAATACCCGACGCTCCGCGATTGGTAAACACCTCAGTATTTAATCGGCCAAACATATCGACTAATCGAACAAACAAGCTGTTACCGAGAAAGACATCGACGCTCTGCGTTCGCTCTTCAATGTCAGCCGCTAACGCGATTTCATTAAGCGTTGAAGCTGATGAAGACAGAAACTCATCGCGAATGTGAGCGCGAACATGGGCTATATC
>NZ_JAWOTT010000212.1:0-1209 GCF_033338995.1 Vibrio sp. Vb0304
GACTTAAATTTATGTTGTTTGTGTTTCAATTTTCTTATTCAGATTAACTAGCAATTAGATCATCGGTAACTCAAAGCATCGAGTGAACGCGCTGTTGGATATAGGGAACGACTTCCGACTCAAACCATGGATTCTTCTTTAACCACAGCGTATTGCGTGGGGAAGGGTGAGGTAGAGGAATAAACTCAGGTTCCCAATCTTGCCATTGCTGAACGGTTTGCGTGAGAGTTTTGGGCTTGTTGGTGAGGTAGTACTGCTGAGAGTACTGACCAATAAGCAGAGTCAACTCTATATTGGGGAGCTGTTCGAGAATCTTTTTGTGCCATGTAGGAGCGCACTCTTTTCTCGGTGGCAGATCTCCCGAGTTACCTTTACCCGGATAGCAGAATCCCATTGGTACAATGGCAATTTTATTCGGGTCGTAGAACACGTCTTTGTCGATATCAAGCCATTGGCGCAGTCGGTCACCACTTGGATCATTCCAAGGTATCGAAGTGCTGTGGACTTTTGTTCCTGGCGCTTGGCCAATAATCAGAATGCGTGCGTTTTTACCGGCTTGAACCACAGGGTTGGCTCCGAGAGGTAAACTCTCAGCGCAGATTTGGCACGCGCGCACTTGTTGGAGTAGATTCTCTAGAGACATCGGTCTTTAATACCCCTTTTCGAAATCCACTTGATTGTTTAATGAGAAACCATCGCGCCAAAGTCGGTAATTTTCGGCAAAAATGTCGACCACCTGTTCAGGAAAGCTCAATGCGGCAATGTGTGGCGTGATGGTCACTTGCGGTAATTTCCAAAACGGATGCGCTGGAGGCAATGGTTCTTGCTCAAACACGTCCAAGAAAGCGTGTTCTACCCAGCGATTCTTGATGGCGAGCAACAAGCTGGCTTCATCCAACACATCTCCTCTACCTACATTGAATAATAAAGCTTGGTTGAGATGTTGAAGTGTTTCACGGTTGAGCAAAGCACGAGTATTAGGTGTACTCGGTAATGTATTAACGACAATATCTGCCTTTCTTAAAGCATTTGCTAGTTCATTGATGTGGAAGGTTTGTGCAAATTCATCATTGGCTGTTGGAATTCCTGTGCGATTAATACCAATCGTGTTAATCCCCATCGTCTGGGCCGTTTGTGCTAGGCATTTCCCAATGCTACCCGTGCCGAGAATCACCATGGTTTTGCTTTGCAGTGATGTGTAGAGATGCG
>NZ_JAWOTT010000213.1:0-1208 GCF_033338995.1 Vibrio sp. Vb0304
CTTGAGCTACCTCAGTTTGAATTACTTCAGAAACAGGCTCTTCTATCACCCATTCTTGAATTTCTTCAACCACTTCTATTGGTGACTCAACAGCTACTTCAACGTCTGGTTGTATCGACTTTGCGTGAATCGCAATGTCGATGGTGTTCTGTTCCAAAATGTCGTCTATGTCTAACTCATCTACGACATTGGTCGATTCGAGTTGACTCAATAACCTTTGAACGTCTTCTAAATTCGGCGCTTCCAGTTGCGGTGCGTAGTTTTCGCAAAACTGGTAAGAGTCTGACTCTGCGTATTGCATCTGGAGCTCTGGCTCTGGCTCTGGCTCTGGCTCTGGCTCTGGCTCTGGCTCTGGCTCTGGCTCTGGCTCTGAAGAGGATAGTTCCTGAGCGAGCAAGTCAAGCTCATGTTCGAGATCAGTCACCTCAACTTCTTCACCGAGTAATGCGTTGAAGTAATCATCAAGCGCCTGCTCGCTGGAAAGTACGCTGTTACTGCTCATCGAACGCTAACCTCTCCAAGTAAATCAATAGCTGTTTGTACGCAAACACACCACGGCTACCGGATGCAAAGTGCGACGCTGGTAAGTGTTTCAAACTTGCGTCTCGGAACTTGGTGTCAATCGGTACTGCGGAAGTCCACACTTGGTTCGGGTAGTCTTTTTTCAGTTGCGTCAAAGTCTGCAACGAAGCGCGAGTTCGCTTGTCGTACATGGTTGGTACGATGGTGACTTTGAACCCATCTGGACGTGATTTCTGCATGATCGTCAACGTACGAATCATACGTTCCAAGCCTTTCATCGCGAGGAACTCAGTCTGTACTGGGATCAAGATACGATCACTCGCCGCGAGTGCATTAACCATCATCACACCAAGGATTGGCGGACAATCGATCAACACGTAGTCGTAATCTTGCGAAACCGCTTGAAGTGCGCGCTTCAAAATCAGCCCCATGCCACTGCGGTTACCCATTACGCGGTCTAGCGTAGCCAATGACATGTGCGCAGGAATGATGTCCATTCCTTCCAACTCGGTTTCTAAGATCAACGGCTTAACCGTATCGCGAGTGAACGTCTTTAGCTGAAACAGATCGAACAAGCTTGATGACACGGTATCTGAGTCGTAACCAAGATAAGTCGTCAGTGATGCATGAGGATCGGTGTCGACCATCAATACACGATGACCTTTCTGACTCAACAAACCTGCTAG
>NZ_JAWOTT010000214.1:0-1204 GCF_033338995.1 Vibrio sp. Vb0304
TGTGTCACGCATCAAGTGTGACAGGGCTTGAAGAATCGTTGGGGAGTGGTGCGATGACCAACGACATTCCAAGCATTAAGCATTCCGATGTGATCTTTATTATCGGTTCTGACACCACATCTGCGCACCCGATCATCGCTTCGCACATCAAACAGGCGATTCGTCATCACGGGGCACGCTTGATTGTGGCAGACCCGAAACGAGTGGACATGGCCGAACATGCAGAGCTGTACTTAGCGCATCGTCCGGGTACGGATGTTATGTTGCTCAACGGCGTGATGCAACAAATCATCAAAAATGGTTGGTACGATCAAGAATACATCGAAGAGCGCGTAGACGGCTTTGATACCTTGCTTCAAGAGGTGATGTCGCCAGCGTACAACCTCGACAAAGTTGAGTTAGTGACGGGCGTAAAAGCGGACGATATTTTCGCGATGGCGCGAATGATTGGTACGGCAAAACGCACGGCGGTGTATTACTCAATGGGTATTACCCAGCATACAACAGGGCACGACAACGTTCGTTCGATTGCAAACCTGCAATTGTTGTGTGGCAATATCGGTATTGAGGGTGGTGGTATTAACCCACTGCGCGGTCAATCAAACGTGCAAGGTGCGTGTGATATGGGCGCATTGCCGAACTGTTATCCGGGATACCAAAAAGTGTATAACCCGATTGTTCGTCAGAAATTCGCGATTGAGTGGGATGCGCCGAACTTACCTTTTGAGCAAGGGCTTACCCTAACGGAAATCATCGATGCGGCGTGCAAACGAGAAGTTCGCGGGATGTACATCATGGGCGAAAACCCAGTACTGAGCGATCCAAACCAAGCACACGTGATTGAAGGGTTAGAAGCACTCGACTTCTTGGTCGTGCAAGACATCTTCCTCACCGAGACGGCGCAGTACGCCGATGTGGTATTGCCTTCTTGTTCATTTGCGGAAAAATCCGGTCACTTCACCAATACTGAGCGACGCGTGCAGCGCGTTAATGCGGCAGTGAAAGCGCCGGGTGAGGCGAAAGAAGATTGGTGGATCATTCAAGCGATCGCAAACGCGATGGGCAGCGATTGGCATTACCAGTGTGTTTCTGAAATCACTAGCGAGATCGCGCGTGTAACGCCGCAATATGCAGGGTTGCGTTGGGACGCGATCACGCCGAACGGTGTTCAATGGCCAAGTAACAAGAACAATCCAAACGGTAC
>NZ_JAWOTT010000215.1:0-1203 GCF_033338995.1 Vibrio sp. Vb0304
CAATCGAACCCATATTATTTTGGTGATGATTGCGGCCAGTAAGCAAGGCAGTTCGAGTTGCAGAGCTTACTCCTGTTGTATGGAATTGGTTATAGATAAGACCTTGTTTAGCTAACGCATCAAGTGTCGGCATATCAACAGCGCCCCCAAAAAGGGATGACTGACTAAAACCGACGTCATCTAACAAAATAACAAGCACGTTAGGTGCATCTTTTGGTGCCGCGATTCGGCGAGTTGGCTCGGGGCGCTGAACATCTCGCACGTCGAGTTGAGTGTAAGTTTGGGGCTCAATGTCAGGAATTGGGAGCTTTGTTCTGTCTACCGTTCCTGCCGCAACCAAACACGGAGCGAGCGCTCCGGTGATGGTCACCGTTGTTTTCAAAATATCCATTTATTGATTACCTTTTATTAGAGGGTGTTAGGATTAAAGGGCCGTCTAATGCTTGCATGACATAGCTTGCTGGATAGCCATGAGCTAAGAGCGTCGTCATTGCTTGCAAATACTTTTGTACTGAGCTGAAAAAATAGAAATAACCATCACAAAGGACGTTTTCATACTCACCAGTGTCGGAGAGATAGCGATGTTTTGGGCAGCCGCCGTTGCAGAGAGACAAGTACTGGCATTGTTTACATCGCATAGATAAGCGGGATTCTTTATTGAACTGAAGTTCGTGATTCAGCGACATCTCGTGCAACGATGTTTCGAATACATTGCCGAGTTTCGACTCCGGGTAGGCTACATGGTCACAGAAATAAACGTCGCCATTTGCTTCAACGGCATAAGACGAGCCGCATTTTTTGGCATGAATACAGTTTGGAGAGGGGTTGCCAAGGTATTGTGTTAATGCCTGTTCAAAGTTCGAAATGAAGACTTTGCCCACATCTTGAGAAACCCAAAGATGAAATACGTCGGTGAGAAAACGTCCGTATTCTTTGGCATCAACAGACCAAGCGATAGGTTCGTATTTCTGAGGATCTGTATGGTGTTTGTCTGTCGAGAAAATCAGATTGCTACCAAAGTGCTGGCCACGAGCTTGCTCTGTTTCTAACGGAGAAGATTCGACAAGAGGTGAGAACTGAATATGTTTTACCTTGTTCTTTCGGAAAAATGAATAGATAGCCTCCGCATGTTTGCAATACTCTTTGGTCACACATGCCAAAACGTTGTATTCAACATTCATTTTTTGTAGAAGCTTTAATGCA
>NZ_JAWOTT010000216.1:0-1202 GCF_033338995.1 Vibrio sp. Vb0304
AGACTAAGGTGTAACGGTTTCATATCGACCTTGAACTTCATTCGTTAGAGTCGCGGTGTGCTGTTTTAAGTTTCCTTGCATCGCGCCTCCAGTAGTTTCAAATTGCGGTCCAACCAACATTACTTGTTGATCGGCTTTAAAATCACGATTGGTTAGATTGATGACCAACTTATCGGTCGCCATCGTATCGAAACTGGCGCCCGGTAATAGGTTTTGCATTAAGACTTTGTCGTACAAAGTCAGCACTTGGTCTTCATCTAAAACAGCTCTTGTGGCTGTTACCTTCCACTCGACGACGCTACCTTCTCGGTAAACCATCAAGGTAGGGCTGTTAAAAATCGTTTCTCCACTCTTAGCATAGTAATCTAAGTTGTTGGAGCGGATGATGTAACTACGTACACCATCTTCACCATAGGTGATGTTTTCTAAACCAGTTCCACTGAACAATGGCAGTTCGGTGTCTGGGGCTACTTGAATTGCATCGTTACCTTTTGGTGTGAGCAGGTAATAACCACACCATGCGACGACGAAAACCAAGAGCAAATAAATAAGGCGAGTAAAACTCATATATTAAAGGCCTTTTGTTTAGCTCAGTACTTCCCTGACTATTGCCTTAATCTGTGTAATCAATCGTTTGAATGTTTCGTGTTGCCGATATTACATCACACCAGCTTTTAGTAAATCATGCATATTTAATGCGCCAACGATTTTATCTTCTTTGCATAGGATAAGTGCGTTGATGTTTTTGTTCTGCATTAAGTTCAATCCTTCCACTGCTAACATTTCTGGATGTGCTGTGGTTGGATTTTTCGTCATGACTTCGCCAATAGCCGTGGTATGAATATCAATGCGCTTATCCAAAGTGCGGCGTAAGTCACCATCGGTGAATATACCAAGCATAGCATCGTGCTCGTCCACGATTGCGGTCATTCCCAAACCTTTCTCTGAAATCTCCAAAAGCGCATCGCGAATCAACGCATCCGGAGACACTTTCGGTAATGCATTTCCGAAGTGCATAATATCAGACAGCTTAAGTAGCAATTTTCTTCCTAAAGCACCACCAGGATGTGAGAGAGCGAAGTCTTCTGCTGAGAATCCACGCGCTTGAAGTAGGGCAACTGCTAGCGCATCGCCCATTACTAAAGTTGCAGTGGTACTGCTGGTTGGTGCAAGGCCAAGTGGACAAGCTTCTTGAGGGCCAG
>NZ_JAWOTT010000217.1:0-1200 GCF_033338995.1 Vibrio sp. Vb0304
GGCGTTTTCTTTCCGATTTTGGTTACTTGAACAACCAACACATGCATACCGATAGTTTTGTTGAGCGTCCATTAGCGTACCGAACGTTTCTTGGTTCGCATTACTATGATGATGGCGTGAGAGCGAGCCTTGTTCTTCCGACAGATCTGTTTGTGAAATTTGGTGTTGAGGCGCTAAGTGGCAGCAAGATGTCGGCAGTGGATGAGGGTTCTGACGTTGGTGTATTTACCTCAACATTAAAACTAGGTAGCGACATTTCAGATTCTTCTAGTTGGCAATTTGGCTTGAGTTACCTGCGAAACAAGAACGGCAAGGTGGAAGAATTTGCTGACCACGATCATCATGCTGATACCGGTCATGACCATGAACATAGCCACGCTGCTGCGATTACTGGTGCGAATCTTTATGGTGCTGATTTTGTTTGGAAATGGGCCCCGGATGGTAACTACAAGTACCGCAACTTTACGTTTTCTGCCGAGTACATGTTGTTGGATGGTGTGGTCGACAGCAAATTTAAAGATGAAGCTGAATCCTTTGATAACGTAACTTGTTACTACGTTTCGGGTGTATACCGATTTAACCCTAGCTGGTCTGCTGGCGTTCGTTACGGCGAAGCGGAAAGCTACGATGGTCATGCTCATGGTGACCACATGCATTTCACTGCGCTAAATGATAAAGAAGTCGATGCGATGATTGCGTGGGATTCCTCGCACTTTGGTACTGTTCGTGCGCAGTACACGCGTGCAGAAAACCAAGACAAAGAAAAAGAGAACGTCTTTACATTGCAATACGTCATGACTTTTGGGGCGCACGGTGCTCATGCGTTCTAAGTCATTAACCTTTATCTCTAAAGGTTTAGGCACAATGGCAGCGATTGCTGCCATTGTTTCTTCTCCAACATGGGCTTTGGATATTTTTGTTTGTGAGCCGGAATGGAAAGCTTTATTGCAACGCCACGCTCCAGAAGCAAATATCTATTCTGCTACTACCGATAAACAAGATCCACATTACGTGCAAGCTCGCCCTTCGTTGATTGCGAAAATGCGTCAAGCCGATTTGGCTATGTGTTCTGGAGCAGAACTAGAAGTAGGGTGGTTGCCTATGCTACAGGCACGAAGCTCAAATGCTGCGGTGCAAAATGGGGCAAAAAGCATGATTTACGCTGCCAGTTTTGTACGTATGCTGGATACACATCAACAT
>NZ_JAWOTT010000218.1:0-1199 GCF_033338995.1 Vibrio sp. Vb0304
ACAACATACGAAACCTTACTTAATTGAATCTTTCACGTTCGCTGCATCGCGGGCAGCATCCGTAATGTTAACCACTGGGATGGCGTTAAGTTGCCACTTCCAGCTATCTGTGGTGGTTTCCACAGGAATCATTTCAATACAATCGGTTGGACATGGCGCGACACACAAGTCGCAGCCTGTACATTCGTCTTTGATGACCGTGTGAACGGCTTTTGTCCCACCAACAATCGCATCAACAGGACAAGCTTGAATACACTTAGTACAACCGATACACATATCTTCGTGAATGAAGGCAACGGTCGGTACTTTGCTGTCTAGATCGTGTGCCGACTCTTCAGGTTCCACACCCATTAAGTCTGCGAGTTTTTCGATGGTTGCTTGACCGCCGGGAGGACACTTATTGATGTTGTCTCCATTCGCAATCGCTTCTGCGTATGGTCGACAGCCTGGATAACCACATTGGCCACATTGTGTTTGTGGAAGAATCGCGTCGATTTGATCCACGATAGGATCCGCTTCAACTTTAAAGCGAATAGAAGCAAAACCAAGAATGGCACCAAAAATCGCAGCAAGCACAGCGAGTGCGATGATCGCAATTAAAATCGTACTCATTGTTTACTTCACCAAACCTGTAAAGCCCATGAAAGCAAGCGACATTAAACCCGCTGTGATCATTGCAATCGATGCACCTTTAAATGGAACAGGCACGTCAGCCGCAGCGATACGCTCACGCATAGAAGCAAAAAGGATCAATACAAGTGAGAAACCGACGGCTGCACCAAAACCATAAATGATAGATTCGATGAAGTTATGATTCTCATTGATGTTGAGAAGTGCAACACCCAATACGGCACAGTTGGTCGTGATCAGTGGTAAGAAGATACCAAGCAAGCGATAAAGGGTCGGGCTAGTTTTGTGTACCACCATCTCGGTGAACTGTACCACGACAGCGATCACCAAAATAAAGCTCATGGTTCTTAAGTACTCGATACCGAGCGGTCGCAAGATATAGCTTTCCACTAAGTACGCACACACAGATGCAAGGGTTAGCACAAAAGTGGTTGCTAATCCCATGCCTATTGCTGTTTCCAGTTTTTTAGACACGCCCATAAATGGACACAAGCCCAAAAACTTCACCAGTACAAAGTTGTTCACCAGCACAGTGCCGACCAACAACAAAACATATTCGGTCATAGTTA
>NZ_JAWOTT010000219.1:0-1198 GCF_033338995.1 Vibrio sp. Vb0304
ACGTGCCGCCGAAGAAGGGGGATTGAAGCGCCTTAATTTGTCGGTTGAAGATTTGATCGACATTGCCAAAAGTATGGGCTTGGATATCCGCTGGGTTGACCGAGCGCCTCAAGATGTCATCGATGAATTGGGCGTAAACGCCAAGCAATTGATTACGTCATTCATGGAACCTCCGGGCACCATTTATCTCAACAAACGGATGCGCGACTACCCTACCCGTTTAAAATACGACTTATCGGTATACATTGGCCACCGCGTATTGCACAGCAGCGACGCGATGAATAACGTGCTCTCCATCGGACATCAGAATAACTGGGAACAAATGGACAGCCCCGTGTCGAACTCTGAGCTCAATTCGCAAGACATTCTGCAAGCTTGGCGAGACTTTGAGTCCAGCTTTTTTGCAGGAGCTCTGCTTTGCCCTAAAGTGCCATTTCGTCAGTTGCTCGACCGCTCCGGTTACGAAATTGATGTTCATAAAAAAGCAGGAGTTTCACCATCGGTTGCGATGCGCCGCATGACCGTTGTGTCACCATATCCCCATTGGCACTATTTCGACGCGTACGGGCCGGGCAAGCTTAAAGCTGTGTATCGAGGGAATGGCATCCCATTACCTTGGGGCAACATGCGCAAAGTGAATGACCCATGCCAACACTGGGCGGTATTCAGACGCCTATCCCAACCTTTAGATACGAGCTCTGCGCAAATCTCGATTTTGAATGTGGGTGACGAGCCACGCATTTATTGCTGTGAATCGGTCAACGTATTTGACCCGGCGGGGAACAACCGAGTGTTGTGCGCAGGGATAGATTTAAACCCTGCGATTTCAGCACAAGGTGGCGATGCGGTTTCCATAGCGGAAGAGTTGAAGTCTCTCTGTGTCGCTTCCGGCGGAAGCAGTGTTATTCCGCCTCATATCAAAAAAGACTTAACTACGATCGCTAAAATCTTAAATATCAATTGGATAGAACGCGGCATTCAAAGCCAAGCAAGATTGATTTGTTCAAGAGGGGCGGTATGTCCAAGACAACCAAGCTGTTACAGCAAATGCGGGGAAGCGGACGAGACGGGTGACAATGTGAATATTATCGGTCTCTAGAAAGAAAAAACGCCAATCACAAGAAAGGTGATTGGCGGTATATACTTGTGAACAATTTGTATTCACTAACAACGTCAGTTGGCTAGGTGACCCTCGGCT
>NZ_JAWOTT010000220.1:0-1197 GCF_033338995.1 Vibrio sp. Vb0304
TTACCGGCAACGAGTCGATTGTTGAAGGTCGATTTCCCATCCACTTTTCCTGCTGTTTCAACGGATTTAAACCGGACTCAAACATCGCGTTCCCCTGCTGATACAACATCTCTGCGCGCTTCATGTTTGGTGGCGATTTCACATCGGCATACTCGACCGTTCCCGCCAAACGTAAGCCTTCAGACATGGGCGTCATAATGAACTTTCTGTCGGCAGAACTGATAGGAAACGGCAATGACTCACGCTTGTCATTCATCATGAGATGGTAGCCTCGCTCAGCTTGTATCGGGACATTCACACCGGTTAACTGGCGAACCAAAGCTTTAGAATGAACACCCGCTGCGACCACAATTTTGTCAAAAGATATTCGCTGAGTATTGACCAAGACATCGCCGTTTTTACTTACTGCGTCTACTTCTTCATGGACAAGTGAACCTCCGAGTTTTTCAAATGCATTACTTAGATCAACGCAGAGTGCATAAGGGTTTATTGTATGTCCTGTTTCTGGAAAAAAGACGCCAAACCGAACCTTTTTGCTGAGTTCAGGAAGCCGACGTCGGATTTCGTTTTGCGTCCAAAGCTCGTACCGAACACCTTGTTCCGTTAACGCATCAAGCGTACTTTGATAACCTTCAAACAAGCTTTCGCTTTCAAACGTCAGCAGTGAACCATCCATCTTAATCAGCCCACTTTTTCCGATCGAATCTAATAACAGATTCCAACTCTGAACGGCTCGCGTGTTAAGGCTTGTTATCGCCTGCGTGGAAGCTTTTGCCGCTGAAGGTTTCGCTTTCAATAAAAAACGTATCATCCAACCGACGGTATTGGGCAAGTCTTGCCAACGAATAGAAACTGGACTTGTCGAACTCAATAACATCTTGGGTAATTGAGGGATCAAGGCTGGCGTGGCAAGAGGAAAAACTTGCTCGGTCGCGATGTGCCCGGCATTCCCTTTCGAGCACCCATTGCCTACCCCATTCGGATCAAAAATGGTGACGTGATACCCCTGCTGTTGCAGTTTTAAGCCAATCGACAAACCGATGATTCCCGCCCCTATAACCGCGATGCTTTGATTTCTGAGTTCTTCCTTACCCAACATGAATATGCTCCAAGTCACATTTGAAAAAGCAGATTGTATACAATATATTTTACATTACGATAACATTAAGCTCGTTAGATTCAACCCATTTCTTCAGC
>NZ_JAWOTT010000221.1:0-1196 GCF_033338995.1 Vibrio sp. Vb0304
ACTCGTCTGTTTATCCCCATGATCAGTACGATTACTTCACTTTAGGCTAGGTTATGAGCGCAGAAAAACTATATATAGAAAAAGAGCTTAGTTGGTTATCTTTCAATGAACGAGTGTTACAAGAAGCGGCCGACAAAACCGTTCCGTTGATCGAGCGTATTCGTTTTCTTGGGATCTTTTCCAACAACCTCGACGAATTCTACAAAGTGCGCTTCGCTGATGTGAAACGTCGTATTTTGATCAACCAAGAGCGAGGAGGGAGTGACAACTCCAAGCGTCTGTTGAGTAAGATGCAAGCCAAAGCCCTTAAGCTTAACGAACAATTCGACGAACTTTACAGTGAATTAATTAGAGAAATGGCACGGCGTCGCATTTTCTTGGTCAATGAGCATCAACTCGATGAAGCGCAGGAAAAGTGGATCACCAAATACTTCCGCAAAGAAGTCATGCCACATATCACGCCTTTGTTGATGAAAGATGAAATCGACGTGCTGCAATTCCTCAAAGACGAATACGCTTACATCGCCGTCGAACTGCGCAAAGAAGACCACTCTCAATACGCTCTCATCGAAATTCCAACCGACCACCTGCCACGCTTCGTGATGGTGCCAGAGCAAAAAGGCAAACGCCGTAAGACCATCATCCTGCTTGATAACATCATCCGATACTGTTTAGACGAGCTTTTTAAAGGCTTTTTCGACTATGATGAGCTCGCAGGCTACGCGATGAAAATGACGCGTGATGCAGAGTACGACTTGCGTAATGAAATCGAATACAGCTTGCTAGAGCAAATGTCAGCAGGTGTAAACCAACGTTTAACCGCCATGCCAGTACGCTTTGTGTATGAGCGTGAAATGCCGCAAGAGATGCTCGACTTCTTGTGCAGCAAACTAAGAATTTCCAATTACGACAACCTAATTCCAGGTGGACGCTACCACAACTTCAAAGATTTCATCGCTTTTCCAAACGTCGGGCGAGAATACCTCGAAAACAAACCTATGCCACCAATGAAGTGTGCAGACTTTGAAGGTTACGCCAACAGTTTCGAAGCCATCAAAGCCAAAGACATTCTGCTCTACTACCCTTATCACACCTTTGACCATATTGGTGAATTGGTTCGCCAGGCATCCTTTGACCCGAAAGTGCTCAGCATCAAAATTAATATCTACCGCGTAGCCAAAGACTCTCGCTTGATG
>NZ_JAWOTT010000222.1:0-1195 GCF_033338995.1 Vibrio sp. Vb0304
CTACCAATTGAGATTGGCGCAGTAACCGTGAATCGTCTGTGTGGCTCATCTATGCAAGCGCTGCATGATGGTACTCGTGCAATCATGACAGGTGACGCGGAAATTTGCCTGATCGGTGGTGTCGAGCACATGGGTCACGTACCAATGAACCACGGTGTAGACTTCCATCCTGGCATGTCGAAAAATGTCGCCAAAGCCGCTGGTATGATGGGTTTAACCGCTGAAATGCTTGGTAAGCTTCATGGTATCAGCCGTGAGCAACAAGATGAGTTTGCGGCGCGCTCTCATGCTCGTGCTCACGCAGCAACATTGGAAGGTCGCTTTAAAAACGAAATCCTACCAACCGAAGGCCACGCAGCAGACGGTACGTTGTTCCAGTTAGATTACGATGAAGTGATTCGTCCAGAGACCACCGTTGAAGGTCTGTCTCAACTTCGTCCGGTATTCGACCCAGCGAACGGTACTGTAACAGCCGGCACGTCTTCCGCTTTATCTGATGGTGCATCCGCAATGCTGATCATGAGCGAAGAGAAAGCCAATGAACTTGGTTTGAAGATTCGCGCACGAATCAAAGGCATGGCGATCGCAGGTTGCGATCCATCCATCATGGGCTACGGCCCTGTACCTGCAACGCAAAAAGCGCTGAAACGTGCAGGCCTTGCAATTGAAGATATGGACGTTGTCGAGCTAAACGAAGCGTTTGCAGCGCAATCTCTGCCATGTGCGAAAGACCTAGGTCTGCTTGAGGTGATGGACGAAAAAGTGAACCTGAATGGCGGCGCGATTGCTCTAGGTCACCCATTGGGTTGTTCTGGTGCACGTATCTCAACAACGCTTATCAACCTAATGGAAGCCAAGGACGCCAAATACGGCCTTGCGACCATGTGTATCGGTCTTGGTCAGGGTATCGCTACTGTCTTTGAGCGCCCGTAGCCCTTAACATCACCAGTTAGGTAATCAACCAATACCAGCAAAATTTGGTATTACACTTAAGGCGGCATCTTATGTCGCCTTTTCTTTTATTAGGCACCCTATAATTTATGCAAAAAACGCATAAATTAGATGATGAAGTTTCATTTTATTCATAAATAAAGAAGGCATACACTTACAGGCAGTTAATGGCTTGCTGCTCGTGGCATTCCTGCCGCGCTATCGCACACTCGGAGAACCTTATGTTTAATGCTCTAGTTCTAAA
>NZ_JAWOTT010000223.1:0-1192 GCF_033338995.1 Vibrio sp. Vb0304
CAACCGCTTACGCTCGATACTTCAGAGCAAGCGCGTGCTGAAAACCGCCGAGCGTACGTCATGTTTGAGGAGGCGCAAAAATACGATGAGATGCCATTCTGCGAACCTCCAAAGCCAGAGCGCAAGGTTTATATGACCATGACGCCACACTTCGACTTTGATCAGTCAGAGTTGAAAGCTGAAGATCTCACTCAGCTCGATGATTTCATTGAACAGTTACAAGGGTTAGAAGGCAGCATTTTGGTTGCAGGGCACACCGATCAAGTCGGCTCGCTTTCTTACAATGAAAAATTGGCAGAGCGACGAGCTCAAACTGTGGCCGAATATCTCAAGACCAAACTTGATGCGTCGCGGCTTGTTTGGGAGGTCAAAGCGTTTGGTGAACTGCAACCGGTCATAAATCAAACGACTTCGGAAGCAAACGCACTGAATCGACGTGCCTTTATCGTATTTAAAGAGAGTGAACACGGACAACTGACAGAATAATTTGTTATGGTTACCCATTACTATTCGAAAGATAATAAGTCTGTAACAAGGGAGCTGGGTAATGGAGAAAGTGCAGTTGGTCGTCGATTTTCTTCTCACGCACAAAATGCTGTTTACCACATTAATTTTGTTTTTTATGTGGTTGGTACGTCGTTCAATTTTGTCGATGATTCGCGGTGATCATGCCTTTTTAACCGAAGATCAACGCAGTTGGATGTCGAGAACCAAAAACGGTACGTTTGCGTTCACATTGCTGATCCTGTTTATCCTCTGGCAATCAGAAATCAGTGAGTTTGCGCTCAGTGTTACAGCGATTGCGGTTGCTATTGTGGTGGCATCGAAAGAGATCATTTTGTGTTTTACAGGCTCGATTCAACGTGCGAGTTCGCGCTCGTTTCGAGTGGGTGATTGGATTGAAGTGGGTAAGTTGTGTGGCGAGGTGATCGAACACAACATGATGGCGACAGTGATTCAAGAGATCGATTTGCATCACGGGCAATACCATTACACGGGTAAAACTGCGACGTTGCCTAATAGTATGTTTTTCACCTATCCGGTTAAAAACCTCAACTTCATGAAGCGTTATGTTTACCATAATTTCACGATTGTGGTGAAAGACTTCGTCAACCTGTATCCGCTACTGACACCGTTAACGGACAAAATTGATGAGCATTGCAGTTACTTTAGTGATGTTGCACATCGTTAC
>NZ_JAWOTT010000224.1:0-1192 GCF_033338995.1 Vibrio sp. Vb0304
CCGTGCGATACATGGCGGCAATGCCCCACGTTTGCTCATCTGTTGCATAAGCCGTTGATACAGCCGCAGCGAGCGGAAGCATCATGGTGGCTTGTTTCAATCTCTTCATGGGTTTTAATCAAAGTTGATGGAGAAAATCAGTGAATTAAGCTTATGTTCTTTCGATATTAGCCGTTACAATACTTAACGTTGTCATGTGCGTGACAGTTCGCGTCATGCACTTTGATACGTTGGCATGAACATAATCTCAGTGCGTTGTTAACCTAACAACGAACTATGCCAGTAATCTAGGCATGTCGTCATCAAAAATCATTAAAAGCAGCCACTTATGGGTTTAGCTTGAACTTAAACATAACGAAGTAAACGTGAAAGCATCAGAACTTATCTCTATCCTCAATAATTTGCCGTCTAACTCCAACCCAGACATCGTGATGGGAGAAGAGTGGCTACCTGAAAGATTAGTGGATACCAAGCTCGATGGTGAGCTCCTGTTTTTGCACTTCGATAACGCACCTGAAGATGGACAAGGTGAAGAAGAAGGCCGTGGTTTTGTCGATCATGAAATAGATTTGATCCGCACTCGCCTGCAACAAATTCTGGATGAAGACAGTGACAACGCATCAAAAGCGGATGCGATGTTAGGTTTGTTCTTAATGGGGCATGAACTTAGCAGCTCTCAAGTCATCGAAGTATTAGAAGAAGAATCAGATACATAAGGAAGCGCTTTGCCAACAACGTTGACCAATACTGAACCTACTCCCCTTCCTCTTATTATTGCAGGGCCTGTCCTGCGCAAAGTCACCGCGTCTGAAATCAACATTTGGCTAGTGACGACCAAGCCTCTTAAAGGCGTGGTTGAAGTAATGGATGCAAGCACTCACAACGTATACACATCACAATCACTTGATGAACTTCAGCAGCTCCAAATAGGTCAGAGAGCGTGGGTAAGCTTACTCGCCATTAAAGGTGATTACCCAACTCATCAACCGCTTCGCTATCAAATTCAAACTCAAGATGGTCTATTGACTGAGCTGTTACCACATCTGAGCTATGAACAAGACCAATATTCACATCAAGGATTGGAGTTTGTGATCAGCGAGAAAGCCGATTACGTTCTTCATGGCTCTTGTCGAAATCCTCACCATTTTAGTAAAGACACTTTAGTCACTGCAGACGAAAAGGTCGCTAGCTT
>NZ_JAWOTT010000225.1:0-1191 GCF_033338995.1 Vibrio sp. Vb0304
TGATGCTGTGCGTATAGCCTCGCATCTCAAGGTTATTTAGGTATATAATCCCCGCCTCTGTTCCCCTACACGAAAGAAAAAACGATGACTAGAAAACACATCTACATCGCTTACACCGGTGGCACCATCGGTATGCTAAAATCGGATCACGGTTACGTTCCTATCGCTGGCTTTATGGAAAAACAGCTTGCCAGCATGCCGGAATTTCACCGTCCAGAGATGCCGGAATACACTATCCACGAATATGATCCTCTTATCGACTCATCAGATATGACACCAGCAGACTGGCAACAAATCGCTGATGACATTCGTGACAACTACGACAAGTACGATGGTTTCGTTATTCTGCACGGCACTGACACGATGGCTTACACCGCGTCGGCTTTGTCTTTCATGCTAGAAAACCTGGGTAAGCCAGTTATCGTTACTGGTTCTCAAATTCCTTTGGCTGAACTGCGCTCTGATGGTCAAGCAAACTTACTAAATGCTCTGCACATCGCAGCAAACTACCCAATCAACGAAGTCACCTTATTCTTCAACAATCAGTTGATGCGTGGCAACCGCAGCACAAAATCTCATGCTGACGGCTTTAATGCATTTACGTCACCAAACTTGCCGCCACTGTTGGAAGCGGGCATCAACATTCAGATTAGCAACAGCATCAAGGTGAACGAGCAACCTGAAGGTGAATTCAAAGTTCACAACATTACTCCTCAACCAATCGGAGTGATCACAATGCATCCGGGTATTTCGCATGAAGTTATCCGCAATACCTTGCTTCAGCCAGTGAATGCAATGATTTTGCTTACCTTTGGTGTGGGTAACGCTCCGCAAAACCCAGAACTACTAGGCCATCTTAAAGAAGCCTCTGAGCGTGGTGTTATTGTGGTCAACCTGACTCAATGTTTGGCTGGTAAAGTCAACATGGGCGGTTATGCGACAGGCTGTGCGTTGGCAGATGCAGGCGTAATTAGCGGTTACGATATGACGCCAGAAGCGGCGCTCGCAAAACTGCACTTCTTATTGAGCCAAAACCTGTCTTACGAAGAAGTAAAAGAGAAAATGCAGGAAGTACTGCGTGGCGAAATGAGCCTGTAAGCGCTTCTTCGAATCTCTAACAATGCTTAGATATTAAAAAAGCCCAATATTGATTGGGCTTTTTACTTTGGCATGAAGTGACAGAATCAATCG
>NZ_JAWOTT010000226.1:0-1190 GCF_033338995.1 Vibrio sp. Vb0304
TGTCTAAAGAAAAATTTGAACGTACGAAACCGCACGTTAACGTTGGTACTATCGGCCACGTTGACCACGGTAAAACAACTCTAACTGCAGCTATCTGTACTACTCTTGCTAAAGTTTACGGCGGTGTAGCTAAAGACTTCGCATCTATCGATAACGCTCCAGAAGAGCGTGAGCGCGGTATCACAATCGCAACTTCTCACGTTGAGTACGACACTCCATCACGCCACTACGCACACGTTGACTGTCCAGGACACGCTGACTATGTTAAAAACATGATCACTGGTGCTGCACAGATGGACGGTGGTATCCTAGTTGTTGCTGCGACAGATGGCCCAATGCCACAAACTCGTGAGCACATCCTACTAGGCCGTCAGGTTGGTATCCCATACATCATCGTATTCATGAACAAATGTGACATGGTTGACGATGAAGAGCTACTAGAACTAGTAGAAATGGAAGTTCGTGAACTTCTATCTGAATACGATTTCCCAGGTGATGACCTACCAGTTATCCAAGGTTCTGCACTAGGCGCACTAAACGGCGAAGAGCAGTGGGAAGCGAAAATCGTTGAACTAGCAGAAGCTCTAGATACTTACATCCCTGAGCCAGAGCGTGCGGTAGATCAGCCATTCCTAATGCCTATCGAAGACGTATTCTCAATCCAAGGTCGTGGTACAGTAGTAACTGGCCGTATCGAGCGTGGTATCCTAACTGTAGGTGACGAAGTTGCTATCGTAGGTATCAAAGACACTACTACAACTACATGTACTGGTGTTGAGATGTTCCGTAAGCTTCTAGACGAAGGCCGTGCAGGTGAGAACGTTGGTGCACTTCTACGTGGTACTAAGCGTGACGAAGTTGAACGTGGTCAAGTACTAGCTAAGCCTGGTTCAATCACTCCACACACTAAGTTCGAATCAGAAGTATACGTACTGTCTAAAGATGAAGGTGGTCGTCACACTCCATTCTTCAAAGGCTACCGTCCACAATTCTACTTCCGTACAACTGACGTAACTGGTGACATCCAGCTACCAGACGGCGTAGAAATGGTAATGCCAGGCGACAACGTACAGATGACTGTAGAGCTAATCGCACCAATCGCAATGGACGAAGGTCTACGTTTCGCGATCCGTGAAGGTGGCCGTACAGTAGGTGCTGGTGTTGTTGCTAAGATCTTCGACTAATTCATA
>NZ_JAWOTT010000227.1:0-1190 GCF_033338995.1 Vibrio sp. Vb0304
GTCGTAAGGATAGGTGCTTATCCCAAACACGACACGTGAAGATACTTGGAACTCATCTAGGTGAAAGCGTGCAGAGAGGGCGCAATCTAGGCTTTCGATAAGTTCTGTGCCCGTTTTCTCACAGGCGGAAGAGGTGAGAATGACAAATTCATCGCCCCCCACACGGAAGATCTTGTCGCTCCCTTTGAGCTTGTCTTGCAATCGTTGACCAATCTGAATCAGTAACTGGTCTCCGCAGAAGTGTCCCATCGCATCGTTCACTTGTTTAAAGTTCACTACGTCAAACAGAATGACAGAGAAAGGGTCGCCAGATTGTATTCTGTCATCAATCAGTTCGAAGCAATACTTGCGATTGGGAAGCCCTGTCAGGGAGTCATGAACCGCATTGCGTTTTTCTCGCTCCGCGACGCTGTGTAGCTCTAAGATGGAATCGTTGCTCCACTTGATGACTAAAACGACAAAAATACTGCCACCGAATAAGAGCAAAGAAACACCAGTTTCAAGCAATGATGCCACCGGTTTTTTCATGATTGCGTGCAAGAAAGCAGCATACGCAAAAATGAAGCAACTTATTAACATCAACAGCCATGTCCACCCGGGTACCTCTGTTTTCGAGCAAATATTTTTTGTCATCTGCCATCCCCAGCAGAGCAAAATCAAACCTAAGATCACTAATAAAAAGGCTATTGTGGGCACGCTATTACCCCGAATTATTGATGAGATTGTTATTTTTATACATCCAATAAACAACGTAGCTCATAGGTTTGAATTTGTACAAATTGACCAATTCATAAATTAGCTTTAACAAATCATATTTTTTAGACTTCAAATAAAATCAAAACTTGCTATAGATCAACAAAATTTGTTCAATCAAATCGCTTTCACTAAAAGATTGTTGAAAGATTAAAAAATTATTGAATAATAGGGGAGCAAACAAGAAGTACGCAGCGCGGAAGCGCAATTACAACCTCTGCTCCACAACAGGATAACTACATGTCTAATTCGTTTGTACTGGTGATCAACTCTGGTAGCTCTTCACTAAAATTTGCAGTCATCGATTCCGTATCGGGTGACGCGGTGCTAAGTGGTCTGGGCGAATGCTTTGGTCTATCAGACGCTCGTATGAGCTGGAAATTCAACGGTGAAAAAAAGGAAATCTCCATCGAAGGTGACGATAGCCATCACAAAAT
>NZ_JAWOTT010000228.1:0-1190 GCF_033338995.1 Vibrio sp. Vb0304
TTCGTATTACAGAACACCACCGCCGACTCTGGTTGGTAAGTCAAAAGAAGATTGGCTAGCGCCTCATCACGCGCTTCAGTTCCTTCTACTTTGTAGAAGTATTGAGCAATGCTGGAAGTATCGTGAGTCGATTCAACCTTGATCATCTCTGGCGATTTCATAATACGCTGAGCGATTTTCTCGATCTTCTCTGGGAATGTTGCGCTAAAAAGCAATGTCTGACGCTGTTTAGGCGCCGCATTAATAATTGCATCCAAAGCGTCTTGGAAGCCCATTTCTAGCATACGATCGGCTTCATCCAGCACCAGTGTATTCAGCTCTTCCAAGTTAATACGGCCTTTCTCAAGGTGATCCAGAATACGCCCCGGAGTACCAACAAGGATATGTGCACCATGCTCTAACGAACCAATTTGCGGTCCCATCGGCATACCGCCGCACAACGTAAGTACTTTAATGTTATGGATACCACGCCCTAGCGTTCGAATTTCTTTAGCAACTTGATCCGCCAGTTCGCGAGTCGGACACAGCACCAAAGCCTGCACGCGAAATCGTTTTACGTTTAGATTTGATAGCACGCCAAGACCAAACGCCGCTGTTTTACCCGAGCCCGTTTTACCCTGACCAATTACGTCACGCTGATTCAAAATCGCCGGTAAGCTTAACGCTTGAATTGGCGTCATATGGGTGTAGTTCAATGAATCCAGCGTTTCTAGTAGCGCTGGGTTCAGGCCTACTTGGTCAAAAGTTTGTTTGCTCACAGGGAAATATCCTCAGGTGGGATGAAAAAGAGGGCACATTATCGCCAGATTTTCTGGGAAGACCAGTGAAAATTAACCATTGTTAATGAGTATTGAAACAAAAGCGAGTACATTCAGGCACTCTACTATCATTATGGACGACGGACATGACCACTTGGATCACTTTGCCTTTTGCTCAACTAACTACCTTACAACTGTATGAGATGCTGCGCTTACGCGTCGATGTGTTCGTCGTCGAGCAAACTTGCCCGTACCCGGAGCTAGATGGTAAGGATATTATTGACGGCGTTCATCACCTACTCGGCTACCACAATGATGAATTAGTTGCCTGCGCTCGGCTTCTACCAGCTGGAACCACTTACGATAACGTCAGTATTGGCCGAGTCGTAACCAAACAAACAGCCCGAGGTGGAGGCTTAGGCCATCAACTAA
>NZ_JAWOTT010000229.1:0-1189 GCF_033338995.1 Vibrio sp. Vb0304
TCCCTTCTGTTTGGATGTGCAAGCAAAGAAGAAATCGTTCCTGATGTGCCGCCTTCGGAACTGTATGCAGACGCACAAGTCTCACTTCAAAGTGGCAACTGGCTTTCTGCGATTGAGAAACTGGAAGCGTTAGACTCACGTTACCCATTTGGTGCCTACTCTGAACAGGTGCAACTTGACCTTATTTACGCATACTACAAAAACGACGACCTAGCGTTAGGCTTAGCAACCATCTCTCGCTTTATGCGCCTAAACCCGACCCATGAAAAAATGGACTGGGTGCTTTACATGCGTGGCCTGAGCCACATGGCTCAAGATCGTAACTTTATGCACGACCTGTTTAGCATCGATCGTAGCGACCGCGACCCAGAGCCCGTGAAAAAAGCATTTGATGACTTTAAGAAGCTGCTTCAACGTTATCCAAACAGCCCATATGCGGAAGATGCACAAAAACGCATGGTGGCCTTGAAAAACCGCTTAGCGAATTACGATTTAGCTACCGCTGATTTTTACCTTCGCCGTGAAGCATGGATCGCTGCCATTAACCGTAGCCAAGAGCTTCAAAAATCATTCCCTGATACAGAAGCAGCTCGCAAATCGTTAGAAATTCAGCTGGAAGCCTACAAGCAGCTGCAACTAGAAGATGCCGTTGCAAGAACAGAAGCGCTCATTAAGCTAAATCCTGTCAAATAAACGCCTACCGCCACAGCTCAAACTGTGGCGGTTTTGTTTTCTACCACCAATTCCTTCTCTTTGAACAATCTTGATGATTTTTTGAGCACAACTTATGCTTAGAGTTCTACTCCACCATTAAACTGGACGTGAACGTGACCATATCTAAGTTTTGGGCAATGCTGTTCTTTCTGTTGTCGGCGTCCGTTTACGCTTTGGAAATCTCACCATTAAAACAGCCTCCGTACACGGGTGACTTAGATGTCATCAAAGAGAAAAACGTATTGCGCGTTTTAGTCTCTGCCGATTTAGGCTTCTACTATATCGAAGGAGGAACACCAAAAGGGATTGGCGCAGAGCTGCTGGCTCACTTTGAAAAAGATTTACGCAAAATCAAACCCAAACTGAACGTACAAATCATCCCTCTAGCGCGAGACCAATTGCTCCCTTCTCTCGAAAACGGCTCTGGTGATTTAGTGGTGGCAAACTTGACGATCACTGAGGCCCGCAAACAAAA
>NZ_JAWOTT010000230.1:0-1189 GCF_033338995.1 Vibrio sp. Vb0304
TAAACAGCGGGATCACCAAATTGGTTTTATGATGTTCCAAATAATCTTGGTAAGTGAAGTTCTCACTCAGTTTGGTGTGCTTGATTTCCGCGCCTCGGCTTAACAGGCTCGCTAGCTGGGTGTAACTAACATTGCCCCCCATCAACAGCTTGCCGTGATACTCCTGAGCAACAGAGTGCTTCTCACCGCCGTTTCCATTCGTCTTCACTTTTTGCAGACAATGCACTTTATCTTCGCCGAACTCGTCGACAAATTGCATACAAGCCATGATGTTGAAGTGTTGATCTGGCGTGAGTGCGACCACTTGACCAATACCAATCATGTTCAGGTTGTCATCCGCATGGCTAGAAATCGGGTTACCGTAATAATAATCCACGCCCATCATACGATCTTGGCTGACGTACTCCCAGTTTGAGTCCGTCATCAATACACGTCGATCATAACGCGCTAACGCTTGGCCAATTTCACGTGCGACTCGGTTCGCCCCAATAAGTAGGAAGCCTCTCGGCGCAGGTTCAGCGACACCCAATGCAATCGCCATAGGGCGAGCAGTGGCACTTTGTAATACCACCGTACCGATGATCACCATAAAGGTCATTGGCACCAGTAAGCTTGCTCCATCGACTCCGTATTCGGTCAACTTAATCGCAAACAGAGAAGAAATCGACGCAGCAACAATACCGCGTGGTGCAACCCAAGACAAAAAGAGCTTGTCTTTAAGGTTCAAGTTGCTGCGCATCGTAGAAAGAAAAATCGACAACGGGCGAGACACCAACTGCATAAAGACAAACAGCAGCAACGCACCACTGCCCAGCGCTGCAAAATCATCCAAGCTGATTCGAGCCGCAAGGAAGATGAACAAGCCAGTGATCAACAAAATGGTCAAGTGCTCTTTAAAATGCAGAATTTGCTGAATGTTGATGTCTTTCGCGTTGGCAAGCCACATACCCATCACGGTAACGGTTAATAACCCCGCTTCAGATTCGATGTGGTTAGAGACCGAAAATACGCCCAGTACCACCATTAAAACCGCAAAAGGCTGCAAGTATTCCGGCAACCACGCTCGACGCAATACCGTCGCTACGGCTGCACCAGACGCCACACCTAAAATGACACCTACGGCAATGATGGTGCCAAAGACTTCCATGCTGTTTACGGCGCTGTGCGACACGATAAACTCATACACCAT
>NZ_JAWOTT010000231.1:0-1188 GCF_033338995.1 Vibrio sp. Vb0304
TGCTGTTTAAGAAGCTGGGTATTAACAGCCAAGAAGTGTCTCAAAAACCTGATGAAATCGAAGAAAACGAATTGCTGGATCGCGTGGTAGAGCGCGTTGCTGCACGTCCAACTAAAGACGATCTTTTCTACGATGCCAGCGTTTAAATCTCGAATCGAATCTGCTCTTGCTGCTCGTAAAGCGCAAGGGTTGAATCGTTCAATGAATGTGGTATTCGCCGGAAACCAATCGATTTTAGAACATGAAGGTAGACGCTACATCAACTTCTCAAGCAACGATTATTTGGGCTTAGCCAATGACCAAGCGCTTGTACGTGCTTGGCAGCAAGGTCTGAGCGTTTATGGCAGTGGCAGTGGGGCATCACCCATGGTCACTGGCTTCAGTGCTGCGCACAGCAACTTAGAAGCGGCGTTAACTGAATGGTTGGGCTTCGAGAGGGCGGTATTATTTGGTTCTGGTTTCAGTGCTAATCAAGCGTTGCTTTTTACTCTGCTAGAAAAATCAGACGTATTGATTCAAGACCGATTAAACCACGCATCTTTGATGGAAGCAGGGTCACTGTCAACGGCGAAAATGAAGCGTTTTAAGCACAATGACATTAAGCATTTAGAAACGCTGTTTACTAATGAAGGCAATCATCTGGTCGTGACTGAAGGTGTCTTCAGTATGGACGGCGATTGCGCGCCGTTGAAAGACATTGCGGAAGTAGCTCGCTTACGTAATGCATGGTTAGCAGTGGATGACGCTCACGGTATTGGCGTGCTCGGCGAAGCGGGTGGAGGCTCTTGTGAACTTGCTAATGTCAAACCAGAGATTTTGGTCGTGACCTTCGGTAAAGCGTTTGGCATGTCCGGCGCGGCGATTTTGTGTGATCAAGCAACGGGTGACTTTTTGACCCAGTTTGCTCGTCACCATGTGTATTCAACAGCAATGCCACCTGCGCAGGCCTATGCGTTGACACATGCGGTTTCTATGATTCAAGAGCAGTCTTGGCGACGCGAAAAGCTGGCGGAACTAAATGAGGTTTATCAAACGAATCTAAGTGATCTGGATGGCTTTGTTGAAACAGATACCCCGATCAAGCCATTTGTGATTGGCGAATCAGAACTTGCTTTGCAGGTTGCGAACGCTTGTCGACAAAATGGCATATGGGTCACCGCGATTCGTCCACCAACCGTTCCGAAAGGT
>NZ_JAWOTT010000232.1:0-1188 GCF_033338995.1 Vibrio sp. Vb0304
GTTTTCCAATGGATCCATCATGGACATCGGTTATTACTGCGTGGGTTCTGCGATAGAGTTGTTTGGTGAGCCGAACTCTGTTCAAGCCAGTGCACATGTGCTTCCATCAGGCGTTGACGGATGCGGCAGCGTAACGCTGGCGTATGATGGCTTTAACGTAAATCTTTTGCACTCGAAAGTCAGTGATTCTCTTATCCCAAGCGAGTTTCAAGGTGAGCAAGGCAGTGTGTTGGTCGATATGATCGCCACAGGCCGTGGTGTAGAGCGTATTCTTCGTGGTGAAGAAAAAGAGGCCCTAACTTTGCCTCAAACCGAGAATCATATGTTCTACGAAGCAGAAGCATTTGCGAAGCAGTTAAAGCTTGGTGTGATTGATGAACAAATGAAACAACGTTCGTTGACCGTTGCAAAAGTATTGACTGAAGTACGCAAACAAACTGGCGTAGTATTCCCTGCTGACCAGTAAACTTGTGCATGGTATAGCCAAAAGTTGATAGTAAGAAGCCCTCAGTTGAGGGCTTCTTTGTTAATACTAAAACTTAGGCTGTAGCTTGCTTTATCGCAAGTTTGTGTATGGTTTTACGGTAAGTAAGGTAAGCAGAAATACCCGCCATAATATTACCCACACACGCACCAAACAGCAGACCTCTGATACCGCCCAGTTGCGCACCCAGCCATAGGCAAGGTAGGAAGAAAACAAACAAGCGTAATGCCGAAATGGTTAATGCTGTGTACGATTTCCCTAGCGCATTGCAAATCGACACCATCAGCATACAAACGCCAAGAGAGCCCAAACTTATCGGCACAATCATTAGATGCATGTGGAGCACTTGTTCTACTTGGGTATCACTTGTCATTAACAATGCGAGCGGGTTTGCAAGCAAGAAGGTAATCGCTGCAATCAAAAGCTGGAAGCCAAGAATGAACTTAACCGCTATTCCAACCAGAGATTGAATGTCTCGATAGTTCTTTGCGCCTAACAAGCGCCCCACCATTGGAGGCATCGACATGGTCAGTGCCAATACAGACACAATGGCAAAAAACTCGTAACGTGAGCCTAGCGCCCAAGCAGCGACTGCGGCAGTTCCAAAGCTTGCAAGCAACTTGGTCGCTAACATTGAAGAGAGCGGCGGTAGCAATTGACTGACCATGGCTGGCCCCATGATGTTACCTATCGAAGTGACGCTT
>NZ_JAWOTT010000233.1:0-1187 GCF_033338995.1 Vibrio sp. Vb0304
CTGGTCGCACTATCGCAGTAACGGGTAACCAACCAGCGGTAACGCGTCGCCAACAACGCATTAATTTACAAAACGGCATTGTCCTGTCTGACACACCTGGGATTCTTTGGCCAAAAGTGGAAAACCCACATAGTGGTTTCCGTTTAGCGGCAACGGGTGCCGTAAAAGATACGGCAATGGAGTATGACGAAGTTGCGTTTTACACTGTTGAGTATCTAGCAGCGCATTACCCAGAACGTCTAAAAGAACGTTACCAAATCGAAGAGCTGCCAGAGTCTGACATTGAGATCATGGAAGAAATTGGCCGTCGTCGCGGTGCGCTACGAGCAGGTGGCCGAGTGGATCTTCATAAAGTATCTGAGATTCTACTTCACGAGCTTCGACAAGGTACACTAGGACAAATCACTCTTGAGCTTCCTGAGATGATTACTCAAGAACTGATCGAAGTCGAAATAGAAACGGCTCGCAAAGAAGAAGAGAAAGCGAAACGTAAGGAAGAACGTCGTAAACGTTACTTACGTAACAAACGCTAAGCTCTTTTTCTCACTCTATTCCTAGGCGCGATTTTCGCGCCTTTTTTGTCCGCCACTTTTACACCCAACTAGATAACCCCGCCTCATCAACGTAACCACTTTTTGTCGTATTTACGTGTAATTTTGTACTACATTTTTTACGGCGTACAATCGCAATAAACTATGTTTATTTATTGAACACAAACTAGTTTAGACCCCCACAGCCTAAGGAGTTACAGCCACCATCCAACCCTTAAATATCGAGTTTGCAAGCGCTAGCAAAGTTATGCAACTTGATTAGTGACACTCTCCCCAAAATCTTCAATATAAATAAGGTCAGCGCTGGCGTTTTTCCAAATCACAAAGAGATTTATTATGTGTACTAAAAACGAAACTAAACCACTGCCCTCTTTTATCGAGGAACGCCTTAATTTCCATATTCAAGATTTAATTAAATCTAACGAAAATCAAAAGCACCTCGTTCTTGGCAAACGACCGTCCGAAAATGCTGTGGTTATGCAAAGCAATGATTACCTTTCGCTCTCTCACAATGAGCTCATTCAGAAAGCGCATCGAGACGCAATTTCTGAACGAGATGACAATGTCGTGATGTCAGCAATCTTCTTGCAAGATGATCAATCAAAACCCGCCTTTGAGCACCAGCTAGCGACGTTT
>NZ_JAWOTT010000234.1:0-1186 GCF_033338995.1 Vibrio sp. Vb0304
TGACAACTCAATATGTCGCTAAATGATTTCGCAAGTTGTTTTTCAAAGTCTTACGGTAAATAGCGTTTTGGATTCACTGATTTACCTTGGTAGCGAATTTCAAAGTGCAGCTTGACGGATTTTGCGCCTGAACTACCCATGGTCGCAATTTTCTGTCCGCTTTTTACACTCTGACCTTCTGTTACCAGCAGTTTGTCGTTATGTGCGTATGCGCTTAAATAATTGTCGTTATGCTTCACTATAATTAGGTTGCCATAACCTCTTAGCGCATTACCCGAATAAACGACCGTGCCGGCTGCGGTTGAAACGATAGGTTGACCACGCTGTCCTGCGATGTCAATGCCTTTATTTCCCTGTTCTCCCGCCGAGAAGTTCTTGATTACTCTCCCTTTTGTCGGCCACAACCACTTCGATACTTTGTCGTTTTGTACCGTCGTTGTTGGCGGCTTCGGTTTAGTAGGTTGGTTATCTTTTGAACCAACATACTCCTTTGCTTTGGTTTGTTCAACTTTCTTTGGCGGCTCTTTTTGTGCGACTTTAGTCGAAGTTGTTGTAGGCTTTTGACTAGAGTTTTTACTTGAAGTCACAGGCTTTGTCGTCGTCGTTGGCTTCACCACTGGCGGCGGTGTCGTTGTAACTACAGGTACTACAACGGGTTCAACTTTTTGGCCATATTTTGGCGCGACATATTTCGGAGCCCAAAGTTTTAGCTTTTGACCTGGATAAATGGTGTAAGGCTGAGAGAGTTCGTTGTAACGTACAAGATCATTTACATCTTTATCTGTGACGTAAGCAATAAAATAAAGTGTGTCACCTTTCTTTACTTCGTAGTAACTCCCTCTATAACTGCCACGCTCTACGCTCGAATAATCCTTCTTTAGGCTGGAAACAGGCGCAGGTGAGTGAGCCGCGCAACCAACGAGTCCCGCAGCTAATACAAAGCTAATACCAATATGACGCAGTAACTTACTCACCTAACCTCAGATCCTTAAGCCAAATCACCCGCGACAAGAGGAACAAAGCGAACCATTTCCACAACGGTAGAAAGGTACTCGTCACCCTTGCGTTCAATTCTAAGTAGTTGCTGCTCAGCATCTCCGACAGGAATCACCATTTTACCGCCATCTTTTAACTGTGAGAGAAGCGCTTGGGGAATCACTTCTGCAGCAGCGGTAACAATGATGGC
>NZ_JAWOTT010000235.1:0-1182 GCF_033338995.1 Vibrio sp. Vb0304
CTTTGCACGGTGCTTGTTGTATGTTCTTGCTCTCTACTAAACCAAGGATAAAAGAGACCCATGAGTCCATTTTTGTCATTTGACCGTGCCGAGTGGGCAGAACTTCGTAATTCTGTTCCGATGACACTCTCTGAAGACGATCTAAAGGCGCTTCAAGGCATAAATGAAAACCTCACTATGGAGGAAGCGGTAGAGATCTACCTTCCTTTGTCTCGTCTACTCAATTTATATGTACAGGCTCGCCAAAGTCGCAACTCTGTTCTTCAGCAGTTTCTAAATACCGAGGAACACGCTCCGCCATTTGTTATTGGCATTGCAGGTAGTGTGGCTGTTGGAAAAAGTACAACAGCACGCATTCTTAAAGCACTGCTTTCTCGTTGGGAAAATCATCCCAAAGTCGCCTTAGTTACAACGGATGGCTTTCTGTATCCCAAAAAGGTTTTGGAAGAGCGCGGTATCATGCATCGCAAGGGTTTTCCCGAATCTTACGACATCAAACGCTTGGTAGAATTTGTTTCTGATGTAAAGGCGGGTAAACCAAATCTTGAAGTACCTGTTTACTCACACATCACATACGACATTACTGATGAGCTAAAAAAAGTCGACCGACCTGACGTGCTGATTATTGAAGGCTTAAACGTATTACAAAGCGGTATGGACTACCCACATGATCCACATCGAGTATTTGTATCTGATTTTCTTGATTTCTCAATTTATGTTGATGCGGAAAGTGAAACGATAGAGCAGTGGTATGTCGAGAGATTTTTGAAGTTTCGCCGCGGAGCTTTTACTAAACCAGGCTCCTACTTCAGCCACTATACGCAACTGTCGGTCGATGAAGCGAAAAGTAAAGCGAAAGAAATTTGGCGCAATATTAATGGACTCAATCTGGAATTGAATATTCTTCCAACCAGAGAAAGAGCCCATTTGATCCTCCACAAAGGCGCTAACCACCTTGTCGACAAAGTATCGCTAAGAAAGTAAAGGGGCTCAGTCCCCTTTTCTCAACGAAATTTCTCCGCCAATGTAGGTTTCCAAACCATTTTCAGTTTTGAGCACCACCCCACCCTGTTGGTCGATACCTTGTACCACTCCGTGTATTTCTCTCGGTCCCATAAGAAGCTTAACCGGTCGACCGATAAAGTTGTCCAAACGATTCCAACGTTCAACAAAACCACCCAG
>NZ_JAWOTT010000236.1:0-1179 GCF_033338995.1 Vibrio sp. Vb0304
AAAACCTCAACCGGAAATTTATCAAGCGCTTCTCTCCCGCTACGACTTAAACCCATCAGAAACCGTTTTTCTGGATGATATGCCTTACAACGTCGAAGGGGCCAAACAGGTGGGCATGGCTGCTATTCAGTTTGAAAACGCGAGCCAATGTGAAAGTGAGTTAAAGGAAATGGGCCTGTCTTTTTAACTCGCCAGATTGTTAACTATCCCGCAAACAAAAAAGAGCAGCGTCAGTGCTGCTCTTATCGTCTCCGTTCTTTCGCTTAGAAAGCGTTATGAATAGATGACGTTTTCCTCAATGCCACTTACCAGCGCTTGCGCGTTAGACCAACGGAACACTTTTTCCATTACTTCTGTTCCGCCCGGAGCACGCCACGTACGCTCTTGGCATTCTTGTCCACCAATATGTTGATAGAACGAAATCGCTGATGTGTTTTGCGAGACTACTTCTAGATACAATCCTGAATCTTTGAAGTATTGCTGTTGCCACTCTGCAACGGCAAGCAAGAGTTGTTTGCCGATACCACGACCACGATAGCTATCATCAACATGCAGAGCGTCAATGAATGTACCGCGCTCAAAGTCATGGTTGCCGAAAACACAGACAAAGCCGAGTAACAAGCCACCCTCTTCTGCAAGAACGATATGTTGGTTAAATGGAGGATTGGTTAAGCGAGTCTGCCAAATCAACAATTTGTCGTCGATGGCTTCGCTGTCTAGGTAAGTGTTCGTTAAAATGCCTCGGTAGTGACGTTTCCAACTGTCCGCATGCAATTGAGCAATGCGCTCATAGTCCTTATATTCCGCTAATCGTAATTCCATTACGTATTCCTATTTTCTTACATTTTTTGCTTTTCCACAGAGCCTTGGCATATTCCACCTTTACAAAGCCAATTACTTGGTAGATTTCATACACCTCAAGCCATAGCTCATTTTTTAATACTACTCATTATTCAATTAAAAGCAAAATATCCCAGTTAGAATTCCGGCTCAGCTCAACAAGAATAGTCACATTTATCTAACTTTAATTTGACTTACACGTGTTCGCTGATATTCTAGCGAACAGTTGTTAGCTCAAAGTTAGGAATACCTCCGTGAATCAAAACAAACCACCATTTATCTGGGTGAATATATTGATTTTTTCAGCCAGTTTTGTTCTAACGTTTATTGTAATGCCTT
>NZ_JAWOTT010000237.1:0-1178 GCF_033338995.1 Vibrio sp. Vb0304
GATCGCCACGTCATGCTGCATTTCTCAGACAGCGGTTTGCAGCGTATTCAATCTTTAGAATCAAAAGGCGATCTAGGCTACTTGCGCCTTGAGCCAAAGATGCTGGGGATGCTTGAAAAAGATCGTGATGAGCAACGTCTGTTCTTACGTCGTGACCAATTCCCTGAAATTTTAGTTGATGCCTTGTTGGCGACAGAAGACCGAGACTTCTATCAGCATGATGGTGTTTCACCATTGGCTATTGCCCGTGCTTTAGTGGCGAACATCAAAGCGGGTCGCACCGTTCAAGGTGGCAGTACCTTAACGCAGCAGCTAGCGAAAAACTTATTTCTAACCCGTGATAAAACGCTGTGGCGTAAGGTGCGCGAAGCTTATATTGCGCTTATTCTTGATTACCGTTATAGCAAAGACCGCATTTTAGAAGCCTACCTCAATGAAGTGTAGTTGGGTCAAAGCGGCGGCGAAGCGATCCACGGTTTTGGCTTAGCATCACGCTACTACTTTGGGCAGCCAATCCAAGAGTTGCGAATTGATCAACTTGCGATGCTGGTGGGCATGGTGAAAGGACCGTCGTATTACAATCCTGTTCGCTATCCTGAGCGCACTAAAGAGCGTCGAGACTTGGTGCTTCGATTGCTGATGCAACAAAACATGCTCACATCGCAGCAATATGAACAAGCTGTGAGTCGACCTCTTGATACACAAAGCAAACCACGTATTGCGAGCCGTCAGCCTGCATACTTCCAGCAATTGAATATCGAGCTGAAAGAGAAGGTCGGTGATCGCTTCAAGGCTGAAACTGGTCTGCGCGTGTTTACGTCTCTCGATCCTGTCTCTCAAAGTAAAATGGAGCAGGCTATCGCGAAGAAAATACCGGATTTAGCGAAGCGAGGCGGTAAAGAACTCGAAGCTGCTGCCGTGGCTGTTGATCGCCACAGTGGTGAAATTCGTGCCATGGTTGGTGGTAAGCGCGTGGGTTATGAAGGCTTTAACCGTGCGCTTAATGCTAGTCGTCCAATTGGTTCGTTGGTCAAGCCGGCAATTTACCTGACCGCGCTTGAACAGCCAGACAAATACAATTTGGGGACGACGCTGCACGACACCCCTCTAAGTTTGAAAGGTAGCAAAGGCTCGGTATGGACTCCGCGTAACTACGACCGTAAATATCGTGGTGATGT
>NZ_JAWOTT010000238.1:0-1177 GCF_033338995.1 Vibrio sp. Vb0304
GCCAGGCGTAATATCAATTAACAAGCCTTGCTCTAGCTCATCAGTAATTTGCAGACGAGGGATCAAACAATATGCCACTCCAGCTAACGCCATTTTGAGAAAAGCCTCTGAGCTGCTGATGTTGTGATGAATCACGCTATCAGGACGCACATTGAAATGCTCCGTGAGAAACTTTTTATGTAAGTCATCATACTGATCGTAGGAAACCGCTGGCGCCTTTGCTAAGGTCTGATTGTTTACACCTTCAGAAAAGTAACGCTGATAAAACTCAGGGTTAGCCACACAAACGTAATCAATTCGTCCTAAGTAATCGGCGCGACAATTTAGTATCGCTTGAGACTCTAAACTGATCGCCCCTGCGACCTCACCACTTTTCAGTTTTGCTATTGACCGTGATTCACCGTAAATCGTCAGCTTCAACTCTACTTGACGAGTTTTCATGACGTCTTGCAAAGCTGGCAGTAACCACGTTGCCAAACTGTCGGCGTTAGTAGCCAAAGACAGTTGCACTGGACGCGTTGTAGTATCGTTTTTGATCTCAGGTAAAATTTCGTGCTCTAGCAACCGAACTCGGCGGTAAAGCCCCAATAGTTTTTTCCCAATGGGAGTTGGCTTGGGTGGCTGCTCTCGAATTAACACAGGTTGCGCCAAGAATTTTTCGAGCTGTTTAATACGCTGCGAAATGGCAGATTGTGAGACAAACAGATGCTCAGCAGCTCGTTCAAAACTGCCTTGATAAACAACGGCATCCAAGGCTTCTATCCATTTGTAATCCAACCCTCGCATTCACGTTCTCCCAAAAAACAACACCAAACCGTTAAATAAGTAACTCTAATAATATATTAAAATCATTAATTATACTTATTTAACCAAAGCCATTATCTTTCCCCTCTCTGTCGTTTTCTTAATTATTTGAGGTGTATTGTGAGCTTTTGGGTTTTATTGCAAGGATTTGGTTTAGGGGCATCGATGATCATTCCGATCGGAGCACAAAATGCGTATGTCTTGAATCAAGGCATAAAACGCAATCACCACCTGACGACAGCCACTATTTGTAGCGTCCTAGATATGATCTTCATTTCTCTAGGTATCTTTGGTGGTGGTGCAATTCTGTCTCAAAATGAAATCCTACTGACATCGGTGACGCTTGGTGGTATTGCCTTCCTGAGCTTCTATG
>NZ_JAWOTT010000239.1:0-912 GCF_033338995.1 Vibrio sp. Vb0304
TAGTCTACTGGCACTAGTATTAGCAGCGCCTCAAGCGTTTGCACTTAAGTCGGATACTCAACAGCCGGTTTACATAAACTCTGACACCCAACAGGTGGATATGAAGAGTAACCAGGTCATTTTTAAAGGTGATGTCTCGCTTAAGCAAGGCAGCATCAATATCGATGCAGATAGAATTGTCGTCACTCGCGATCCAAAAACGGAAGCAATCAAACAAATTCAAGCATTTGGTAAGCCTGCGACATTTTCGCAGCTGATGGACGATGGTAAAACGTTAAGTGGTCAAGCAACCGAGCTCGATTACCGCATCTCGACTGACGAACTGACCATGAAAGGCCAAGCGCAGCTCGCTCAAGATGGTAACACCATCAAAGGCTCATCGATTCGTTACCAAATCGGTCAACAGAAGTTGGTGGCTGACAGCTCTAAAAACGAGCGTGTAACCACGATTTTGCAACCCAATCAGATAGAGAACTAATATGGCGGTACTGAGTGCAAAAAATCTCGCAAAGAGCTACAAAAAGCGCAAAGTCGTCACCGATGTTAGCTTAGAAGTAGAGTCTGGTCAGATTGTGGGTTTACTTGGTCCTAACGGTGCCGGTAAAACCACCTCGTTTTACATGATTGTTGGTCTGGTGCCTCGCGATGAAGGCACCATCACCATTGACGACAAAGACATCAGTATTTTGCCAATGCACAGCCGCTCTCGCATGGGTATTGGCTATCTACCGCAGGAAGCGTCGATTTTCCGCAAACTGTCCGTGGAAGATAACATCATGGCCGTATTGGAAACTCGCCAAGAAATGACCCGCGAAGAGCGTCAGGACAAGCTGGAAGATTTGTTGGAAGAATTCCACATACAGCACATAAGAACCAGTGCGGGTATGGCACTATCGGGTGGTGAACGTCGCC
>NZ_JAWOTT010000239.1:922-1176 GCF_033338995.1 Vibrio sp. Vb0304
CCGAGTCGAAATCGCTCGAGCTCTTGCGGCAAACCCACAATTCATTTTGTTGGATGAACCTTTCGCAGGTGTCGACCCTATTTCGGTTAATGACATCAAGAAAATCATCGAGCACCTACGCGATCGTGGCCTTGGTGTATTAATCACAGACCATAACGTACGTGAAACACTGGACGTATGTGAAAAAGCCTATATCGTGAGCCAAGGGCACCTAATTGCATCGGGAACTCCGGAAGAAGTTCTGAACAATGAAC
>NZ_JAWOTT010000240.1:0-1176 GCF_033338995.1 Vibrio sp. Vb0304
TGTCAGCCCACAAACCATCCGACGCGATCTCAACGAACTCGCAGACGACAACAAAATTCGTCGTTATCACGGTGGTGCAACCATCCCTCTCAGTTCTGAAAACACATCTTACAACACGCGTAAAGCGCTCAACTTCAATGAAAAAGATGTCATTGCAGAAGAGGTGGTGAAACACATTCCTGACGGCGCGACGCTATTTATTGATATCGGCACAACACCAGAAGCCGTCGCACGTGCGCTCACTAAGAGCCACAAGCAGCTACGCGTCGTCACCAACAACATCAACGTGGCAACCATTCTCTTCCCCAACCCAGAGATCAAGGTCATCTTAGCGGGTGGTGAAGTCCGCAGCCGCGATGGCGGTATCGTAGGCGAAGCAACGCTCGATTTCGTGAAACAGTTCCGTCTCGATTTTGGCATTCTCGGCATCAGTGGCATCGATTTTGATGGTTCCCTATTGGACTTTGATTACCACGAGGTACGCGTGAAGCAAGCGATCATCGACAACAGCCGCAGCGTATTTCTCGCCGTCGACCACACAAAGTTTGGTCGCAATGCCATGGTGAAACTGGGCAACATCGCGCAGCTGAACATGATATTTACTAACAAACAGCCACCAGAAGAAATTCTCGCGATCTTAAAAGACGCCGCAATTCCCCTCGAAGTGGTCGAAGCGAATGTAACATCAGAAGACGCTAAATAGATAAATCGCTCAAATTTGAACCTCAAAATGACCTCTGTCTTAATTAGACAGAGGTTTTTTTATGCCCAAATCACACAAAACGCTCACAAACGAAAATAATAGATGATCACAAACGAAACCTGAGCTAGGATTAAATCATGTTCTAAAATGCTCGTTCGCTCACCAAGAGGTCAAATTCATGAGTATACAAAAAAATACTTCCACAACTAGCTCATCCACTCTTTTAGACTTGATCGTTATCGGTGGCGGCATTAACGGGGCTGGCATTGCAGCTGATGCAGCTGGCCGCGGTTTGAGTGTCGGTTTATATGAAGCTAACGATTTTGCATCAGCAACGTCTTCAGCAAGTTCTAAACTTATTCACGGTGGATTACGCTACCTTGAACACTACGAGTTTCGTTTAGTTTCGGAAGCGCTCGCAGAGCGTGAAGTGATTCTACGTAAAGCACCACACGTCGCTCTACCAATGCGTT
>NZ_JAWOTT010000241.1:0-1173 GCF_033338995.1 Vibrio sp. Vb0304
AATGTGGAGCTTTCCCCCCCTTACTTAACAACCGCGATGTCGTGAACGAACTTCATCGCCTCCGACACGTCCACAGTGACGGGTTACCTGCTTGTCGCAACGACGCGTGTGACAACTTCGGACTCTCTGTCCACACTCATAAACACCTCTATCACGCTTTCGGTTACAGTGGCGATCGTCAACGTTACCGTTGTAAAGCGTGCCAAAGCACTTTTGTCGATAAATGGTCTGGCGCCAATAAAAAGCTGCAGTTTCAAGAAAACCTGATGGGCCTTTTGTTCACCGGTTATTCCGTGCGCGAAATTTGCCGCAAACTCAGCATCAACCCAAAAACGTTTTATGATCACGTTGACCACATCGCCAGTCGTTGTCGTCGTAAGCTCGCGACCATTGATGCTCGTTGGGTTAATCACGCCAGTCACTACGAGTTGGCTTCCAGCTACATTGCCTTGCAGCCACACAGCAATAATGGTGTGTACTGGATTGTGTCTGGTGAAGCGCACTCGGGCTACATTCTTTGCCAACACGTGAACTACTCTTCGGATGAAGAACCTATCGCGACGCTGGATCACAACCCGTACGACGAAGTTTCTCGTTTTGTCTCTCAAGAGTACACAGCGGAAGCAAGTGAGCCACCAGCGGAACCTTCTAATCACCTTAGAGAGCGTATTGACCAAAAATACCAAACGATTTTGGCTCGTGGTAACGTCGAAGATCCGCTCGGTAACTTATCGGTATTCCATTACCCATCGAAAGGCGCGTTAGTTCGTCCTCCTTACACCTCGTACGCGCACTATTTGCATGTACTTGATATGTGTTGCCCTAACAAGCGGGTTTCGATTTACATGCCACAAGATCCCCTGCTCCGCTCCGCAGCGTTGAGCGTTTGTTTGTCTCGTATTCAAGAGAAAAACGTCGATCTGATGTATGTAGAAGAAGATGCTGGCTGGGACATGACCGCTCCGTTTGGCAAAGTGGATATTGCCTACATGAGTTGGTGGCGCGATCGCTGGGCGATCTCCAGTCAAGGCGAAAGCCACAAAGGCATTTGCTACCTTGCTGGCGATAAAAATGAACCAGAAAAGTGGTTTAACGTTGCAACAACTCGCCATGTGCAGTTCTATCAAAATCGCTTCCAGCTGTTGTTCGAAAGTTTCATTAACGAGCCACGTC
>NZ_JAWOTT010000242.1:0-1172 GCF_033338995.1 Vibrio sp. Vb0304
ATTACGCATAAAGTCTTCGCTGCCCATACCAATGTTGGTGTATTTCTGGATATCTTCCAAAAACGTACGGTGCACCGCCGATACTTTCTCTTGGCTTAAATCTTTTGCACGCGCCATTGCACTACCAACGCGCTGTACTTGTTTCGGTTCTCAATGACGGATGATGCCAGCCGCATCTTGCTCATTCAGACTTAATAACAAAATGGCCGCTTTCTCTTCACCAGTAATGGTGGAGGCATCAAACTCAACTGGCATGCCTGCGCCGTTTTCATCTTGAGGTACGATATCGTTAGCCATTTTCGTTCATCCAGTTTTTCACAACTTGAGCCGCTAGCTCTGGTTCGTTCGCTACAAGTGCACGAACCGCTTTCAGTACGTCTTCATCTTTATGAAGGTTAGGCAGATCGATACTTGAACCAAATTCAAACAGCTCACTGCTTTCAATGTCGCTACCAATTAGGCTGGTTTCGCCATCGGCACCAATTGGCAAACCGTCTGGGCCGTACATTTCATCGTCGTCATCACCAGCTGGGTTAAGCAGGTGCTTCATTGCAGGGCGAACCAGTACAAGCACAACCACGATGATAACTAAAGCGCTGGCGAACCAACGAACCCAATCGTTGAAGTTCGGGTGTTCCCAAATCGGTTGGTCAACAAGCTGCTCGGTTTCTGGCTCGGCAAACTTGACGCTCAATACGTTAAGTAAATCACCACGAGATTGATCAAAGCCGACGGTGCCAATCAACACCTGACGAATCGCGTTGATTTCACCTTCCGACATTGGTGTGTAAGTCACTTCACCTGTATCTGGATTAACTTGGCGACGGTCTTTGATGGCAACTGAAACAGTCTGGCGCGCCACTGTGCCCGTTTGCTTACGCTCATGGCTAATCGTGGTATCTAGCTCGAAGTTGCGGGTCGATTCTTTACGTACAGAGCCTTGCCCCATTACCGAGCCGTCTTTCATTTGCGCGACGTCTTGCGGAATAGAAGCATCCGCCGGAGGCTGATTACTAAGCGCACCCGGAATGCCTGCTACCATGTTGCCGTTGTTGTAATCTTCTAGCGCGTACTCACTGCGGGTCGATGGCGTATTTGGGTCGAAACGTTTACGAGTTTGCTCAACCGCGCTGAAATCCATTTGGATATCCACTTGCGCGGTGTAGTTACCA
>NZ_JAWOTT010000243.1:0-1172 GCF_033338995.1 Vibrio sp. Vb0304
CACAAGTGACGTCTGCGAGTGACATAGTGCAGCGTTTACGTAGTTTGATTCACCGGACGCCAATCGAGAAAAGCTGGGTTGACTTACCTGCCGTCATCAATGATGCAATGAAGTTGGTGGATTATGAGTTCCAACGTCACAATATCCAACTAGGTGTGATGTATTCTGGCGAGGTACAAAACGTTTATTCGGATGTGACCGGATTACAACAGGTGATCATTAATGTGCTTAATAACGCCAAAGATGCCTGTCTTGCTCATTCGACTTCGCAAAAAGAGTTGTTTGTTGATCTCCATGTCAGCTTTTGTGATGACGTTGTCATCATTGATGTCATGGATAACGGGGTCGGGCTCGAAGAGCAAAATACCCCTCTTGATCAGCCTTTTTATACCACGAAGGAAAATGGCCTAGGGCTAGGGCTTGCTATTTGTCGCGATGTAATTGAAGCGCACCAAGGTTCCATCAATTTTAGGTCAATTGACCCATCAGGGTGCCAAGTGACTATCGTTTTACCGTATCAGGAAGCTCAGAATGAGTCGTAATCTTTGTCCACTTTATATCGTTGACGATGAAGTGCCTGTTTTAGAATCAATGGCTTTTATGTTAGAAAGTTATGGTTATAGCGTCGATGTCTATTCAAACGGGCAAGATTTCTTACAGAGTGTGAATCTGCATCAAGCTGGATGTGTATTGTTGGATAGCCGAATGCCAGAAATGCGTGGGCAGGAGCTTCACCTGCTAATGCGTAATCAATGCAGTCCAATCAGCGTTATATACCTGACTGGGCATGGTGATATTCCAATGGCAGTCGACGCCTTAAAAGAAGGCGCGTTGGACTTTTTTCAAAAGCCTGTGGACGGTAATGCTTTAGTGGCGGCAATCGATAATGCTATGGAATGTTCACTAAAAAACCAAGAAAAACAAAGTGCAAAACTAACTCTTCAAAGCCTTACTAGAAGAGAAAAAGAAGTACTGATTCTGGTGGTTAAAGGGATGAAAAATCAGGATATGGCTAACCAACTGTGTGTTTCGCTTCGTACCATAGAAGTACATCGTTCCAATGTAATGAAGAAGTTGGAAGTAGAAAGTTTAGCGGCATTGATTCATAAAGTAGGGCACGTAATTTAGGTATAAAAAAAGCAGCCAGTTGGCTGCTTTTAAAAATGGTTTTG
>NZ_JAWOTT010000244.1:0-1171 GCF_033338995.1 Vibrio sp. Vb0304
TTGACGGTGAACCGATGCCTTACTGTCTTGCGCGTATTCCTGCTAAAGGCGAAACGCGCGGCAACCTAGCCGCTGGTGGTACTGGTGAAGCTCGTCCGCTAAGCGAAACAGATATGAAGATTGCTCAAGCTGTTGCTCCGACTCTAAAAGAAAAAGGGCTTATCTTTGTTGGTCTTGATGTGATTGGCGACAAGCTAACTGAAATCAACGTGACTAGCCCAACTTGTATTCGTGAAATCGAAGCGGCATTCGACATTTCTATCACTGGCAAACTGATGGATGCCATTGAACGTCGTGTGAAAGGCGAATAACTGAATTTATAGTACAGTTATAGTAGAGAACCAGACATTATCTTAAGCAAACTCATGCACATAGTCGCGAGTTTGCTTAAGTGCATTTACGAGTCTTAAAGGTCGGTATGAGAATGAACCTCACAAACCATTTTTTAGTAGCCATGCCTGGAATGAAAGATCCGTATTTCCAGAATAGCGTTATCTACGTTTGTGAACATAACGAAGAAGGCGCTATGGGACTGATGATCAACGCGCCTGTTGATATCACCGTAGGCAACATGCTCAAGCAAGTTGACGTGCAGCCTGTTCACCCGCGCCTGTTTGAAGCCAGCTTAGATAGACCCGTCTACAATGGCGGTCCAATCTCAGAAGACCGTGGTTTTATTCTACATAAACCGAAAGATTACTATGAATCCAGCATTCAAATGACCGACGACCTTGCTGTCACCACTTCACGAGATATTCTTTCCGTATTGGGGACAGAGGCTGAGCCAAGTGACTATTTGGTTGCTCTTGGTTATTCCGGTTGGAGTGCTGGTCAGTTAGAAAATGAACTGGTTGAAAACTCTTGGCTAACCATCGAAGCCACACCAGAAATCATCTTCGATACGCCCATTACAGAGCGCTGGAAAAAAGCGGTAGAAAAGCTAGGTATCGACCCAAGCCAATTGTCGGCAGACGCAGGTCATGCGTAACGCAACCGCCTTCCTTAACTTCCACTTCATTAAGATTTGAGACACTGTATGTCACGCACAATAATGGCCTTCGACTTCGGTACTAAAAGTATTGGTAGCGCGATTGGTCAAGAAATCACAGGCACCGCTTCACCACTGAAAGCGTTTAAAGCCAATGATGGCATTCCAAATTGGGATGACATC
>NZ_JAWOTT010000245.1:0-1170 GCF_033338995.1 Vibrio sp. Vb0304
ATCTTGTTCTTCTGTACGAGTCCCCGTATTAACGAAGTAACCAGGCCAGTTCTCTTCACACGTGAGGTAAGTGCCCCACGGCGTATAGCCGTTGCCACAGTTGTTTAACGTACCACGAGCTTGGCTGCCATCAGGCGAAAAACGCGTCACAGTAAGCGCCGTGTGAGCGACTGGGCCAGATAAATCCATCACTGTCGCACCAGTGTATCGGCGGTTAAGCGGATCGGTATCCACCAATTTCCACATATTGTCTTCTAGCTGAATACGAACAACGGAAACGCCGTGAGCGTTAATCTCTTTGCGAACTTCATCAACTATTGTGCGAACGCCATTCGCAACTGTTGGACCGTTTGGATGCAGTGCTGATGTATCAATGTATTCATGGTTGATGCAAAGCAGGCCGTCGGTCGTACTGTCATTTAATGGGAAAAAGTGCATGCCATCATGGTGCATGCCCAACGCGTTAAGTTGGTCTGAGCTGGTATTGCTGCCATCATTTTTCCACGCGCTGCCTTGAGCATTCAGCGGTGTACCCCAAGGTACCAGTACCTGAGCGGTATAACCCTGTGGAATAGAAACGGCATCAGTCAACGAGCCAGGAATTGAGTCAAAGTTAAGTACCGCTTTCGAAACGCCAGAACCGTTACTTGCCGACGTGCCAGAGCTCGAAGAGTTACAGCCCGCCAATCCAAAAGCACCAAACGCAGTCATTGCGCTGATACCAAGGCCACCTTTTAAGATGCTACGACGAGATAGACTCGCTTCTAGTACTTCTTCAAAAGGCTTGTTATCGCTTTGGTTATAACGCGTTGCGTCGAAGGTTTCCTTGCTCATTTTTACTTTCCCGATCTTATAGTTAGTGAATAAATTGTTGAACGGCAAGAAGTTTGGAGAAGAAAAATGACAGAAATGCTCAATCTATATGAAACTTGTATTTCAATGATGTGATCACTCAATAAACGAGACACGGCAACTCCGTATCCCTATCGACTCTTCATATATTCCTCCTCTCTCACTTCCCACAGCGAGCAATGCAACACTCCAGAGCTCAAAAATCGTGCACAACGCCAACCTATCCTTAGGTTTGATTACATAATCGCCAACTGTATCGCTTCATTCTGATTTTACTTGGGCTAAAGTATGATAGAAGGTATAAGGTGTACGTACTCA
>NZ_JAWOTT010000246.1:0-1169 GCF_033338995.1 Vibrio sp. Vb0304
ACGAGCGCCTAGCTTGTCATTCGTTCTTCCATGATCTGCGAATACGTGTTGGCTTTCAAACCGTATATGATTTGGATATGACGTTCATCCAACACAACAACGCCATGAGCGCCATGTTTCTTTAAAGCCTCTTTATCTACGACAGCAGTAGAGCGCAGCGTGAGTCTTAGCCGCGTTGCACACGCTCCTGTTTCCACCACGTTATCGAGGCCACCAATTGCGGCAATAATGGTGTCCACGTCTTGCTCGACATTTGGATTGGTTTGAGTCAAAAAACTGAAAACGCGTTTGAGAGCTTGAAACATAAAGAGTTATCTCGGGAACAGGGTTAGATGTGGAAACAAGGAAATAGAGTTATAGCGAAGAGGGAGGTGTGTTGTATGGGGCATAAAGCACAGATTTACATTTTTAAATAAAATCGCCATTGCGCTGCGAGAGAGCGAATAAAACAAAGGCTCCTAATGAGGAGCCTAATTCGATTTTAGTGGGCTGTATGTTTCATCCCTGCCATCACTTTTTTCACTGGCGCGTTAAAGCTCTGCTTTTGGCCGTTATCGTAAGTCACGGTTACTTCGATTTCATCCCCTTCATTGAGCGGCGTTTTCAAATCAAACAGCATGATGTGTAGGCTGCCTGGTTTTAGCTCGGTGGTCTCTTTTGCGCCTAGCGTGATGCGGTCGATTTGGCGCATTTTCATCACATCGCCGTCTTTAATGACATCGTGCAATTCGACTTTGCCCGCTGCTGGCGTTTCTGCGGCAACGATATTGATGTCGTCTTGGCTGCGGTTGGCAAAGGTTACGAAGACGGCGCTGGTGGTTGCACCCGGAGCCATAGCACGCGCATACGGTTCGTGCGCCATGACATCGAGCTTAGCCTGAGCTAAAGGGCTGAGCAGTAATGCCCCCAAAGCCAAGGTTTTAAACAGTTGATTAGCCTTCATTCGAGCCTTCCTTAGTGGTGAGTTTTGAAATTGCTTCAACAATCGGCGCAGGCGTTAGCGTGTGTGGCACTTTGGTGATCAACGTGCCGTCCGGTTTGAGGAAGTAGAAGTAAGAGCTGTGGTCAAGGGTGTACTTCAGTTCCGAACCTTCTAATTCGGTTTTACGGAAAATAACGCCGTAGCGGTGAGCAAGTGGCGTCGTGATGTCCAACGGCGCAGATAGGCC
>NZ_JAWOTT010000247.1:0-1169 GCF_033338995.1 Vibrio sp. Vb0304
TCTCGCGTGATTTGATCATCGCTTGCCGATTCCAAATACAAAAAATGCCAGCAAATGCTGGCATTTTTTATAATTTTTGTGCTGATTAAACGCGATCTTTAACTTTTTCTTTCAGTTCTGCTTTTTCTGCATCAGAAATGAAAGCAAGCTCAAGGCCATTGATTTGCGCTTGGCGAATCTGCTCTTGGCTCAGGCCGGCTGCTGGCGCCGCCACTTCGTATTCGTAAGGTAGCTCAATACCTTCTACCGCAGGATCATCCGTATTTAGACACGCTAGAACGCCGTGGTCTAGGAACTGTTTCAGTGGGTGATTTGCTAGAGAATCGACCGTACTGGTTTGGAAGTTCGACGTCAGGCACGATTCGATACCGATACGGTTTTCCGCTAGGTAATCCATCAGTTTTGGATCGTGAATCGCTTTTACACCGTGGCCGATGCGCGTTGCACCAAGCTCTTGAATGGCTTGCCACATGCTTTCAGCGCCCGCTGCTTCACCAGCGTGAACTGTCACGTTTAGGCCTGCATCACGCACTTGTTTGAAGTGAGAGACAAAGCGATCGCCTGGTTGACCAAGCTCATCACCTGCAAGGTCTACTGCTACGATGTGGTCTTTCTGGCTTAGAATGGCATCCAGTTCTTGCTGACATGCATCTGTGCCAAATGTGCGGCTCATGATACCGATAAGGTTCGCTTTGATGCCAAAGTCTCGCATGCCTGCTTGTACGCCATCGACAACCGCTTCAACCACGCCAGCGACTGGCAGTTTGTGTTTCATCGCCATGTAGTATGGTGAGAAACGCAGTTCGGCGTAATCAATTTGTGCGTTTAGCGCATCTTCAACGTTTTCATAAGCAACGCGACGACAAGCGTCAAGATCGCCCAGTACTGCTACGCCCCAGTCAAGCTTAGAAAGGAAAGCAACAAGAGATGGTTCCGCTTCGACAATTTGAACGTGTGGAGTGAGAGACTCAATATCGTACGCTGGCAGAGTAATACCCAATTTTTGGCCAAGCTCAAGGATAGTCTTAGTACGAATGTTACCGTCAAGGTGGCGGTGCAAATCAGTTAGAGGAAGATTCTTAGTTATCATTATGTCGATCCGGATAGTTATGAACTGGAACAGGGCCCAAACATCATCTGTGACAATACATGGGTAAGATTTGCAGTTA
>NZ_JAWOTT010000248.1:0-1169 GCF_033338995.1 Vibrio sp. Vb0304
CGTTTCCAGCGCGTTCGCACCTGTACCAAGTGAAATACCTAAACCAGACGCCGGTAAACCGTTGTACTGACCTTGAATATCGTAACTTTCTGCTCCGCGCTCAATACGAGCAACGTCTCTTAGATAAACGTTTGCACCGCTCGCATCTGATTTCAAGATGATGTTTTGGAACTCAGCCACACTGCTTAAACGACTCGCAGAAGAAATCGTCGCGTTAAGCAGTTGACCTTTCTGCGCAGGTGCTGCACCCAATTGACCAGATGACACTTGCGCATTCTGCTCACTGATCGCATTTGCAACGTCAATTGCCGTCAGGTTGAACTGAGTCAGCTTAAACGGGTCAAGCCACACACGCATCGCATATTGAGAACCAAAAGCCTGTACTTGACCCACACCCGTCACACGGCTGATTGGGTCTTGAATGTTGGTTACAACAAAGTCGGCAATGTCGTTTTGTGTAAAATCTGGATCGTCAGAATAAACCGCCACCACCATCAAAAATGAGGTGTTAGATTTGTTCACCACAATACCTTGGCTTTGCACTTCCATAGGAAGCGAAGTCAACGCCAATTGCAGTTTGTTCTGCACTTGAACCTGCGCGATATCAGGATCGGCTTCACTATCAAAAGTCAGTGTAATGGTCGCATTGCCGAAAGCGTCACTGCTCGAAGACAAGTAACGTAGGTAATCCAGACCTGTCATGTTTTGCTCGATAACCTGAGTGACAGAGTCCTCCACCGTTTTAGCAGAAGCACCAGGATAGCGCGCACTGATGGTGATCGTGGTCGGCGAAATGGTTGGATATTGCGACACTGGCAAGTTGAACAAGGACATGATCCCTGCAAGCATGGTCAGAATCGCCAATACCCAAGCAAAAACCGGACGATCAATAAAAAATCGAGCCATGATTATCCCTGCTCTCCCGTTTGGATGGTGACTGGGCTACCCGGACGCACCTTTTGCAAACCCGCCGTAATGACTTGATCACCGGCTTTTAATCCATCAATGATTCGCCATTGGTTGTCTACAACTTCCGCCGTGATGCCTGGCGTAATCGCAACAGTATTATCAGCACTCACCGTCATCACCGAAGCTTTGCCTGTTGCATCGCGAGTCACGGTATTTTGCGGGATCAAAATCGCGCTAGGGTCAACACCAGTAATCACGGT
>NZ_JAWOTT010000249.1:0-1169 GCF_033338995.1 Vibrio sp. Vb0304
TTGGTCACTGTGCTTTCGGTTATGAACGGATTCGAAGCACAACTGAAAGAGCGCATTCTTGGTGTTCTTCCTCACGCGGTGATTTCTCAACATGATGGTCGCACTCCACTGACGGAGTCTGCGCCGCAATTCATTCAAGCGATGTCGGATGTTGCTGAGCCAGAACCTGTTGTTCACGGAGAGGCGGTAATTCAAAGTTCGGCACAACTGACGGCCGGTTATTTGATTGGGATTGAGCCTAAGAAAGGCGACCCGATTGCCAACCATTTGATTGCGGGTCGTTTGTCTTCTCTTCAAGCGGGAGAGTACAAAGTATTTCTTGGCCACAGTTGAGCGCGCTCTCTTAAGGTTTCTATTGGCGACAAAGTTCGTTTAATGGTGACAAACGCCACGCAGTTTACCCCTCTTGGTCGAATCCCTAGTCAGCGCAACTTCACAGTGGCTGGTATTTTTAATACCGGTTCGGCTGTCGATGGTCAGCTTATGATCGTCAATATGGCGGATGCAGCTAAGTTAATGCGCCTGCCCAAAGATACCGTATCTGGCTGGCGAGTGTTTTTCTCTGACCCATTTATGGTGACGGATTTCGCTGATAAACCGATGCCTGAAGGGTGGCAGTGGAGTGATTGGCGTGCACAACGTGGTGAGCTTTTCCAAGCGGTGAAAATGGAAAAGAACATGATGGGCTTAATGCTGGGTCTCATTGTCGGCGTTGCAGCGTTTAATATCATTTCTGCTTTGATCATGGTGGTGATGGAAAAACAATCTGAAGTCGCGATTTTGAAAACGCAGGGTATGACGCAATCGCAAGTCATGACGATTTTCATGGTGCAAGGCGCAAGTAGTGGTGTGATTGGGGCTATTGTCGGCGGAGCGGTTGGCGTGGCGTTGTCACTCAACCTCAACGCCATTTTGGAATCGGCTGGCGTGGCTCTGTTCAGCTTTGGCGGGCATTTGCCAATTGTGATTGATTCTTTCCAAATTCTATTAGTGGTAGTGCTAGCGATTGCTCTGAGTCTGGCTGCTACTGTTTATCCTTCTTACCGAGCATCTTCTGTTAAACCTGCTGAGGCACTTCGCTATGAATAAGCTATTAGAATGTCGTGATATTCGTAAAGTATACCGAGAAGGTTCGTTGGATACGGAAGTGTTGAAAGGCGTGAGCTTTG
>NZ_JAWOTT010000250.1:0-1168 GCF_033338995.1 Vibrio sp. Vb0304
TGAGCCCTTGTTCGTCATTGTTCACGACAGATGAAAAGGCTTGGCGATAACCGGAACTAAAACGTTCACTGTATTCGCGGGTTGCGCCAAAATCTAACAGCCCGATTTGTTTACTTTGTTCAAGATAGAGATAGTTTGCGAAGTTTGGATCGGTTTGCACCATTTTGAATTCGAACAGTTCTTTAAACAGCAGTTCCAACAAATTGTGCATTACAAAGTCGCGAGTTTCTTGATCGTAGTTTGCGATTTTCTCTATGGGCGTCCCTTGAATGAACGACATAGCCAGAACGGATTGGGATGAAATTTCCGGGTAGATTTTTGGTACCACAAAATGCGGATGGCCTTGTAGAGCCTCGTGATATCTACAGGCAAACTGAGCTTCTCGCTCATAATTGGCTTCGTCGTGCAGCTGTTTTTTCGCCTCTTCCAACAGTCCTTTATAGTCAACAGACTCAGGGATAAGGCCAACAATTTTCAAAAGCGTACCGACATTATCGACGTCGCTGTCGATGCTCTTTCTGATACCGGGATATTGCACTTTGACTGCCAAATTATCGCCAGCATCGCTGTAGGCTTGGTGAACTTGCCCTATGGATGCACTCGCAATAGGTTTGAAGTTGAAAGCAAGAAACGCGGATTTCCACTGTTCACCAAGTGCATTTACCATCACGCTGTTGAGCTGCTTTGATGGCATTGGATCGGCGTTTGAACGCAATCTGGCTAAAATCTCGGCCAACTCGGGTTCAAGAATATCTCCGGCATCCATCGACAGCATTTGACCAAGTTTCATCGCTGCGCCGCGTAAGTGCGCCAGTTGATCGGTCAGCCGTGCAATATTTTGAGGGGTGAGCAAAAGGTCTTTCGCTTTCGGTCGGTTGCCTTTGGCGATTTGCTTGGTGCCTTCAGCAATAACATTGCCCGCGACTCTTGTTGCAAGCGAGGCAAATTTGCTGAATCTAGAAATACGGTGTGTTGGTAGGTTTCTTTCCTTTCCCGACATAACTCTCTCCTATTGCTCATGGTTTGTTATACGGGAAATTGAAGCCTTTGGATACAAAGTTGCGAACACCGCAGGCAGGACCCGCGGTGATTTAGGAGATTGGATGAAAGTTGCTATTGAGAGCGTTAGCAAAAGTGAGAGGGTTAGCAACAGGAACTCTTAGCTGAG
>NZ_JAWOTT010000251.1:0-1166 GCF_033338995.1 Vibrio sp. Vb0304
GCCTTTTTGTCAACAGCCCAATTATCTCCGCTTTCCTTTATCAAATGAGTATTCTCATCAATGATTTCTTATTTAAGATAAAGCACACCCATTCATCCTCTGTTAAGATTTGTGTGACATACTTTGTAGAAAGTTATAAATCAAAAAGGGTTTTAGATGAGAACACTTGGCAACATCATCTGGTTTTTATTCGGTGGCGTATTCATGGGATTGCTGTGGTGGCTATTCGGTATTCTTGCGTTCATCAGCATCATCGGGATTCCGTGGGGGCGAGCTTGTTTCGTCATGGGTAACTTTTCGTTTTTCCCATTCGGCAAAGAAGCCATTTCGCGTGATGAACTAACCAATGAAATGGATATTGGCACGAGTCCGCTAGGCGTCATCGGCAACGTACTTTGGTTTGTGTTTGCAGGTTTGTGGCTGGCAATCGGTCATATCCTATCCGCCGCAGCGTGTTTCGTTACCATTATTGGTATTCCGTTTGCACTTCAACACCTGAAACTGGCCGTAATTTCCCTCGCGCCTATCGGTAAAACTGTTGTAACGTCAGAAGAAGCGGCAATCGCTCGTTACAACATTAATCGTTAAGGTTATGTATCCTCTGAGCTTTCGGGCTCAGAGGGCAACGCCTGTTAAAAGTAAGCCTATTATTGCTACAGCGTATTCGATAATGGTTGATTGTATGCTCATACCGTCACCTTTAGGTTTATATCTTACCTAGCTCTGCACTGCTTCCAATTTATCCTTTATAATCAATTACCTTTGTTGCCCATCACTTGAGTTGTTCAATACTTCAACTACAAACATCTCAACTCAACTTCCCTCTTACAAATTTTTAAAGCCGAACTATAAGCGTAGCCAAAAGTAATCGACTTTGAGGAGAGATCTACGCGGTAAACGGAAGAATATTGGTCAGGAATCTTACTTTTTCAGGCCCAAGAACAACTTATGGTCGTATCTTTTTTTAACCACAAAATGTGCACATCAAAAGGCAAAGAACACTAAGGATTGAATAAATCAACAAACATTGATTGTGACATAGACTAATTTATTTTGTTTGTCCTCTTCCCCTACCACCCCATATCATCCCCACCACAAACGCTCTTTGATATTTTTATTTGTAGTTCTGCCACCGACGTAAAAGTACGCCTTTTCATCCCACAATT
>NZ_JAWOTT010000252.1:0-1165 GCF_033338995.1 Vibrio sp. Vb0304
CCAACAAATTGAGCAGGTAGAGGATGTTCGGTACTACCACAAACGGGACACTTCTCTCCAGTTTGCAAACGAAGAGCAAGAACTGCCGCTTGCGCATTATGCCAACTGAGCTCTAGCGCATCCGCTTCACGTTGAAGGTTTTCATAATAAGACTTGGCTTGAGTTACCGAGGCTTGTTTACTTGGCGTCAATGCACCTAGCTTTGAAAGCTCTTGATTTAAATTAGCTAACTTTTGAAGATCCGACATCAAACGCTGCTGCTGTTTGATCTCTGCATCCACACCACCAATACTTGCGACATCAATGCGAGCTTGCTCCAACACTTTTTGCGCTTGCAGGGCGTCTTGCGTCAGTTTTTCCCTAAACACTATGTATTTTTTTAGCGTTTCTTCAAATTCTGATTTCTGCTGAAGTCCTGCAGCGATGGCACTATCCAGTTCAACCTTCTCGACCAACTTGCTTTTCATGCTTTCAAGTTGGTATTGCTGCTCTGTCAGCGTAGGAACCCGATTAGCTTGTTCTTTTGCCTGTTGGAAGGCTTGTTCCTTCGTTTTTAAGACGTCGTCAGCGGCTTTTAAATCTTGAGAAAGAACGGCAACCTTTTGGTTTAAATCTTGAACTTGCTGGGCGGCATTTTGCAGCGTGATATAAGGCAGTTCAATCCTACTCGCCTTTTTCGCATTCTCTAACTGCAGTTGGCGAGCCGAAATGGTTTCAGTTTGTTGCAAGTGCAGATGGAGCGAGGCTTCTGCTTGTTCACGCTTTTTAAATTCATTACTTAACGTTTCAGCTCTCTGAATTTCTGTTTTCACGGCATTTAACTGAGCAAGCGATTCCTGCTCTCGCTTTTGCGCTGACGCGAATTGGACAGACAGCGTTTCACGTTGTTCTGTTAATTCCGCTTCTGATGTCACTCCCGCAACTTGAAGCGCGCCACGAATTTGGTTATCAAACTCATCTTTTGCTTTGCTTATCGAGCTTGCTTTGTCTTTTAAGGCGTATTCAATCTTTTTGTAGATATCCGTTTCGAATAACTGGCCAAAGATCTCTTCACGCTCTTTAGACGTTGCTAATAACAGCTCGCGAAATTTACCTTGAGGCAATACCATAACCTGACGGAACTGAGTTTCGTTCAAACCAATAATATTAGTGATCTCAGTTTTAA
>NZ_JAWOTT010000253.1:0-1164 GCF_033338995.1 Vibrio sp. Vb0304
TTTGCTCTGAGTATATTGATAGCAAAGCAGGCTAATAGCATAGATACAAGAAAACAAAATGATAATAAAGTTGAGGGTTCTTATATCTAAATAGTGACTCTCCATATGTGCTCCACAACGAACCATTACTCGGGCAACTCCTTTGCCCGTCATCAATAAACGTCCAGTATGTTAGCGTAATTATAGAATGATGTCTTCTGCTTTTTTAGTGAACAAAAGTCCGATCGTTGCCATGATGACACTAGGTACAATCCAGCTCGCGAACTCATTATACAAAGGCATGTTGTGGCTCATCCATTGATCTACGGCTCCTGGCATGTAGCCCAAAATGTGCAGAGCATCGACACAACCAAATGCTAGTGCGGTGAACGCGGTAAGCACCAACATGAACTGAGACATTTTGTTGCGAACGGGTGCCATCATCATCAAAGCAATCGCCACAGGATGAAGTGCCACAACCGCAGGTAAAGTGATTGCCAATAGCTGCTCTAAACCGATGTTGGCGATAAAGCCTGACAGTACCATGGTGATGACGACACAGATTTTGTAGTTCACTTTGCTAAAGGTGTTGTCATAGAACTCGCTGCCTGCGGTTGTTACGCCAATCGCTGTGGTTAAACAGGCCAATACCATGACTGCACCCAACAACACCGAGCCAAACGCACCAAAGTGGTTGAAGGTGAACGCCGTTAAAATATCGCCACCATTGCTAAACTCTGAACCTAAGTAAGAGCTAGTGGAACCGATGTAAGACAACGAAATGTAAACAAACGCCATCGCGACAGCGTACATTAAGGCTGCAATTAGAGTGTATTTCGCCGTTGCTCTCGGGCAGTCCACTCCCATGCTGCGAATAGCACGGAAAATGATCCAACCAAAGCCAATTGAGCCCAACGCATCCATCGTCATGTACCCTTGCGTCAAACCTTCTGCAAACGCACCACTCACGTATGGGCCACTGGCTTGTGTCAACTCACCTGCTGGGTAAATCAAGGCAGTGACAGACATGATGATCAAAATCGCCATTAACGCCGGTGTTAGGATTTTTCCTAAGTTATCAACCAACTTACCTGGGTAAAGCGCAAACCAAATGGTTGCTACACAAAAGGCAATCGTAAACGGCACTAATGCCGCCTCACCAAAGATTGGGGCGAAGCTAAATTG
>NZ_JAWOTT010000254.1:0-1162 GCF_033338995.1 Vibrio sp. Vb0304
GAAGAAAGGAATGAGTATCGAACGTGAAACGTTCTTACTTCACCTGATCGCTAAAGAGTTGCTTTAGCTGTCACCAGAGTGCCGAAGACTGAGCTCATACCTATTGAATGGGAATGAGCTTCAGTAAGCGTTTTTAGAAGTGGTTAGGAAGATGTGTTTAGGGATTTCATCATTCACTTCTTTACGCAATTAAGCGCAATAAAAAAGTCCGAGCTCCCCCCCGGAACCCGGACTTATTCCAGACGCGCAAGCGAAGCGTCATCTCGATATTCTGAGTTTTGTTTCAAACTATGAAAACAATAGCCGTTTTATATTTAGTGTGTAAATAATTAATAGGTCCAACCATTGGTTTTCATCTTTTTTGCACACGTAATGTGATGCATATCTATCCAATAAACAAGTGCAAATTGGACTATGATCAGTAAACCACTACTCTTTCTTATTCTTGAGATACATTACCTTAACTTTTTTGCACACGTTTGCATCGAGATCACGAGTTTTTAAATTAGCAGAACAGGATCTTGTAATTTTACGTTCTTCTGAAATTCGTTGTTTTGGTGATTATTATCACAAATTAACGAGTGGAGGAAGTCGACTAAAGTCGATCAGAGGCTGTGATGGTGCCGCAGATTCAGAAGCAAATAAAAGTAACGGCTGAAAAGAAGAGTGTTGTAACTGCCCGATATCTATCAGTTTTTCCAAGGCGAAGAAACGACTGACGTACTGATGTGTTTCTTTTGGCAGGGTGAGCTGTTGGAAGTCATCGGTGCCCGCTTTCTTTATAGCGCGAGCAATTCGGCCTTCTCCTGCATTATAGGCCGCCAGCGTTAATGCGAGGTTTTGATCAAACTTGTTGTATAAAAACGCCAGATAGTCCAATGCAGCTTTCGTGCTGGCTTGGGTATCGAAACGCTCATCCACATTCGAATCAACCGTTAAACCAAAGCGCATCGCTGTTGCAGGAATCAATTGCCATAATCCCGCGGCGTTGGCGTGAGAAACGGCTTTTGCGTTGTAAGAAGATTCTAGCATTGGCACCAAAACGAGACTTTTGGGCAGTGACTTGCTTTTGAGTTGCTTAAAGATGTGGTCGAGAAGTGGATTGACGGAAGTGAGACGTTGGTCGATTTGTAATTTATAAGGCGCAAGAACCTGATACTGC
>NZ_JAWOTT010000255.1:0-1161 GCF_033338995.1 Vibrio sp. Vb0304
GATGATATTGCCGCGGTATTGGATGATGTTGCGTTGATGTCAAAAATGGCGGCAAAAAAAACCGCAGGTGTATTGGGTGATGATTTAGCGTTAAACGCTCAGCAGGTCTCGGGTGTCGCATCTGAGCGAGAAATTCCAGTAGTTTGGGCGGTGGCCAAAGGTTCATTTAAAAACAAACTGATTTTGGTGCCTTCTGCATTATTGATTAGCGCAATTATTCCTTGGTTGATCATGCCATTGCTACTAATCGGCGGTTTGTTTCTCTGTTTTGAAGGGGCTGAAAAAGTACTCGAAAAACTGTTTCCACACTCACATCCCCATGAAGAAAAAGAAGAGCTTGTGGATACGGGCGAGTCGTTAGAGGATTACGAAAAGCGAAAAGTTGCAGGTGCGATTCGAACCGATTTTATTCTCTCAGCGGAAATTATTGTGATTGCGTTGGGCACCGTGACTGGTGCGAGTCTTGTGACGCAAATCTTAGTGGTGAGCTTAATTGCGGTCATCATGACCATTGGTGTTTATGGCTTAGTAGCAGGCATCGTGAAATTGGATGACTTGGGCTTCTACCTTGAAATTCGCTCAAAAGGTAAGGGCTGGATGGCGAAAGTTGGCAGTGCTTTAGTTGCTTTTGCACCAAAGCTGATGAAGTTGTTAACGATTGTGGGAACTGCTGCGATGTTTTTAGTCGGTGGCGGGATTGTAGTGCATAACGTGCCAGCCATTCACCACTTTGTAGAACCGATTATTATGAACTTTAGTGGTCATTCGGTTGCTACAGCGATTCTGCCTATTTTGCTTAACGGCATTATCGGTTTTGTAGCGGGTTTGATTGTGGTTGCTGTATGGACGGTGGTAGAAAAGCTTCGCGGTAAATAATCCACATATAAAATGAAAAAGGGCCATGCTGTCTCTAATGCGGAGAACGTCATGGCCCTTTTTTATGCACATTATTTACGTGAAGCGATTACTTCACTTTCCACTCAATTTGTTCGTTTGCACGAATAGGCACAACGATGTCGTTGCCAAATGGCATGGATTCAGGAACATCCCAAGCTGATTTTTCTAGCGTCACCGTATCTGCGTTGCGCGCAATACCGTAAAAATCAGGACCGTTGAAGCTTGCAAACGCTTCCAAGTTTTCCAACTTGCCTTCTTTTTCAA
>NZ_JAWOTT010000256.1:0-1160 GCF_033338995.1 Vibrio sp. Vb0304
CTGAACAAAACTGGCCACGCCCGGGAATAGACCAAGAATCACTAACATGCCCGAGATAAAGTAACCCACGTACCGGCTTGCGACGCCCGTTAGCATGATAATGCCGTTGTTTTGACTGAAAGTAGAGTTTGGAAAGCTGTTGAATACCGCAGCGATAGCCGAGTTCAGACCGTCCGCTAATACCCCACCTTTGATACGCTTCATGTAAATAGGGCCTTTAACTGGCTCGCCAGATACTTCAGACGTTGCGGTAATGTCGCCGATCGCTTCCAACGCCGTGATAAAGAAAATCAGCACGAGAGGGATAAACAGTGACCAGTCAAATGACAAGCCGTACTGCATCGGAATCGGTAGCGCAACGAGGTTGGTTTCCCCCAATTTTGAGGTGTCGACCATACCCATGAAGTATGCCATTACATAGCCAACTAGCATGGCAATCACGATCGAAGCCACGCGAATGTATGGGTTTTTAGAACGATTCAAAATCACAATTAACCCAAGTACGGTACCAGCGAGCGCCAGTTTGTCTAAGCTACCAAAAGTACCGTCGCCCATTGCAGCATAGCCTCCACCCATAGAAACCAAGCCAACTTGGATCAGCGTCAGGCCAATCAGAGTTACGACAATGCCAGAGACGAGAGGTGTGATGATGCGACGTGCATGCTCAAGCACACGAGACAGTAAGATCTCGGCAAAAGAGGCGACTAAAATCGTACCGAAAATGGCCGCCATCATGGTGCTGATGTCCGCGCCACCTGCTTTGAGTGATAAACCCGCACCGATGATTGGACCCAAAAAGTTAAAGCTGGTGCCTTGCACCGATAGCAAGCCGGAGCCGACAGGGCCAAAGGTACGGATTTGGATAAAGGAAGAAACACCAGATGCAAACAGCGACATGCTGATAATGGTGTTGGTTTGATCGGCCGGAACGCCCAAAGATTGGCAAATGATTAATGAAGGTGTAATCACCGCAACGAACATCGCCAATAAATGCTGAAGTGCAGCAAAAATCGTTTGTGGCAGTGGTGGACGATCATTTAATTGATAGACCAGTTCCGAAGATCGGTTTGAAGTTGTCATGATTTGTCTCGCTAGTCGCAATGTGTTCCCAGAGCTCGCTGAATGGGAGGGCTGGGTGGAGTTGACGTCGTTGCCTGTGA
>NZ_JAWOTT010000257.1:0-1160 GCF_033338995.1 Vibrio sp. Vb0304
TGCAATACGGAGAAGAATGGCAGCAACACGTAGAAGTATTAGGCCCTTGGGAAACAAAGCCCGTACTGAGTTTTAATCGGTGGGAAGGGGTGAAATCGGGTCAGAACTATCGCTTTGAAACTGTCGTATCTAACCCGCAAGGTGAAAGCATTACACTCCACCAAGTCATGGAAGGACATTGGTACAACTCGACCATTGAATACGGTTTGTCTGCCGCCGACGTGAACTTGGCATTAAAAGACGATCGCACGATTCATCGTTCAAATACCGAGGCGTTTGGCTCTCGCAGCGCAGAGATAGCGTTTAAATCGGATAGCACCGCGCGTTATGACGATTTGTACTACACCGTCACACCAAGCAAAGTGGATGAAGCCGTCGATAACAACGAGCAAAATCTCAAATTGATGACTTACAACATTTGGGCCTTGCCTGCGATTGCGTCGCATATTGGTGAGCGTTACGAGTTAATCCCCGATTACGTAAAAGGCTATGACGTACTGGCATTGCAAGAGGTTTTTGCTAGTGGTCGTGATGCATTTTTACGTGAGCTTGCAAAAGATTACCCATACCAAACAAAGATGTTGGATAAAGATGGCTTCAACGTTTACGACGGAGGCGTAGTCATTGTGAGTCGTTACCCTATCGTCAACGAGGCACAATACGTGTTCCCAGATTGTTCGGGTACCGATTGCTTCGCTGATAAAGGCGTAAACTACGCAGAGATCATCAAAGGTGGTCAGGCCTACCATGTTTTTGCTACACATACCGCGTCTTTCGATACTGATACAGCGCGTGAGTATCGTCAGCGTCAATTTCGACAAATGCGCACTATGGCGCAATCTCTCAACATTCCGAATAACGAAACGGTCGTTTACAGTGGTGACTTTAATGTAAACAAGCTGAAGTTTCCTGGAGATTACCAGCAGATGATCGCAAACCTAAGTGCGATGGAACCTCAATACTCTGGCTATACAGCGTCTACGTTCGACCCTCGTATCAATAACTTCGCAGGCGAAGCGCTATCTGGTGGCGAAAATGTGGAATACCTCGATTACGTCATGGTGAGCAACGAATATGGCGTGAAATCGTTTAACGACAACCGCGTTGATGTTCCACGTTCAACGGCAGAGGGGTTGTGGAAACATTACAACCTGTCGGAC
>NZ_JAWOTT010000258.1:0-1160 GCF_033338995.1 Vibrio sp. Vb0304
TGCGCACTGTCCCATTGATTGACCGTGACGGTCTTGTTCTGCGTTTAACCGCTCTACAGCAGCAAGTAGATAAGTTGCCTCTAGCAAATGCACTACTGCCGGAAGCCCAAGTCGTTGCTCAACATGAAGTATCAGAAGACATTTCAAACTGGCAAGATAATTTAATGACCTCTCTGAAAGACTTCTCTGAGAACTTTATTACTTTCCGTACTCGCGATGGCAACGTCATCCCATTATTGTCTCCAGAGCAGCATTTCTATTTAAAAGAAAACATCAAGGCCAAACTGGAAACAGCAATCAAAGCGGTTTACCAAGAGCAAGGCGAAATCTACACCACTTCGTTAACGACAGCTGACAAGTGGGCGATGGCTTTCTTCAATCAAGACGACAATGCGGTGAAAGAATTCAACAAAGCACTCAACCAATTAAGCCAACAAAATATTCAAGTTGAGTACCCTGCAAAACTGGAAAGCCAATCTCAGCTATCGGATGTGATTCGTGAGCGACTACGTCGTGAAGTCACAACAATGACAGGTACGGGGGATAAATAATGATTCGCCTTATTTTCCTATTTGTCGTTCTAGGTGCAGGTCTATTTGTCGGTACTCAGTTTTCTGGTCAACAAGGATATGTACTGATCTCAATAGCAAACAAGACCATCGAAATGAGCGTGACCACTTTGGTGATCTTCGTTATCGCTGCGCTAGCTGGTCTTTTCCTCCTTGAATACCTGATTAAAAAGTTGGTTTACGCAAGCTCAAGCACTTGGAACTACTTCAGCGTACGTAAAATGCGTCGTTCTCGTCGCTACACCAATGAAGGCATTATCAAGCTCCTTGAAGGTGATTGGAAAGGTGCTGAGAAGAAAGTCACTCGTTGGGCAAATCACCACGATATGCCAATACTGTGCTATCTCGTTGCTTCTGAAGCTGCTCAAGGTCAAGGTGATAAAGCAAAACGCGATCATTACCTTGCATTAGCTAGCCAACAGGAGAATGCTCATCTCGCTGTCGAACTGACTCGAGCCAAGCAATTTATTCGTGATAATGAGTTCGAAGCCGCTTTCGATACCCTGCAATCGCTAAAAGGCCAATACCCAAATAACTCGATTGTCTTGAACTTACTCAAAACAACTTACATGCAGCTTAAATTGTGGCAGC
>NZ_JAWOTT010000259.1:0-1159 GCF_033338995.1 Vibrio sp. Vb0304
TAAACAACGCTTTGTCAGTACTAAAATAAAACAGCAATTACACTGTCGGGATAGATGCGCGCCACGCTTGGTTCTGACTATCAGAGATAGAACGGAACAGCTCACGCAACTCTTTAAGCAGCCCTTCTTGGAAGCCGATGTTCTCATCTGCTTTTTGCTTCGCTGCTTGAGCACGCGTCGCTTGCACTTCATCGTCCTTGCTGCGAGCTTGCGCTTTAGTTTGTTCAACGTTCGATGCTGAGTTTGCCATCTGTCCAAGAGCTTGAAGAATCGCGTTCTTCGCTTGGTTTGAGCTCATCAGTTTATCGAACTTGCGACCGCCGCTAGTCAATTGAGCCGTGGTGTCTGCAATGCTGTCTTTCGCTAGCGAATGTGCGCGTTTTACTTGATCTTGCTGAGTTTTTGACAAGTTACCGTTGTTCATCAACTCTTCTACTTGATCGAAGCCCGCCTTTTGCGTTTTCAGCACGTTGTTGCTTGCCATCTCGGTCTTAATTTCTTTACCCGCTTTGAACGAACCAAGCGCACCGATAATTGCTGTAGCACCCGCTAACACACCAGATACAACCGCCATCGCGATCATCGCGCTAGCAGAGTTGTTCAGCTCTGCCGCTTGGCTTTGCAAACTCGCAACGTTGGCTTCAACCGCAATTTCACGTTGAAGCACTTGCTGTTCACGGCTTAGCTTCGACACTTGGTAAAGCAGCGTCAACAAAGACAGCGATTGAGAAACCGCGTCCGAAGGTGATTTGATCACTTCTTCACCGTTCAGCACTTTCGCGGTAGTGCTCATCAGTAGATCAATCGTTGGTGCAAGCTCACCCATCAGGTTCGCAACCACTTGTGCTTGATTACTGATCGCAGGAGCTTTCGGCCCATCTAATTGATAATGACCCGCACCAGAAACGTTTGACTCACCGTTGCTTTTTAGTGCACCCGCTTCCAATTTGGTTTCTGGTGTTTTTTCTGCTTTGGTTGTTTTGATAGCGTCGCTCAAACCGTACAGTTCACCGCGACCCGTTCCACCAATTTTATCCAACATACTTACGCTCCTTAAACCGTTGCAGGACGGCTTAACACCGTTTGCATGGTTTCGCTTTTCGCCTGAATCATTTGCATGATGATGCTCATCAGCTCTTGGAAATCTTCCATCAACTTG
>NZ_JAWOTT010000260.1:0-1158 GCF_033338995.1 Vibrio sp. Vb0304
ACCGATTGTTGAAAATGCCATTGCAGATCAAGAGTTATCGGAAGACTTTGCGACCTACACGATTGATTTAAACGACGCATTTAAAGATAGCGACTCAGCGCTAAACTTCTCAGTGTCTGGCAATAGCAACGTGTTGGTTTCGATTGAAAATGGCATCGCGACCATTTCACCAACAGCAGACTGGAACGGATCAGAAACCCTAACGTTTACTGCTACTGATCCAAGCGGTGAAAGCATTAGCCAAACCGTAAACTTCACAGTTGCGCCTGTGGCGGACATTGTGGCAGACAAAGCGACGGTCGTTGAAGACACGCCAACCATCATCAAGGTCTTAGGTAACGATACGTTCGAAGACGACGATAAAGTGGTGTCGCTAGATACCAATAACGGCCCAGCCAACGGCACGGTCTCGGTCAATCCTGACGGCAGCGTGACTTACACACCAAATGATAACTACGTCGGTAAAGATACTTTCACCTACATCGTCACCTCTGGCGGTGTGTCTGAATCCACTACCGTTGAAGTCAATGTAACACCGGTCAACGATGCGCCAGTGGCGAAAGATGACATCGCTACGACACAAGAAGACACTGCAGTTACTATTGATGTTCTGCCAAACGATACTGATGTGGATGGCGATAAGTTGTCGATCCAATCTGCGACTGTTCCTGAAGCACAAGGTAAAGTAGAGATCGTTGATGGCAAACTCGTCTTCACTCCGGCAGAAAACTTCAATGGCCACGCTGAAATCACCTACACCGTAACGGACGGTCAATTGACCGACGAAGCGAAAGTAACTGTTACAGTAAATCCAGTGAACGATGCGCCAACCATCAAGGTTGATGCAGTAGAAAGCATCACTGAAGATGCAGTGAACACTGATACGGTAGTCGCAACCTTAACGGTTCGCGATACTGACACGCCTGAAGACCAATTAACCGTTTCTTTAGGAAACAACTCAAACGGTTACTTTGTGTTAGTTGGCGATGAAGTCAAGCTGACTCAAGCGGGCGTCGATGCAGTTAACAACGATGAGCTCAACCTTAAAGACCTAACTATCAGCGCGTCAGTGTCGGATGGTGTTAATCCAACGGCTAGCGACAGTGATAGTTTGGTTGTGAATCGTGTTAACGATGCACCGACTGTTGAAAATGCCAT
>NZ_JAWOTT010000261.1:0-1157 GCF_033338995.1 Vibrio sp. Vb0304
GTACTCAAGCGGCCACATTGGTCATTCGTGCATTAGACACAGGTGAGCTTAAAAAGCGTCAGTGGTTAGCAGTACTTTGGAAAGAAGGTCGCGTAGCGCTGTGTCTCGCATTAGCGATTGCAATAGTTATGGTTGGACGCATTATGCTTTTTAGTGCCGGCCAATCTACGGGGGGCTTTGAACTGACAGACATCGCGCTTGCAATCGCCGTTGCTTTGTTTATTCAAGTCTCAATTTCCACAACGCTTGGCGGTTTGTTGCCAATAATAGCCCGTGCTTGCAAGCTAGACCCAGCCGTATTGGTGAGCCCTGTGCTTGCATCAATCGTTGATATATCAGGTATGTGGATTTACTTTACTGTGGTGAATTACTTCTTAGGTATCGCCTGACTAAAATTCACGATGTCACGGTAAAATAACTGCTCAAAATGCGTAATAGGGGCGATGACAGGTTTGTTATCGTCCCTTTTTTCTGGGAAGTAGTCTGAGACAAACTGGACGAAAATAGTATTCGGCTGGCCATTTTTATCTAAACCATAACCCGCCATGTTGTAGGTTCCGTACAATGAACCACTCTTCGCAATCAGTTGACCTTTAATTGGGGCATTCCGCATGCTTTGGCGGTATTGCAGCGTACCCGATTCGCCTGATTTAGGCATGATGGCAATCAGCTTCAGTGTTTTTTCGTTTTTCCAGATATAACGTAGGATTTCCGCCATTTTGGTCGCAGAAATACGGTTGTTTCTTGAAAGGCCCGATCCATCTTCCAAGCGTGCGTTACGGATATCGATGCCAGTGTTGGCGAAAATGATCTGTTTGATCGCTTCTGTACCATTGGTAAAACTTCCGGGTTGAACAAAAAATTTCGCACCCAATGTTTTCGTTAATGTATCTGCGATCAAATTGTCAGAATGCTTGAGCATGTCATCAAGTAAATCGGATAGCGGCTTTGATTGATGTAATGCCATCAATTTACGTTGTTTCTGTGGCGCTGAACCAATCTTAATTTTGCCTTTGAGCTCAATACCTAATTGCTTGAGTAACGTACTGATATTTTGACTGGTATAACGTTCAGGATCTTGAACCGCAAATTTGAGAGGCAGCGGCTTTTCTCGTTCGACTAAGCATCCTTTTAATTCGTAGCGATTGTCTGGGTGA
>NZ_JAWOTT010000262.1:0-1156 GCF_033338995.1 Vibrio sp. Vb0304
GGGTTGAGCTGTGAGCTAACCAGCTGTAATTGTAACATTCAACACCAAGTCAACGTAGATATCCAGAACCCGTTGCACAATGTTATCGCAGATGGTTACGAATTGCCCTTTTTGGAAAAAAGCTTTGATGTCGTGATACTTGCCCATCAGCTTGATTATGCAAGTGATCCACACCGTCTGCTGCGAGAAGTAGACAGAGTGATGATGGATGATGGCTGTTTGATCATTACGGGTTTTAACCCAATTAGCTTTACTGGTTTGGCGAGTTTGTTCCCATGGCGTAAAAATAACTTGCCGTGGAGTGGGCGAATGTTTACTTCGAGCCGAATCAATGACTGGTTGGGGTTACTCAACTACCAAGTAATTCATTGTGATCGTTATGCGCTGTTTCCTATGACACGTTATCGCACCATGTGGACTTGGTTAGAAAACAGCTTGGGGGATTGGGCTTCTCCGGCGGGGAGCTTGTACTATATCGTCGCTCGTAAACGAACGTACCCTCTCAAGCCAATCAAACCACATTGGCGTCTAAAGAAAAAACTGACGCCGCTTGGCGTGATGAACCGAGAGGGATTTGGTGTGAGGAGAGTGTCGAGCCAGCGCTACTAGCGTATTAAGATGGCTGGTAGCCTGTATCTTCTTCTGTTGGGTTTTCTGCTGCTGTGCGGGCGAGTTCATCACAGATTTCGTTTTCTCTGTGTCCAGCATGGCCTTTAACCCAATGCCAATCCACTTGGTGGCGTGCCGTTTCTTTATCCAGTGCTTGCCATAAATCGGCGTTCTTCACGGGCTTTTTATCTGCGGTTTTCCAGCCGCGTTTTTTCCAGTTGTGAATCCACTGCGTGATCCCTTGGCGCACGTACTGACTATCGGTCGTCAGCGTGACACGGCACGGCTCTTTCAGTGTTTGCAGGGCGACAACAGCGGCTAACATTTCCATGCGATTGTTGGTGGTGAGTGTGTAGCCTTTGGAGAGCGTCTTTTCTACGTCTTTGTAGCGTAAGACGATGCCGTAGCCACCAGGGCCTGGATTTCCTAAACAAGATCCGTCTGTGAAAATCTCAACGTGTTTGGTCATATTTTTGGTACTATTAGCCGAAACATTTAATAAAGCATAGTCTGACATACATAACCTTATGAATACCAGCAGCAATTC
>NZ_JAWOTT010000263.1:0-1155 GCF_033338995.1 Vibrio sp. Vb0304
TTCCAGATCCAGATTTGCCATTTTTGGGGGTGCATTTGACTCGTATGATTGATGGTTCTGTGACGGTTGGTCCAAATGCCGTTCAGGGTTGGAAGCGAGAAGGGTATGGAAAAGTGAACTTTAACCTGCAAGATACACTGCAAATGCTGAGTTTTTCTGGCTTTTGGAAAGTCACACAAAAGCACTTAAAAACGGGCTTGGAAGAGTTTAAAAACTCGTGGTGGAAGCCTGGGTATTTGAAACTGGTCAATAAATATTGTCCGAGTATTCGTGTTGAGGATCTCCAGCCTTACCCTGCAGGGATTCGCGCGCAAGCGGTGTTGTCGGACGGCACTCTAGTGCACGATTTCCTATTTGCAGAGAGCGCAAGAAGCCTTCACGTGTGTAATGCGCCTTCCCCAGCGGCCACATCTGCCATGCCTATCGGAGAGTACATTTGCGATAAGGTCGATGAGAAAGTGGTAGCTAAAGTCGTCTAGTCAGACATATAGAGCCAGTAGAGCCAGTTTTGAACACTGGCTCTTTCATTTCATCAGGTTTTTGTTGGTGGCATTCTACTTCGGACAAAGTTCGCCTTTTTTGGCGTGTCTTTCGATCATGTAATCGCCCCTTGCACTGCGTAAGACCATTGCGTTCCACACCTCACCGTCTTGAAGCTCGAACTCAAACGCATAGTGAGTACCCGCTACCACTTGAGTGCGTACTTCGTTGATGTTTTTTAATTTATCTTCGGCGTTCATCTGGTACAAAGGCATGCTCAACGGGCGCTGCGCTTCTGGAGTAACTTGAGAAACTTGCCATCCACCGGGTTGACTCTTTTCTGCCGAACAAATTGCCTGCATTTTCTTTTTCATCGCGGGTGAAACTTGCTTGTCCACGGCGTAGACATTGTTGGTGATCGTGAGGATTGCAAGAGTGGCTGCGGCTCCCCAATATTTCCTAACACTCATAAAGACACTCCGTTATTTGTCCTTGATTTAGTATAAGCACGGCTGTGTTGCTTTACATAATGAGAAGAAGTTGGAACGGAAAGTCGTACAAAGAAAGTCGTACAAAATAGTGGTGAGTCCTTTCGATACATAAATGAGCGCCGCTTCACTGAAATTTGTCCGAAAAGTGCACTATATTGAAAGAGTCAGAGACATGGGGTTTCTG
>NZ_JAWOTT010000264.1:0-1153 GCF_033338995.1 Vibrio sp. Vb0304
TAGCAACAGCAAAAACGATCCAAAACGCACACAACCATCGTTGAAAGAGATGACGGTCAAAGCGCTTGATGTTCTTTCTAAAGACAAAGACGGCTTCTTCTTGATGGTTGAAGGTGGTCAAATCGACTGGGCTGGCCACAGTAACGATGCTGGTACCATGCTACATGAGTTGATTAAGTTCGACGAAGCGGTGAACTCTGTTTACGAGTGGGCGAAAGGTCGTGACGACACACTGATCATTGTTACCGCAGACCACGAAACAGGTTCTTTTGGCTTTAGCTACTCATCAGCAAATCTACCTAAACCAGAAAAACGCAAAGGTGAAGCCTTTGAAAAACGTGATTACGCGCCAAACTTCAACTTCGGTAAGTTTGAAATCCTAGATGGTTTATACAACCAGAAGAAAAGCTACTACGGCATGATCAGCGAGTTTGAAGCGCTAGATAAAGCACAGCAAACACCAGAAAAGCTAGCTGAAGTGGTGAATGCCAACAGCGATTTTTCTATCACACCTGAGCAAGCCGCTCATGTACTAGCAAGCAAACCAAACCCATACCGAGTTGCTGGCCACTCGTACCTAGAAGTAGAAACGGTACCAACAATTAACGACTTTGATGCGTTCTTCCCATACAACGACCGCGGTAACTTGCTCGCTCGCGAACAAGCGACCAAACAAAACACGGTATGGGGAACAGGCACGCACACTCATACACCAGTGAACGTATTCGCTTGGGGGCCTGCAGAAACCATTCTTCCAGTTTCAAAAATCATGCACCACTCCGAGCTTGGTGAGTTCCTAAAGCAACAAATCAAATAATCATCTTGCACTTACTTCACGTCTTGTGATGTTCCAACGCTCTCTCACGAGAGCGTTTTTTTATCCGCAAAAACAGTTGACGTTTTAAGCAACAATACTCAATATTTGCACGTCTTAAATCATATCTACGAATACCATGTGCGAAATATTTGCTAAACAACCACAGGATAATTATCAGTTTATCACTCGTTCCATCCGCATTGACGGCCATGCCACCAGCGTAAAATTAGAGTCGAGTTTTTGGACGATTCTTGAAGAAATTGCCAGTGCGCAAGACATGACCGTTCCAAAGTTTATCAGCACGGTGTATCAAGAAGCACTGGAATACAATGGTGA
>NZ_JAWOTT010000265.1:0-1151 GCF_033338995.1 Vibrio sp. Vb0304
TGATGACGATATTCAAAAATGTTTTGACGTCGGCATGGACGACTACGTACCAAAACCGTTTAAGGCGGATTTGCTCAAAGAGAAACTTGATAAAGCCGTTGGGTTGCGACTTCCCGTAACTGCATCGACAAAGCTCAACCAATCAAGCTTGCCCGCTTTTGAAGAACCCGAATTTAAACAACGCGTTGGTGAGGCATTAAGTGCTGCGCCAATGCGACGTGAACGGATTTTATTGGTGGAAGATAACCGAGTGAATCAAAAAGTTGCTTCTTTACTGTTAAGCAAGGCTGGCTATCAGTTTGAAGTCGCGGAAAATGGCCAGATCGCAGTGGAGATGTTCCAGCGCGATGGTGGCTTCGACATCATTTTAATGGACTGCATGATGCCAGTGATGGATGGTTTCGAAGCAACGAAACAGATCCGCGCTTATGAAGCAAGCTTAGGACTCGAAAAAACGCCGATCATCGCGCTAACAGCCAGTGTGGTCGACGACGATATTCAACGCTGTTTTGACTCCGGGATGGACGCTTATGTGCCTAAACCAGTGAGAAAGGAGAAACTGTTGCATCAAATCGAAAACGTAATGTAGGCGAGCCACACATGAGCATGATTCTCCCCCCTCATAATCAACGAGCGCTGCGACTACTGGTCTCCGCTTGTTTGCTGCTTATATTTTTGTTGCCTTGGAGCCATCAGGCATTTGCCGCAGAAAGTTACGCCATTTTTTCACTTAACGCTCAGTTTGACGCGTTGACCATTAATAAAGCGAGGAAGCTCTACCGAGGCAAAACCAGACTATTACAAGGCCAACGAATTGAACTCTCTGATTGGCCAGAGACGTCCGTTGAACGAACGGAGTTCTATCGCTACCTGCTTAATAAAAACTTGGCTCAAATGAATGCGCATTGGGCCAGCCTTTCGTTTTCAGGCAAGGCGCGTCCACCCAAAGTAATTGATCAACCCAGTATTGAAATCTTGTTAGCGTGGATGCGAGAACAACCTAATCGCATTGGCTATGCCCCCGTCGACTCGTTGCCGTCGGATGCTCATGTTCTTTATGTCGTCAGTTCGGAGAAATGAAATGAAGAGATCGCTCCTCGCAGTACTTATTAGCAGTGTCGCTTTTCCGAGCTTAGCAACGGTAGAACTGA
>NZ_JAWOTT010000266.1:0-1149 GCF_033338995.1 Vibrio sp. Vb0304
AAGTCATCGTGGCGTGCCAAAGCTGCTACGGCATGATCAAGAAGTCTGGCGGCACACAAAAGCCGGTTTCATTATGGAAACTGCTTCCAGAAATCGGTTTGCCAGAAGCGCTACGCGGCAAAGCAAAAAACAGTGACGTGGTGTTTACCATTCATGATTCTTGTTCGACTCGCTACGAGAAAGAACTGCAAGACGGCATTCGCTGGATCTTAAACGAGCTTGGCTACAAAACCTCTGAACCAGAACACACACGTGAAAACACGCGCTGTTGTGGTTTCGGTGGCATGGTCGTGCCAGCAAACCCTGACGTAGCAACACGCGTAATCAAGCGCCGTGTCGAAGAATTCGAGACAGACTACGTCGTGGTTTACTGCTCGGCTTGTCGTGCATCCATGATGGGGGTTGGTACGAAATCTTGGCACATTCTGGATCTGATGTTCGGCCCGGTGATCATGCAAGGCGATGAACCGCCAGTCAACGTACTCGCTAGCCCTGTGAAAGCTTGGTTCAACCGCTACAAATCAAAAGCGGGTCTGATCAAGTGTATGTCTGTGTAGCTATGTCTATGTAACTACTTCTTTGTAGCTATATCTTTTTAATTATTAGGTTTAAGTGAAGTTGAACTTATGAAATTCGTAAAAATCGCTCTTATTGTCGCTGTTGTAGCTATTGCTCTGTTCGCGGCTAAACAAACTGGCATTCTTGAAATCATCACAGACATCAAGAGCCTACAAGATTGGATCGCCAGCTTTGGTGTGTGGGGCTACGCCGTATTCGTAGCAGCATTCGTGTTTGCGTGTGTTTTCCTACTACCGGGCAGCGCGTTCACCATTGTGGCAGGTATCGTATTTGGCCCTATCAAAGGCGGTATCTTAGCGCTGTTTTCTGCAACGCTTGGCGCAGTAGCGGCATTCATCGTGGCACGTTTCCTACTGCGCAACACCATCATGAAAAAGTTTGGCGATAACCCAATCTTCAAGAAAATCGATGACGGTGTAGCAGCAAACGGTACAAGCTTCTTAATTCTGACTCGTCTTGTGCCTGTATTCCCTTTCAGCCTACAGAACTACGCTTACGGTCTAACCAGCCTAAACCTAGGCACTTACGCACTGGTTTCTCTACTGACAATGGCGCCAGGCGCATTCATCT
>NZ_JAWOTT010000267.1:0-1148 GCF_033338995.1 Vibrio sp. Vb0304
CGAATCACTGGCGGCTTTACAGCGGATAACTTCCAACTTATTCGTTTCCACGGTATGTATCAGCAAGACGATCGCGATATCCGTAACGAGCGTACCAAGCAAAAGCTTGAGCCTCTTCATAACGTGATGCTTCGTGCTCGTATGCCTGGCGGTATTATTACGCCAACACAATGGCTGGCGATCGACAAGTTTGCTACAGAACACTCGTTATATGGAAGTATTCGCCTGACGACACGTCAAACGTTTCAGTTCCATGGCGTACTAAAACCAAATATCAAGTTGATGCACCAAACGCTAAACAGCATCGGTATTGATTCAATCGCGACAGCAGGAGACGTTAACCGTAACGTACTGTGTACCACGAACCCGGTAGAGTCTGAATTGCATCAAGAAGCTTACGAGTGGGCGAAGAAGATCAGTGAACACCTTCTACCTAAAACTCGCGCGTATGCTGAAATTTGGTTAGACGGAGAAAAAGTCGAATCGACCGAAGAAGATGAGCCGATTCTGGGCAAAACTTACTTACCACGTAAGTTCAAAACAACCGTAGTCATTCCTCCACAAAATGATGTGGATGTCCACGCGAACGATTTGAACTTCGTTGCGATTGCCGATAACGGCAAATTGGTTGGCTTTAATGTGCTAGTGGGTGGTGGTTTGTCGATGACACATGGCGATACGTCGACTTACCCACGTCGAGCTGATGACTTTGGTTTCATTCCTCTAGAAAAAACCTTAGATGTCGCGGCTGCAGTTGTGACAACTCAGCGCGACTGGGGTAACCGTTCAAACCGTAAGAACGCCAAAACCAAATACACACTCGACCGCGTCGGTACAGATGTCTTTAAAGCAGAAGTAGAAAAACGTGCGGGCATTCAGTTTGAAGCTAGCCGCCCGTATGAGTTCACTGAACGAGGTGACCGTATTGGTTGGGTAGAAGGTATCGATGGTAAATTCCACTTGGCGTTATTTATCGAGAATGGTCGATTGCTGGATTATCCGGGTAAGCCGCTGAAAACGGGCGTCGCTGAAATCGCGAAGATCCACAAAGGTGACTTCCGTATGACCGCCAACCAAAACCTAATTGTTGCGGGTGTACCTAAAAACGAAAAAGCGAAGATTGAAAAGATCGCTCGTGAACATGGCTT
>NZ_JAWOTT010000268.1:0-1147 GCF_033338995.1 Vibrio sp. Vb0304
TCATAAAGAACAAGTTCCGATTGTTCTGGGCTCAGCGACACCTGCACTGGAGACATTGCACAATGCCTTGTCAGGCAAGTATCACCACTTAACCCTGACCCAACGCGCAGGCTCTGCGGTTCCTACTTCTAATAAAGTGCTCGACGTCAAAGGTCAGTATTTAGAAAGTGGTTTATCTGCCCCATTGATTGCGGAAATGCGTAAACACCTTAAAGCAGGCAATCAGGTGATGCTGTTTCTTAACCGTCGTGGTTTCTCCCCTGCTCTCATGTGTCATGAATGTGGTTGGATTGCCGAATGCAAACGTTGTGATGCTTATTACACCTTCCACCAATACAGCAATGAGATTCGCTGCCACCATTGTGGCTCGCAGCAACCAGTGATTCATCAGTGTCAGGGCTGTGGTTCAACTCAACTGGTTACCGTTGGTGTCGGTACCGAACAGTTAGAACAACAATTGGCACAATTGTTTCCCGAATGCAAAGCCATCCGTATCGACAGGGATAGTACGCGCCGCAAAGGTAGCTTAGAAGACGCGTTGGACTCCATCCGCAAGGGTGAATATCAAATTTTAATTGGCACTCAAATGTTAGCTAAGGGACACCATTTCCCCAATGTAACGCTCGTTGCCTTGCTAGATGTTGATGGCTCTCTATATAGTAGCGACTTTCGCGCCTCCGAAAGATTAGCGCAGCTATTCATTCAGGTCGCAGGGCGAGCCGGACGTGCAAGTAAGCCGGGGGAAGTGGTTTTACAGACTCACCATCCTGAGCACAGTTTGTTGCAAGCCTTATTGGAAAAGGACTACCGACACTTCGCTATGACGGCATTAGAGGAACGTAAACTGGCGCAGTTGCCACCGTACAGTTTCCTTACTCTATTTAAAGCCGAAGCGAATCAGAGCGAGATCGTAGAAGATTTTCTGCGCCAAGTTCGCTTTACCTTAGAATCGCACCCTTTATTTGACGACACCTGCATGGTGCTTGGTCCAACACCATCGCCTCTCGCCAAACGCGCAGGCAAATACCGTTGGCAGCTGTTACTCCAAACCCAGCACCGTTCATTAATGCAAAAGTTATTAACCAGTGCCAAACCTGCTATTGAGTTGTTGCCTAATTCCAAAAAAGTTCGCTGGAATTTAGACATA
>NZ_JAWOTT010000269.1:0-1144 GCF_033338995.1 Vibrio sp. Vb0304
AAAAAGTTTTAAAGAGAAAAAGCACCCAGCGACGCGTGCTTTCCAAGCGTTCCGTATTTACATCAACAGTGAGCTAGAAGAAATTGATACTGCGCTGAAAGGCGCGGCTCGTATTTTAGCTCCTGAAGGTCGTTTATCTGTCATCAGTTTCCATTCGTTGGAAGACCGCATGGTAAAACGCTTTATCCGCAAAGAAAGTAAAGGTCCTGAGGTTCCACATGGGATTCCTTTGACGGAAGCGCAAATCAGAGAGCTTGGCAGCGCAAACATGAAAACTGTTGGCAAAGCGATAAAACCGAGCAAACAAGAAATTGACATGAACCCTCGTTCGCGCAGTTCTGTGCTAAGAATTGCTGAAAAGCTTTAATTATTATGACGAAACCCACTCCCAACCTTGCTAAGTTGATCGCCACGGATTTAATTACCGTTGGTCGCTGGTCATTACTATTGTTGCTATTGATCATGGCATCAGCAATGGGAGTGGTATTTGCTACCCACCATGCGCGTCAAGCGATCACTGAAAAAGATCACACTCTGGTTGAGCGCGAGCGATTAGATAGCGAATGGCGCAACCTGATGTTGGAAGAAACCGCCTTAGCAGAACACAGTCGAGTGCAAGATCTTGCGAAAAAGGCTCTTGAAATGAAACGACCCGACGGCGATAAAGAAGTGGTTATCACGCTAAAATGATAAGAAAGAAAACCAACGCTAAACAAGGAAATAAGCGTAAGTCTTCTGCGAAACCCAAAGCCGCAGTAAACGACACCAAAACCGCACCGAAAACAGCGAAAGTAGAAGTAGAGCCATCATTTTTGATTCGCTGGCGCTTCCATTTATTGCTGTTTTTTGTTTTCTGCGCCTTTGCGCTTCTTGTCGCTCGTGTGGCCTATATTCAAATCATCGAGCCGGATAATCTCATTAAGCAGGGCGATCTACGTTCGATTCGTGTTAAGTCTATCCCGTCTGCACGAGGCATTATTTCTGATCGCAATGGTGAACCTTTAGCGGTGAGTGTGCCTGTTGAAGCGGTTTGGGCCGATCCAGCCACCATTTTTAAAGAAAATGCGCTAAGTCAGAAACAAAACTGGTATGCCTTAGCAGATGTGTTAGGTGTGGAGCGCCAAGGCCTGATTGACAAAATCAA
>NZ_JAWOTT010000270.1:0-1142 GCF_033338995.1 Vibrio sp. Vb0304
ATAAGCCGAACTAGCCTTTGGTTCGGCTTTTACTCATCATTGTTTAATCATCTAAGTACACGACTAGCAAATCAGCTTCTATGGCGTTCGCAAGCTTAGGGACAGAAGAAAAGAAACGACTCAACAAGCTATGATGATGGCCACATACAACGAGATCTATCCCTACTTCCTTCGCAATTCCGGAGAGCTTGATGTGAAGATCACCAATCACAACCTTACTGTCATGGACTTCGTAATCACACTCGTCAGCAAGCTTTTGTAATGCATTCTGCAACTTTCGTTCTTCTTTCAACTCTAGAATAATCTTATCGACATCTACATAGACTAAGGAAAGCTTACTTTTTTCATCTTTCGCTAAAGAAACTGCTTTATCGATGACTTTTTTGCTGGAATCAGTAAGGTCTACCGCAACCAAAATATGTCCATAACTCATTACGTTCTCCTATTTTGAATGGTACTACTTTTAGTCTAGCTTATCGAACACACTAAACATCGGCTTACCCGCCGATATCTAAATGAAAACATCCAAATCCCCATCTCTAAGAGCTCAGCTGTTCGAACATATACCCCTAAGCCTCTCACTAAACATTACGCCGTAACTTAAGTTGACTTGTAAGCGATGCTGTAAAACTAAGTCCGTAGTGGCTCCTGCCTCTAAGCGCTCTGAAAATCTAGATTAAAGATCATCAAAAACTCTGCCGCAATTTTAATGATGTAGTCCCTGGATAAGCAGTTCTGACACACCGTCTGCAAGTACTTACTGTCTTTATATGGAAGTATATATAAGCACCTAATTCTGATTTTATTTTGTGACACTGTGTCTTAATGAAAAATTCAACACATTATACTGGCTAATTATCCCTCTTAATGGCCACTGTGTAATTTAATTACATGCAAATTATTCATCAATCTTGGAAAAGCAAATAACTCCGCGATAACTCACTGATTAATATCATATTTAACCAAGATTGACCTGAACAACCATAAAATCACCACTGAAGCATGTTTATGGATAAAGATGAATTGGTAAAATTTTACCTACTGCTTTCGTCTAAATGGTTGGCCTCTTTTACTGCTGTAGTTAAGAAGGTTGTGTTACGCGGTAACTGAATAACTTAAATTGTTTGATGGGAAATGGATTA
>NZ_JAWOTT010000271.1:0-1140 GCF_033338995.1 Vibrio sp. Vb0304
GGGTTGAGCTGTGAGCTAACCAGCTGTAATTGTAACATTCAACACCAAGTCAACGTAGATATCCAGAACCCGTTGCATAATGTGATTGCAGATGGTTACGAATTACCCTTTTTGGAAAAAAGCTTTGATGTTGTGATACTCGCTCATCAGCTCGACTATGCAAGCGATCCACACCGTTTGTTGCGTGAAGTCGATAGAGTGATGATGGATGATGGCTATGTAATTATTACTGGATTCAACCCATTAAGCTTGACTGGATTAGCGAGTTTACTTCCATGGCGTAAACATAATTTGCCTTGGAGTGGACGAATGTTTACGTCGAACCGCATCAAAGATTGGTTAGGGTTACTTAATTATCAAGTGATTCATTGTGATCGTTATGCGCTGTTTCCGATGAAACGTTACCGTACGATGTGGACATGGTTGGAAAATAGTCTTGGTGATTGGGCATCACCCGCTGGGAGTTTGTATTACATAGTCGCGCGGAAACGGACATACCCTCTCAAGCCTATCAAACCGCATTGGCGCTTGAAGAAAAAGCTCACACCACTTGGGGTGATGAATCGAGAGGGTAACACTATGAGGAAAGAATCTCGCTAAGAGGGTTGGTAACCTGTATCTTCCTCAGTTGGGTTTTCTGCAGCAGTCCGGGCTAGCTCATCACACATTTCGTTCTCACGATGGCCTGCGTGGCCTTTTACCCAATGCCATTCAACTTGATGGCGTGCGGTTTCTTTGTCTAGAGCTTGCCATAAATCGGCATTCTTCACGGGTTTTTTATCCGCTGTTTTCCAACCACGCTTCTTCCAGTTATGGATCCACTGAGTAATACCTTGGCGCACATATTGGCTGTCAGTCGTTAAAGTGACTTTACAAGGTTGTTTTAACGTCTGTAGCGCGACGACAGCCGCCAACATTTCCATGCGGTTGTTGGTAGTTAACGTATAGCCTTTGGAAAGTGTCTTTTCTACGTCTTTGTAACGCAATACTATGCCGTAACCACCTGGTCCTGGGTTACCTAAACAAGAACCGTCAGTGAAAATCTCAACGTGTTTGGTCATATTTTTTGGTACTATTAGCCGAAACATTTAATAAAGCATAGTCTGACATACATAACCTTATGAATACCAGCAGCAATTC
>NZ_JAWOTT010000272.1:0-1140 GCF_033338995.1 Vibrio sp. Vb0304
GAAGAGCGAAGAAAAAATCACCTTTTTTTGCGCCAAGTCACTAATTTTTTCTTCACTTTTTAAAGAGGCAATCAAATTTACGCCAAATGCTCGCGAGCAAGATACTCATGACTCTGCATCTCGGTTAAACGTGATACACAACGCTTGAACTCAAATTCCAGTTGTCCTTCGCTATATAAGGCATCCATCTCGACTTCCGCTGAAATAATCAGTTTTACGTTGCGCTCATAAAACTCGTCGACTAAAGCAATAAAACGCCTCGCAGCATCATCAATTTTACGATTCATCTGACGAACATCGGCCAGTAAAACCGTGTGATAAATACGTGAGAGTTCAATGTAATCGTTTTGACTTCGAGCGGTTTGGCACAACTGCTCAAAAGAAGCATGTAACACCCCATCACTGGCTTCAATCACGTTAATCTGTCGATGATTAATGTCGATTTTGTGGGCAACGCTTTTACGCTCAGCCGTAAGCTGCTGATAATAGGTATTTAAATTAATAGAAGCCTGCTCATCCAATGGATAATGGTAGATTTCGGCTTGTTCCAACGTCCTCAGACGATAATCGACACCACTATCCACATTTAGGACATGGCAACGCGCTAAAATCATATCAATAGCAGGAAGAAAACGTGCTCGCTGTAAGCCATTACGATACAAATTTTGTGGTTCGATGTTTGACGTCGCCACCAGCACCATCTGACGCTTAAACATTTCTTGCAACAATGTGGCAAGAATCATGGCATCAGTTATGTCAGACACAAAGAACTCGTCAAAACAAACAATATCTGCTTCTTGTTTAAATAAGTCGGCAACTTTGGAGAGAGGATTTTCTACCTCCCCCAAACGCTTTAACTCGTCATGTACCCGATACATAAAGCGGGGAAAGTGCACGCGCATTTTTCTGTCAGTAGGTAAGGCATCAAAAAAGGCATCCATTAAATAGGTTTTACCTCGGCCTACCCCGCCCCAAAAGTACAAACCTTTTGGGGGTTGAGGCATCTCGACCTTCTTACCCATGAGCTTTTGCCATTTAGAAAGTTGAGGGATCGGCGCAGACTGAAACTCAACAATATCATGGTAGAGTTTGTCTAAAGCGACAACGGCTTGCTGCTGGGCTTCATCGCGCTGGAATCCA
>NZ_JAWOTT010000273.1:0-1140 GCF_033338995.1 Vibrio sp. Vb0304
CAAAATTGGGCAACCAAGAAATCTCTTTATCCGAAATTCGCATCAACAACAACACCTTGGATTTAAAAGGCTTAGCGAAAGCTCCGAGTTCAGTGCCGAGTTGGGTAAGCCAGTTCAAGAATGAGATCAGTCTTGTTGGGCGAACATTTGACGACGTGAAAATCGGTCGCAATGAGAAAGACATAGTGACGTTTGAGTTGAAAACGCGCGAGGATAAAGAGAAATGAACGAATTCTGGAGCTCATTAGAAGAGCGCTTTGGAGACATGAGCGCGCGCGAGAAAATGCTGGTGGCGCTGTGTGGCTTCGTGACCGTAGTTATGTTGCTGTTTACGTTGGTGCTAGAACCTAAGCTCAATCAGATCTCAAACAATGAAAGACAGCTGAGTAACTTAAAGCAGTCAAACCAAAAAACAGAAATTGATATTTTACGTGTTAAGGCTCAATTGAAGAAAGATCCAAACGCAGATATTGATTTGGAAATTTCCAACCTGTTGACGGAAAGTCAGCATCTTTCGATGCAGTTGTCACAAATTATTGAACACTTGGTAACGCCTTCACAAATGGCGGGCGTATTAGAGAGCGTATTAGAGCAGCAAAGTGGCATTCACTTGGTGTCATTGCAGACTCTGCCATCTGAGCCGATCACAGAAGATAAAGAAGCATCACAGTACTCTGGCTACTACGTACACCCAGTGCGTATGGAGCTAACTGGTGACTACTTTTCTATCGCCAACTACTTAAACAAGTTAGAGAGCTTACCTGCCAGCTATTTTTGGCGTAGCTTCAGTTACAAAGTAGAAGAATATCCAAAAGCGAAGTTAGTGCTTGAAGTGTACACATTAGGTTCTCGAGAGGAGTTTATCGGTGGTTAAAAAACTCATTATCTCAATCGCGGCTATCGCCTTGTCTGGTTCAGTCTTGGCAAATCAGGATCCAACTGCCCCACTTGGTTGGCAAAAACCAGCAGAGGTGTCTGCCAAGCCCAAAGCGAAACAATACCGCTTGCCGACACTGAACAGCATTGTCTGTAAGCCAAATACCGAATGTGTCGCAATCATGAATAACCGACTTGTCGAACAGGGTGAACTGTTTAACGGTTATCGAGTAGCAAGCATCAATAGTGAATTTGTAACTTTAA
>NZ_JAWOTT010000274.1:0-1137 GCF_033338995.1 Vibrio sp. Vb0304
TGACACCCTTTCAATCACCAATTGACCGAGTTTTCGTTGTTTCTCGGCCACTAAACGCCCTTTCTTTTCATCCCAATCCACTACTTCTTTAGTAGAAAATAGCGAATCAAAAGTCGTTTGCAATATATTGACGTCCAATTCACACGCTAAATGTATTTGGCTCGAATTGGAATGAGACCGCATCAGATCAATCGCGACCAAGTACTCACAGCCGCCTAACATATCGTCAGGACGACATTCTGCACCATGACCATTCGCTAGTGCAAAGCGACCAAATTGATTGGCGCGTTGCTGAGCGATCCTGTCGGGAAACGCCAAGCTCAACACCAACGGCAATGCATCTTCATCCACTTCTCGAAGGCTAAACGTGGTATCGAGTTTATGCGCAAGAGATTGTGCGCGCTTCAATAACAACGATTTTTTCGGATGAGAACCGGACAACCAACGATGCAAGCTATGTGCGATATTCGTTACATTACGCTCTGGCTCTTCAATTAGGGCGACCGCCGCCAAAGCGACATTTACCATCTTATCGCTGTGGGATTGCGATTTAATTAACATCGCTGCCGCGCGAGGTTCTACGCCCAAGTCATGAGCCTGCTTTCCTTCCGCAGTCAGTTGTCCTTGCTCAGTAATAAGCCCTAATGAAAATAACAACTGCTTAGCTTGTCGCAGCGCAGCAGCAGAAGGAATATCGAGCCATTTTAGCTCATGAATATCGGTCGTCCCCCAAAACGCCAGCTCCATTACCAAGCTCGCAAGATCGGAATGCAAAATCTCAGGTTGTGGCACTTGTGGCTGTTGCTTGAGTTGGCTTTCTGAATAGAGGCGAACGCAAATCCCCTCTTCAATCCGCCCAGCACGACCAGCTCGCTGGATGGCTGACGATTGAGCTATACGCGTTTGTTCCAATCGTGTAAGGCCATTTTTCAAGTCAAAACGCGCAACACGCTCCAAACCAGAATCCACCACAAGGCGAATACCTTCAATTGTCAGAGAGGTTTCCGCAATGTTGGTTGCCAATACGACTTTGCGCTTACCTTTTTCTGCAGGAGAGATGGCTTTCTGTTGCTCAGTAAAGCTCAACTGACCATACAACGGGCATACTTCAACATCGTCCGGTAAGTGCGATAACCG
>NZ_JAWOTT010000275.1:0-1137 GCF_033338995.1 Vibrio sp. Vb0304
TGCCAGAATGTGTTCCCTCACTCAACAAGCCTGTAATGAAATGAAATACCAAGCTGCTATTTTTGATATGGATGGTTTACTTCTTGATACTGAACGCGTCTGTATGCGTATTTTCCAAGAAGCATGTGAAGTACAAAACCTTCCGTTTTATGAAGATGTTTACCTATCGATCATTGGCCGCAATGCGGCAGGAATTGAGACGATTTTCCGCAAAGCCTACGGCGAGAATTTAGACCGCCTGCATCTTGAATGGCGCACTCGTTACAACGCAGTTGTCAAACACCAAGCTATCCCTGTAAAAGATGGCGTTGTTGAGTTGCTGGAGTGGTTGAAAGCACAGGGCTTACCTATCGCGGTCGCGACATCTACCGCGAAAGAAGTGGCAAAAATCAAACTGGAATTAGCAGGGTTGAGCAAATACTTCGATAACCTAACGACAGGCTGCGAAGTGAGCCACGGCAAACCCGATCCAGAAATCTATTTGCTGGCAGCGAACCGTCTGGATGTAGAGCCAAGCCAATGTTTGGCCTTTGAAGATTCCAATAACGGTGTTCGCGCCGCTGTAGCGGCAAACATGATTACTTATCAAATTCCGGACTTGGTTGAACCTTGCGATGAGGTAAAACAATTTGGTCACGCTATCGTGCCTTCACTGCACGAAGTATTAGCCGAGCTTAAACAGACTCGCTAATCCTCCTCTGAATACGTTCTAGAGCCCAATGTCGACGTTGGGCTTTCTCTTAGTTTCTTACCCATCTCATATTCCCTCTCTTAATTGAATCGACTCCCTCAACCTACACGAATTAAGAATTGAGCCAGTTCACGCCACGAAAGAAAATCAGGTAGTCCAATGATCAATCAGTGGAACGAACCAGTACAAGTTTGCAACAAATCGTCAATATACCGATTGAAGCACGTTTTTCGGGTCAAAACTGGCTGATAATGAGAACTATTGGACAAAAAAGTCCAAGTCAGCCCAAAACAACAAAATGGAGAGTGTTATATGTCTTTACGTATATTAGCAGCAACCTTGGCACTGGCAGGATTGGGCTTCGGCGCACAAGCCAGTGCCGAGTGTGAAGTGTCATTAGATGCTAACGATATGATGCAGTTTTCGACCAAAACATTGAGTGTTCC
>NZ_JAWOTT010000276.1:0-1135 GCF_033338995.1 Vibrio sp. Vb0304
GGACGTATTTCAACCTTTTAGTTCCCGCACGACTTTCTATGCTATTGCCTATTTTGCCAATTATATTGCAGTGGCGAATGCGATCTCTTGGTCCATCGTCTACGAAGGCAATTATCCTGTTATGATGAGCCGTTTCGGCAGCTACTTTATTGTTAGTACGCACGACGCCATGCTGGTAGCTGGATTTGTTTCTCTGGCTTTTTTTATCATTAACTGGCAATTGGCGATGCACTGCGCGAGTTTACTCAGCCAATATTTAGTGCGAATCCTCATCATCAATCGCACGCGTTTTGTCGCCATGAGTTTAGTGTTCAGCAGCTATTTTGCTTACTTGTTAACGATAGGAATTTTTTGGCTGTTTCACGACACGTACTCAATTTGGCAAGGATTGAAACTCACGCCTGCTTTTCTTTTATTAGCGTTATTGTTAGCCGTCGTGTTACCTGCCATGAAAAAAGAAACGTCCGAAAGCGAATAAGCGAGAATCGCTCTACCGTTTGAGTAGTAATTCATGTGCCATTGAGTTAGCATTGCCGACCTTTTTTTCGTCAGTGGGAGGACTCATGTATATTGGCTTTGACTATGGCACTGCAAACTGTTCAGTGGCAAAAATGGAATCAGGCGAGCCTGTTTTGTTAAATCTTGAAGGGGATAGCCCGTTCATTCCTTCCACCCTTGCAGCTCCGACTCGTGAGTCTGTGTCTGAGCATTTGTTTCGTCACCGTGACATCAAACCGTTTGATCAAGTTGGAGAGCAGGTACTGCGCCGCGCAATCAACTTGAACCGAGAAGAGAGTATCGAGCTGGAGCCAGAAGACATCGCGTTTGGTCAGGCAGCGTTGAACCGCTATTTAGAAGATCCACGCGATATCTATTACGTGAAGTCACCAAAGTCGTTTCTTGGTGCATCTGGCTTGCGTGATGTTCAGCTGAGCTTCTTTGAAGATCTGGTTTGCGCCATGATGGACAACATCAAAGCTCAGGCAGAAAACCATGCTCAGCAAAGCATTACGGATGCGGTGATTGGTCGCACAATCAACTTTCAGGGGCGGGGTGGAGAAAGGGCGAACATTCAAGCGGAAACCATTCTACTTCGCGCCGCCAAGCGTGCCGGTTTTCGAACTCTCGAATTTCA
>NZ_JAWOTT010000277.1:0-1134 GCF_033338995.1 Vibrio sp. Vb0304
GAACTACTTATCGCTGAGTGAAAGTGCGGTCACAAGATTGTTTCAAAAGCACTTTAAAGAGCCGTTTAGCCAACGTCTAATGAAATTGCGGATCAATCATGCCGCAGATTTGCTGCAATCTACGTCGTTGCCGATTGGGATTGTGTTTGAGCGAGTCGGATATCGTAATCAAGCCCTGTTTAATCGCCACTTCAAAACGTACAAAGGACTAACACCACGCGACTACCGCCAGCATTATCAGCAGCGAATTCAGCCTTAATGGGAATGGTATGCAACTGCTAGTAAGAACGTGAAAAGAGTTACTCGACGGAAAGTGATGTGCAATTGGTATATTACTTGCAAAGTTTTTCAGGAATCATTATTAAGATTCAATGACAGTTAATTTAGGGAACTTGATTGCCATTTTTCTGTCATATCTCGTGAGTAATTTGACCGTGTCAGGAAGGTAATAATCGGTTTTAGGTGTCAAAAATGGCTGCAATAGAACCGTTTTTATCATTATGTTGTGAAATGAGTCACGGTTAAATAATTGGTTCCCTTATAGATTGAAGGGGATAAAAAACCTTAGACAATAAGCTCATAAAGAGCGTTACTTATAGAAGATGAGGGAGATTACTATGAAAAAAATGAGAAGAGCTCAGCTACATCGTGTTCGCATCCAGTACTGGAAAGATACGAAAGAAGCAACAGCTAAGAAATCATAGTTAACCATACTCGAAGTCCTTGAGCTGGCAATAGAATTCAAACGTTCTCTACGCATTGCCAGCTCCAAACACCACCAACACTTCAAATCTAATTTTAAATTCAGTTTCATCACCCATAAAAAAAGCCAGTCCGAAGACCAGCTTTCTCTAACGTATTTGCTTGCCTGCTATTACAGGTAGTTTGCGTCAAGCAAGTCGCCAGCTTTCGCGCTTTTCACTTCTGGACGAGCTTCTAACCAAGCAACGACTTGTGCTTTTTGCTCTTCTGTCGCGCTACCGTAACGTTCTGTAGAACATAGGAAGCCTTCAAATAGCTCCAGACCGCCGCCGCCAAAGCATAGACCTAGAGTATCAATGTAGTCGATAAAGTCATCAACGAATGCATCGTAACGGTCGAAGTCGTTAATGTCTGTTTCACAGCTGATTTCGA
>NZ_JAWOTT010000278.1:0-1134 GCF_033338995.1 Vibrio sp. Vb0304
CTCATGTAGAAAAATGAGCGCGAAGTTTAGTGACGATTAGTCAATGAAACAAATGACAAAAAGTGAACTAATGTATGCGTTTCATGCATAGATTGGTTCTAGGGATTAATTGCAATGCACGGCTTGTTCTATGCGTTGACAGATCTGCTCTGCAAGCTGGTGGCTCGCTATGTTGCGTTGCACTGTGTTTGTAGCCAGCTTGCCTGATTCAACAACCTTAAACCAATCGAATAGCATAGCGTGAAAACCTTTACTCGTGAGCATTGGTGTCCAATCTTTTAAGTTCAACTTACGTTCTTGATTGTCCTGCCACAATTTACCTTCCACGAACGATTCAAACTCAAATGCTTGGTTGGCATAACATGCCTGAACGCGTTCGTTTGTGATGCCAAAATGACGATTCATTGAAGCGTGTAGTAGGGTATCACCATGTTGCCATTGCACATCCAGACGTGCGAGTTGTTGGCCGTCAAATTGGTGAGTGATGTAGACGTCTTGCAAATCGGCTTTTGCTACAACATTTACGCTGTCTAGCGGGTGAATAAAATCGTCAAAGATGAACGTACGGAGTTCTCCCGGCAGATTGTGGCGATTTTTCTCCCAACGCAGTGACTTCAAATTAGCGACATCGCCTTTTTGTACGTTTGGCAAATAGTCGTTGTAGAGCGGAATGTGTCGGCGATTAAAGCCAACATAAAGTGGTTGATTGGCGATAGCTGCAATCTCATAGAGTTGCTCTACCTGTTGGGCACTGTCCGCCAGAGGTTTGTCGACAAAAGTAGGAATGCTTTGTTTTAGAAAATATTCAGCGATTTGAAAGTGAACATGAGTTGCGGCATGAATCATCACCGCATCTACACCAAACGCAGGAAGCTGTCGGTAGTCCTGACAGCTTTCCTTAATGCGATATTGCTGAGCTAGTGAAGAGAGGGTTTTGGCGTCTCGGGTACAAAAGACCAGCTCAACATTAGGAAGTTGAGTAATGGCAGGAAGGTAAGCCTTTTGTGCAATGTCGCCTAAGCCAATAATACCGATTTTCATGTTGTTCGCTCTGTTTCGATTTCATTAGGCGTTGATTATAACGAGCGAAAAAGAGGTTGGCAGAAACGGCTTGTCATAAAAAAGCCTGACTCA
>NZ_JAWOTT010000279.1:0-831 GCF_033338995.1 Vibrio sp. Vb0304
GAATGGGAAAAAGCGATTCATTACGCCAATCAGCTAGCTAAAATGGGTAATCAGCGTAGTCGTATGCGTACAAATATTGCGCATTTTTGGTGTGAAATTGCCATGCTAGACCAAGCTGATGGCAATACGAATAAAGCTATCCAGCATTTCAAAAAAGCACTTTCCGAAGATCCAAAATGTGTTCGAGCAAGTATTTCGCTCGGCCGGATTTACTTGGAGTCAGAAGACTACAAACAAACCATTAAGTATCTAACGGGTGTATTGGAGCAAGACAAAGACTTTGTGAGCGATGTTTTGCCGACAATTGCTGAGTGCTATCACCATCTCGGGCAAGAAGATGAACTGGTCGAGTTTTTACGCGCCTGTATTGATAAAAAGGCAGGGGTGTCAGCGGAGTTGATGCTGGCTCAGTTAGTCGCTCACCATGAAAGCGTCGGCGCTGCCCAAGAATTGCTGACGAAACAGCTACTGAAAAATCCAACCATGAAGGGCTTTTATCGCCTGATTGACTACCACATTGCAGAGGCTGAAGACGGTCGCGCAAAAGACAGTTTATCTACATTACAAGCGATGGTTGGAGAACAATTAAAAGTAAAACCGCACTACCGATGCAGGAAGTGTGGCGTCTCTACTCATTCCCTTTATTGGCATTGCCCTTCCTGTAAAGGGTGGGGGACGATCAAGCCAATCCGCGGATTGGATGGTGAATAGTTTTAATGCAGCTGGCAGAGTTTCTGTCCGCTGCATTTTTTTAACCTTATGTCTAACAAGTAAAAGAACCAAAAATAATTAGGAGATGAAATGATCGACCAAAAAGTTATTGTCGCACTG
>NZ_JAWOTT010000279.1:841-1134 GCF_033338995.1 Vibrio sp. Vb0304
GATTATGATACCCAAGCTGATGCGCTAGCGTTTGTAGATAGAATTGATCCTGCGTCATGTCGCCTAAAAGTCGGCAAGGAAATGTTTACGCTATTTGGTCCTGATTTCGTACGTGAACTCCACAAACGTGGTTTTTCTGTATTCCTGGATTTGAAATTTCATGATATCCCGAACACCTGTTCAAAAGCGGTACGCGCTGCTGCTGAGTTAGGTGTATGGATGGTGAACGTTCATGCAAGCGGTGGTGAGCGTATGATGACAGCATCACGTGAGATTCTTGAGCCATATGGTAA
>NZ_JAWOTT010000280.1:0-1134 GCF_033338995.1 Vibrio sp. Vb0304
AAGAACGATGTTCCTGTTGTATTAACGCTAGGTACTAAGTTTGTTATTCAAGACGATCCTAAATACTGGCAAGACTTTATTCGTGAACACGTTTCTGTTGTCGCAATGAACGAAGACGAAGCAGAAGCTCTAACAGGCGAAACTGATCCGCTAGCCGCTTCTGATAAGACGCTAGAGTGGGCTGATATGGTGTTATGTACCGCAGGTCCTGTTGGTCTGTTTATGGCGGGTTACACTGAAGACAGTGCGAAGCGTGAAACCACGTTGCCATTACTTCCTGGCTCGATTGCTGAATTTAATCGTTACGAGTTCAGCCGTCCGGCTAAAAAAGATGCTTGTCAGAATCCAATTCGAGTTTATTCGCATATTTCTCCTTACATGGGTGGTCCAGAGAAAATTAAGAACACAAACGGTGCGGGTGATGCTGCGTTGTCTGCTGTTCTTCATGACATGGCGGCGAATAAATACCATAAAGAAAATGTGCCTAACTCTAGCAAGCACAGCAATGAGTATTTAACTTACTCATCTTTTTCTCAGGTTTGTAAATATGCGAACCGTGCGAGCTACGAAGTTCTCGTGCAACATTCTCCTCGTCTGTCTCGTGGCTTACCAGAGCGAGAAGACAGTTTGGAAGAAGCATACTGGGAACGTTAATTCATATCGAATTAACCACTTTATAACTAATGTTAAAATGGCGTGTTTGAAAAAATACGCCATTTTTTATTTGCGCAAGACAAATAAAAAAGGCTCCCAACGGGAGCCTTTTTAAACAAGAACAATTAGATTAGGAAATCGTCTAGTGATTTACCTGCGTCAAGTTGCTCTTGAATTGCAGAAGGTGTACGACCTTGGCCTGTCCAAGTTTTTTCTTGGCCATTTGTGTCGATGTACTTGTACTTAGCTGGGCGAGGAGCGCGCTTAGATTTTGCTTTAGTCTTAGTTTCGCCAGATAATGCGCTAATTAGTGCTTCAACGTCGATACCGTCTTGAGCAATTTTTTCTGCAATCTCTGCTAGCTTAGCTTCTTGTTGTGCTAGTGCTTCACGCTCTGCTTCTTCAGCTTCACGACGCTCTTCAACAACAGTAGTTAGTTTATCTAGAGCTTCTTCCAATTGTTCTAGAGTCAGCTCACGA
>NZ_JAWOTT010000281.1:0-1134 GCF_033338995.1 Vibrio sp. Vb0304
GTTGAAACAGAAGAAAGCGAACGACTGCCACTGACGGTGCTCGCGGTGGATGATAACCCTGCAAACCTAAAACTGATTTCAGCACTACTGAAAGAAAGGGTTGAAACCGTAACGGCTTGTAGCAATGGGCAGCAAGCCGTAAATCTCGCTACCGAGAAGAAATACGACCTGATCTTTATGGACATCCAAATGCCATTAATGGATGGCGTGACCGCTTGTCAGAACATCAAAGAGCTTGAGTTAAACAAAGACACACCAGTGATCGCCGTTACCGCGCACGCCATGGCTGGGGAGCGCGATCGTCTTCTCGCCGCAGGTATGGATGATTACCTCACCAAACCAATTGAAGAGCATGTACTGCAACAAGTGTTGGTCCACTGGAATCCGAATACCTGTACAGAAAGCATAGGGAAAGTTGCGCCGTCCTACGTCGATGAACCAGCAAGTGAAGCACCTGCTACAGCTGAAAATACACAACCTGATGTGATTATTGACTGGCAAGCCGCATTGAAACAGAGCGCTAATAAGGAAGACTTAGCCAAAGATATGCTGCGTATGTTGATCGATTTCATTCCAGAAGTAGAAGAAGTTGTCGACCACGCACTTGAGCAAGACGATTATTCGCGTGAAGAGTTAATTCATGTGATCCACAAACTGCACGGCAGTAGCTCTTATTGTGGCGTACCAAGGCTAAAATCTCTCTGTGCTACGCTTGAACACGCACTTCGTTCAGGAGCCAGCATTGAGGAAATTGAACCTGAAATGTTTGAACTGCAAGATGAAATGATTAAGGTCACCACCACTGCAAAACTTTATCTAGAGCAGTAGCATTCTGACTAAACTTCATACAAAAAAGCCAGAGCATTTACTCTGGCTTTTTTTATTCAGCTTAAAGGGTTAGGATTCAAGAATCACGGTCGCAACCGCGTAGTGACGCTCATCAGAAATGGATAAGTGCACGTGATTAACGCCCATCGTCTGCGCCATTTTTTGAGCCACGCCAGACAGCATTAAAATTGGCTTACCCAACTCATCATTCGAGACGGTAAAATCATGGAAAGTCACGCCTTGAGCAATCCCCGTACCTAGCGCTTTCGATGCTGCCTCTTTAGCGGCAAAACGCTTAGCAAGATA
>NZ_JAWOTT010000282.1:0-1132 GCF_033338995.1 Vibrio sp. Vb0304
TCTCTGTCGGTAATGTTAAGTTCGACTGAACCGTGTTTCAGACCTGCGTTCATTTCATCGACAAGTTTTTGCATCAGCGCCTTACGTTCTTCTAACCCTTCACGGTCAAAATCGCGGATGATGTAACCAAGTTCACTGCGGGCGATACCCAATTCTCCCGATTTCAGATGGAAGAAACCCTCATACCCTTCGGTGGTTTCAGGGGTTTGGTCTGCTGGCATTTTAACTTGGAATTGCGCCGCTAAATTCATCGCATTGACCATTTTGCCTTTAGCCGTACCTGGATGAACGCTTACGCCATGGAAAATCACATCAGCGCTTGCCGCATTGAAGTTCTCATATTCAAGTTCGCCTTGCGGGCCACCATCGATAGTGTATGCCCATTTCGCGCCAAACTTCTCAACATCAAACAAATCTGCACCACGACCGATTTCTTCATCCGGAGTAAAACCGATACAAATGTCACCATGAGGAATGTCTGGATTCTCAATCAACATCGCGATCGCAGACAAAATTTCTGCGATGCCCGCTTTGTTGTCCGCGCCAAGCAACGTTGTGCCATCGGTGGTAATCAAATTGTGGCCGTGCAGGTTGTGCAAGTCTGGGTACTGAACCGGAGACAACACTTCGTCTCCCAACCCAAGTGCAATATCGCCACCTTGATAGTCTTCAACAAATTGCGGATTTACATTCTTACCAGACGCATCTGGTGCAGTATCCATGTGGGCGATAAAGCCGATTGGTGGAACATCGTAATCAACATTCGACGGCAGTTTTGCCATCAAGTAACCGTGTTCATCTAAAGTCACATCGCTCAAACCAAGATCTAGCATCTCTTGTTTCAACAACTCTGCAAAAACGAGTTGGCCAGGTGAACTTGGGCATTGGGCAACATGGGGATTTGATTGGGTGTCAAACGTGACGTAGCGAAGGAATCTTTCAACTAAATGCTTCATATTTATTCTCATTGTTCTAAGCGATGAACACCAGACTACGCATCGTACTCAAACAAACCGGCAATACTAAGGTTTGCCGAACATGGGTAGCTCTGACTAATGAACTCCAATTACTCTGAATGAGTTCGGCTACCTAATGTTATTTAAATGCGAGGCCGCCTAGTGCCCGTAATAAA
>NZ_JAWOTT010000283.1:0-1131 GCF_033338995.1 Vibrio sp. Vb0304
GGTTCGAGTTTTAGTTATCGCCCTTACTTTAAAAATGCCCGTCGTGGTGAGCCAGCCCAATACGTGGGGTTAGGAGTACGCTCTAACAAACGGGGTTACTTCTTTTCCTCTCCACTATGGTTGAACGGCGATGTCATCGGCGTCATCACGGTAAAAGTGAATTTGGAGCAATTGGAACAGCGCCTTGCACAAAGTGGCGCAGACGTTTTGGTGACCGACAAACACAACGTAGTGTTTATGAGCAACCTACCCGATTGGCGCTATCGCGCACTGTTTCCACTCTCACCAACGGCCATCAATGAACTGACTGAAACTCGCCAATACGGTGACACGTTGCCCGAATATTACGGCGAACTTACCGCGCAAAGTGACGAAAGTGAGTTTGCGGATAACCAATTGTTGCTGTCACCAAACTACCTCGCGTACGCAACACATTTGTTGGATAAAGGCTTTCGCGTTGTAGCGTTAATCAATCACCACACCGTACTGACGGCAGTATTGCAAGCAGATGTAGTCTATTTGATTTTATACGCGCTGATTGCACTGATCGCATTGGCATGGTTTCAGATGTTGGTGAACAAGGCACGTCTTGCCAATCTCAATGTGAGCTTGGAAGAAAAAGTCATGCAACGCACAGTTGTACTAAGTGAAGCAAACCACAAGTTGCAGCAAACGGTTCGTCAGTATGAACAAAGCCAGCAAGAGCTAAGACAAACTCAGCAAGAGCTGACTCAAGCCGCCAAACTTGCTTTGCTGGGAGAGTTGTCTGCCAGTATCAACCACGAGATAAACCAACCACTTGCCGCGCTGAGAACTTACACCGAAAACTCCCAGCGCTTGTTGTCGATGGAACGCTACCCGATGGTCGCAGACAACTTAAACAAGATGCTCTCGCTAAACGAGACTATTGCCGAGGTCATTGCTAGGCTAAAAGTCTTCACCCGTAAAACTTCTCATGAACCTCATAATGAAGTGTCGATACTCCACGATGCGGTGCACAATGCCACCAGCATATTGAGCAATAAGTTGATCAAGCAAGGTGTCACGCTCAAAGTACCGACGATCGACCACGAGGTGAGGCTCGCCATTCACAGCGTTGAACTAGAACAAGTGCTCATCAATCTGTTCCAC
>NZ_JAWOTT010000284.1:0-1130 GCF_033338995.1 Vibrio sp. Vb0304
AAGGAACCTTTTTCTGTATCGATGCCCATACCTGTGGAAACCCAGTGAGATTGGTGGCTGGTGGTGTTCCACCACTTGAGGGCAACACGATGAGTGAAAAGCGTCAGTATTTCTTAGAGCATTATGATTGGATTCGACAAGCACTGATGTTTGAACCGCGTGGCCATTCAATGATGTCAGGCTCCGTTGTTTTACCGCCTTGCAGCGACAATGCAGATGCTTCCATCCTTTTTACTGAAACCAGCGGCTGCCTGCCTATGTGTGGACACGGCACCATTGGTACCGTGACCACCGCCATCGAAAATCGTTTGATTACGCCGAAAGAAGAGGGACGTTTGATCCTCGACGTGCCAGCCGGCCAAATAGAAGTCCACTACCAAACCAAAGGTGACAAGGTCACGTCAGTAAAGATTTTTAATGTTCCAGCTTATCTTGCGCATCAAGATGTCACGGTTGAAATCGAAGGTTTGGGAGAAATCACCGTAGATGTCGCTTACGGCGGCAACTACTACGTCATTGTTGATCCACAAGAAAATTATGCGGGACTCGAACACTACTCCCCTGATGAGATTTTAATGCTCTCCCCCAAAGTGCGCACCGCCGTTTCTAATGCAGTGGAATGCATTCATCCAAATGATCCCACGGTTTGCGGCGTTTCCCATGTACTTTGGACAGGGAAACCAACGCAAGACGGCGCAACGGCTCGCAATGCCGTTTTTTATGGCGATAAAGCGCTCGACCGATCGCCATGTGGAACCGGCACGAGCGCACGCATGGCGCAATGGCACGCGAAAGGAAAACTCAAATCAGGCGAAGATTTCGTGCATGAAAGCATCATCGGCAGCCTATTTAACGGCCGTATTGAGGGCATCACCGAAGTAAACGGGCAAACGGCGATTTTGCCGAGCATTGAAGGTTGGGCACAAGTGTATGGACACAACACCATTTGGGTCGATGACGAAGACCCGTACGCGTACGGATTTGAAGTGAAATAAGGACAGTAAGGAAGAACAATGAATTCGCAAAACTCACAGGTGTTTTACGCCACCAACGCCTTTACCGGTGAACGATTAACGACGGCGTTTCCCGTTTATGGCGAGATAGAAGTTAACCAAGCTGCAGAAGCTGCA
>NZ_JAWOTT010000285.1:0-1129 GCF_033338995.1 Vibrio sp. Vb0304
TAGTAGACCAAAAAGCGGTGGATCAATTCTACGAGCTTCAAAACGAGCTTGAGCGTGTTGCTTTTGAGTACCCTGATTCACTAGATGATGCTTCTAAAGCTATTAACCAAGAAGTGAAGACAACAGACTTCATCTCTCAAGTTGATGCACCTGAGGTTCTACGTAACCAAGCCGTTATGCAAGCACTACTGAGCCCAGAAGTGAAAGAAGACGGTCTGAACTCTGAAGCGATTGAAGTTGCGCCTGAGCACATTATTGTTGTTCGTGTTGAAGATTCTCGTGACGAAACAGTGCTTCCATTAGCTGAAGTGAAAGACCAAGTTGTGGCGGAACTATCTCGCGTTAAAGGTGAGCAAGGTGCCCTAGAGCTAGGTACAAAAGTGGTAGCTGCTCTGAATGAAGGCAATACTGCTGTTCTTGCGGAAAACAACCTAACATTTGGTGAGCAAGAGACCGTTGACCGTCGTTCGCCACTAGCAACTACCGTCTTTGCAATGGCGAAGCCAGTAGATGGCAAACCTGTCTACGGTCAGTCGAAAGACCTTGAAGGCAACATCGTAGTGATTGAACTGGATGCTGTGAAAGCGGAACTAGATAGTTCGCTAGAAGATCAAGTTGCGATGCAAATGCAACGTGCATCATCTCAGCAGGATCTATCTTCTGTTCTCGCTGTATTGCGTGCTAACACAAACATTGAGTACTTTGTTGTGAGCAACTAAGCACTAATTATGTAATTTGCATGTTAACTAAAACGGGTCGCGTAAGCGGCCCGTTTTATTTTTGTTTAAACAAACTTCAATGACGATGAGTGTTTGCCTACATTAGGGCGGATTATTTCAGAGCGTTAATTTGGAGTGTATATGTTCAATATGAAATGGATTTTAACCTTGTGTTTAGTGGTGTTCGCACCACTCAGTTTGGCCGCTGATACCAAGGCTGATAAATATGAAGGAATTGAAATTACGGTCAATATCAATACTGCTTCTGCAGAAGAGATAGCAACGATGCTGAAAGGTATTGGCGAAAAGAAAGCGCAAAGCATAGGTGACTACCGTACCGAGCACGGCCCATTTAAAACAGCAGCTGATTTAACCAATGTAAAAGGAATTGGTGAAGCAACTATCAAGAA
>NZ_JAWOTT010000286.1:0-1128 GCF_033338995.1 Vibrio sp. Vb0304
TACCCTGCCGAGCCAGCAACAGCACCCAGTCGAATCATCTCGTTCTCATGTTTCACGGCGCGAGCAAGCGCAACCAACGTATTCTGGCCAGTATTGCCTGCCATTCGCTCTAAAGCCGATGCACGAATGATGTCACTGATGGAAGAATCTTGAGCCGTATAAGCCAACGCATCTGAACCACCTTGGTGGCCTATTGCGTCTGCATAAAATGCGACCGAGAAGTGCTGAGTGTTGCGATACCTTGATTTTGGGAACCATTGACCAATCTGCTCATCGGCCCACTTCGCATCTTTATCATCATGACAAGCGGTACAAACATTGGGCGTATTAATATGCTTGCTTAAATCTGGGCGCGGAACGTGCCAACTGTGGTCTCTACGCGTGTCTACCTGCATATAGGTCGTCTCCGGCATGTGGCACGTTGTGCATTTTGATGCTTCGGTGTTCGCTTGATGAAAGGTGTGGTTTTCTGGCAGATAATCTGACGCTACATGGCATTGCGCACATACAGCTTCTTCTGGGATTTTGAGTTGTGCGGTATGTGGATCGTGACAATTTGTGCACGTTACGCCTTTCTCTGCCATGGCCGATTGCAAGAACGAGCCGTAGACATAGTCCTCATCGTAAATTTGGCCATCGTGATAATAGAGCTCAGGGGTAATTAAACTCAGACGGTACTTATCAAGAAACGTACCTTTGACGTGATCCGCTTCTTCATTCAACTGGGTACGTCGACTGTGGCACTGAGCGCAAGTTTGAACTTGGTTGGTTGGCACAATGTCTTTTGGCTGAAGCGTACTGTGCCCTTCTTTGTAGACCCACTCTTTGACTGCGGCTGAAAGATCGCGAGAAAAACCATAATGATTCGCGGTGGCAATTGGCATTCCGTTTTGCTTGGCCTGTTTCGCCATTTCCACGTGCAGACTTGCCGGGCCATGACACGCTTCGCAGCTGACGTTGATTTCCGACCACGTTGTTTGATAAGTATTGCTTTGCGCGTCGTAGTTTTTCTTCAAGTTGGTTGAGTGGCAATCAGCGCACATGAAGTTCCAGTTTTGCCCTGTATTGGCCCAGTAAAACTCATCGGTTGTGGTCGTGTCTGGATATAAATGAAACCAACGTTGCCCG
>NZ_JAWOTT010000287.1:0-1127 GCF_033338995.1 Vibrio sp. Vb0304
GCCTTTCATAAATCGAGTCTGAGTCAGTCGGATAACCGCTTTCAGCACTAACGTGTAATCTTTGCGCTGTTTAATGGTCGGTGACCCGAAGTGGAAAGTACGGGTGATATCTGTTGTGCCGCCAAGGTATTGACCGCCAGAATCTACAAGGAAGAAATTGCTTTCATTGACCACAGCATTGCTTTCTTCATCGGCGGCGTAATGCATTTTCGCGCCATGTGCGGCGAAGCCTGCAATCGTGCGGAAACTGTCGCTCACATAATGGCGAGTTTGACGGCGATAGCTTTTCAATTGAGCCTCGGCTGACAGCTCAGTAACAAGCCCGCTTGGAACTTGGTCTTCTAACCAGCTCATGAACTTCACGACAGCCACACCATCGTCCGTCAATGACTGTTCGAGATTGGCTAACTCGGTCTTATTTTTGATGGCTTTCATGTCGGTGACCGGGCAAGCCATTGGCTTTAATGAAAGGTTCTGCTCAATGGAGTTAACCAGCAAGCTATCGGTATAAACTGGGCTAAAAGCAAGCGACAAGCCTTCACATTGCTGATTCAAATACTGGCTGACGTACTCGTAGTGACGAACGCTCACACCTTGCGCAGTCAGCTTCTTCTCTATCTCGGCTGGTAACTTTTGTTTATCGATGAACGCCGTCGCGCGGTCTCGCTCGACGATAAGGTAGGATTCTGAAACCGGGCAGTAAAGCGTGTCACCGCCACGAATATTCAGTGTCCACATCACATCGTCAAGGGTTGAAACCAATAAACAGTCCGCATGGTTTTCATTGAGCCATTTACGAATATCTGCGAGTTTTTGTTTGGTTTCTACACCAGAAAACGCAACCGGATGGTCAAAAATTTCTGCGCTCGGTCTGCTCGGGCGGTCAGTCCAGATTGGCGTTATCAGATCGAGGTCGAGAACAATCTCGATGTTCTTTGGCTCAAGCGCTTGTTTAAGTTCTTGGTAAAATGCGTAGCTGATCGAGCGTCCATCCACGGCAATCGCGCTGTTTTCGTCGAGGGTATTCGCAAGCCATTTAGGAATGGTGGGGGTTTCCGGCTGACGCGCTTTGAAAAGGTCTAACCCTGTTCCATGCAATTGTTCTTCTGCTTGAATGTAGTAGCGAC
>NZ_JAWOTT010000288.1:0-1125 GCF_033338995.1 Vibrio sp. Vb0304
AAGTTGTTTTAGGCGTAGATAACGTCGTTTTTATTTCCGTGTTATGTGAAAGATTGCCATCCCACCAGAGAAAGCTTGCACGAAACCTAGGTATTGGTCTTGCGGTGTTAGCGCGTATTGGATTGGTGTTTTCTATCACATGGATCGTGCAACTTACACAACCACTATTTAGCGTTGCAGACCATGCGGTGACAGGTCGAGATATGATAATGATCTTGGGTGGTGCGTTTTTGTTAGCGAAAAGCTTAAAAGAGCTTTGGAGCTGGTTAACTCACAACGAAACCGATCACTCTACCCATGTGCGCACAGGATTGGCGGTGGTTTTGTTACAAATCGTTGCGGTTGATGCGGTATTCTCGATGGACTCTGTCATCACAGCAGTCGGTTTAACAAGTGAAGTGCCACTTATGGTTGCTGCAATTATTGCTTCTGCATTGGTCATGGTTATGACTGCTGAAAAGATCAATAACCTAGTTACCCGTTACCCTGGTTTCAAAACCTTAGCGCTACTGTTCCTAGTATTGCTGGGTGGCTTGCTGATGGCCGAAGGCTTCGCAATCCATATCAATAAAGGGTATGTGTACTTTGCGATGGCGTTTGGTTTGGTGCTGGAACTGTGTCACATCCAACTAAAGAACAAACAGCGCCGAACTATCCAGCGAATCAGGCCGATGCATCAACCAACCGTGGTTTATGGTGCCCAATAACTTGCTAATTTAGCCGCTCAAGAGAGCGGCTTTTTTGTGTGCTTTTCTTTCAATTTTATTTGATGATTCAGAATTTGTCGTTTCGACAAAAAGTTGCATTTGTTGCATTGGATTGAATTTTTTATATAAACCGCCCAATCCACACGAGTGAATAAAATAAATGAACAAGCTGATCGATGCGTTAGCAACGGATGGTTACTACATTTGGGATGACTTTCTTTCTGAAGACGAAGTAACCCAATTACGTAATTGCATACCGGATAATTGGAAGAAAGCACGCATTGGTCGAAATGATGATGTGACCCGAATTGAATCAATTCGCAGTGACAAAATTCAATGGTTAAAACCAGCTATGGGCCAGCCAATCGCGAATTATTTGAGCAAAATGGAGGAGATTCGACAAGAGGGGAACCGCCAT
>NZ_JAWOTT010000289.1:0-1124 GCF_033338995.1 Vibrio sp. Vb0304
TGCATTACTGAACATTGCAACGGCGACCAAAATTGCTTTCTCTGAGCAAGACAGCGTAGAAGTTGACGTGTTTGGCTGGAAAGGCACTGTAACACGCGAGCAGTTCGAAGATCTGATTCGCCCACTCGTGAAGAAAACTCTGATGTCTTGTCGTCTTGCACTGAAAGATGCTGACGTAGAAGCGGAGGAAGTACTTGAGGTGGTGATGGTTGGTGGCTCAACTCGTACCTTGCTTGTCCGTGAAATGGTAGGCGAATTCTTTGGCCGCACACCACTCACTAGCATCAACCCTGATGAAGTGGTGGCTATTGGTGCGGGCATCCAAGCAGATATTCTTGCTGGTAACAAGCCTGACTCTGAAATGCTGCTGCTTGACGTGATTCCATTATCATTGGGTATTGAAACCATGGGTGGGTTGGTTGAGAAAATCATTCCGCGCAACACCACGATTCCTGTTGCTCGCGCGCAAGAGTTTACCACCTTCAAAGATGGTCAAACGGCGATGAGCGTGCACGTTGTGCAAGGTGAGCGCGAGATGGTGGATGATTGTCGTTCACTTGCGCGTTTCTCACTAAAAGGTATTCCTCCTATGGCGGCAGGTGCTGCGCACATCCGAGTGACGTACCAAGTTGATGCTGACGGTTTACTATCAGTGACTGCAATGGAAAAAAGCACAGGTGTTCAATCCGAAATTCAAGTGAAACCTTCTTACGGTTTAAGCGATAACGAAGTTGCGAACATGCTGCGTGATTCGATGACTCACGCCAAAGAAGACATGCAAGCTCGTGCGTTAGCTGAACAACGCGTTGAAGCCGACCGGGTGATTGAAGGTTTGATCGCTGCAATGCAAGCTGATGGTGATGAACTACTATCAGAGCAAGAAAAACAAGATCTATTAAAAGCCATTGAAGCACTGATTGAGCTGCGTAATGGTGATGATGCAAATGCCATTGAGCAAGGCATCAAAGATACAGACAAAGCTAGCCAAGACTTTGCGTCACGCCGTATGGATAAATCGATTCGAGCTGCGTTGTCAGGTCAATCAGTAGACGATATATAAGAGAAAGTAGTTATGCCTAAGATTATTGTATTACCACACGACGATTTGTGCCCAGAAGGTGCAG
>NZ_JAWOTT010000290.1:0-1122 GCF_033338995.1 Vibrio sp. Vb0304
GTTTCTCTATTTGTACTTTGCAAAAGGCTTCGGATACGTACACGTGATTCATCCACCAACACTTGTGCATCCAATTCGAAGAAGGAGCTATCCACTCCTAAATAGCCTTTGGCGTTTTTCTTTACATCATCGCTCAAGCCAGTTAATTCTGACGCCGCTAGAAATTCGTCTACGCTGTCCCAACCATCGAAGGGACGCTTTTCTATCAGTTGAACCGCGTCGCTGCTGCTCAAGTTCGGTGAAAACATAGCGACTAAAATCGGCGCTTGTTCCACCTCTATCGTGTTGACGTTTAAACGCCAATCATCACTTGGGATCGCACATACCAAGGGCTCAATCTTTTGATAAATTTCACCACTCACTTGATATACCGCGCGCAGTTCAGTTTTGTCTGCCATCCAACCATTAGCCGCTAAATACGAAGGTTTCATCGATTCGTAGGTGCTGTCTTCCACGCCGGTGGTTGAACGTACTGTGCTGTCTGAATCAATGTATTCCCAAGTGGAATCGGCAATCACTTCCGCTTGATACGGCTCTACATCCGATTCTTCCAACAAACGCTGCAGCACTTGAACCAAATATGGTCGAGTGGTTTGTTGTCCGGTCGGCTGCACTCGACTTAACACATTGAGGTTAAAGCACGCTTGCTTATCCCAAATACGTCCTGCAGCTTGACCATAGTCCAATGGGTACACTTGTTCTTTAATCGCCCAAGGTTGGCTGAGGTTGATGGTATCGCTGTCTTTGTAGCTCTGCTCGATACCCACTTCAGCCAAGGCTTCAACACCAACACTGTACCAATATGCTTGCTGGTAATGGATTTGGTTTGAACCGCGCTGAAACTGCAAAAACAAACGTTCAGACATGGTGGCAGCAATGGTCGCCATAATCGCCAACAACATCAGTACAATAATCAAAGCAACACCACGCTGACGATTAGCCATTGTTGTTGCCCTCCGATGCTTTGTTTCTTTCACTTTCCGCAAGCTTGCCATCTGGCGTTAGATACGTGCGCGCAATTTCACCGTAATCCTTCAACTTCAAGACAACTGAGACAGCTTTCGGCAACTCTTTATTGCTGTCCCACTCTTTCTTCCACTGTTTACCGTCATAAAAACGCAT
>NZ_JAWOTT010000291.1:0-1120 GCF_033338995.1 Vibrio sp. Vb0304
ATCTTAAGCCGCAACACGACTGACGGTCTATGTTCGATCATTAATGGTCTGCATTTCGAGCCGGGAGACGTGATTCTTACTACACACCACGAACACATTGCAGCGACATCTCCGCTGAATGTTGTAAAACACCGCTTTGGTGTAGAAGTTGTGGAAATTCAGTTACCAGTGTTTACAGGTACTGAAGACGTTTCTGAAGAAGACTACATTCAAGCATTCCGTGACGCTATTGAAGCGCACCACAATGTTCGCCTGATTGTGTTCTCTCACATCACATACAAACCCGGTACTGCGCTGCCAGCAAAGGCAATTTGTTCTCTTGCAAAAGAGCACCAAATTCCAACGTTAGTGGATGGTGCTCACACGGTGGGTATGTTCGATCTTGACCTACATGATCTGGATTGTGATTTCTACTCTGGTTCTGGACATAAATGGCAGTGTGGCCCGGGCGCAACAGGCATTTTATACGTGCGCGACAACGGTAATCGTTTGAACGAATACTGGAGCGACCGTGAAAATCCATTGTGGTTGATAAACTCGTCGCTTTCTCATGCGGATTACTTAGGTAAGCAAATCCAAATGCAGTACATTGGTAACGATAACTACCCAGCTAAACAAGCTCTGGCTGATAGCTGTAAAATGTGGGATGAGATTGGTCGTGACCGAATCCAAGACCGCATTCTAACGTTGAGTGACCAATGTAAAACCTCACTCCAAGACGTGCTGCCACATGCGAAAATGTTCTCGCCAAATGTGGAAGGGCTGACGAGTGGATTAACGACGTTCAACCCATTTTATGATGTGACGAACGAAGAAATCCTGACTGAGTTCCGTGACCGTCTGCGTGAAGAATATGGCTACATCATCCGTACAACGAACTTCAAGCTGTACAAAGACGATGGACACGACACGTACGCGCTTCGTATCTCTACACACTTGTTCCATGATGAGCGAGATGTAGAAGGATTGGTCGAAGCGATTGCTGATCTGTACTACTCGTTCTAACGTCGTTGTTTATCACTCAAGCGCCCATTTATGGGCGCTTTGTTGAAGGGAAGGATATACACAATGTCAGTCAAAACACTTAAACGAACCATCACTGCAGTGGCGATTTTGGCCG
>NZ_JAWOTT010000292.1:0-1119 GCF_033338995.1 Vibrio sp. Vb0304
ATTGACTCGCGAGCAATGGTATCGAGTTTGGGTTGCTTCGAAAGGTCACGGTGTGCCATAGAAAGCGCATTAGCATCGTGATTTTACTTAAGGCATCTTATTAGATGCCTTTTTTGATGTTTCATCTTTCCTTTCTTCACTTTAGCAAGTAACAAACTTTTTCTCGGTTTTCTGGAGCTTAGATAAACGCAACCCTATGCGTATCAAGGGTTGAGAATGGTCAGTAGGCTTTGTTCGATGTCACTAAATCGACAGTGAAATGCGTTGTTTCTTGTTGGCTAGGTTCACTCATCTATTGATCTTGCGTATGCTTACTGCATAAACAAAAAATACAAATTCCTCGTCAGTTTTCTCGTACTATATGCGGTAACAATCTGGTAGACTCCAGCGCAGATTGTTGAATATAAAAAGGTGATTGAATGTCTTTTCCTGTACTCATCTGTGATGATTCAGCGTTAGCACGCAAGCAGATGGCTAGATCACTGCCAGCAACATTGAATCCGGATATTACGTTTGCTATCCACGGAAAAAATGCGCTTGAAGAATTAGCGCAAAAAGAATTTAAACTGATGTTTCTTGACCTCACCATGCCAGAAATGGACGGTTTTGAAACCTTAGAAAACATGCAGCGTTTAGGAAATAAAACGCCAGTTGTGGTTGTGTCGGGGGACATTCAACCCAAAGCCAAAGAGCGCGTTTTCGCGTTAGGTGCCAAAGCATTTATTCAAAAGCCCATCGCAAAGGATGAGCTAAAAAACGCCCTCAAAGAGCTGATTGAGCCAGAGCCTCGACCGCTTATCATCACACCAAGCGTGATTGAGCTGCCAATTCTCCGCCGACGCGATATTTACATGGAAGTGGCGAACGTTTCTATCGGCCGAGCTGCCGACGCGTTAGCTCGCCATTTTGATGTATTTGTTCAACTGCCTTTACCAAACGTGAATATCTTTGAAGTGAGTGAGCTTCACATGGCGCTGCGTGACTTGGCATCGCACGATAACGTCTCAGGCGTTTGTCAGGGCTTTTGTGGCGAAGGCATTGCCGGGGAAGCATTGGTCATTTTGAGTGACTCTAGCGTATCGGATCTGAAAAAGCTGATGAAAGTGCCTGCCGACAGTG
>NZ_JAWOTT010000293.1:0-1117 GCF_033338995.1 Vibrio sp. Vb0304
TGTTGAAAACATCATTGGCGCGTATCGCTTTATTACTCAGGTACGTTTCCGTCATCAACTCAATGCGATTCTGGCAGGCACCACACCTGACAACCACATCGCACCCGATGATTTCAGTAGCTTTGAGCGCAAGCACTTAAAAGATGCATTTAAGATCATCAGTGAGCTGCAAGATGTCGCGAAACTGAAGTTTGTGAAAGGGGCGTAACCATGATTAAACGTTGGTTTAAGCGGTGGGAAACGCCGCTCTCTCCTGAGCAAAAACGCCAAGCCATTCACGTTATTGACGATTGGCCAATGGTGCTGAAAGACTATCTTCAACGGCCTTTGGTGGATGACTCAACGACCTTGAAGGATTTGAGTTTTGTTGCGTTGGACTTTGAAACCACAGGCGTGGACGCACAAGGCGATAAAATCTTATCGATTGGCGTAGTTGACCTAACGCTGGACGGCATTGATATCGCCAGCTCCAAAGAGTGGTACATTTGTCACGGACAATTCATCAAACCAGAAACAGCGAAAATTAATGGCTTAACTCCGCAAGATCTCGCCAAAGGACTGCCAGTGGATGAAGGTATGAATCGGTTGTTGGAACGCATCACAGGAAAAGTGGTGCTCGCCCACGGATGCTGCATTGAAAAAGCCTTCATTCACGCTTACTTTTCCTCTCGCTACCAAGTAGAGGATTTCCCCGCGTATTTTATCGACACTCTGCAAATCGAAAAGCAGTTTAGCTATGCAGGGAAAAGCGGCGCGCACAGCAGTTATCAGTTGGACGATTTGCGCCGCTATTATCACCTGCCGGGGTACTTATCGCACTCTGCCGCCAGTGATGCCTTGGCGTGCGCGGAATTGTTCTTGGTACAAAGTAAAAAACTGACCGCGCTTCCGGATGTCACGTTGCGTCAGTTGATGCGCTGATCACGCCAACTCTTGCGCCAAAAAGTCGATCAATAACCGCACTTTTGGCGACAAATTGCGACTTTGCGGATACAGCGCCCAAATGCCTTCGCGATCGTCGCGGTAATCGGTCAGCACCTCGACTAACTCACCACTGTCTAACGCTTCTTGAACGTAATAATCCGGCAGCTGCACTAAACCCAGACCGCGTTTCGCT
>NZ_JAWOTT010000294.1:0-1117 GCF_033338995.1 Vibrio sp. Vb0304
ACGCGCAGTTTGGATGAGTTGTTTCCGGATTGGAAAGAAAAGGACGCGCCGCTCAATACCAAAGTCAATCAAGATAAAACTTACTATTTAAGTAACGAACTTAATGGCCATGAACTGCCAACGTGGGCGGTGCCGAATACGCTGCATAACGATGGTAATTACATCATCAGTTTAGGTAGTTTGTGCCGTTGGATGGCAACCCAAGCAGAAAACCTAGGCGTAGAAATCTACCCTGGCTTTAGTGCTAACCGAGCCATTATTGATGAACAAAACCGTGTTTGTGGCGTGATCACAGGAGATATGGGGCTCGACAAAAACGGCGAGCAAAAAGCCAATTTCGAGCCGGGTATCGAACTTCGAGCTAAGTTTACTCTGTTTGCTGAAGGGGCTCGTGGCCATATTGGTAAGCAATTGATTAACAAATTTAATCTCGCTGAAGATAAAACGCCACAGCACTATGCGATTGGCTTTAAAGAGCTGTGGGAAATACCTGCAGAGCAACATCAGCAAGGATTGGTTGTTCATGGATTAGGTTGGCCGTTGGCAAACGAAGCCAGTGGTGGCAGTTATCTTTATCATCTTGAGGGCAACCAAGTCGCAGTTGGTCTGATTGTTGACCTTAATTACGAAAATCCCCACCTGAGTCCGTTTGACGAATTTCAGCGTTTTAAACATCACCCGATGATTGAACAGTACCTAAAAAATGGTAAACGCATCAGCTATGGTGCTAGGGCGATTGCCAAAGGCGGCTTTCATTCCCTTCCGACCCAACAATTTGCGGGTGGACTATTGATTGGCTGTGATGCTGGCACGCTCAATAGCGCGAAAATCAAAGGCACGCATACCGCGATGAAGTCGGGGATACTCGCCGCCGAAGCCGTTTTTGAAGCGGTTTCAAATCAATCGGTTATTGCCGACTACCAAAGCCATTTCAAACAGTCATGGCTATATGAAGAGCTTTATCAAGCACGCAACTTCTCTAGCGGAATACACCGTTTTGGCTCTTGGTTAGGTGGTGGTTTAGCGATGTTGGAACACAACGTGTTAAAAGGCAAAGCAAAGTGGAATGTACGTTGTGAACATCCCGATCATCAGTCTTTGATTCTTGCGGAAAACA
>NZ_JAWOTT010000295.1:0-1117 GCF_033338995.1 Vibrio sp. Vb0304
GTAAATCGACCTTCGCACGTGCCATCATTGGACTTGTTGAAGCGACCGATGGCGAAGTGGTTTGGTTAGGCCAAGACCTCACAAAAATGAAAGATGTACAGCGTCGTGAAACGCGTAAAGAAATCCAGATGATTTTCCAAGATCCTTTGGCTTCTCTTAACCCGCGTATGACGGTTGGCGACATCATTGCTGAGCCTTTAGAGACATTCTACCCAGAATTGTCTAAGCAAGAAGTGAAAGACCGCGTTAAAGAGATGATGGCGAAAGTTGGTCTATTGCCAAACGTAATCAACCGTTACCCGCATGAATTCTCAGGTGGTCAGTGTCAACGTATCGGTATCGCACGCGCACTTATCCTTAAGCCAAAAATGATCATCTGTGACGAACCAGTTTCGGCGCTAGACGTATCGATTCAGGCTCAAGTCGTTAACCTTCTAAAAGAGCTGCAAAAAGAGCTAGGACTTTCTTTGGTGTTTATCGCACACGATTTGTCAGTGGTGAAACACATCTCTGATCGTGTTCTCGTGATGTATTTGGGTAACGCGGTAGAGTTAGGCGAAGCGGATGCGCTATTTGCAGACCCTAAGCACCCTTATACGCGTGCGCTGATGTCGGCGGTTCCAATCCCAGACCCAGAGTTAGAACGCAATAAAACCATCCAAATGTTGGAAGGGGATCTGCCATCACCAATCAATCCTCCTTCAGGTTGTGTGTTCCGTACTCGTTGCCCTCAAGCGACAGAAGAGTGTGCAAAAACCAAACCTACGATTGAAGGTACAGACATTCACGCGGTTTCTTGTATTCACGTGAGCGTGTAACCAACCAAATGTTAGGTTAAGTAAATTCAGCCTGTGACGGGCTTAAGCGCGATTCCTTTTACTAGGGTCGCGCTTTTTTTATGCTCACTTTCTTTGAACATGAATTTCAATGCTCATTCGAATTTCTTGAACAAGATGTCCTAAGCGTGATGATTTTCTGTTTCTTATGAATCTCTAATATAAAGGGAGACATAAGAAATAGGAGAGCAATCATGGGTAAGTTGGTCGAAGGCGTATGGCACGATGTGTGGTATGACACAAAAGCGAATGGCGGGAAGTTCGTTCGTGAAGACGCTGGA
>NZ_JAWOTT010000296.1:0-1116 GCF_033338995.1 Vibrio sp. Vb0304
ACGTCAATGAGAATATAAGCGTGAACGCAGCAATGCTAAGCCAGTTTTTTTTCAGCGTTTTAAAGTGATGGCCAAAACGAATCAGTTCCACTTTGTTCATCTGGAAATTGTTGGGATGAGTTCCGTTCATTTGATTACCTGTCACTAGAAGAAGCTCTGATCAATAAAGACAATGTCACCTGGTTCAACCGTGCGCTGCATACTCACGCCTTCTACGGTTTTGCCAGTTTTGTGTTTGGTTAAGTTAATGCTTTTACGTGAAGCTCTATCGGTGAGCCCGCCAGCTAGTGCGATGGCTTTTTCTATCGTCAGTCCTGGTCGATACTCAAATCCTCCGGGTTTACGAACTTCGCCATTGACGTAAAACAAACGGAAGTAATTGATTGTCACCATGACTTTCGGGTTGATCAGATAATCACCTTTTAAGCCCGTTTCGATTTCGTACTTGAGCTGTTTTGGCGTTTTATTGATCGCTTTGATTCGTCCAAGGTAAGGGTAATCAAAGTAACCATCTGACGTGATGAGGATGTTTTTAATAGAAAGATCTTCCTCCCCGTAAACTTGCACTGAAATAGTGTCACCAGTATCGAGTAGGTAATCTTGTTCGTTTGAATTCGCGCTAACAAAAGTACTGAAAAGTAGCAGAGCTAGGCCAATTAACTTGAATAATGGATTCATTAACATTCCTTGTTACAACGAAAATTGCGCGCTTAACGTCCAGACATTTTGGTCGTAGCTATAACCTGAACGATTGGATGTTTTGTCTTGATATTGCCAATCCGCTTTCAATTGAATCCAGCGTCTAATTTGATAATCAACGCCAGCGGAAAGGGTATATCGTTCGTCATTTCTCGTGATGCCGGTGTAATCATCTTCTTGATAAATGCCACCTAAACGAGTGGCTAAATAGCTGTTCCAATCGTGTTTGATATCTAGGCGATAACGAGTCTGTAAGTTGTAGTCACCATCTTGGTCAGGGTTGACGGCTGCTTGGGTAGTTTTGACCGTCACCAACGTTTGCTCTTGTGGTAGCCATTCAAATCCGATATCCCAGCTAAAGCCTTTGAAGGTTTCTCGTTGTTCACTATCAAAGTCTTTAACTTGATAGCCAAGCCT
>NZ_JAWOTT010000297.1:0-1116 GCF_033338995.1 Vibrio sp. Vb0304
GAGGTATTTCAAAGCAATCGCGTTTGGTGGCGTACCGATTGGCGTACCAATACCACCGATGTTCGCAGCAACAGGAATACAAAGCGCGAATGCAATTCGCCCCGGGTCTTTAGGCCCAAACACGGCGATAACTGGCGTTAATATCGACAACATCATCGCGGTGGTCGCGGTATTCGACATAAACATCGAGAATATAGCGGTGATCAGCATCAGGCCTAACATGACAAATTTTGGGTTTTGCCCAAACGGCTTGAGCAACACCCTAGCGAGGTTCACATCCAAACGATATTTGGTTGCGGCCATTGCTAAGAAAAAACCACCTAAAAACAGCATGATGATTGGGCTTGCAAAGGTAGCCATGATTTCGTGGTATTGCAGTAGTTCGCCAAATTGAGGTTGCCCTTCTTGTGTTCGAAACAAGACAATGCCTTTGTTCGAAACGAGCAATAACTCAAGCACGATGATCACCACCGACGTGGCATAAATCGGAATAGGCTCGAACACCCAACAGAGCGCAGCCAGCAAAAAGATCGCGATAACTCGCTGTTGGACGATGGTGATGCCGTCAAAAGGAAACGCTGACAAAGGCATCAGCCAAATAAGTAACGGAATCACCGTTGGGATGATGTATTTGAGATATGGGCGCATAGTACTACTACTCTTCCTGAGTTGGTTGGCCATGACATTAGGCATTTCGAGCCACATTCAGTCATCTTTCTATCAATCTGATTTTTATGAACAACTTTGCGGTTGTGAGATAGAAACATACCTGTTTGATAACTCTGAGTAGAGATTATGTACACTGTTTTGAAACGAAATTTTGGTCTTAGATCAATGAACTGGAATTCACATCAGAAAACATCTCTTATCTGTGTCCAAGCTCACTAATTACGCGATAGTGATCCGCACCACTAGTTTTGGACACCGAGTTAAGTGAGTACAATCACTAACGAGGTGAACCAGGACAAACAAAAAGAAACGTATTATCCATTCTCCTGAATTTAAAGCCGAAGCCCTGAAGCTAGCAGAGAAAGTGGGAGTGGCTGCGACAGCAAGACAGCTCTCCTTGCATGAATCTCAGATCTACGGTTGGCGTAAGGCCGTAAAGAAAGACAC
>NZ_JAWOTT010000298.1:0-1113 GCF_033338995.1 Vibrio sp. Vb0304
CTAACCCAACGCACATTACCAACCTTGTGTTTGGTATTTTGCGTAACGCAGGCGCGCTCACTCCCGGTATTGAACCAAATCTCGTCGTCTGTTGGGGCGGCCATTCAATCAATGGCGTTGAATACCAATACACGCGCGAAGTGGGTAACGAGCTTGGCTTACGTGAACTTAATATCTGTACGGGTTGTGGACCAGGTGCGATGGAAGGCCCGATGAAAGGAGCAGCAATCGGTCACGCTAAACAACGTTACACTGAGCAACGCTACCTTGGCTTGACAGAGCCTTCAATCATTGCCGCTGAGCCGCCAAACCCAATCGTCAACGAGCTGATCATCATGCCGGACATCGAAAAACGTTTAGAAGCGTTTGTTCGTATGGCGCATGGTATTGTGATCTTCCCGGGTGGTCCGGGTACTGCTGAAGAGTTGCTGTACATTCTTGGTATCATGATGCATCCAGACAATGCGGATCAGCCGATGCCGATTGTGTTAACCGGACCAAAAGAGAGCGAAGAATACTTCCGTTCTATCGATGCGTTTATTCGCGATACCTTAGGTGAAGAAGGTCAAAAACACTACAAAATCGTCATTGATGATCCTGCCGAAGTTGCACGTATCATGAAGCGCTCGATGGAAGATGTACGCCTTCACCGTAAAGAAAAAGGCGATGCTTACAGCTTCAACTGGTCATTGAAAATCGAACCGGATTTCCAACTGCCATTTGACCCAACGCATACATCAATGGAAGGGTTGAATTTGAACTTGGATCAAGAACCTCAGGTTCTGGCGGCTAACTTACGCAAAGCCTTCTCTGGTATTGTGGCAGGTAACGTCAAAGCCGAGGGCATTCGCGAAATCGAATGCAAAGGTCCATTTTCCATTCATGGCGATCCTGTACTGATGAAGAAGCTCGACAAGCTACTGCAAGACTTCGTTGAACAGCATCGAATGAAATTGCCAGGCGGTTCTGATTACGAACCATGCTATCGAATTGCCCATCCATAAATTGGTGGTCGATAGTCTGGCTTGCATTCGTTACACTAGGGGCATTACGCCCCTTTTTTATTGCTAAGTCATTATGTCTATTCATCTTGTTATCATTGATGCCCTAAAC
>NZ_JAWOTT010000299.1:0-1112 GCF_033338995.1 Vibrio sp. Vb0304
ACCTTGGTTTAGCGATGCTTCGCCGGGCAGGTTGATCTGTACTAAGTCACCAACTTTTACTGTGTCGTTATCTGCGGCATGTAGAGGGGTTACCCAAGCGAGCACGCACATCGCGAACAAGGCAAAAAACGTTTTGAAAATGCTCATAACGCGCCTCCTATCGAACCGCTCGCGCTCGTTGGCATGTTGCCTTTGTTAGGTAAATTGTGATTACTTGGCGCATTGCTATCAGAGTTTGCGCTGAGAACTTCGATGCTCACACGACGGTTGGTTAGGCGCACGGCTGGCGTTTGTCCCTCATACAAAGGCAATGTGTCGCCAACAGATTTGGTTTGTACACGGTCTGACGTTACTCCGAACACACTTAAGTATCGTTTAACTTGCTCGGCTCGTTCCTGTGCTAGTTTTTTATTGTGCTCAGGCGTACCCGTGACGTCCGCATGGCCAGTGACAACCAGAGACAGAGCAGGGTGGTCGCGCAGAATATAAGCGGCTTCTGCCAAGTGTCCCATGTACTTCGGATTGATCTCCGCAGAATCAATGGCAAACTGATTATCGACGTTGAGCAGCGCATAAATATCGGCGACGATGTTTAAGTCATTCCTTAGTGCATCGATGTCGTCCGGCGGCGTGCAAGTGGTTTGCGTAAGTACGTAGTCGAGTTGCTGCTCAAGCTGGTTTAATCGACGACGCTGGATGACCAGGTCATTGGCGGCATCAAGCAGTAAACCGCCTTCTAGTTCACGAGCAATGCGATTTTGCTTCTCGAGTGCTTGCACCACTGCAGCAGGGAAGCACCAACGAGCGCCTTCTTGAATCAAAGCGTCGAGATGAAGCTTGGTCAACTGCCAATCGAATCGCAATCCATGCTCTGGGCCCAATGGTTCATCTGGCATAACAGGCGAGAACTCATAGTTCTCAATCGAAATATCTTGATAGCTTTCCGCCAATCCACCCTGACCATGATCGGGATAATCAAATGACGAACAACCAAACATGCCGACAACGAGACCGCTAACTACACTTCGTCGTATTAGATTTACCATGCCAACCTCCGTTTAAACCGGTATTTGTAGTGTCCTTTTGAGTTGACGGGAATGGCATGGTTGATA
>NZ_JAWOTT010000300.1:0-1109 GCF_033338995.1 Vibrio sp. Vb0304
AAACAAGAATTGCGTAACAACGGAGTGTATTACCGTCTCGGTTAAACCACACAAATGTGCTCCCGCTTAGGGAGCACTTTGGAGTCAATTAGTGAATGATACAGACGTAGAAACCGTGCCCACTTTTCAACTGGAAAAAACTCGCTGGACGCTCAACCTTTCCACTGAGCAACCAGCGAGTTTCGAGCTACAGCGGGATGGTAAAACGCACTTTATCGGCACCATGGAAGTATTAAACAACGGACAACTCATTGCCGTTCACGATGCTGATTGGCGCTTTAGGCACAAGCCAGAAAAGCTCGAACAATGGTGTCAACTGCACCATTCAGAAACCTTATCCATCAATATGAACTACTACTTTGCTGATGATGCTCTCGTGATCGAGTATTTGGCGAGAAACACGGTTCCAACTCGCCTTGATATCCGTCATACCATCAAACAAGTTGTCGATTCACCTGTCGAAGACAACGAGCAAGCGCGAAGTGCGAAGTGGCAGCACCAAAGAGATGGATTACCAAGTGACTTCTTATCGAAAACCGCTAAGACGGACTTTTTCCGAGAAGCCTTTTCTGCCAAACAATGGATCGTTCTAGAAAACTGTGAGGAATAACGACGACAGTTTTTCCGCTCCAGAATAGACTGATGAAAAAGTAAATTAGTTGAAATATGCAAAACAACGACCCTTTAAAACCCGGCTACAACTTTGACGCACACCTTGTGGCTGGGCTTACCCCCATTATCGAAGGCGACGAGCTCGATTTTGTGATTGATCGTCCGAACGGAATGAAAGGGTTCATCATCAACATCACGAGCCAAGGTGAAGGAACGATATTTCATGGTGATGATGCCTTTGATGTCAAAACCGGGGATTTATTGCTATTTCCACCAAGCGCAACGCACTTCTACCATCGTAAAAAAGACAACGCATCATGGTTTCACCGCTGGGTCTATTTTCGTCCTCGTGCCTTTTGGAATGACTGGTTGTGTTGGCATGAACAACGAAATGGTGTGTATCTCACTCAAGGATTGGATAACAGCACGATTTCTCAGATTGAACGCCTATTCATCGACATTGAGTACATTTCCAAATCAGACATGCCTTATCGAGA
>NZ_JAWOTT010000301.1:0-1108 GCF_033338995.1 Vibrio sp. Vb0304
GCAGCGGGAATCGAACCCGCATCATCAGCTTGGAAGGCTGAGGTAATAGCCATTATACGATGCCCGCGCATCGATAGGACTCAGCTAATATGCCACATTGATTTCAAAAGAAAAGTCTTTTTTCATCAGTCGCTTGTCAGTTGTATAAAAAATTGTCTTCTTGGTGAAAAAATACGCTTTCGATGAACTTAAATGGCTTCCTGATGATGCTCGACGAAAATGACACCGTTATGTGACAGAGCTGGCTCATTAATCGTCAATCCATTTGATGGTTTAATGATCACCTGACATTGAACACTTATCATTCATGGTCTAGACTCCATATTGAAATCACACAACCTTATTGTCAGCCGTATAAGTAAAAAAACGAGGAGAGCGCGTATGTGGAAAACAGTAACAATTGGGGCAATGGCGCTTTTGATGGCCGCTTGTACGACAGTAACAACAGACGTGGATAAACAAGCGGACTTCGCTTCTTACAAAACGTTTGATTTTGGTACTCAAAATGATGCTCCAGCAAGTATCGATGGACGCCGTATAGAACAAGGTTTGGCTGCTCAACTGGAATCGAAGGGGCTTTCTCGAGTTGCAAGTGGTGGTGATTTATACGTTCATCACGATATCGTTGAGGAGTCGGAGTTGGTATCGTCTGGTTCTTCTTTTAGCGTCGGTTATGGATGGAACAGCTTTGGTGTGATTACATCAAGCCCTGAACGATATAAAGAACGCAAATACGGGAAGTTAGTGGTAGAGCTGGTGGATAGTAAGGCGAACCAAGTTGTGTGGAAAGGCGTTTCAAGCCGCAAGTTAACCGAATCAATGAGTACTGAGAAAAGGGAAAATTTGATCACAGAAGAAGTGGCGAAAATGTTCGAAAACTACCCATACGGTAAGAATTAAGTCCTCCGTTATATCAAACTGAGTGGCTAAAAACACGAGGCGAGAATTTCGATTGCAAATTCTCGCCCTCAGAGTTAAAAGTACGTATTACTGTGATGTAGGTGAACGTTGTGCGTGCTCTTCTTATTAGCTTTTTCGGGCTATTTCTGAGCTTATTGGCGGTTTCTGTCGGCCAAGAGTCAACGTCGCCTGAAACTGTTCACCAATA
>NZ_JAWOTT010000302.1:0-1107 GCF_033338995.1 Vibrio sp. Vb0304
TCGGCGGTTGGCCGCTTGTCGACGAAGAATAATAAGTAAACACAACATATTAGGAAAAGTATGAATCCTGTCGTTATCTCAGTTTGCGTCATGCTCGTGTTAGCATTGATGCGTGTAAACGTGGTGGTCGCCCTCACGTTTAGTGCCATTGTTGGTGGCCTTGTTGCGGGAATGAGCTTAGGCGATACCGTAGCGGCCTTCGAAAGTGGCTTAGGTGGCGGTGCAACGATTGCACTTAGCTACGCTATGCTTGGCACATTCGCCGTTGCCATTTCTAAATCTGGTATCACTGACCTGCTCGCAAAAAGCGTGATTAAACGCCTAAACGGCAAAGAAAGTGCAGCATCGACTACTGGCCTTAAATACGCTGTATTAGTGGCGTTAGTGCTCGTAACCATGTCTTCTCAGAACGTAATTCCTGTTCATATCGCCTTTATTCCAATTTTGATTCCACCTCTTTTGGGCGTATTTGCGAAGCTTAAACTGGATCGTCGCTTAATTGCGTGTGTGCTGACTTTTGGTCTGATTACACCTTACATGGTGCTTCCTGTTGGTTTTGGCGGCATCTTCTTAAACAACATCTTGCTGAAGAACCTGCATGACAACGGTTTAGAGAACGTTGTCGCAAGCCAAGTACCAACCGCAATGTTGCTTCCTGGCGCGGGTATGATTTTTGGTTTGCTACTGGCCATTTTTGTTAGCTACCGAAAACCTCGTGAGTACAAAGAAACAGAACTGACGGTGGTTCACGAAACCGACCACAGCATTAACAAACAGCACATCCTAGTGGCTGCACTTGGTATTATTGCCGCGCTTGGTGTTCAGCTTTACACCGGCTCAATGATCATCGGTGCTCTTGCTGGTTTTATGGTGTTCACGTTTGGTGGCGTTATCGCTTGGAAGGAAACTCACGACGTATTCACCAAAGGCGTTCACATGATGGCGATGATCGGCTTTATCATGATCGCAGCCGCGGGTTTTGCAGCGGTAATGAAACAAACCGGTGGCGTAGAAACCCTAGTTCAGTCACTGTCTACAAGTATTGGTGACAACAAACCGCTTGCTGCGCTACTTATGCTGGTTGTTGGTCTATTGGTAACCATGGGT
>NZ_JAWOTT010000303.1:0-1107 GCF_033338995.1 Vibrio sp. Vb0304
AAACCTGTTGCTGCTTGCGAAGCGCCATAGCCGAGCGATGTCGCCAGACCAAATACCGTCGCAACAACCGCAAGAATGTCGATAATGTGCCCTACCCAGCCCCAAACTCGTTCGCCAAACAGCGGGTAGAAGATGGAACGCATGGTCAGTGGCAACCCTTTGTTGAACGAAAAAATCGCTAAGCCAAGGGCCAACAACGCATAAATCGACCAAGGGTGAAGTGCCCAGTGGTAAATGGTCGCAGCCATACCAAGTGCAGATGCAGCATCTGTATCACCAACCGCACCACCAAGTGGTGCCCAGTCGGTGCGCACACCATTTTCAATGTTCACGCCGCCAAGTGCAGAGCTGAAGTGCGACATTGGCTCAGACACACCAAAAAACACTAATCCGATGCCCATACCGGCTGCGAACAACATCGCTAGCCAGCCTGCATAAGAGTAATCTGGTGTCGCTTCAGTACCACCAATTCGAACTCGGCCAAGCGGTGTCACAATCAAGACCAAGCAGACAATGACAAATACGTTGCCAGAAGCAAGAAAGAACCAGTCAAGATTGGATACTAGCCAAGCACGTAAGCCAGCGAAAAAGGGTTCAACTTGTTGGCGAAAAGTTAGCGTTGCCACAACAAAGAGGACGATAGCCATCCCAGAAATTGCGAAAACTCGGTTGTGAATGTCTAAGCCGAATGGGCCGACTTTTAACGCAACGTTATCCTGACCAATCTGATAGTCAGTATCTATCGCGTTTACCTTTCCATCGGGACGTTTAATCCCACCATTATTGTCGGTGCTCACGAATAATCTCCTTAACAATACGTGACCAAATTTAAATACTTTGTAGGAGTTTGAGTGATGATTAGTTCACATCACCAAGCACAAGTTTAAGTATATGTATTTTCTTAAAGTAGTAGCCCTCATTAGCATCTTAAAAGGAAACACCTCCATCGTTCATTTGATGTTTTTGTGTTTAAGGTAAATAACTTTTATTGCCAAATAGCAGAAATTGGCATGTCTCGGTTAAAGTGATATTGCAACTGAGCTTGAAACAACTCTGCCGTCGCCAATGCATCCGTTAATGCGTGATGCGGTTGATAAGCAGGCAGAC
>NZ_JAWOTT010000304.1:0-1105 GCF_033338995.1 Vibrio sp. Vb0304
ATTTAGGTTGTTAGCGCTGTGAGTGCAATCGGGTTTAAAAGGGGATAAAAATGTGACGTGTTTTGCAGAAAGCTTCTCATAACGCCAAGCAAGAAGCAGAGCGTTATGAGCTTTTCATGCCAGTTTTTAACCTACGATGGAAGAGGCATTGTGCTTCATCGCTTGGCAGGTATTTTCAAGTTCTAGGAGCTGCGCCGCTGGAACAGGCTTGCCTAAGAAAAAGCCTTGTGCCACATCGCAATTTAGACGCTCGATCAGCGCCAGTTGTGTTTGGGTTTCTATACCTTCTGCCACAACTTTCATTCCGAGGTTGTGAGCCATTGAAATGATGGCGCGTACCAGAGAGTCATCTTTGTTGTCTTGCTGGGTTTGCGCGATAAATGAGCGATCGATTTTAAGCCCATCAAAGTTAACTTGTTGAAGATAGGACAGGGCAGAATAGCCAGTACCAAAATCATCTAACCAGACTTCAATACCAGTGGCTTGCAGTTTGCGCAAAACGAAGTGGGCTTTTTCGATGTCGTCCATCAAAAGTGACTCCGTCACTTCTACGTGAATGTCTTTTGCGGATACATTGTATTGCGATAAAAAGTGCTCAAATATGAGGCTAAGATCCTGACGGTAGATTTGTCGTGGGGACAAGTTCAACGCGATATGAAAATCATGGTCGAATGCTTCTGCCCATTCCGCTCTTTGCTTGATCGCGGTTTCGATCAAATGCTCACCAAGATCGAGAATCAAGTCGTTTTGTTCTGCAATCGGAATAAACTGTTCAGGGCCAATGTAACCTTTCTCGGGATGATTCCATCGCACTAATGCTTCAACCCCAACCAACTGGTAGGTCTTAAGGTCAAATTTAGGTTGATACCAAAGCTCAAACTGAGATAAGTCGTGGATGGAGCGACTCAGTTCTCTTTCGATATAGAGTCGTTGTTTCACCGTCGCATCGAATGCGGGATCGTAAACGGACATAATGTCTTTGCCGCGACGTTTTGATTCTTGTGCGGCAAGGGATGAAAGTTGCAGCAACGAATCTGCGTTACAGCCAAACTCTGGATATACCGCAACACCAAGGCTGGTGGTTAAGCGGATATTGTGACTGTCG
>NZ_JAWOTT010000305.1:0-1104 GCF_033338995.1 Vibrio sp. Vb0304
GCAACCCGTCCCTAAGCCCTGCAAAAAGCGGCCTAATACCATGCCAGTAAACGTATGGCTCCAGAAAATGATCATCAGCAAGCCGGACATTGCGATCAGCAAACCAGCGAGTAGCACTTTCTTGCGCCCTAATGCGTCGGACATTGGGCCATAGATGAACTGGGAAGGGCCAAATCCAAGTAGATAAATACTCACGAGGAGCTGCGCTTGATCGAGTGAAACTGAGAAGTCTTTGGCGATCCAAGGTAGGGAAGGCATCACTAAACCCATGCTCAGTTGGCCAACACTGATGATCAAACATGCCAATAGAATCGTGCGGAAATTGATGGGACGGTTCATGATGATTCACCATCGGCGAATCCGGCATTTTTTCGCGTTCTTAGAGCGCCATCTTCATCAAACTCGCTCAATTTTGCTTTGACTCGTTTAACCGTCGACAAGCTGACATCGCATTGCTCTGCCACGCTTAACAGCGTGTTCCCTTCTAATAGTAACGCCGCGATGAGCCGATGTTTTTCCCGGTCAGCAGGGCGGCCACGGAACTTCTGTTTCCACAAATCTGGTTGATCTTTAATGGCTTGGCGGCCTTGCTCTGCCGCGAACAACCGATGTTGAATTTGTACCTTTCCATAACCTGATAGCAAAGCGAGTAACGTTTTCGTCTGTTCTGAGTCAGGTTCAAACGTCAATGGTTCACATACGGTTTTTAGTGTGACGCCTTTTTCAAGCAAGGCTCGAATGGCGTTGAGAGCCTGACTAAAATCGCGACCAAATGCTGTCAGCCACCACATCACGATGGTGTCGCCAGATTGAATAGTATTGCTAAGTTTTTGAAACGCTTCTCTTTCTGAAGGGGGAACGCAGCCACGAATTTTATCTTCAAAATGCAGTGCATCAGGAGCGGCCTCGCGCAACGCAGCAAGGTGCTCACTGTGGGCTTTGTTTTTCGGAGAGTAGCGCGTGTAGATATAAGTCGTCATGACCGCATTCCTCATAGGGCTGGTTCATATACTGTAATGGTCCATAAATATACAAGGGTTCATTAATGCTTACAACACTAAATGAGCTATTTAAGTTTTCTTAGAGCATATCCCAATTATCTAG
>NZ_JAWOTT010000306.1:0-1102 GCF_033338995.1 Vibrio sp. Vb0304
TGCCAATGCAACCGAGGAATACCATCATTTAAGAAGCATTTTTGGCAAAGACATTGTCCTGTCCATCAACCTTTCATCGGCCGAATTAAACTCGTTAGAAATGGCGCAATTTATTCATAAACACGTAACGAGAAATGGCATCAAACCAGAATGTATCGAACTAGAGATTACCGAGACGTTTGCCGCGGAACAGCAAGGCACGGCATTGCTTGATGAGCTTTCGAAACTGGGTTATCGACTTGCTATTGATGATTTCGGCTCTGGCTACACGTCGCTCACTCAGCTTGTTCAATATCCAGTACAAAAGATTAAGTTTGACCGAGAGTTTCTACTGACGTTGATGAATACCAATAATGGACACGTGATCAAACCGATCATTGAGCTGTGCCATGCTCAAAACAAAACCGTGACCGCCGAAGGCATTGAACACGACGTTATGCACAAATGGTTGTCCGCTTATCGATGTGATTTCATGCAAGGATACTTGTTCGGAAAGCCAATGGACAAAGAGCAACTTAGCTTGTGGTGGAAATCGGCCAACGATGACAATCGATTCTCTCAGCCGCTTACAACCAAACTCGCGGCTGAGGGTGGAATTTGAAGGTAAAGAATCGATAATGTTTACTTTGACGAACTCATAAAAAAGCAGCACTTAATGTGCTGCTTTTCGTATTCTCACCCTATTGCATGCGCTTAAGCATGTTGAGCGTAATGGTTGCTGAGTTATCTGCCGTCGCTTTTTTCAGCTCAGAATAAACCACATCAGCAGAACCATCCGCTTTGTCGGAAATCGTGCGGATGACAACATACGGAACCTTAAAGGCGGTTGCAACTTGTCCCAATGCTGCACCTTCCATTTCAACGGCCATCGCGTTGAACTCTTGGTAGATGCCCGTGACTTTTACTTTACTGGCGATAAATTGGTCACCAGAAGCAATGATGCCTCGGAACACACTCTCTTTGCCTAACGTCTCCACCGCTGCTTCATACGCGTAATTTTGTAGCGCTTTGTCAGCATAAAAGTAACGCTCTTGATAGTCCGGTAATAACCCTTTCGGTTTGTTGAATGCGGTTAAATCAACGTCATGGTGTACAGTGCGAG
>NZ_JAWOTT010000307.1:0-1102 GCF_033338995.1 Vibrio sp. Vb0304
TTGGTAAGTTCTCGAACGGCTTCCTTTCTGACTATGCCAACATTGGCCGATTTATGTCGTTCTCTCTACTACTGTCTGGTATCACCGCAGTATTCATGGGTTTGAACACCACGGCATTTTTCTTTGTTCTGCTTTGGGGTCTAAACGGTTGGTTCCAATCTGTTGGTTCAGCACCGTCTTGTGTGTCTCTGTTCCAATGGTTCTCACCAAAACAACGTGGTAGCCGTTACTCTATCTGGGGTGGCTCACGTAACATCGGTGAAGGTATCACTTGGATCCTAACGGCGTCTCTAGTGAGCTACTTCGGTTGGCGTGCAGGTTTCATCGGTGCGGGTATTGCAGCGATTGCAGCAGCGATTTGTATGTTCTTCATCTTAAAAGACCGTCCACAAACTTACGGTTTGCCAGATTCAGCAACAGCATTCGACGAAGAACCTGAGATCAAGAAAAAGAACGATCCGCAAGCAACTCGTCGCGCTCAAATGTTCATCCTGAAGCAACCAACCGTTTGGCTAATTGCAGCAGCGTGTGCAGCGATGTACATCTCTCGCTACGCGATGTCTTCTTGGGCAGTGCTTTACCTACAAGAAGCAAAAGGTTACTCACTGATTGACGCTGGCTTCGCAATGTCTACATACCCTATCGCGGGTCTAGCAGGTGCAATCCTATCAGGCATCATCTCTGACAAGGTGTTCAACTCTAACCGCCATATCCCGACACTACTTTACGGATTGGCGAACATCGGTGGCATGTGCTTGATGTTCTTCGGCCCAGATAACCGCATCGTTGACGCAGTAGCACTAGGTATGATCGGTTTCGCTATAGGTGGTCTGGTTGTGTTCCTTGCAGGTCTAACTGCTTGTGACTTGATGCCTAAGAACGCAGTTGGCGCAGTGAAAGGCTTCATCGGTCTGTTCTCTTACATCGCCGCTTCTGGTCAAGAGTTAGCGTCAGCTTCTCTAATCAAAATCACAGAGGTTGATGGCGTAACTAAATACGACTTCTCTCAAGCGCAATATTTCTGGCTGGCTGCTGGTGTGATTTCTCTACTTCTTGCTCTAACAGTTTGGAATGCGAAGAAAGTGGTTGATATCGACCCAGT
>NZ_JAWOTT010000308.1:0-1101 GCF_033338995.1 Vibrio sp. Vb0304
TGCCGGAATACAAAGACCAAGCAGAATGGATGGTAATTTATGACAATCAGCACGTTGAGGTGTTTTGGGTTCTCGATAACAGTTGGGTAAAACAGCTTATTGCTGAGCCGTGTGAAGAGTGCTTATTCGTAAAATTTGAATATCACGAACCTATGTTTGGTGACCTTTCAATCAGTCGCGGCATGCCTAACATTATTGATGAAGACAATGCGCTATCGAGCGAGTTTTTCTTCTCTGACGAATCTCAGGCCAACATGCTCATCAAGATTTACAGTGGTGAAGCCTTGGCTGCGTACGCGAATCAGCGTCTTTTCGTGTGGGGTGTGCCTGCTACTTTGATTCTTGGGATTGTGTTTGCGCTGTTTTATATCTCAAGTAAAAGCCTAAGAAAGTCTATCAAAGGGCTGATTCAAAACGGCATCAATAACGGCGAATTTATCCCTTACTATCAAGCTATTGTGGATAGCAGAGATGGCCAAACTGTAGGTTATGAAGCGTTGGTGCGTTGGTCAAGACGCGATGGTTTGGTGCCACCTAATATGTTTATTGGCGCCGCAGAAGAGAGCGGATTGATTGTTCCGATGACGAACCAGATGATTCGCAAAATCATCCAAGATCTTGAGTCACTGCCTGAGTCGATTTGTGTGAGTGTCAATATTGTCTCTTCTCATTTAGAAACCGGTTCGTTAACCAAACTGTTGGCAGATTTGAATTGGCCGTGTGCAAACCGAATTCATTTTGAGCTAACAGAAAGAATTCCGGTTAAAGACGTAGAAGCCGCGAAAAAAGAGATTCTCTACCTCACCAACAAAGGTTACAAGTTCAAAATTGATGACTTTGGAACAGGTTATGGTGGCTTTTCTTACTTGCAGGACTTGGGTATTCGCTGCTTGAAAGTGGACAAAATGTTCGTTGATCCAATTGGCTCAGACGACCAAAAACTCAAAGTGTTGGATTCTATTGTGTCTGCGGCGATGAAAGCGGAATGTGAAATGATTGCCGAAGGCGTAGAAAACAGAAAGCAGATTGAGTATTTGGCTACGCACAATATCTACTTGATCCAAGGTTATGTGTACGCAAAGCCAGAGCCAATCGAGAATA
>NZ_JAWOTT010000309.1:0-1101 GCF_033338995.1 Vibrio sp. Vb0304
AAGGATTCGAAGTCAGTGAAGCAAACGACGGTGAAGCCGGCCTTGCCGCAATCAATAGCGATATCGACCTCATCCTACTGGATGTAATGATGCCAAAATTGAATGGTATGGAAACGCTGAAGCGTCTGCGAGAGAACTGGGAAACCCCCGTGTTGATGTTGACCGCCAAAGGCGAAGAGATTGATCGAGTGATCGGTTTAGAGCTCGGCGCAGATGACTACTTACCAAAACCTTTCAGCGACCGAGAGCTGCTCGCTCGTATTCGCGCGATTTTACGTCGCACCAGTAACACGCAGAAAAACGGCAAAAACAGCGATTGTATTGAGTATCAAGAGTTGCGCCTGTATCCGGGCAAGCAAGAGGCTTACTGCGATCAACAATTGCTGGATCTAACCGCAACCGAGTTCGCGCTGTTGACCCACTTTGTCCAAAACCCAGGGCACGTACTCACCAAAGAGACGTTGAGCCTCGACGTACTAGGTAAAAGACTGGCGGCCTTTGACCGTGCAATCGATATGCACGTGTCGAACTTACGCAAAAAGCTGCCCGACCAAAGCAATGGCAAACCGCGCATCAAAACCCTACGTGGTCGCGGCTATATGCTGCTTGAGGAGGATTAATGCGCCTATCACGCATCAAACTGCCAAAGATTAATAGCTTGTATGGACGCATCTTTGCCATCTTTTGGTTCACTATGCTGTTGGTGTTGATAGCCGTGCTATCACTGCCACATTTGGATCCAAGGAAAGCACGCGACATCCCAGACGAGCATTATCAGCGGATCATTGAAACGCGTGATGCCATTCAAAACAAATACAGCAAAGAAACCGATCTAGGACGCATTTTATTCCGTGTAGAGGGCAATCGCGCAGGTAAACATGACCCACGACCACGAGTGTTCTTTTCGGATTACAACGGCAACGTCTTAACCACCGATAAGCGCAGCAACTTTCAACTGCGTGCGATGCAAAACTTTGTCACCAGTATTGAAGATTACAACAAGCCAAAACAGAGACTTTATGGCCGCTATATGATTGCCGGCCCTGTGCCAATCGTTCTGGCCGACTCTGAACTGCTGATGTACGTTGGCTTTAAATGGAA
>NZ_JAWOTT010000310.1:0-1101 GCF_033338995.1 Vibrio sp. Vb0304
GTCATCCGCTTGTTGGGCTAGCTTTAACACTTTACGTGCGGTCTTTACGACTTGTTCGTGATTGTGTGTGAGTATGTCGACCATTTCCGTCGCGCTTGGAACGCCTTCAACCTCTTCAATTACACTGAGTTTGGCGAACTCTTTAAACGTGCCGGGTGCGGGAACGTCCAGTGTGCGTATGCGCTCGGCAATCTCGTCTACAGCCGTCGCAAGTTCGGTGTAGTGTTCTTCGAACATGAGATGCAGTTCTCTGAAGTTCGGGCCTTCCACATTCCAGTGGAAGTTGTGCGTTTGCAGATAGAGCGTGTAAGAATCTGCCAAGAGCTGCTTCAAGCCCTCTGCGGTGCTTAATCGGTGCTCTCTATCAATGCCGATATCGATGTGCGTCATGCTAGCTTCCTCTCATTACATCTGGTTTCACGACTTTTTATAAGCCGTCAGCAAACAACTAAAAAAAGTATTGGATAGATGTTCTGATTTGTAAAAATGATAAAAATGAATGTAACGTTCGGAAATTTTGATTACTGAATGGAAGGCGTTGTCTATAGCAAATATCAACGCCTACAAAGCACACAAAGCACACCGAGGTAACGGCATGCTGCTGGGTTTAAACGATTTTGATTTCGAGAGTATTTGAGAGATTGCTTCGCGATACGGGAAAGCGCTTCGAGAGTGGAAACGTCCACATAGTTTGGGCGAAACGCGAGGGCTATTCTGCGGTGAGGGCCGGGCTCATTTAAATGCACTGCCGATAATACTGGGTAGTGCGTGACGAGCTGTTCCAGTGCCATTTCCGGGATCAAGGTTGTGCCCATTCCGCTCATTACCATTTGAATTAACGTGTTTAGGCTGGTGGCACGGTATTCCTGATTGGAGGTTTGTTCAGAGAGGCGGCAGGCATCCAAAATATGATCTTTGAGGCAGTGGCCTTCTTTAAGCAGCATGAGGTTGGTTTCTTGGAGTTCTTCGGACGTAATGCTGCTTTTGTCTGTGTGCATTTGCCCATCGAGCGCGACCCAGTAAAAGTCTTCTTGCCAAAACTCTAACGTTAACAAGCCGTCACAAGGGTAGGGGATGGCCAGCACGGCCGCGTCAATCTCA
>NZ_JAWOTT010000311.1:0-1099 GCF_033338995.1 Vibrio sp. Vb0304
CGCTTCCTAATACGAGCAATATTATGGTCATGTAACGTGTAAAGTTCATGTTTTCCGTCCTTTCTTTTCGTAAATCTCGACACAATTTAGCGTGTTTCATTTTTCTCGATGATCTTAAGATCTCACGCTGTTAGTTTGCTGTCATTCGAGCCAAGTTTTGAAGTAACAAGAGTTACTCTTTGGTTCAGCGAATGTGAGTTTAAGTCGAATGATTGTTGTGACGTGGCAATTGACACTTTTTGCTGTTTGGGATGTTTTTTACTGCGAAATGTTAGGAAGACATTTTTCGATAAAATCCCCTTTAAAAGTGTCACAAACTTCCAAGTGTTTTTTGGTGTGTAACCTGTCGAATTTCAGCCTGAAATTGCACCTAGAGCGTTTGAGGGGGTTCTAAGCGATGTTTTTGATAGTGAAGTTGCCTATTTAACATATGACCAATATTACGCACCTTTAAGAGTCGTTATGATGTCATTACGTTAATTGAGGTTAGGTGAACTGATGCCACACAATTTTTTGGATAGAAAGAAAAAACCGTTGAGTTCTTCTGGTGGAGGTTATAAGCCACTCCATGAAGAAGAGTCATTAAGAAAACCGCAAGTTCGAGAAGAAACAGTAAGGGAGCGAGCTGCCCGCCAACGTCGAGAGCGCCAAGCCGAATTGACCTTTACTCAAGAGGACTATGATCGTTGGGCGAGAAATCGAGAGCGAGTGATTGCAGAACGTAACGCTGCTGCGTTACAAGCCTATGAGCTAACAGAGCCAGAATGGAACAAAGAACTACAGGACGATTTGAAAGAATACTTAGAAGGTCGATATACACAAGTTTGTATTTTCTCTGTTGATGATGCAGCAAAGTGTGCGATGAATATCTGGCATCAAAAAAATGAAGAAGGGAAAACGATTGGAAGTGAAACGCTGAAATTATTAGATGAAATCCATTCAAAAATAGATATGGGCATAGGTATTATTACTGCCGCAAAAATATCGAAAGCTTTAGGTGGTTTTGGTATTACAGTTAAACAATATGTTGATGCTCAGGGAATAGAACGAGTAATAATATCCAGCCTCTGGAATGATCCTAAGAAGTATTATGCTGTTG
>NZ_JAWOTT010000312.1:0-1099 GCF_033338995.1 Vibrio sp. Vb0304
CCTACAAATTTACTCGGGTATTCGTCGTGTCAAATATTACTATTACAGAAACTGCGCAAACGCATTTCGCTAACCTTCTAGGCCAACAGCCAGAAGGCACTAACATTCGTATTTTCGTTGTGAACCCAGGTACACAAAACGCTGAGTGTGGCGTATCTTACTGCCCACCAGAAGCGGTTGAAGCGACCGACACTGAGATCCCTTACGCAGGTTTTTCAGCTTACGTGGATGAGCTAAGCCTACCTTTCCTTGAAGACGCTGAAATCGACTTCGTTACCGACAAAATGGGTTCTCAACTGACATTGAAAGCACCAAACGCAAAAATGCGTAAAGTGTCGGATGATGCGCCACTTGTTGAGCGTGTTGAGTACGTTATCCAAACTCAAGTTAACCCACAGCTTGCTGGCCACGGCGGTCACGTGAACTTGGTTGAGATTACTGAAGCAGGCGTAGCTATCGTTGCATTCGGTGGCGGCTGTAACGGTTGTTCAATGGTTGACGTAACACTAAAAGAAGGCATCGAGAAAGAGCTACTAAACCAGTTCGTTGGTGAGCTAACAGCAGTTCGAGATGCAACAGAACACGACCGTGGTGACCACTCTTACTACTAAGAGCTTATCGTCGGTGAAAATGGGAGGCTTTGGTCTCCCATTTTTGTATCTGAACAATCCATTAAACACGTGAGATTCTTCGTCACACACGACCTCTTTCAAGGTTATCGAGCGAACACTGCCGAAGCGATGAAATCAAACTAGCAACTCTTGCAGAGTTCTCATATATTAAGAATCTTACGCACCTTACAAAAGCCAACGACACCAAGGAGTCAGCGCCATGTCGAAAAGGACCCCACCAGAGATTCTCTCTTGTCAGACGGTCGCACGATCAAAACTGTTTGCTGTGGAAGCCCTCGACCTTCGCTTCTCCAATGGCGAGCATCGCACTTATGAGCGCATGAAGCCAAGTGGCCGCGATGCCGTAATGGTTGTACCGATAACCGAGCAGGGCGATTTACTGTTGGTACGTGAATACGCTGCTGGTACAGAGCGTTACGAACTGGGTTTTCCTAAAGGTCTTATCGATCCCGGTGAAACGCCACATC
>NZ_JAWOTT010000313.1:0-1098 GCF_033338995.1 Vibrio sp. Vb0304
ACAAATACGAGCCGGAAGACCTTGGAACTGAATACGTTCACGCGCCATATCTAACCAGTTATGCAGATGTGGGTTGTCAGGAATTAACTCTTTTACTTTTTGGTCGGTTTTGTAGATGTCTTCTGGATCGCCAGATAGAGCTGCCCAACGGAAAGGACCAATGCCTTCACAGAATAAAGGACGAATATAAGCTGGAACGAAGCCTGGGAAATCAAACGCATTTTCTACGCCTTCTTCCAGTGCCATCTGACGAATGTTGTTACCGTAATCGAGTGTCGCCGCGCCACGGCTTTGCAGATCAAGCATCGCTTGCACTTGTACTGCCATGGATTTCTTCGCTGCTTTTACAACAGCGGCTTCATCTTGCAGACGCATTTCTGCTGCGTGAGACATGCTCCAACCTTGTGGTAGGTAACCATTTAGTGGGTCATGCGCAGAGGTTTGGTCAGTAACTACATCTGGTGTGATATTGCGCTCAACAAGCTCAGAGAAAACGTCGGCCGCGTTACCTAGAAGACCTACAGATACTGGCGTGTCCGATTCGGTGATGATTGCGAGTGCTTCGTCTAGGGAAGTCGCTTTTTGGTCAACATAACCAGTACGCAGACGGTAATCGATACGTGATTCGTCACACTCAACGGCAATCATTGAGAAACCTGCCATGGTGCCCGCAAGTGGTTGAGCGCCACCCATGCCACCAAGACCACCAGTTAGAACCCAGCGACCTTTTGCATCGCCGTTAAAGTGTTTTTTCGCAACTGACACGAAGGTTTCGTAAGTGCCTTGGACGATACCTTGTGAACCGATATAAATCCAGCTACCCGCGGTCATTTGGCCGTACATCATCAAACCTTGCTTATCAAGCTCGTTGAAGTGTTCCCAGTTTGCCCAATGCGGAACCAAGTTTGAGTTAGCAATGAGCACACGCGGTGCGTTTTTGTGGGTTGGGAAAACACCCACAGGTTTACCCGATTGCACTAAAAGCGTTTGGTCATCTTCGAGTCTTTCTAGTACTTCTACAATCTTGTCGTAACATTCCCAGTTTCGTGCTGCGCGACCAATGCCGCCGTATACCACTAATGAATGTGGATGTTCTGC
>NZ_JAWOTT010000314.1:0-1095 GCF_033338995.1 Vibrio sp. Vb0304
ACGCGAGGCAATACCACACGTTTAACGTTGAAGTTTTGCTTGTAGAAATCAATCGCAGCTACGTTGGTAGCAGAAGCTTGCACGGAAAGGTGTAGCTCAAGCTCAGGGTATTTGCGAGCAGCGTACTCAAGAACAGCAATGTCAGCGACAATCAGTGCATCTACGCCCAATGCCGCTGCGTTATCGACGGCGTTCGTCCAGCGTTCAAAACCGTTTGGATGAGCAAAGGTATTGAGTGCAACGTGGATCTTTTTGTTGTGGTCATGCACATATTGCACGGCCTTTTCTAGTTTTTTACCGTTGAAGTTCAAACCAGCAAAGTGACGCGCGTTGGTATCGTCTTTGAAGCCGATGTACACGGCATCTGCACCGCAATCAATCGCGGTTTTTAGCGCAGGCAGGTTACCCGCAGGACACAAGAGTTCCATATGCTCACAATCATAGAGAAGGAAAAGGTGCCCGCATTTTATGAAGAATTATGAATAGCTAATTTGACCTAAGTTAGGTTTAGCTCAATAAACTCAATATTTACCCCTTGAGAGTAGGGGTAAAGGTTTGATTTGACGAAGTAGGGGGATCAGTTTTTGTGGCGGCGGTTTTGCACAAACAACTCTTCGATTTCATGTTTTGGCTGAGGTCGGTAGAAATGAAAACCTTGAATCGAGTTGCATTGAAGGTTGGAAAGCAAAGTAGCTTGCTGATGCGTTTCTACGCCTTCTGCAACGACCGTTAGTTCCAAAGATTTGCCCAAGTTGATGATGTTCTCGATGACGGTCACCTGTTTTGGCAGGGCGTCAATGTCATTAATGAATGCTCGGTCGATTTTTAGTTCATCAATCGGGAAACGAGCTAAATACGACAGTGACGAATACCCAGTGCCAAAGTCGTCGATCGACAAAGCAAAGCCAAGCTTTTTAATCGCATTCAGCATTTGCAGCGTATGTTCGCTGTCACTCATCACCGCGCTTTCAGTTAGCTCAAACGTGATGCAACTTGGATCAAGTTCGGTTGTGCGCAGCAGCTTCTCCATAAAGTCGATCAACTGAGGGTTGCCAAACTGTTCTGGAGACAGGTTGATCGCGACGCGACCCGGCA
>NZ_JAWOTT010000315.1:0-1094 GCF_033338995.1 Vibrio sp. Vb0304
CAGCAGCGAGCCTGACGCAAATCCACAGTGCGGTAGAGCGCATCAGCGACATGGCAACGCAAATTGCGTCTGCGGCGGAAGAGCAAGCATCTGTAACAACAGAAATCACTCGTAACACAGAAGGCATCCGCGACGTATCGAACGAGCTTTCTGTAGAAGCTCACTCAGCAGCGGAGCAAGCAGCGCACCTATCTGAGCTGTCTCACGAGCTAGAGCAAGAGATCAAACGTTTTAAACTGTAATTCTCAGTTTGACTAAAAAACAAAAGGAGCCGATAGGCTCCTTTTTAATGCATGTTTTTCGGTGAATGATTGTTGGTAAATAGCTACAACAAAAAATCTATCTACAACCAAAAATCACTGATGGGTTGGTCATCATTGTAGTGATGCGCCATCTGCGCCTGAAGCAACTCGGCCGTAGCAATCGCATCAGTTAACGCGTGATGCGGAGAGTAGTCTGGTAACCCATAGCGGCGTCGAGACTGCGCCAAACGCAGAGACTCTGGTCTCTTTCCTTTCAGGCGATTCCAAATGCCGCCAGCGCTTCTCTTTTGTATGTTCTCTTCGATTTGTAGCGTGTCTAACACGGGAAATTCAATCCCTTCCCCTATGCGCGCTTTCAGCGCTTGATCCAAGAATTCTCTCTCGATTCGACGGTAATGCACAACGATGATTTTGCCGCTTAAGCAAGGCAGCAACTCACCCAAAATATCGCTCAGATCTGGCGCATCAATCAATTCGCTGTGAGTGATACCGTGGATGATAACGGAATCTTCATCCAACTTTTTCTGAGGCCTTACTTTCCAATGTCGAGCATCGCGCAGAAAAATACGTCTCAGATTGAAAGGTACTAAACCGATAGTAATAATGTCGTGTTTTTCGGGATTGAGCCCCGTCGTTTCGAAATCCAACGCGACAAATTCAACCTCTGAAATGGGGGTATTGGGCGCTGGTAATTCGCTGCCGTAAAAGGCGACAAGATTTTCATCACTGACGAGCTCCAACTTTTGCTGAAATTTGGTTGGCCATTGAATCGCAGGCTTTTGAAATAGCTTTTTGATCATGCCAAACCTCACTTAAAGCTCTTATTTGCTT
>NZ_JAWOTT010000316.1:0-1093 GCF_033338995.1 Vibrio sp. Vb0304
CGCCCGATTAGCCTGTGAAGTGAGTGGTGCAACAATGCCGCCAGCAGCAGGAACCCACCGAAGCGAGTCCGGCGTTCGCGCCTAACCGCAGTAGGAATCCTCGTCGTTTACGGCGAGGAGGATGTCAATTAAATTAGATAAATCTCTTATTGATAGACAAACACACTACACTTAATACCCATTATGTTAAAAACGACAGGATTCATGAAAATCATCAGAATTGTGCAGGATGGTTCACCTATCGATTAGATATGGGGTCTGAAGGCCAATAGAACGAAAACGTACGTTAGTGAAGTAACTGTCTGATATATCGAAACATAATGTACATTGGAAAACGCCATCAAAACGGTGTCTTTTTAATCGAAAATTGGCACTTAACGGACTTTCTTGTCTACTAATCGATTTTTCAGACGATAATTTTCCTCTTACCGTACGTTTTCGTACGGTTGGACCTCAAACCCCTTTGAGCGTGGCAAGCTGCACAAAGGGATAGGGCGGCACCAGAGAAAAATCACTCAGGGTCAATGCCAGCGCTTCGTTAATACAGATGTAGGTGTTCCACAGGGTAGCCAGCAGCATCCTGCGATGCAGATCCGGAACATAATGGTGCAGGGCGCTGACTTCCGGTGCCAGCAGATATTTTGGCAGTTTGCCTTGGATCAGAGCCATCTGACGCAGGGCTAGTGCAGCCGGATAGTCAATAGCTACCGGCAGCGGTGCGGACTGTTGTAACTCAGAATAAGAAATGAGGCCGCTCATGGCGTTGACTCTCAGTCATAGTATCGTGGTATCACCGGTTGGTTCCACTCTCTGTTGCGGGCAACTTCAGCAGCACGTAGGGGACTTCCGCGTTTCCAGACTTTACGAAACACGGAAACCGAAGACCATTCATGTTGTTGCTCAGGTCGCAGACGTTTTGCAGCAGCAGTCGCTTCACGTTCGCTCGCGTATCGGTGATTCATTCTGCTAACCAGTAAGGCAACCCCGCCAGCCTAGCCGGGTCCTCAACGACAGGAGCACGATCATGCGCACCCGTGGCCAGGACCCAACGCTGCCCGAGATGCGCCGCGTGCGGCTGCTGGAGATGGCGGAC
>NZ_JAWOTT010000317.1:0-1092 GCF_033338995.1 Vibrio sp. Vb0304
CAGCATTGTCGGCTCTATCATTTCCATAAATTCTTATTCTTCTAATATTCTATTTTTCGTTTAAATGGCGGCAGTGAGTCGATAAGTGCTTGCCCGTAGCGTTTGGTTACGAGGCGTCGATCCAGAATGGTCACTCTACCAGAATCTCGTTCTTTACGCAGTAGGCGGCCCACGCTCTGGATCAGCTTTTTGCTCGCATCAGGTACAGTGATTTGCATAAACGGGTTGCCGCCTTTCTTTTCTATGTATTCTGAATGCGCTTGTTCTACTGGAGAGGTCGGAACACCAAATGGAATTTTGGTGATCACTAAGTTTTCCAGTAACTCTCCTGGCAAATCGAGTCCTTCCGAAAAGCTTCCTGTACCAAAGAGAACGCTGGTTTTGTTTGTTTCTACAAGCTTTTTATGTTTTTTTAGAATTTCTTGACGAGAACTTTCGCCTTGTACTTGCAAAGCCCAGCCTCGTTTTATGAACTCTGAAGACAGCGCTTCTGCGACTTGGTTCATCTGCCAGTATGAGGAGAATAATACCACGTTGGCCTTTTTGTCTTCTAAGTACTTAGGCAAGATCTCAATAAGATATTCAGTAAATTGAGGTGCCGATGGTTCGTACTTCATTGCAGGTATGAGTAACTCAGCTTGGTTTTGATAATCAAAAGGCGAAGCGAGTGCCAAAAACTGAGTCCCAGATTCTGGCTTTCCATCAATGCCTACTTGATGGCAAAAATAGTGGAAAGAGTTCAACGCTCGCATTGTTGCTGAAACTAATACGGCACCAATACAACGACTCCAAATCTGTTGGTCTAGCTGCCATCCAATCTCAAGAGGGGAGACACTCACAATAAAATCGCCTTCACGATCTGGGTGAGTTTCTAGCCATCTCGCTAAAGGTGCTCCTTTTTCTCGTGTTGGCTCTGCCATCAAATGCCAAACTTGAGCGAGGTTCTCAAGTCGTTGAATATAGAAACCTAGTTCAGCGAGCGCAGGCTCGGCCAATCTTGCCGCGAGTTCGCCATCTTTGACTCTTTCTGCGATAAGATCGGCGATTTTCGCGACGCTTTGGTTTGCTTTCTTACTGAACTGCTTTAGCTCT
>NZ_JAWOTT010000318.1:0-1090 GCF_033338995.1 Vibrio sp. Vb0304
GAATACCTGGGCGGTTTTTGTGAATGTGCAGTAAGCGAGAGCACTCACGACCGTGTTCAGGCAGAGATACTGCAGGGAAGTTAACGCTTGATAGTGTTGAACCATTATCTGAATATTTCGCCAGTTTACCCGCTACTTCCACGCCGATGTTTTCTTGTGCTTCTTGAGTAGAGCCGCCCACGTGTGGCGTTAGAATGACGTTATCGAATTTCTGTAGTGGAGATTCAAACGGGTCAGCGTTTGTTTTTGGTTCAACTGGGAATACGTCGATTGCTGCGCCAGCTAAGTGACCTGCTTCTAGGCTGTGGCAAAGCGCAGGAATATCAACAACGGTACCGCGAGCGGCGTTGATGAAGATTGCACCAGGTTTCATGCGAGCAAATTCTTCTTCGCCCATCATATTCTTCGTTTCAGGTGTTTCTGGTACGTGCAGCGAAATAACATCACATTTGTTTAGCAGCTCGCTCATCGTGTGGATTTGCGTTGCGTTGCCAAGTGATAGTTTGTTTTCGATGTCGTAGTAGTACACGCGCATACCTAAGTTTTCAGCAATAATGCCCAGCTGAGTGCCGATATGGCCGTAACCAATGATACCAAGACGTTTACCACGCGCTTCGTAAGAGTTGTCTGCGCTCTTCTTCCAAATACCACGGTGTGCTAAAGCGTTCTTTTCAGGAATCCCACGAAGGAGCAGAAGAATCTGACCAAGCACGAGTTCTGCTACACTTCGCGTGTTTGAAAACGGTGCATTGAATACAGGAATGCCACGTTTTGCCGCCGCACCAAGATCGACTTGGTTAGTTCCGATACAAAAACAGCCAATCGCAACCAGTTTGTTTGCCGCATTGATCACTTCCTCGGATAGATTCGTTCGGGAGCGGATACCGATGAAGTGCGTATCTTTAACTGCTTCAATCAGTTCTTCCTCTGAAAGCGAACCTTTGTGATATTCAATGTTGGTGTAACCAGCTGCTTGAAGAACTTCAACTGAAGAAGGGTGAAGTCCCTCGAGTAAGAGGATCTTAATCTTTTCTTTTTCCAGTGAAACTTTGGCCATTTTTTCTCGTCCTTAAAATGGAAAGGTGGGCTA
>NZ_JAWOTT010000319.1:0-1086 GCF_033338995.1 Vibrio sp. Vb0304
TTAGCGTTAGAAGAAGAGTTTAAGCGCTCAATCGACGATGCCGTGCATCAGTTGAGCACATTACTCAACATACCCAATGACAAGCTTCAACTCGTAACCAGTAACTACACCGAAACCTTCTACGAAGATTATTTACACAGCAATGATTCGGTTTTGGTGCTCGACGAACTTTCTGAAAGACTCGACGAAAAACCGTCTTCAAAAGGTTCAATCAAAGCTCTGTATGAACGCATGAGATCGAGTAACACGGCACTTGTTATGCCACTGTTTGGCCGTGAAAAGTCGGTTTCACATTTGCTGATTTCTTCACACAAAAGCGATAACAAACTGTTTTCGAACGAAGAGATTTCAGCACTACAAACATTGTTGATCCGCGTACAAAATACGATTGAGTCTGATAGAAAGATTCGTCAAAGCCGCGCGTTGGCCAACTCGATCGCCCATGAAATGCGCAACCCATTGGCGCAAGTTCAGCTTCAATTTGAAGCGCTGAAACAGCACATTGATAGCAATGCATCCGATGACAAGATCAGAAGCGATATAGAAAAAGGCCAAGCAGCAATTCAGCGTGGACGCCAACTCATCGACATCATCTTGCGCGAAGTCAGCGATACTTCTGCTGTGCATGAGCCCCTTTCGCTCACCTCGATTCATAAAGCGGTGGATCTTGCGGTGAGTCGATACGGTTTTGAAAACGAACACATCATCGAAAGGGTGAAACTTCCGACTCAAAACGACTTTGTCGCCAAAATCAACGAGACGCTGTTCAACTTTGTCATTTTCAATTTGATTCGCAATGCGATTTACTATTTTGATTCCTATCCCGATAGTCAAATTGAAATCAGAACCCTCATCGGCCCTTATGAAAACACGCTTGTTTTCCGCGATACAGGGCCTGGGATTGATGACAGCATCGTACACAAAATCTTTGATGACTTTTTCTCATTCCAGAAAAGCGGCGGTAGCGGGCTTGGCTTGGGTTACTGTCAGCGTGTGATGCGTTCTTTTGGTGGTCGAATTGAGTGTAAATCGGTAACTAATGAATTTACCGAGTTTTATTTGCATTTTCCGGTTGTGCCAAATGCC
>NZ_JAWOTT010000320.1:0-1086 GCF_033338995.1 Vibrio sp. Vb0304
CGAACGCGCCTTTAATACCTCAACCGCCAACATTTTAAGTCAGAGGAATATCAATCTGTTAGCACTTCTCGTATCTTTTCACTGTTAAGAACTTTCTCTGCGAAAAGTGTTGTTTGTTGTAATACATCTCTTAATTGACAGAGCTTATTATCCGGTACTTCTTTGCCCTGTTTTATCAATAATTCTATCTCACCTGAGATGTAATGCAGGGGCATTGCACCTAAACTTCCTGACACCCCTTTCAGGCTGTGCGCCGCGCGCTGTGCGTTGTCTATATCTTCGTTTAGAAGTTTATGTAATTTAGAACCATCTTCAGCATGATCTTGAATAAAGACCTCGAGCAACATTCGGACAGCGCCTTCATCTCCAGAAAGCGAATCCAGCATTCTGTTTATATCGATAAACGGTTCTTGCGGAGCCAGCAATTCTTGTCGCGAATCAGGGGTTAGCTCTTGCGTTTTATTCGCTTGAGCATCACTTGCCAACTCACGCGCTTTGTTCTCGTGTTCTAAAGAACTGGATGCGTTTTCAGTTTGAGAAACGGCAGGCTCTGATGAACTTGAATTCGCCACCGCATTTTTAGAGAAGACAGCCCATGAAACCACCGCCAACAGACAACCGCTCACGACAATGAGCCAAAAGATAAAAGAAACCAGTTTTTGTTCGAGCGTAGCCTTCATCGACACCAACTGATTAGGAAAATCTGGCTTTAATAACTGATTCGCCAAATAACTGCCCTGCGCATTCGCCGCAAGAACACTTGAGGTTTGTGCGAGTCGACGTTGAAATGCAGAACGCTCCCCTGTCGACAGTGAATCCGATTCGATGAACAGTAAATCCAGGTCGCGATAGGTATCCGTATTGGTGTTGGAATCGCTAAAAATCGATTCAAGAACCAAGGCTCCCAAGCGGTAATACATGTTTTCAATTTGCTGCGAGTTGTTTTCCGCACCTCGGCTGGTGTGCAGTTGTTCCGCCAACGATACCAACTCACCATCACTGCCAATAAAAGCGCGCGCACTTTCCAAAAATCGGTCAGTTGAATAAAGCAATTGCGTGACATCTGTCCCATTTGCATCAGAGACT
>NZ_JAWOTT010000321.1:0-1084 GCF_033338995.1 Vibrio sp. Vb0304
CTTTCCTACTCCGCACAAGACCAAGAGTGGGCAGAGAATCATGTTTCTTGCGACAAACCCAACCTACTGATTGTGCCAGGAGCCAGTAAAGCATATAAAAACTGGAATGCTGAAGGGTACATAGACGTCATCCACCATGCGAGAGCACAAGGTTGGAATGTAATTCTGGCTGGCAGCCCAGCTCAAGTCGAACTGGATTTGGCAGATGCCATTCAATCTCGACTGGAAGAGCCATGTCTAAATTTAGTTGGGCAAAGCTCAATCCTGCAAATGCTGGCTCTGATTGACAAAGTAGACATGGTCATCGCGCCTGATACCGGGCCTGCTCACATGGCAAGCGCCATGAACACACCGATCATTGGTTTATACGCCCACCATAATCCGGTTCGAGTGGGCCCATATCGCTATCTACAGTATGCCGTCTCAGTTTATGAGGAAGTCATCTTGGCTGAAACAGGAAAAACCAGCCAACAACTAAGCTGGAGAACTCGTGCGAAAGATGAAAAAGCAATGAATCGCATCACAAGCAAGCAAGTGATTACAATGTTCAATCAAGTCGTAGAAGATTTGTACCCGCAATACCAGTAAACTCCCTGTATAGATTTGTTAAGAAGGAAGTCAATTTGTCCAAGCCAACTTTAGCCGTTGCCTTAATCGTCAAAAATGAAGAGAAGCATTTAAAAGCTTGTCTAGACACCGTAAAAGGTTGGGTTGATGAGATTGTCATCCTCGACTCGGGCAGTACCGACCGCACTGAAGAAATTGCCCGACAATACACCGATAAGTTCTATACCAACTTAGACTGGCCGGGATTTGGAAAACAACGCCAACTTGCGCAGCAATATGTTACGGCCGACTACGTATTGTGGTTAGATGCCGATGAACAGGTTACTCCTGAGCTAAAAGCAAGCATTTTACAGGCTGTTTCAGCAGATAAGCCGAACGTTTTGTATAAACTAAATCGACTTAGCTCAGCATTCGGAAAGTTCATCTACCATTCTGGCTGGTCTCCAGATTGGATTGTTCGCTTGTATCGCACTGAATATACGCACTACAACGATTCACTCGTGCATGAAAAAGTCGA
>NZ_JAWOTT010000322.1:0-1082 GCF_033338995.1 Vibrio sp. Vb0304
ATTATAATTCTTAATTTCCTGACGTAATAACTTTAGATATAGAATATGAAACGATGTTTAAGTGTGAGTCAAACATAGTAATAGTAAACGGATAAAGTGGATAATATGAAAAGGAATATGCCTTACCTACCTAGCTTCAAATTGACTGACTTTGATATAAAAACGTTAGTACAACCTATCCTCTGTCCTAGAAGCCAAGAAATTCAATATTACGAAACTTTGTCTAAGATAAGCACTTTTGATAAGAGTAACATAAACAACGATGTATTCTTTTCCATTATAGACAACACGTTTATTCAAACTCTCGCTTTACAACAAATTCGATTTTCTCTTGAAAAATACCCTCACCAACTACACTCTTTTAATATTAAACTCTCTTGTTTAGCTGACGAAGATTTTGTCCGTGAGCTTTTAAGCTTCAATGGTGCTAAGTTCTGAGAGATCCCCTCATAATTTCCCCAAAACGTAACCATGTGTGAATAGATTTTGAGTAAGCAGGGTTGCAGCCACGAGTGAGTCTTCCCTTGTTATTGTGTAGCCAGAATGCCGCAAAACTTCCATGCCTAAGCGAACTGTTGAGAGTACGTTTCGATTTCTGACTGTGTTAGCCTGGAAGTGCTTGTCCCAACCTTGTTTCTGAGCATGAACGCCCGCAAGCCAACATGTTAGTTGAAGCATCAGGGCGATTAGCAGCATGATATCAAAACGCTCTGAGCTGCTCGTTCGGCTATGGCGTAGGCCTAGTCCGTAGGCAGGACTTTTCAAGTCTCGGAAGGTTTCTTCAATCTGCATTCGCTTCGAATAGATATTAACAAGTTGTTTGGGTGTTCGAATTTCAACAGGTAAGTTAGTTGCTAGAATCCATGGCTCCTTTGCCGACGCTGAGTAGATTTTAGGTGACGGGTGGTGACAATGAGTCCGTGTCGAGCGCTGATTTTTTCGGCCTTTAGAGCGAGATTTATACAATAGAATTTGGCATGAGATTGGATTGCTTTTAGTCAGCCTCTTATAGCCTAAAGTCTTTGAGCGACTTGAGGATATGCTATGTAAGTTGCTGATAGGTTGCCAGTTTTCCGCACCTA
>NZ_JAWOTT010000323.1:0-1082 GCF_033338995.1 Vibrio sp. Vb0304
AGAAAAAATATCGACATCAGCATTAGCGAAAATGCGCAATATTGACGCCAAGCTGCTGTTTTCAGATCTCAAACGCGCCGGTTACATCACTCGCCAAGAGGACAAATGGATCCTGACGGAAGAGGGCGCTAAGTTCGGCGGTGAATATGTTGACCACCCCAAGTTTGGGCAGTTTATTGTCTGGCCTACGAACTTGCATATTGAGCTGAATCCTACCTCTGGGAAAACTCTGAGTGCCACACAACTTGGCGATAAACTTCGCCTTAATGCCAAGCGAATCAACCAATTGTTGAGTGAGCTAGGCTGGATAAGTAAATCAGAAGACGGATGGCAAGTCACCGAAGCGGGCATTCGAGCAGGTGGTCAACAGCGTGCAGACAAAGAATCACAAAACACCTTTGTGGTTTGGCACGATGTCGTTTTGCGCAACAAGCGCTTGAAGCAATCTGTAGTGGAGTTTTTGGGGCAAGATGCGGAGTCGCACTCCACCGACAAATCCTACTCCAGTTTTCGTCAAAAATTCGAAGCCAAACACCGGACTTTGGATGGGCACTATGTTCGTTCAAAAGGGGAGTTATTAATTGATAACTGGTTGTATTTGACTGGCATTGTCCATGCTTACGAGCGACAACTCCCGATAGAACAAGAAGTGATGAGCGATTTTTATCTTCCTGCTGGCAAGCTGTACCTTCAGTTTTGGGGAAGTGATAGCGGAGAGACGCCAGAAAAAGAGCGAGAAGTCATTCGCGCGGTGTATCAGCAACACAACTTCAATTTGATCGAAGTAGAGCCAAGTGAACTAGATAGGCTGGATGAAGTTCTGCCAAAGCGTCTGCGCCAATTTGGCATCCAAGCGTACTGAGGTTCTTCTCAAATGAACGAAGATGCTTGCGATGTGATGGTATTTATCATGCCCAGAAACGAAAAAACCCGTGATGATTCACGGGTTTTGTGTTTTTAGCGGTTATCTTGGCTTATTGCCCGAATGATTAGAAACCTTTGATGTTTTCCGCTTCTAGCTCAGAGAAGTACTTAACTGTCTTCACTTTAAGCTCTTGTTGTGAAGGCTCGTCACATACGAT
>NZ_JAWOTT010000324.1:0-1081 GCF_033338995.1 Vibrio sp. Vb0304
GATGTTTCACCGAACGACATTCTACTGCTTGATGATGGCAGAGTTCAATTGCAAGTCACCAGCGTAGAAGGAAATAAAGTCCATACCCGTGTGACCGTTGGTGGCCCATTATCCAATAACAAGGGCATCAACAAAAAAGGCGGTGGCTTATCAGCCGATGCACTCACGGAAAAAGACAAAGCTGACATCATCACAGCCGCAGAAATTAAGGTCGACTATTTGGCCATTTCTTTCCCACGCAATGGCGAGGACATGCACTATGCCAGACGCTTGGCCCGGGATGCCGGCTTAGAAGCAAAACTCGTCGCAAAAGTAGAACGTGCAGAAACCGTCGCCACGAGCGAGTCGATTGACGATATCATCCTAGCTTCTGACGTCGTGATGGTCGCTCGCGGCGATTTAGGCGTTGAGATTGGCGATCCTGAGCTGATCGGTGTTCAGAAAAAACTCATTCGTCGAGCTCGAAGTTTGAACCGCGTTGTCATTACTGCAACTCAAATGATGGAATCGATGATCAATAGCCCAATGCCAACGCGTGCAGAAGTCATGGACGTAGCAAACGCCGTTTTGGATGGCACCGATGCCGTGATGCTGTCTGGAGAGACCGCTGCCGGTCAATATCCGGTAGAGACCGTGAAATCAATGGCGGATGTCTGTATTGGCGCAGAAAAGATGTCTGAAGCAAGTCTATCGACCTACCGTCTCGACCGCACCTTTGAAACAGCAGAAGAGACCATTGCAATGGCAACCATGTACTCAGCGAACCACATGGAAGGCATTAAAGCGATGATTGCATTAACAGAGTCAGGAAGAACAGCTTTGATGATGTCACGCCTAAGCTCTGGTTTGCCGATTTTTGCTTTATCGCGTAACGAATCGACGCTCAACCGCGCAGCGTTATATCGTGGCGTGACGCCAGTGTACTTTGATGCGAAATGCGATGCGGGCTTACCAACCGCTCAAGCCGCAATTTCCAGCCTCAAAGATCAAGGTTACCTACATGAAGGTGACTTAGTGATCATCACTCAAGGTGACGTGATGGACGTCGTTGGTTCAACCAACTGCATGCGTATTCTGCCAG
>NZ_JAWOTT010000325.1:0-1078 GCF_033338995.1 Vibrio sp. Vb0304
CTTTGAGCAACTTTGATGGTCGCGTTTTTGGTGGTTGGTTACCTGAACAATTTGATGCGGTATTGCTTGATGCCCCTTGTTCTGGCGAAGGCACAGTTCGTAAAGATGAAGATGCCATGAAGAATTGGACACAAGCGTCCGTTCTAGAAATCGCAGATACGCAAAAAGATCTCATTGAAAGCGCATTCCACGCACTTAAGCCTGGTGGTGTGCTAGTTTACTCAACGTGTACGTTAAGTACCGAGGAAAACCAGCAAGTTTGCCATCACTTAAAAGAAACCTTTGGTGACGCGGTTGAGTTTGAGAGTCTGGATGGATTATTTGAAAATGCCAACGCCGCATTAACAGAAGAAGGTTTCTTACACATCTTCCCTCAGGTTTATGACTGTGAAGGCTTCTTTGTTGCGCGTATTCGCAAACACCATTCTGTAGAGGCGCCACAAGTGAAAAAGCGCATGGGCAAATTCCCGTTCGTAAAAGCGTCGAAGAAAGAATCAGAAGAGATTTCAAAGCAACTACACAACGCATTGGATATTGAGTTACCTTCCGAAAGTACGGTTTGGCTCCGAGATAAAGACGTTTGGCTATTCCCAGATGCGCTTGAGCCTATGATTGGCGAATTACGTTTTTCTCGCATGGGCATTAAAATCGCTGAAGCACATAAAAATGGCTACCGTTGGCAACACCAAGTCGCTACCGCGCTGGCGACGGGTGCTGAAAGCAACGCTATTGAGCTAACGATTGAAGAAGCACGTGAATGGTACATGGGCCGTGATGTTCGTCCTCAAATCATTCCAGAAGGATTGAAAACAGGTAAAGGCGAAGTGCTAGTTAAGTACCAAGGTGCGATTATCGGTTTAGGTAAGTGGGTCAGTAACCGCATTAAAAATGGTCTTCCTCGTGAGTTAGTACGAGATAAGAACTTATTTTAAAGAAATGACGAACCATAAATAAATGAAAAGCCATCGTATTTGCGATGGCTTTTTAGTTCGTAAGTATGAAAGCTCGTAGGGCTGCTAGCGATTCAAGCTCGCTGTACTAAACTGAAGATATCAAAGTAACGCTTTGATACGGCATT
>NZ_JAWOTT010000326.1:0-1078 GCF_033338995.1 Vibrio sp. Vb0304
ATGGTGAACGTACATTCGCGATTAACGAAGGTCACATGAACCAACTTCTTCCAGAAAGCATTCCTGAAGAAGTATTTGAGAAAGCGTCTGCGCTTGTTGTTTCTTCGTACCTAATGCGCGGTAAAGAAGAAGACCCAATGCCTAAAGCAGTGCAACGCGCGATTGATTTTGCCAAGAAGCACGATGTACCTGTTGTTCTTACTCTAGGTACAAAGTACGTGATTGAAGGCAATGCGGAATGGTGGCAAGAGTACATTCGTGAAAACGTATCTGTTGTGGCTATGAATGAAGAAGAGGGCGCGGCGCTTACAGGCGAAAGCGATCCACTCGCTGCTGCGGATAAAGCACTTGAGTGGGTAGATCTTGTTCTTTGTACTGCCGGGCCAAACGGTCTTTATATGGCAGGTTACACTGACGAAAAAGTGAAACGTGAAACTACACACGATATTCTTGAAAGCTCTATTGAGGAATTCAATAAGTTTGAGTTCAGCCGCGCAATGCGCAAAGAAGATTGTGTGAATCCAATGAAAGTGTATTCACACATCGGTCCATACCTTGGTGGCCCTCTAGAAATTAAGAACACTAATGGCGCGGGTGATGCTGCACTATCTGCACTGCTGCATGACATGGCTGCAAACTCTTTCCATCAGAAAGAAGTGCCTACTTCAGAGAAACACGAAGTACGCTGTCTGACGTATTCATCACTTTCTCAAATTTGTAAATACGCGAACCGCGTGAGCTACGAAGTGCTAACTCAGCACTCTCCTCGCCTATCGCGAGCTCTGCCAGAACGCGAAGACAGCTTAGAAGAGACCTACTGGGATCGCTAAGAAGGTTAGCTTTAGAGCAAAAATATACTTAGGTCACCGTTTGGTGGCCTTTTTGTTTTGATCTAGCGCAGTATTTAGTGGATTTTGTTACTATGTAGCACGCGAAGGCGCACGAACTTCTTTACACCTAAATTTTAACCAGTATTATTTTCGCGCAAACGTTTGCGCAACAACGATACAGTCTACATAGATTGCTTGATGTTGAACGCCGCGTGTTAGCCATATTTGGGAGTATCCATGCAGTCTGA
>NZ_JAWOTT010000327.1:0-1074 GCF_033338995.1 Vibrio sp. Vb0304
ACGCTTCGAACCCAAAAGGTTTCATGTTGGGAGGGAGTTCGTAATTATCAGGCGCGCAATATGATGCGTGACCAAGTAAAGGTGGGCGATTTCGTCCTGATTTACCACTCTTCCTGTAAAAATGTTGGCGTGGCGGGGATTGCCAAAGTCGTGCGAGAAGCCTATCCCGACCATTTTCAGTTCGACCCAGAAAGTGATTATTACGACCCAAAATCGGACCCAGACAACCCTCGTTGGATCATGGTCGATATTGAGTTTGTGCGTAAAACCGCGCGGGTGATCCCACTGTCGGTCATGAAAGCGATGCCTGAACTTGAGAACATGCCGCTGGTGAAACGCGGAAATCGTCTTTCGATCATGCCTGTGACCGAAGATGAGTGGGAAGCGATTCTTGGCAAAGAGAAGTTACCAAGCCAGAGATAAAAAAAAGGGCTGCAAATTGCAGCCCTTTAGTTTTGAGTACGTTTACAAGAAATGCTCTTAATCGATGTTCAGTAATGGCTCAACGTTAATGTATTTACCCAACTCTTTGCGCTTCGCACTTGGAATGTAAGGGATCTCACCTAACTTCGGTGCATCAATGCGCGATTCAAGCATTTCAATAATGTCCGCGTAATGCTCTGTGCCAGGGTTAACTCGGTTCGCAATCCAACCCACTAGGTTTAGACCATCTGCTTTGATGATTTCCGCCGTTAATAAAGCGTGGCTCAAACAACCCAGTTTAATACCCACGACAAGTACCACTGGTAGCTGCTCTTGCTGTACCCAAGTAGACAAGCTGTCTGTGTCTGACACAGGAACACGCCAACCACCAGCACCTTCTACCAATACAACATCGGCTTGCTCTTTATGTTGAGCGAGCTTTTCACTCAGCAAATCGTATTCGATTTCAACCTGCTCGTGCTTGGCTGCGATGTGAGGAGAAGCTGGTAATTCCAAAGCGTATGGGTTCACATCTTCATAAGCCACTTCTAAGGTTGCGGCTTTTTGCAAGTGCAGTGCATCTGAATTGCGCCAACCTTGCTCTGTTTTTTCGCTTCCTGCAGCCACTGGTTTGTAGCCAATGGTATTTAG
>NZ_JAWOTT010000328.1:0-1073 GCF_033338995.1 Vibrio sp. Vb0304
GGTCTGGGTGCAGGTGCTAATCCACAGGTTGGCCGTGACGCAGCTCTCGAAGACAGAGATCGAATTAAAGATTCCCTAACTGGTGCCGATATGGTGTTTATCGCAGCTGGTATGGGCGGTGGTACAGGTACTGGTGCAGCACCTGTAATTGCTGAAGTGGCGAAAGAGCTAGGTATTCTGACTGTAGCGGTTGTAACAAAGCCGTTCAGCTTTGAAGGCAAAAAGCGTTTAGCGTTTGCTGAGCAAGGCATCGATGAGTTATCTAAGCACGTTGACTCGTTAATTACGATTCCAAACGAGAAGCTACTTAAAGTTCTTGGTCGTGGCGTAACGTTGCTTGAAGCATTTGCGAGTGCGAATGACGTTCTTAAGAATGCAGTTCAAGGTATCGCCGAGCTAATCACTCGCCCTGGTATGATCAACGTCGACTTTGCAGACGTACGTACAGTGATGTCTGAAATGGGTCACGCGATGATGGGTAGTGGTATTGCGAAAGGTGAAGACCGAGCCGAAGAAGCGGCTGAAATGGCAATTTCTAGCCCACTTCTAGAAGATATCGATCTTGCTGGTGCTCGCGGTGTTCTTGTTAACATCACTGCTGGTCTGGACATGCGTCTTGATGAGTTTGAGACAGTTGGTAACACAGTGAAGGCATTTGCATCTGACAATGCAACCGTGGTTATCGGTACTTCTCTAGACCCAGATATGACTGATGAAATCCGTGTGACAGTAGTTGCGACAGGTATTGGCAATGAAAGAAAGCCAGATATCACGCTAGTCGCTGGTGGTAAAGCGAAAGTAGCTTCGGCTCCTCAAGCTCAGCCACAACAAGTCGCGGCAACGCAAGCTGAAGAAAAGCCGGCACAAACTTTGCAAAATCAAGTGCAAGAGAAGCCACAGGTAACTCCTCAGCCGACAAACACAGTTTCTTCTTCTCCTGCCGCGGGCCAAAGCTCAGCAGCACCAAAGCAAGAGAAAGAAAGCGGTTACTTAGATATCCCGGCATTTTTACGTCGTCAGGCTGATTAATCTTTAACCCATAAATTTGACATGGCTCAAAATTATGGTAGCAT
>NZ_JAWOTT010000329.1:0-1073 GCF_033338995.1 Vibrio sp. Vb0304
GCCGAGCTGCTACAGCCATACCTGTCTTTTTTCCGATTGTTTGAATACCTGTCTTTTCGAGCAATTCTCAGTGTACTTACTGCCCTAGGTCTTTCTCTTTGGATGGGACCTATCATGATCAAGCGTTTGCAAATGCTTCAAATTGGTCAGGTCGTGCGTAACGAAGGCCCTGAGTCTCACTTTAGCAAGCGTGGTACTCCTACTATGGGCGGTATCATGATTTTGGCGGCTATTTCGATCACGATTCTATTGTGGACTGATTTATCCAACCCTTATGTTTGGGCGGTACTGACGGTGTTGCTAGGTTATGGCGCCGTTGGCTTTGTCGATGATTATCGTAAAGTGGTGCGTAAAAACACCGATGGTTTGATCGCGCGTTGGAAGTATTTCTGGCAGTCTTTGATCGCATTTGTTGTGGCATTTGCTCTATACGCTTATGGTAAAGACACAGCAGCGACGCAGCTTGTCGTGCCATTCTTTAAAGACGTGATGCCACAGCTTGGTCTGATGTACATCATTCTGACTTACTTCGTGATTGTTGGCACCAGTAATGCGGTAAACCTCACTGATGGCTTAGATGGTTTGGCTATCATGCCGACGGTACTGGTTGCTGCAGGCTTTGCCGTTATCGCTTGGGCGACTGGTAACGTTAACTTTTCTGAATATCTGCACATCCCATATCTACCGCACGCCTCTGAGCTTGTTGTGGTATGTACGGCGATTGTGGGCGCGGGTCTTGGATTCTTATGGTTCAACACCTATCCAGCACAAGTATTTATGGGTGACGTAGGCTCTCTTGCGCTAGGTGGTGCACTAGGCACTATCGCTGTTTTGGTTCGTCAAGAATTGGTGCTGGTTATCATGGGCGGTGTGTTTGTAATGGAAACACTGTCTGTAATCCTCCAAGTCGGTTCATACAAGCTGCGCGGTCAACGCATTTTCCGCATGGCACCAATTCATCATCACTACGAATTAAAAGGTTGGCCAGAACCTCGTGTAATCGTGCGTTTCTGGATTATTTCTATGGTTCTTGTTCTGATTGGTCTTGCGACATTGAAAGTGCGTTAATCGCA
>NZ_JAWOTT010000330.1:0-1073 GCF_033338995.1 Vibrio sp. Vb0304
CGGTAGTTAAGCGACTGAACCAATTCGTTCTCATCTTCTTCATCACAGCACACTTTCAATTGGTGTAACTGAACCTGACGAAGCTGAGCAGAGAGGTAATCTATCGAACGTTCAGCTCCAGAGACAAACTGTCCATCTGCAGCTCGCTTGACGGTACGCCAGTAAGAGGAGGTGTCACGCTACGAATCGAACGATGGAATGCAATGGTGTGCTCAACAAAAGCACTGATGCGGAAATGCCCACGCGCGCTGCGTTGCAGCAACAAAAAGTTACCAAGCTCACCAGCGGTATCACCCCAAACATCATCTTCCGGAATGATCGCTTCTAACGGCAATTGAGCACGACTAGCCAGTAGCACAATTTTATCAAGCATCTTTCTTGATAAAACATAAGCTTGCACTTTACTTGAGTTTGGTAGCTCTACCGCATCAGCGATGATGTCGATGGCACGCTCAGAAATAAGCTCTTTGAGTAAAAACGGCAGCGCCACCGACCACTCTTGGCGTGGCATGGCTGGCTTGTCGATTTGATACATCTGATAGTAGTTGTGTGACAGCACTACGGTCAGAGAATCATAAGCGCTCGCGGCAACGCTTAACGCTTGCTCAACAGCGCGTTCCCAATTTGATTCAGAAATTTCAAACTGAGACGGACGGCCACTTTTAGCTGGTGATGATAAATAAACTGCGTCTGGCTGAATAACCAAAAAGCAAGAGCGACCACCACCAGATGATCGCATCAGCTTGTCGAATACTGCTTTAAATTCCATGATTATTATCTTTATTTTTTCCGCCAGCGATTTCGTCTTCCCAATTTAACTTGGGATTCTGATTGAGAATGTTGCGCTGTTTGTGGGCGAGGAAGATATTGCTGCTCTGCAGAAAAATAGCGTCCTTGTCCGCCGTACACACCTAATTCAAGAAGCGTGTTTAGCTCTTGTTGATTCTCAATTCCCACTGCTATGATTTTGGTTTTGCTGTTCGCCGCTGCACCTAGCATACTGCGGACAAAAAGCTGGTTCTCATGTCGCTGATCGATTTTTGCTACCAAGCTGCGATGAAGCTTGAGATAAC
>NZ_JAWOTT010000331.1:0-1073 GCF_033338995.1 Vibrio sp. Vb0304
TTCATGGCTGAAGCGCGCTCGTTACTGCGTCAGATGGAAGAGGTGAAAGCACAAACTCGTCGAGCTGCGCACGGCTGGAAAACAACGTTGAAACTGACGCTGGATAACGTAGTGAAGCTCGAAAAGCTCAAGCCGCTAGTGGAAGATTTTTATCGAGAGTTTGAATTTGCGGAACTGCAAATCAACATGGAAGTCTTTAACGGCTCTTGGGAGGCGATCGCTCAAGGTCGTGCCGACATCGTAGTCGGAGCCACTTCAGCAGTTCCGGTCGGCGGGGATTTCGAAGTGAAAGACATGGGTGTGTTGGATTGGGCGTTTGTCATGTCGCCTGCTCATCCTTGTGTACGTCAGCAGGTTCTCACCGAAGAGTTTGTTAGCCAGTTTCCCGCGATTTGTCTGGATGACACATCGAACGTACTGCCAAAACGACACACAGGTCACTATGCCAAGCAGCGTCGTTTATTATTGCCCAATTGGTATAGTGCGATTGAATGTTTAAAAAATGGCGTTGGAGTCGGGTATATGCCGCGTCATATTGCGATGCCACTTATTCATGAAGGTGTGCTGGTGGAGAAACTGCTGCAAGATGACAAGCCATTGAGCCGATGCTGTTTGGTATGGCGTAAAGATGACGATCATAAGTTGATCCAATGGATGGTGGATTATTTGGGATCACCGAATCAGTTGCATCAAGATTGGTTGCAGTGTTAGTCAAAAGAAACGTCAGATCTCAGTATTAGCTTACCACTTGATGAATCAAACCGTGAATTGGAAACAAAACACCTCGCCGTAGCGAGGTGTTGATAAGGCGAATTAAGACAAGAAAAACTTGTAGGATGGATTATCGGTTTCATCCTTACATTGGTAGCCAAGTTCTCGTAAATGCGCTGAAAATTGGGCTAAATCGCTTTCATCTAACTCGAAACCACACAGAACACGTCCGTAGTCGGCGCCGTGGTTGCGGTAGTTGAATAGGCTGATGTTCCAATGGGTGCCAAGCGTGCTTAAGAACTTCAATAGTGCGCCTGGATACTCAGGAAATTCAAAGCTATAGAGACGCTCTTTCAGTTGTT
>NZ_JAWOTT010000332.1:0-1072 GCF_033338995.1 Vibrio sp. Vb0304
CATTAAATATGAACAATATTTTTCATGTGGCATTTTATATCTAGCATTTTGTATGCCATGAATATTGAATGTGAGAGATGCCAGATAATATAAGGAGTAAGCATGGTGGTGGTTATTAATTGCGCGTGATTGCTTCTGGGGAATAAGAAAAAATTACAAATAAGAATCCATTCAAAGGAAATAATTACAGGTCATTTTGCAACGATTGGAGCTATTTAAATTCTATTTCAATAAAAACAATGACTTATTAACTTGGCACAGTAATCGCAATACCACTCACGAGGAAACGAAAAGAATTCACTTTTATCAGATTACTTCTCAGCGGAATCACAACCGTTTAATCCAAGGTAATCTCAATCAACGGAGGCTAGTTATGGCTAATACAAAAGAAAGCGCAGTTAAACCTCAAGAGCAATTTGAAGAAGCGTATCACCTTGCAGAGCAAGCCACTTCAGAAGCGGTTGGCGCCATGAAAGAACATGCCAAAGAGAAGCTGGAAGTCGGCGCAGAGAACATTCAGCAAGCGACCAAATCCGCAGAAAACGTCATTAAAGAGCGCCCGCTGTTGAGTATCGGTTGTGCATTCCTGGCAGGTTGGGCGGTCTCTAAGCTCATCAAATAAGCCTGTTCCTTACATTTCGCTCTAATCATGAAGGAAGAGTTTTATGAATGACTCCGAGCATACCATCAATGAGCGCCAAGGCTCGGCTACTGCAGACAGTAGCCGAGCCCTAAATGGGGCTAAAAATCAGGAAGTTGAACAAGCCATTAATGGGCTACGAGCCATTTTGTCGCAGATTGACGACCTTTCGACGTCACTGCGAACGTGGTCGGGCTCGACGTTGGATTTGTTTCTGCTAGAGATGAAAGTCAACGTAGCGGCTGCGCGCCAAATCGTGATGTTCAGCGTCATTTTTACGCTGCTGTCGGTGCTGTTTATCTTCAGTGTGTGTTTGGCTGCGGGTATAGTGACGTACCACTTTACCGCTCAACTACTGCTAAGTGTTGGCGTGTTTATTGTGTCGTTAGGTCTAGCGCTAGTTGGGTTGGCGTGGTGGCAGAAGCGGCTGAC
>NZ_JAWOTT010000333.1:0-1072 GCF_033338995.1 Vibrio sp. Vb0304
TTGTTTAGCAAACTCTTTTCTTTTAACACTTCCATAACCTCTGTGCTAATAAAATGTAAAATCCTAAAATTACCCACCAGCCTGTAATTGTTTTATGGATAATTATCTCGCCTTGCTTTTTACACGTATCGTTCACAATTGGCAATATGCAGCAGAAGCTTATTGATGAAATAATCGATATTTCATTGACTGGTGCTAATTTTTTGCACGATAGCAAACGATTGCCATTTGCTTGGTGTATGGATTTTGTATCTCGATGTGTCCTTTGGTGATAAATCACGTTTGTTGAAATTAAGTTAATGTTAATGGCTTGTTCAACGGTGGAGTTGAGGAAGGGCTTTGGTTTTTTGGTTTGATATTTATAACAATAATTAGCTAACACGCTCACATTTTGGTTAGTGCGGGCATCTGAATGTTAAATTTTTTACATTCTTGCGTTTTTAAATCTTGTAAATGTAATGTTAATAAAAGGCGGTGTGGCTTTTCCAAGCCTCCTAGTCGCCCATGATGCGTGACTCTCTTAAAGGAATTCACGAACAACAATGAAAATGACAAAGTTTTAGAGGGTAAGCCATTATGATGAATCTTGCTGCTGCCTTGCAGAGAAATGCTGCAAGTAAACCGAATAAAACGGCTTTGATATGTGGTGATAAAAAATTCACATACGCAGAATTTGACGCGATTGCGGGTAAGATCGCGACTTCGATGATTAAAGCGGGCGTCAAACCGGGAGACCGAGTGGCGTTATCGTGCCCGAATTTGCCTTTCTTTCCTTTCGTTTATTTTGCGGTTCAGAAGGCGGGTGCCGTTACCGTTCCGCTGAACGTGTTGCTCAAATCTAGAGAAATCAAATACCACCTAGAAGATTCGAAAGCGAAGTTTTACTTCTGTTTTGAAGGAACGCCCGAACTGCCAATGGCGAAAGAAGGCATGAAAGCGTTTAAAGAGGTGGATGCGTGTGAAACGATGATCGTAATGACGCAAGATCAAACGCAAAAAGAGTGCCAAGGTTTACCGACACTGACGTCTTTTATAGAAGATATCGAACCTTTGGCGGATTACGTTGCTCGCG
>NZ_JAWOTT010000334.1:0-1072 GCF_033338995.1 Vibrio sp. Vb0304
GCCATTGGTGCAAGAAAACAACCCAGAAGTGACGGTAACTTCGGTTTATCCAAGCTCAGACACGTACGCGACGATGGCGTTTGAAGATCGCTGGCCGCTAATGGGCGACTACGATTTCAACGATGTGGTGTGGCGTTATCGCATTACCGAACTGCTAAATGGTCAGCGTGAAATCAAAAATATTACATTCGATTACACCTTACAGGCGATGGGAGCTGGGTTCTCCAACGGTTTTGCGGTTCATCTACCAAATGTTAACCCTGCCAATATTGCGTCGACCGTGTTGACTCGAAATGGCGAACCCGTCACTCATCAAGTGGTGCAATCTGGCGGTGAGGCGGTGCTTGTGGTCTCAGAAAACTTGCGCAAAGACTTAGAAGCATTGGGTGAGTTAGACAGCAATTGTACTTTTTATCGCACTCAAACCGCGTGTGTGAGTCAGCAAACGTCAGATGTTCTGAATTATCAGCTCACCGTTGAGCTATCGACGCCTGTTTCACGTGAGCAAGTTGGCTATCCGCCTTACGATTCATTCATCTTTGCTTCGAAAGACTCGTATCACGGTGATTTTACTGCCACCCCTCCGGGTATGAGTTGGCAAACGCACTTCAAGTCCTTTGCGGGAACCAGTGAGATGAATAACTCTTTTTTCAACCTGCATGATGATAACTCCGGCGGCGCTGAGTCATTCTTGACGAACAACAACATGCCGTGGGCGATCAACATCCGTGACGAGTGGGATCATCCGATTGAAAACGTCGACATCAGTAAAGCGTATCCCGATTTTCCAACTTGGGTAACCAGCAGTGGCGAGTCAGAAACAACGTGGTACCAAGCCTCAACCGCTAACAAAGTAATTCCTGCAACTCAGCAGTAAGGAGCCTGACATGAAACATTCTACAAAACTGCTTATGACGACGTTGATTTCGGCATTAACCGTAGCTTGTGGAGGCGGCGGTGGAGGTGGTGGCTCAACCACGCCTCCGGCAGCAACACCGACGCCATCGGTTCAGGGTCTCGACAATACGGCTGACATCGTGGCGGAACGAGACTTCTCATTCGAGATTGGTGA
>NZ_JAWOTT010000335.1:0-1070 GCF_033338995.1 Vibrio sp. Vb0304
TCCACCAAAACCAAACTTATCCTGCAAAATATCACGACGCCAGTCCGTGAATGGGAAACTCGACAGCCTTTTATGTACGTCGGTTTCGATCACGCTGAAGGCAGTCGTGAACTCGCTGTGGAGTTTGGCAAGCAGTTCCCGAAAAATACCCATTACAGCGTTTTGTACTTCTCTGAAGGCTACATTAGCGATATCCGTGGTAACACATTCATTCACCAAGTGAACCAAGACAGTCAGTTTGAACTACAATCTGCTTACTATACAAAAGCGACAAAACAGTCCGGGTATGAAGCTGCAAAAGCCAGTTTGAAAAAATACCCAGATGTCGAGTTCATTTATGCTTGTTCTACCGACGTTGCGTTAGGTGCCGTCGAAGCACTGTCTGAACTTGGCCGTGAAGACGTTATGATCAATGGCTGGGGCGGTGGTTCTGCTGAGCTAGACGCTATCTTAAAAGGGGAGTTAGATATCACCGTCATGCGTATGAATGATGATACTGGCATTGCGATGGCAGAGGCGATTAAATGGGATTTGGAAGGTAAGCCTGTACCAACGGTGTACTCTGGGGACTTCGAAGTTGTGACCAAATCAGATTCCCCTGAGCGAATTGAAGCTCTCAGAAAACGTGCATTTAGATACTCAGATAATTGATGACAATTACATCAAAGCTAAAAAAGCGTCGCTCGCTGTCGACGCTTATAACTAAAATTATTATTCTCGTTCTTGCTCCGATCATTTTAGGCATTTTCGTTCAGAGTTATTACTTCTCCAAACAGATCATTTGGCAGGAGGTCGACCGAACCAAGCAGCAAACGTCTGCGTTGATTCTGAATATTTTTGAAAGTCATTTTGCAGCGATTCAGATCCATCACGACAGCAATTCGAAAAGTGATGTGATTTTGGATTTTTACTCGGAGCGAAATGAAGAAGCCTTAAATTACTTCTTTCTCAGCATTGATCAGAGTGATCCTTCGCACACACCTGAATTTCGTTTTCTCACCGACCATCAAGGTATTATTTGGGACGATGGGAACGCGCACTTTTATGGTATCAACGATTCAATGCTGGAC
>NZ_JAWOTT010000336.1:0-1070 GCF_033338995.1 Vibrio sp. Vb0304
TTGAACACGAGTATCCATATGGATTTGGAGAAAGGGATGAGAACTCTACATACTCACACAACGCAAGTATTACCCTCATTTGATGAACTGGTTCAGATGGCCAAAAGCGATCCAGAAGGCTTTGAACAATTTCGCCACGAGATGGCAAAAGAAATGATAGAAAGCGCCTCAGAAACGATGCAACCGCGCTTATGGGCTCAGCAAAGCCATATTGATCGTGTGATTCGCAACTGCAAAAACCCTCATCACACCAACGTCGTGCTAATGAATGAACTACAAAAACAAGTCACAAAGTTCAGAGAAGCATTACAAGGAAAAGCGACGTCGGTTAAAACAGACAACGTAGTCGCCTTCAACAGAAACGATTTCTACTGATGTGAGAGTCACACCTTAGGCAGACTCCCACATTCATAAATCACTGTGGCTCAGGACCGTATTTATTCGGGCCTGATGTGCCTTTCAAAAAACCACACTCAATCAAAATCCAAAGCCCACAAATTAATGAAATCGAAGCAATGAACAGCTGTGGCGTTGAAGGCTCTTGCGCCATTGGGCTTGTCATCGGCGTTGCGATGCGACCAATCACCAAAGGAATATTCAAGCCTAACCAGTAGATCGACTTGTCGCGGTCATGCCATCTCTTTGTCGTAATAGCCAAATCAGGAATGAGCAGTACCAACAAGAATATTGGCAGTAACAGGTAAGAAAACGCAGGAAACAACTTACTGATACCCGCACCAAAACCTATAATCGAAATATAGTAAATCACATTCCAAATCCAATAGGTTTTGCGATCGATACGTCCGTGAAACGAAAACAGTAACTCTTTAGTCGACATCAATTTTTATCCAAAAATAGAAAGAATACAGAGTAGCCGAGTCGGGTTAATTTGGGAAGAAACAACAAGTCGTGAACAACGTCGGCCAAGCCTTATATTCAGTTCACCACTTTTTGAAAGCTGTCCACATCCATATCTCGAATGTTAACCGTTAAACTGTGCACATGACTTGCCTGTTCTTGAAGCACAACCATTAAAGCTCGCGATAATTCTCGCTTTTGTTCAGGCGTTC
>NZ_JAWOTT010000337.1:0-1069 GCF_033338995.1 Vibrio sp. Vb0304
AACAAATGACTCACTTCAGCCTGCGTTTGCGGATCCAGTTCTAAGTCATCAATTCGAATCAATCGCTCGCCATCAACAGGAACTTTAGGCTGATCGTAAAGCTTCGTCGTGAACAGACGTTGCATTTGTTCGATGCAGCGTTCATGCGTGCCTTTCTCTTTCATTACTCGGTACAGAGCTAAAAGGTAAGGGCTCAGAGCAGGAATGAAAACACTGGCTTTGGTTACCAGCGCTTTACACACCGTGGCGTAAGCACCACCGTCGAAGTTAGCCAGTTTCAGATTCAATGCATGGCTGGTTTGGTGCAAGTCAATTTTGGCTCGGCCTAAAGTACCATCGAGATAGATTGGGTGAGTAACTTCTGGGCCCATGTATGAGAATGCAATGGTTTTGCAACCTTGAGCGACGGATTCCGTGTTGATGAGAGTATCAATCCAGCTTTCCCAATCTTCTCCACCCATGACCTTAATGGTCGCTTCTGCTTCCTCTTCGGTGGCTGGCTCGAGCGTGGTTTCAACCCATTGATCATTTTCAAGTAAGATGGAAGCGCCAGTAACCGACTCACCAAGAGGCTTAATCACACTGCGCCAGAACGTATCTGAATGAGGTTTTGGACGAACGCCCGCTGCAAGGCTGTAAATCACCAAATCGACTTCACCTTCAAAGTAGGTTTCGATCGCTTCGATAACTTCATTACGGACAGAGTCAGAGAATGCATCACCAACAATATTGATTGCAGTGCGTCCTGCATGTGTTGCTTCTTGTTTGAAAAAGATGTTGTTGTACCAGCCTGCGCTGCCAACCCCTTTCTCAGATGGACCTCGTTCAAACGAGACGCCAATGGTGTCTGCTTCAGCGCCGCCAAACGTTAGGGCAATACGTGCTGCTAACCCAAAACCGGAGGAAGCACCAATAATTAAAACTCGTTTAGGGCCGCTTTTGATCTGCGGGGCTTTTTTTACGTATTCAATTTGCTCTTTTATGGATGCATGGCAACCGTGTGGATGCGCAGAGCGAGCAACAACACCTTGAATTAACGGTTCTATTCGCATTGTTGTGATCTAACCTC
>NZ_JAWOTT010000338.1:0-1068 GCF_033338995.1 Vibrio sp. Vb0304
CAATGGACTCAGTCGCAGGTTCTCTTTTAGGTAACGAGATGCCAAAAGAGAACGTTTTGTTCGATATCGTGGACACCATTCGCTACGCAAAAGACGATGCCAAAGTCTCTGGCTTGGTATTGGCACTGCGCGATCTGCCAGAAACGAACTTAACGAAACTTCGTTACATTGCTAAAGCGTTAAACGAGTTTAAGGCATCAGGTAAGCCAGTTTACGCGGTGGGTGACTTTTACAATCAGAGCCAATATTACTTAGCAAGCTACGCCGATAAAGTGTACATGGCGCCTGATGGTGGCGTACTGATTAAGGGCTACAGCGCTTACTCTATGTACTACAAAACTCTGCTAGAGAAGTTAGACGTATCCACTCACGTTTTCCGAGTCGGTACTTACAAATCGGCTATCGAGCCGTTTATTCGTGACGACATGTCGGATGCGGCAAAAGAGTCTGCCACTCGCTGGGTCACTCAGTTGTGGAGCGCGTTTGTCGATGACGTGACGACTAACCGCAACATCAACGCCAAAGTGCTAAACCCAACGATGGAAGAACTGCTTACCGAGATGAAATCTGTGGATGGTGATTTGGCGCAATTGGCAGTCAAAATGGGGTTAGTTGATGAATTGGCGACACGCCAAGATATTCGTACCCTATTCGCCAAAGAATTTGGTAGCGACGGTAAAGACAGCTATAACGCCATTAGTTATTACGACTACCTAGCAACGATTCGCCCTGACTACACACTCGCGAACCATGATATTGCTGTTGTTGTTGCAAGTGGCGCCATCATGGATGGTCAACAACCTCGTGGAACAGTAGGCGGTGACACGGTTGCAAGTCTACTGCGTCAAGCGCGTAACGATGAGAAGGTAAAAGCAGTCGTGCTTCGCGTAGACAGCCCTGGTGGCAGTGCGTTTGCGTCAGAAGTGATTCGCAACGAAGTGGAAGCGCTAAAAAAAGCAGGCAAACCTGTTGTAGTTTCGATGTCGAGCTTAGCGGCCTCTGGCGGTTACTGGATTTCAATGAGCGCAGATAAAATCGTCGCACAACCAACAACACTGACAGGTTCTA
>NZ_JAWOTT010000339.1:0-1066 GCF_033338995.1 Vibrio sp. Vb0304
ATCAAGAAGAAAGGCGCTCCGGTGAAGACCGACGTAAAAACAAAAAGAAGTGGCACGGTTATGAGCGCAGAGTCCATCCCGATCCGAGAAAACAAGATTTTAAATCCATAGACGAAGAGGTGTGATTGCTCACACCTCTTTTTGGTTGCGTGAATGTAATTCGGAAAATGCGTTATTTAGTGATTATTTCTGGCCCCATCAAGGTCGTTGGTAGCCAGGTTGATACCCAAGGTACATAAGTCACAATTATCAAGAACAAGAACATGACACCCACCCATGGCAATGCCGCTTTTACAACATTCATCATCGACATTCTTGCCACCCCAGCCGTTACAAACAGGTTCAACCCGACTGGTGGCGTTATCATGCCGATTTCCATGTTCACCACCATCATAATACCGAGGTGAATTGGGTCGATGCCCAGCGCAATGGCAATTGGGAACACCAAAGGAGCAACGATGATCAATAAGCCCGAAGGCTCCATAAACTGACCACCGATCAGGAGCAACAAGTTTACAACTATCAAGAACGTAATTGGCCCAAGCCCCGCAGACAGCATCGATTCCGTGATCATCTGAGGGATACGTTCTTCAGTCAGTACGTGTTTTAAGATCAGTGCATTAGCAATGATAAACAGCAGCATGATGGTAAGCTTGCCCGCTTCATACAAGGTATGCTTAGTGTCTTCATGCACAAAGGTCTGAATCACTTTGACGATCGCTGGTTTGGTGTTTTGCTTATCAGCAAATGGTCCCATGTCTTTATAGATAAAGTTCGCGATAAAGAATGAGTACACCGCCGCAACTGCCGCAGCTTCTGTTGGTGTGAAAATACCGCCATAGATACCGCCAAGGATGATCACCACCAGCAACAAGCCCCAACTCGCATCTTTGGCTGCATCAAACGTTTCTTTCCATCCCACGAATGGTTGCTTAGGTAGATTCTTAATCCTCGCCGCAATGTAGATAGCGATCATCAACATCACGCCAGCCAGCAAACCCGGGATCACACCACCAAGGAACATACGCCCTACTGACACATCGGTCGCCGCTGCATACACCACCAT
>NZ_JAWOTT010000340.1:0-1064 GCF_033338995.1 Vibrio sp. Vb0304
TTCTTCTACCGTCAAATGCCAGAGCTTATCGAGCGTGGCTATGTGTACATCGCTCAGCCACCACTATACAAAGTGAAGAAGGGCAAACAAGAGCAGTACATCAAAGATGAAGAAGCGATGAACCAATACCAAGTATCATTGGCATTGGACAACGCATCACTGCACGTAAACGCAGAAGCTCCAGCTCTAGCTGGCGAAGCGCTAGAAAAACTGGTTCAACAATACAATGCAGGTATCAAGGTTGCTGATCGTATGAGCCGTCGTTACCCTCGCGCCTTAGTGCATGAGCTTATCTACACATCTCGTCTAACGGCTGAGCAGTGTCATGATGCAGCAGCAGTAGAAGCTTGGACAAAACAACTTGTTGAGCAACTAAACGCGAAAGAAGTGGGCGCAAGCCAATACAGCTACGAAGTGGAGCTGCACGCAGAGCTTGGTTTGAGCCTGCCGAAGATCATCGTTCGTACACACGGTGTGACTCACGAGCACGCGCTAAGTGTTGATTTCCTAAACTCAAAAGAATACGGCAAGCTGGCGGACCTTTCTGAAGTCCTAGACGGTCTTCTAGAAGAGGGCGCGTACATCAAACGTGGTGAACGTACTCTGCCAGTATCAAGCTTTGCTGAAGCACTTGAGTGGTTGGTTAAAGAATCGATGCGTGGTCTAAGCCGTCAGCGCTACAAAGGTCTAGGTGAGATGAACCCAGATCAGCTTTGGGAAACCACAATGGACCCAGAGACGCGTCGCATGATGCAAGTAACGATTGAAGATGCGGTAGGCGCAGACCAATTGTTCACAACGCTAATGGGTGACCAAGTAGAACCTCGTCGTAACTTCATCGAAGAGAACGCACTGAAGGTTGCAAACCTAGACGTGTAGCGACAAGCGTTTTTGGATAGAAAAAAGCAGCGAGCCATCGCTGCTTTTTTGTTTCTTGGTGGTATGAAAATCACTACTTTATGCCAAGACTTTGGCTTTTCTGCTACTAACTGCCTGAGGCTTGAGTAGCGGCACCATTTTGTTTCCCTTTTCTGTTTTTCTTGCCATTTTGTTCCCTTGAGTGC
>NZ_JAWOTT010000341.1:0-1064 GCF_033338995.1 Vibrio sp. Vb0304
TTTCCCACCCATTGTTGAACATCGATACAAAGTCACTGTGAGTGTGAATGGTGATGTTGAGCAACAAGCGTTCGTCTTCTGTGTCGATCTGATAGATCTCACGAGATCCAATCCACTTGGCGGCGATATCGGCGTCCAACTGTTGCCTATTGTCGGGGTTAAAGATGGCAACATGATGAAACTCTAGCCGATGCAGTGGCTGCACAGAATCAATCACTGCGCGAGTGCCGCCCATATCCGGATCAAAAAAGGTGATGTCGCTGCCCTCTTCCCACTCCCCTTCGAATTGAGATTGAGGTGAAAATGCCTGCGCCCAACGCTTGTAAAGCTCAGCATCCGTCAGCACTCTCCATACGCGCTGCGGAGTCGCGGTTATTTCTACGTAATAGTTTAATGTAAGCATGTTTTCTCTCCCTGAACCTTCATTGACGCTAGTTTATTCTCAGGAAAAATCAAATTTGCTTGCGTTTTAAATGCTTATCTCAACTTACTTTTACGAGGCACTAAGATGTTCTCGTTTGTAACGCCTTGCTTTGATGATGCTTGACCAATACATCCCAGCACCCATTCAATACCGTCGCGAGCACAATTAAGCCCATGCCCGCGATTTGAGTGCGGCTCATTACATCAGCGAAAAAAAGTGATTGCCAAACGGCCGTAAACAACAAGTTGGTAAAAATCAGTGGTGCGAGTTGAGAGCCGCTACTGGCCAGTTGATAGGCTTTTGCACGAAACACTTGAGTATTGATGATCAACATCGACATGACTAATAGCCACAGCACACTAGGCTCAACGGATAGTGAGAATGAATGAGCCCCCAACAGTCCAGAGCCATCGTTGATAAGCACCAAAGGCAGAATAAATAACGCGGCAAAGCTAAACGCCCAGAAGTTGATCTCTAGCGGCGACATATTACTTTTGCTGACTTTATACAGCGTCAATTGTGAGCCGGAGTTAAACAGACCGCCAGCCAAACCAAGCAGTAAGTCGTATCGCAAAGTAAATTCGCCTTCCGTTCCAGCCAACAACACCACACCACTAAACGCCATCACAATACCAAAAAC
>NZ_JAWOTT010000342.1:0-1064 GCF_033338995.1 Vibrio sp. Vb0304
CCCTATTTGATTGTTAAAACATCCTCTCTTTATTTGTTTTTCACTTCAGAAGACATCATGACAACGAATCAACAAAACGCAGTTGTTTCGCAACCACAAACCGTCGTTGTGAAACTGGGTACAAGTGTGCTGACAGGCGGCACATTGGCACTAGATCGCGCTCACATGGTTGAGCTAGCGCGTCAGTGTGCTGAGCTTAAGAAACAAGGCCATTCAGTGGTAATGGTTTCGTCTGGTGCGATTGCAGCAGGCCGTGAGCATCTTGGATACCCCGCACTGCCCAACGAGATGGCGAGCAAACAGTTGCTTGCTGCTGTGGGGCAGAGTCGTTTGATTCAAACATGGGAGTCTTTGTTTGGTATTTACGGTATCAAGATTGGTCAAATGCTACTGACTCGTGCTGACTTGGATGATCGTGAGCGTTTTCTTAATGCGCGTGACACCATCAATGCGCTTGTAGCGAACGATATTATTCCAATCGTGAACGAAAATGATGCAGTAGCCACCAGTGAAATCAAAGTCGGCGACAATGACAACCTATCGGCTTTAGTGGGTATTTTGTGTGGTGCAGATAAGTTATTGCTACTGACAGACCAAAAAGGTCTGTTTACTGCAGACCCACGCAAAGATCCGAATGCAGAGCTGATCAAAGAAGTTAAAACCATTGATGACACGTTGCGTAAAATTGCTGGCGGCAGCGGTACAACACTCGGTACGGGTGGTATGGCGACGAAACTTCAAGCAGCCGACATCGCACGTCGCGCGGGTATTGAAGTTATTATCGCAGCAGGTAGCGCGCCAAACGTAATTTTTGACTCGTTGAGCACGGAGCCTCAAGGTACGCGTTTCCTACCTTGTTCAGAAGCATTGGAAAACCGTAAGCGTTGGATCCTCGCAGGTCCTGCAGCATCGGGTGACATTATCATCGATGATGGTGCGGTAAATGCGGTTGTTGGTAAAGGCAGCAGCTTGCTAGCAAAAGGGGTCATCAAGGTGAGCGGTGATTTTGCCCGTGGTGAAGTTGCTCGCGTAACAAATTCTCATGGCAAACTGGTTGCGCGTGG
>NZ_JAWOTT010000343.1:0-1064 GCF_033338995.1 Vibrio sp. Vb0304
ATAAAACGAACACTGATGTTTACAAAAAAGGTTATATCCAAAAGTATTGGGGATTCAACCAATCACCACAAGGCGCTGGTGGCGTATGGATGAATACGGCAATGCCTTTGTTGGATAATCTTGAAGTGCGCAAAGGCATCATGGCTGCAACAGATTTTGATGGCATGATAGAGAACATCATGCGTGGTGACTACTCACGTAAGCCACATGGTTTGGGCTTTGGTCATGGTGAGTATGACGATCCAAACAACACACCGCCAAAGTTTGATGTCGATGCTGCGGTTAAGCATTTCGAAAAAGCAGGTTTTGATACTCTAGGTTCAGCTGGGATTCGCGTATACGACAAAGGCCAACGTTTAAGCTTTGCGATTACGTACGGTTACAACTCATGGACACCTCGTATTGCATACTTGAAAGAGCAAGCGAAGCTGGCAGGTCTAGAGTTCACATTGAACTTGGTCGATGGTTCATCTGCGTTTAAGTACATTCTAGAGAAGAAGCACCAGCTGGCATTCCTGAACATGGGATCTGGTGAGATTCCAGCTTACTGGGAATACTTGCACTCTGACAATGCGAACAAGCCGCAAACCAATGCTCACACCAACTACAGTAGCCCAGAACTCGATAAGTTGATCGAAGCGTATGATGCTGAGTTTGATCAGAATAAACGTTATGAGCTGTCGCACCAGATTCAAGAATACGTAAAAGAAGCAAATATTATTGTTCCTGGGTACATGGTGCCTTACTCACGTGTAGCACATTGGCGTTGGGTTAAAATTCCAAAAGATGGCATGACTAAAGCAACGGAATGGGTTCTGCACCCAATGGATATCGGTAACTTCTGGATTGATGAATCCGTTAAGAAAGAGACTGAAAAAGCCATGAAGAGCGGTAAATCCTTCCCAGAAGTCACCGTGATTGATGATCGCTACAAGCTGTAATCGTTACTGACTAAGATAGAAAGAAAGCCCCACCATATGAGTGGGGCTTTTTGTTTGTGGATTATGCTGCGTTAGCTAACTAAGTAAGACGCCTCTAATAGGTAAGTTTTTACATCACCTAGG
>NZ_JAWOTT010000344.1:0-1064 GCF_033338995.1 Vibrio sp. Vb0304
AGTGGTCATGTTGCCTCTCAATGACTGAAACAAGAATAAGGGCGCGAATTGTACAGCCTTTATGCAGCTACAACAAGAGGTCTAAAACCCTGTCTTTGCTAAGGCATTAAAAACACATCGGTTAAATATCAAACAACCTCACCAATGCGTCTTCGAACTGTTTCGATAATAAAAAGCCCCGGAACTATCCGAGGCTAACTATCTTTACGAGCACAAACTAACTACCAATTAGCGAGGGCAAATTTCTGACTCAGGGAAGAAGAACTCAATCTCACGAGCCGCTGATTCAGGACTATCTGAACCATGAACAGAGTTATGACGCATGCTTAGCGCGTAATCTGCGCGAAGTGTGCCTGCTGCCGCTTCTTCTGGGTTGGTTTTACCCATCAATTCGCGGTAACGTGCAATCGCATTTTCGCCTTCCAACACTTGAACCATAATAGGACCAGATGTCATGAACTCTTTTAGAGGTTGGAAGAATTCTTTACCTTCATGTTCTGCGTAAAAGCCGCTCGCCTGCTCTTCAGTCAGGTGAACCATTTTCGCAGCAATAATACGTAGGCCTGCCTTCTCGATTCGATTGTAGATTTCACCGATCAGGTTTCTTTCCACAGCGTCAGGCTTAACAATGGAAAACGTTCTTTCTAGAGCCATAAAGTTTCCTTTTTGTACTTGTAATAATAGTGTTTAAAAGTGACTTACTTGACTACGGCAGCGCCTAACTGACGCCACCATAAATATTATTTTTCTGCTTGCTCATTAAGAAGGCGAGCAAGAGTGCGGACACCCATACCAGTCGCGCCAGCCGCCCACTTGTCTGATGCAGACTTACGGTAAGTACCAGCACAATCGAAGTGCAACCAGCCTTTCTTGTAGTCTTCAACAAAGTAAGACAAAAATGCAGCAGCGGTACTTGCGCCTGGACTGTAGTCTCCAGAGCTGATGTTCGATAAATCAGCGAAGTTTGACGGCAACATACCACGGTGGAAATCAGCCAGAGGCAGTGGCCACAGGCCTTCTTTCTCTTTGTTTGCTGCGGTTAGCGCGTGATGAGAAAGTTCATC
>NZ_JAWOTT010000345.1:0-1063 GCF_033338995.1 Vibrio sp. Vb0304
TGGCGGATGAAGAAAAACCACAAGCAGTCACAGAAACTGCGTAAGCCAACCACATATTGACTGGTTAAGACAAGGAGCCTGCCGTTTGCAGGCTCTTTTTGTTTTATACCTAAATGACTTTAAAGGCCGATAAAACCTTGAGGTTGTTTAGGTATACAATAACAACATTAATTTCAGGTTAGGTTCGCTATGGAACTGGTTATCTCTCTCTTGCAGCAAATGTGTGTTTACTTAGTCTTGGCTTACATGCTGAGTAAAACACCCATCATCTTACCGCTACTGAGTATTTCGTCTCGCCTTAGCCATCGTTTGATTTGCTACGTGCTCTTTTCTGGCTTTTGTATCCTCGGGACGTACTTTGGTCTACACATCAATGATGCTATCGCCAACACCCGTGCCATTGGCGCTGTCATGGGCGGGTTGTTCGGCGGGCCAGTAGTTGGTTTTGCTGTCGGCTTAACTGGCGGGATTCATCGTTATTCCCTTGGCGGCTTTACCGACCTAGCCTGTGCTATTTCAACCACTGCTGAAGGCGTGATTGGTGGCTTGTTACATGTCTACCTTATCAAACGCAACAGGGGCGCTTTGCTGTTCAACCCAAGCGTGGTGTTCAGCGGGACATTTGTTGCCGAAGTTGTGCAGATGATTTTGTTGTTGGCGGTAGCCAAACCCTTCGACCAAGCCTACGAACTGGTGTCAGCGATTGCCGCTCCGATGATCATTGCCAACTCGTTCGGTGCCGCACTTTTCATGAGCATCCTACAAGATAGAAAAACCATTTTTGAAAAGTACTCCGCAACCTTTTCACGCCGTGCGCTTACCATCGCCGATCGCTCCGTAGGCATTTTGAGCAACGGTTTTAACACCGAGAATGCAGAAAAAATCGCTCGTATCATTTACGAAGAAACCAAGGTTGGCGCAGTTGCAATTACTGATCAAGAGAAGATTTTGGCGTTTGTCGGCATTGGCGATGACCACCATAGACCGAATACGCCTATTTCATCGCAAAGCACATTAGATTCGATGGAGAAAAACGACATCATCTACCTTGATGGTACAGAGC
>NZ_JAWOTT010000346.1:0-1059 GCF_033338995.1 Vibrio sp. Vb0304
TAAATCCTAATTTCGCCAAACAAATGTTCAGTGCATCTTCTTGCCAAGGAGGTGCACTGGCAAAGATTCGTTTTATTCCTTCTTCTTTCTCTTCAAGCTCACCACAAGACAGTAATGCTTTAACCCGGCGCGCTATCGCCTCCCCAGAATCAATCAAAACGACGTTGCTACCCAGCACTTGCTGAATTTCGTTTTTGATTAGTGGGAAGTGTGTACAACCAAGTACAGCGACGTCTACTTTATTGCATAGCGGCGATAAGATACTTTTCAGTTCATCCAAAGGAACACTTTCACCACGTAGCTTTTCTTCTGCCATATCAACCAAACGCGTCGAACCTAGCAGTTCAACTGGCTTACCTTGTGCAAAATCGCGGATCAGTTCATGAGTGTATTGACGAGTGACGGTCGCAGGCGTTGCGATTAACCCTACTCCCTGAGTCGCTAGTAAGGAGGCCGGTTTGATGGCAGGCACGACGCCAACAACTGGCACTGATAAGTTGTCACGCAATGACGGCAGCACGATTGTACTGGCAGTATTGCACGCAATGACGACGATATCGATGTGATGCTCTGCCACCAATGCGGAAACCAGCTGATTGACGCGCGAGATAAGCACATTCTGATCGAGTTCGCCGTAAGGATAAGCTTCGTTATCGAACAGATAGAAGTAGTCTAAGTGTGGAAGGAGTTGGTGAATTTCTTGGAAAACTGACAGTCCGCCGACACCGGAATCAAACACTAGAACTTTTTTCTTACTTGATGCTCGCACGAGTCTTACCTGATGAATAGAGACTCGGCGATCATACTGGTTAGATTTGTTTTGGCAATGCTTTGGCGCGGTATCTTTGATGGCTAAATCGCTCCCCTATTTCCACTTCAAGCTTAATCAGTTCTATATGTCCTTGAAATGATGGGGTTGATGTCACCAATGTATGGAACTCACCATTTTCTCCACATGGATCAATATGACGTGGTAATGACTCGATTAATACTTGGTCATACCAACGGCCACACCATTCTGGATCAAGTGCCTTTCCATCAATGGTAATCAACATAGTT
>NZ_JAWOTT010000347.1:0-1059 GCF_033338995.1 Vibrio sp. Vb0304
GCTGGTTTTTTCTGTGCGCACACGCACGATGTAGAAACTGTTGCCTTCCTCGTCTTGAGTGGTATCGGCACTGATGTGCTCCAGTTCACCCACTAAGCCGCCGTATTTTGTAAAGTCATACGCGGTGAATTTTACGATGGCATTTAGGTTCGGGCGAAGAAAAGCGATGTCTTTCGGGGCGATTTTCGCCTCAACTAACAAGGTGTCTTCGGTTGGTACGATTTCAACGATGTCCATACCCGGTTGGATAACGCCGCCAACGGTGTTGACGTTCAGCGTTTTGATTTTGCCTGTCACCGGAGAGACCACCACTGTGCGGTTTACGCGGTCTTCCAAGCCAACAGCCGATTCAACTAATGCAGACAATTGGTCTTGAGCATTATTGAGTTTCTCTTGTTGTTCGGAACGGAACTTCAACGCCACATCGATGCGATTGAGCATGGATTCTTTGATGGCGGATTTGATCACTGGGATTTTCAGTTCGCTAGATGTCATTTCACGGCGAGTGTCGTTCACTTGGCGCTGCAATTTTAGTAGCTCAATACGCGGAACAACGCCTTCATCCGCCAACGGTTGGGTGATATCCAGTTCTTTCTTCGCGTATTGGTAGCTTTGGCGTAAGTTACGCACTCGCGCTTCAATCTCGACCAAGTCTTGCTGTTTTTGCTCCACTTGTTGATCGATCACCGACAGTTGGTTGCGTAGGTTATCCAAATCTTCGCGGTATTCTGCTTTTTGACGCTGAGTTAATTGTGGCTGCGTCTCTTCCAATACAGGTGGGAAAGTCAGTTTGCCGTAATCGAGAACGACGCTTTTTTCCCAATCTTGAATATTAAAATCGCGATTGACGGCAACGCTGTTGATAGAAGCAGAAAGTTGTAATACCGAGGCGGTCAGGTTGGCAACTTGTTGTTCACGTTCGCGGTAGTCCGAGCGAAAACGAGTATCGTCGATCAACAGAAGTTGCTGACCTTTTTTCACCAGTTGGCCTTCCTTCACCAGAATTTCTTTGACGAGACCACCTTCCAAGTTTTGGACTACTTGGATTTGAGAAGAGGG
>NZ_JAWOTT010000348.1:0-1059 GCF_033338995.1 Vibrio sp. Vb0304
ACCTGCAACCGTGATCAGAGGACCCACAACCCAAATAAAAATGGAGCACGCGGCTACACCAACTAAACCAAGAAACCATCTTTGGGTAAATACTCTGCCTATTTCTTTAATACTCATTTCATTGCCCAACCGTTAGTTGCCCACAATAAGATCGATTTCAATTCGACGATTCATTGCTCGGTTCTCTTCACTGTCATTTTCCACCAAAGGTCTCGCATCACCCAACCCTTCAGGAATCACTCTGCCTTTAAGTGCACTGTTGGCGATTAACTGTTCGGAAAGAGAAGTTGCGCGAGCTAAAGACAAGTGCCAATTGGATGGGTACTTGCTGGTAAATATCGGACGGTCATCGGTATGCCCGGTAATTATGATCTTCCCTTGTGTCGCTTCTAAGGTGCGTGCAACTTTAGAAATAACTGGCTGTATGTAAGCCACAACGCTCGCACTACCAGATTCAAATAGGTCTTGAGCTTTAAGAGAAATACGAACTCTATCTTGCAACGCTTCCACAGTGACAAGATCCTTGCCAATCTCCGTTGCCAAATACATAGATATTCTTTCGGCAATAGGTGCTGACTTTGACTCAACCATAGGATTACTAACTGCTGGGGTTGGTTGAATCAGGTTTACCAATTGAGCAAAAGTTTGGTTGGAAGCTTTGTTCAACTCGTAGCTGAAGTACATAAAAATACAAACAAGCAGTGCGGAAGTTACCGAACAAACCACCCATAGAGGAGCACGTTCCGAAACCTGAGCACCTGCCAATATATGTTGTTCTACTTTGTTACTAAGCTCTTGCTGTACTCCGCGACCATGTGACTTAAGCACTGATACAACTTGTTTTCTCAATCTACGGTGAGCTTCAAGCCCATTTTTTTCTAAACGATACTGACCTATAAAACCCAAAGATAAGCATACGTACATTAGCTCTAGTAAATCTAGGTGGGATTCCGGATGAGCCAAACAGCTATCTAGATGCTTAAAAAAAGCCTCTCCACCTTGGCTGCTCGCGTAAAAAGAACTCAACAGAGAATCATGTGTCCAAAACGATTGACTCCA
>NZ_JAWOTT010000349.1:0-1058 GCF_033338995.1 Vibrio sp. Vb0304
TAACGGTGAGATCTACAACCACAAAGAGATTCGCGCTCGCTACGAAGGCAAGTACGAATTCCAAACAGACTCTGACTGTGAAGTTATTTTAGCGCTGTATCAAGACATGGGTGCTGATCTTCTTGAAGAGCTAAACGGCATTTTTGCTTTCGTACTGTACGATGAAGAAAAAGATGAGTACCTAGTAGGTCGTGACCATATCGGTATCATTCCACTTTACCAAGGTTACGATGAACACGGTAACTACTACGTCGCTTCCGAAATGAAAGCACTCGTACCCGTTTGTAAAACAGTCAGCGAATTCCCTCCAGGTTCGCACTACAGCTCAAAAGATGCAGAACCTCAGCGTTACTACATCCGTGACTGGAACGAATATGCAGCTGTTCAAGGTAACAGCACGAGTAAAGAAGAACTAACAGAAGCACTGGAAGCCGCTGTGAAACGTCAACTAATGACTGACGTACCATACGGCGTACCACTATCTGGTGGTCTGGATTCATCCATCACATCTGCGGTAGCAAAACGCTATGCTGCGATGCGTATCGAAGACGATGAAAAATCAGAAGCATGGTGGCCTCAACTTCACTCTTTTGCGGTTGGTCTTGAAGGCGCTCCAGACTTAAAAGCAGCACGTGAAGTGGCAGAAAAAATTGGTACCGTTCACCACGAAATGACATACACCATTCAAGAAGGTTTGGATGCTATTCGTGACGTGATTTACCACATCGAGACTTATGACGTAACAACGATTCGTGCCTCAACACCGATGTTCCTCATGGGCCGTAAAATCAAGGCAATGGGCATCAAAATGGTGCTTTCTGGTGAAGGCGCTGATGAAATCTTCGGTGGCTACTTGTACTTCCACAAAGCGCCAAACGCAAAAGAGTTCCACGAAGAAACGGTTCGTAAACTGCTGGCTCTAAACATGTTTGACTGTGCCCGTGCGAACAAATCGTTGGCGGCATGCGGCGTTGAAGGCCGTGGACCATTCTTAGATAAAGAGTTCATTGATGTCGCAACGCGCTAACATCCTGCAGCCAAAATGTGTGACAACGGTC
>NZ_JAWOTT010000350.1:0-1057 GCF_033338995.1 Vibrio sp. Vb0304
TTAGGATTGGCCATCGTTAAAAAGCTCACTGAGCTTATGGGTGGTTCTATTACCTTAAAGAGCGTAGAAGGGGTCGGCACGCAGTTTATTGTCACTTTGCCGATACCATGGAATGAGAGCGAAAAACCGAGCCCGCAACATACGCCAGTTCAAACCCGAAGCACTCAGAACTTGCGTATTTTGTTGGCAGAAGATAACCGCGTAAATGCTTTGGTGGCGAAAGGCTTTTGCGAAAAGTTAGGGCACGCAGTGGATGTCGCAGAAAACGGGCTGGTTGCCGTAGAAAAGGCACGCGACAACGATTATGACCTTATCTTGATGGATAATCACATGCCAGAGATGAATGGTGTCGAAGCGACTCGTTTTATTCGCGAAAAGCTAGGGGTAAAGACGTTGCTGTTTGCCTATACTGCGGATGTCTTTCGTGAGGCCCATGACCACTTTATCGCGGCAGGTGCCGATCATGTCCTAACCAAGCCTCTACAAAGGGAAAGTTTTGCTGACGCTTTGAAGCAATTCAGTGCGAGGCTCAAAGTGAAACAAACTGAAGAGGTATCGCCAGCGAGCAATGTATTGCAACTGCAACGTAAGCCGATTGAAAACTTGAGGCTAACGGAAGAGGAATTGTCGAACTCCGAAATGTTGGCGTCCCTCAAAGAACATCCGAATGAGTTACTTGATCTGCTCAACAGCATCATCACCGATTTTGAACTGGCGGTTGATGACCTGATTGAAAACTTTATGCAGAGCGATTTCGACTCTCTCAAATTGACGATGCATACGACCAAGGGAATGGCGTTGAATTTAGGGCTGAAGATACTGGCTAGCCAAGCGCTGGAACTCGAAACACAGTTAAAAATGAACCAAGTGCCAGCGATTGAACAGCTACAGATGTTGATCAATCGCCTCCAAGTGAATATTCATCAAGGACACCGTTTGAGAGATGAGTTAGTAAAAGCGCAACAAAACTCAGAACAGGTGCTTTGAAGTGGCTGTTCGCTCATTTCACTCAGTGTCTGTTTTCTTTCCGTATTGAGCTGTGATTTACTACACCACT
>NZ_JAWOTT010000351.1:0-1053 GCF_033338995.1 Vibrio sp. Vb0304
TAAACAGATACATAAAGCCAATTACGATCGGTAACAGGACGATAACAACCAGCGTCAACTTCCAACTCATGAAGAACATGACACCCAACATCACCACGATCATCACAACGTTCTTAACCACGGTCGCGATTAACAACTCGTAAAACTGCTGAAGTGATTCTGTATCATTCGTGATTCGAGAAACAAGCTTACCGGCAGGTGTGTAGTCAAACGCAGAAAGTGGCTGTTTGATCACTCCCGAAAACACTTGCTTGCGAATGGTTTTGATCGTGTTCGTTGCCACCATGCTAAATTGCAACGATTGAAGATATTGGAACGTTGCTGAAATGACTTGAAGTGACACGTAGCCCAACGCTAAAGCAATCAATACGTTACGAGAGTAGTCACCTTTGGCAATGTGTTCATCAATAAAATACTGGATCAACCAAGGGCCACTCGCACTCGCTAACGCCGCGATAAACAGCAAAGCTAAGCCTTTTATCATTGGCTTCGGCTGAGACAATGGATAAGACAACAACCGCTTAAATGTACTGGTTTGTTTCATTGATTACTCCTCCATTGCTTGTTCGAGTTTTTGGTACTGGAACATTTCTGCGTACCAGCCTTGGTGTTCGAGTAGAGAATGATGTCTCCCTCGCTCGGTGACATGGCCATGATTAAGAACGATGATTTCATCAGCCGCTTCTAATGCCGTTAATCGGTGTGCGATAACGATCAACGCTTGATCACGGTAGTGTGTTTCAAGGTTCTTGAGAATCTGATGTTCGGTTCGACCATCTACGGCGGATAGGGCATCATCTAAAACTAACACTTGAGCGTTGAGAAGCATGGCGCGTGCAATCGCAATACGCTGCTTCTGACCGCCAGAAAGAGTAATGCCTTTTTCGCCAACTTCGGTTTGGTATCCGTCAGGGAATTTCTCTATATCGTCGTGGATACACGCCAATTTCGCTGCTTGATAAACTTGCTCCTTTGTTGCTTGAGGATTGCCAAGGGCGATGTTGTCAAAGATCGATTTTGAGAACAAAAATGGACTCTGATTCACAACCGCAA
>NZ_JAWOTT010000352.1:0-1053 GCF_033338995.1 Vibrio sp. Vb0304
AACTGGGCTGACATTGAAACTTTGGTCGGGTTTTACCGAGACATGGTATTAACTCGCACCTACGATCAGAAAGCCGTTGCGTTGCAACGAACAGGTAAGCTAGGTACCTACCCTTCACACCTTGGCTCAGAAGCCATTGGTATAGCGGTAGGACGGGCATTAAAAACCGATGACGTCTTCGTCCCTTATTATCGCGATATGCCTGCGATGTGGTGTCGTGGCATTGGTATGGAAAAAAACCTTCAATATTGGGGCGGCGATGAGCGCGGCAGTGACTTTGCGCCAGAAGGCAGCCCTATCCCAAGCCGAGACTTGCCATTTTGTGTCCCAATCGCAACACAATGTACACATGCGGTCGGCGTTGCTTCTGCGTTGAAAATTCAAGGCAATCACGAAGCGGCTCTGGTCATGTGTGGCGACGGTGGGACATCCAAAGGAGATTTTCTCGAATCCATCAACTGCGCAGGGACATGGAACATTCCGTTGGTTTTTGTGGTGAATAACAACCAGTGGGCGATTTCTGTACCACGCAGTTTGCAATGCGCGGCGGAGTTTCTTTCTGAAAAAGCAAAAGGCGCTGGCATTCCAGGGATTACCGTCGATGGCAACGACGTTGTTGCTATGTATGACGCTACCATGACCGCATTAGAGCGAGCACGAAAAGGCAAAGGGGCGACACTGATCGAAGCGGTAAGTTATCGCCTAAGTGACCACACCACCGCCGACGATGCGACGCGTTATCGTAATGCAGATGACGTGCAAACTGCATGGCAATTCGAGCCCGTGAGCCGACTAAAAACCTTTTTGATCAATCAAGGTGCTTGGAGCGATGAACAAGAGCAACAATGGCAAAGCGACTGCAAGGAACAAGTCGAGCTCGCGGTTGAACGCTACCTAAACTTGCCTCAACAAGCGCCTGAAACTGGATTCGATTACCTCTACGAATCGCTTCCTCAAGAGCTTCACGCTCAACGCGATGAATTGATCAATAAAGCAATGCGAATGCAAGGAGGCAAACATGGCTGAACTTACATTAGTTGAAGCAGTAAACCT
>NZ_JAWOTT010000353.1:0-1052 GCF_033338995.1 Vibrio sp. Vb0304
CTCGCCATATTCTGATCAAACCAACCGTGATTCTTAGTGATGAAGGCGCTAAAAAGCAGTTAAATGAATTCGTTCGTCGCATCAAAGCTGGCGAAGCGACCTTTGCTCAATTGGCCTCACAATACAGCCAAGACCCAGGCTCTGCGGCTCAAGACGGTGAACTGGGTTACCAAACACCAGATCTTTATGTTCCTGAATTTAAACACCAAGTTGAAACACTACCAGTTGGCTCAATCAGTGAACCATTCAAAACGGTTCATGGCTGGCACATTGTTGAAGTGTTAGACCGACGCCAAGTCGACCGCACAGATTCAGCAATGAAGAATAAAGCTTACCGCATTCTGTTCAATCGTAAGTTTAATGAAGAAGCAGGCGCATGGATGCAAGAGCTGCGTGCAAGTGCGTTTGTTGAAATCGTGGATGACAACAATGACAACTAATTCAATTCGCAGAATTGTCGTAACCGCAGGGGAACCTGCGGGCATCGGCCCTGACTTAGTGCTGGCTCTATCAAAAGAAGATTGGGCACACCAGATTGTCGTCTGCGCAGATAAAAACATGTTGCTGGAACGTGCCAAAATGCTTGGCATTGATGTCCAACTCTTTGATTACAATCCTGAAGAAGCACCTAAGGCGCAAAAAGCGGGCACACTTATCGTTGACCACGTTGAAATTTCGGAAAACGCGATTGCTGGTCAACTTAATGAAGCCAACGGCCACTACGTATTAAAAACGCTAGAAAGAGCCGCTTTGGGCTGTATGAATGATGAATTTGATGCTATTGTCACCGGCCCTGTTCACAAGGGGGCGATCAATCGCGCAGGTGTTGCATTCAGTGGTCATACTGAATTCTTTGCCGAGAAATCAAATACACCGTTAGTGGTGATGATGTTGGCAACAGAAGGACTGCGTGTCGCATTGGTTACCACACATATTCCATTGGCGTATGTGTCAAAAGCGGTCACCGAAGAACGACTAGAGAAGATTATCGATATTCTTCATAAAGACCTCGTAGAAAAATTTGCCATCGCAGAGCCAAACATCTATGTTTG
>NZ_JAWOTT010000354.1:0-1051 GCF_033338995.1 Vibrio sp. Vb0304
TGCGACTGCAACAACTTGGTCTTTGTACATCAAAATCGGGATCTGACGACGTAACCAGCTTGGCACATTGTATTCTTGGAATAACTTTTTCAGTTTACGACTGCGACTACGTGTTGTGGGGTGTGCCGACAAACCTTCGGGATTGAAAGTAACCCTCAATAACTCGGGGTGCGATGGCAGCGAAATATTTGGCTGATGAGAACCCGTACTAAGCGTTAACGTCCCCAAACTCTCTGGTAAAATCAGTGGCTCATCGATTTGGATATGGCCTTGCCAACTCGTCACATCGGCATGAGGCGTAACCCAGTACAATTTGTTTTGGAAGCGTCGGATCTCTCCTTGTTTGAGTTTAAGCTTTGGATTGGCATCTTGTTGCGCCAATGCCACTTCTTGCCAAATCAAGCGCAATTGAGTTTGACTCGGCATATTGGCATTCAATTTACTCAACCACATACGAATCAAACGCGCTTGAGCTAATTCACTATGGATAGCTAACTCATCAATACTTAAGCGCAAATCCGCCTGTAGAGCCCGCGCAAACACCGAACCTAGGAGCTCATCCAATAACGCTTCTTGCTGAGCACATAAGCTTGCGCTTCGTTGCACCGCTTGATGAATACTCGGCCAACGCTCAGACAACTCAGGGACGATACGATGACGTAAAAAATTTCGATCGTAGCGCGTGTCTTGGTTACTTTCGTCTTCTACCCATTCCAAACCAATGTTCTTCGCCGTCGCTTCTATCTGCTCGCGCTTGGTGTTAAGTAGCGGACGAACTAATGTTCCACCAGCAAAGGGCATACTTTCTGCCATCGAAGATAAGCCCTTAGGTCCACTTCCACGTTTCAACGCGAGTAAAAATGTTTCGACTTGGTCGTCGGCATGCTGACCTGTTAGCAATAAGTCGCCACGATTGATATGACGAGCCAGAGCTTCATAGCGCGCTTCACGTGCCAGCGATTCAATGCTCTCACCACTATTGGTATCTAGGTTCACACGCTCTACCGAGCACGAAATACCTGCTTGTTTCGCCCATACTTGACACTTATCG
>NZ_JAWOTT010000355.1:0-1048 GCF_033338995.1 Vibrio sp. Vb0304
CACTCGCTCACGGTAGGGATTGTCGTGATTGATAAAATAGTCCTGCAGCACATCACTTTTACTCAGCGTGTACGCATAGCTGTTAAGAAAAATATTGGCTTGTCGAAATTGCCCCGCCAGCTTTTCCATCTGAAGTTGTATGTAGCTATCTTCGCGCTTGATGAGTGTTACTTTTTGAATGCTATAGATGATGTAACTCGATACCAGCGCACTCAAAATGATCACGGGTGCGACAAGCAAGATAACTCGATTGCTTAATTTCATTATGGTTCTTCGACTTCCGTTTGTGTCCCTACAAACGTTGCTTACCTAAACGGTACTGAACGGATGATATATTTTTTGCAAATTGTAACCAGATTGTAAGGTGGGTGTTCTCGAAAATCAGACAACCATTTTAGAAATGTGATGATGTGGCAGATTTCCTTCCCGTTAACTAGAGGCTTTCTCAGTAATTGGACGTATTTCTGCTTTCGCGGGCACAAACCGTAGGGTTTTTGTGGGCTTTAAAAATGCTCATCGAAACGTTTCGATGGGTAAAGTGTGACTTGGTCGGCCTTTTCTTTCTCTTAGTGGGAAAAATCACGGATCATTCTCACACCTTACCGATCGGTGACTGGTGAAATCTCGCAAGCGTCTTATTATTGCATCGAAACGTTTCGATGAGTTTTCTGTTAATAATGAAAATTTCCTAAAACAGGCACTCATTGTTGTATGAACGTGTAACCGAAAGGTCGATGAGATGAAAAAAAGTACCCTAATTAACTCAGATATTTCTTACTTAGTGGCAACGCTAGGCCACACCGATGAAATCACGATTTGTGACGCGGGGCTGCCGATTCCTGATCATGTACAGCGCATCGATTTGGCGCTAACGCATGGCGTACCAAGTTTTCTTGATACCGTTCGCGTGATTTTGTCTGAGTCACAGATTGAAGGGGTCATCATTGCAGAAGAATTTTCCGATGTCAGTCCTGTTCTTCATGAAGCACTGCTTAAAGAGTTGAGCAAAGAGAGTGAGGACACGGGCAACTCGATTGAAATCAAATCC
>NZ_JAWOTT010000356.1:0-1046 GCF_033338995.1 Vibrio sp. Vb0304
AACCTTATAAACGGTCAGTCTGCGGCTATCCGGCATTAAACCAACGCCGAAACCACCTCGAAATGGTTCTAGCGCGTGTTCACCGATAGCAATTGCGATGGCTTCTGGCAGAGGTGTTGGCAACTCAACAGGGCTGGTCAACGACATGTGCAAATTGATGGTGGTTTCGTTCTTAAATATGGTTAAGAAAAGCGCTTCATCATGGTCATTTGTATTCGATGACAGTTCGCATTGAAATAATCCGTTTGCATCGAAGTTCGCGTCGTTACCTAAAAAACTGATGCTTTCTTGGTAGATATCCATTGTTTTCCCCTCAATCTAAAAATTTATTATGGTTATTACTCATTTTGGGAAAGAGTATAAGAGTGAGGGTGTGGAAGGATATTGAGTATGGGCGTAAGTTTTTATTTTTATCGTATCAACACGGACCACAACTAGAGGGCGGCGACCTGTTTAGTTCGTCTGAGAGTGGTTTGTCTGAATAAAGTATTCATCTTTTATTCATGGCTCATGTGAAGAATAACCATGTCTTTTACATGGAGAAAGAAGATGGACGCGAAAACGAACAATGCAATCTCAAAATCAATGATGTTTTTCCATTGGGTTATCGGGCTTGGAATGATTGCGGTACTCATTTCTGGTCTAGTTATGGATGATGAATCAAACAACTTACTTTTTAATGCTCACATGTCATTCGGACTTTTAGTCTTAGCCTTGAGCGTGCCTAGGTTAGTTGGGAGACTCATTGGAGGTATGCCAAAACCTATGACTGAAAGAAGTAAATTTGAGTCTATCGCGGCGGCTGTGGTTATGTACTCTCTTTTGGCCTTAACTGTGGTGTTGCCTTTGTCTGGCATCGCGGTTTCTGTAGGAGAAGGGTACGGCCTGAGCCTGTTTGGTTTTGAATTAGTGAGTTCTGGCAGAGAAATACACATGCTGAAAGAGCTGGGTGAGGGGATCCACGAGTTTAGTGGTGAAGCGTTGTTGCCATTCCTATTGGTTTTGCACCTTGGTGCCAGCTTTATGCATCACTTTATTAAGCAGGA
>NZ_JAWOTT010000357.1:0-1046 GCF_033338995.1 Vibrio sp. Vb0304
TTTACCCTGGCAGCAGCGATAGCTTAGTCATGGAAATGCCGGACTACGAATTGCCAACATTGCAAAACGTCGTGATCAAAACTTGGCAAAAGCTTAAGCGCTTCGTGCTAGGTGCAGGTAAAACCATCGTTGTGGTTGTTGCTATCCTAAGTTTCCTAAACTCGTTGGGTACAGATGGCAGCTTTGGTAATGAAGACAGTGAAAATTCTGTACTTTCTAAAGCGGCACAAGTGGTAACGCCAGTGTTTGCGCCAATTGGCATTCAAGAAGATAACTGGCCAGCAACGGTTGGTATTATTACCGGTATTTTCGCCAAAGAGGCGGTCGTTGGTACGCTAAACAGTTTGTACACGTCGCCAAGTGATGGTGAAGAAGCAGAGTTCGATCTGATGGGGAGCCTAAAAGATGCGGTAATGAGTATTCCTGAGAACCTTGCGGGCTTGAGTTACTCTGATCCATTAGGCATTGAAGTGGGTGATCTAACAGATTCAAATGCAGTTGCAGAAGAACAAGAAGTGGATGCGTCTATCTTCGGTAATATTAAGTCTCAGTTTGTTTCTGGTCATGCAGCGTTTGCTTACTTGATCTTCATCTTGTTGTACACACCATGTGTTGCTGCGATGGGGGCGTATGTTCGTGAATTTGGCCATAACTTCGCACGTTTTATTGCGGTATGGACGATGGGTTTAGCTTACCTATGTGCAACGTTCTACAATCAGTTGACGCATTTCTCTGAAAGCCCAATTACTAGTGGTGTCTGGATGGCAATTATTGTTGCAATCTTCATCGGAACTTATCACGTATTCAAACGTATTGGTAAAAAACAACATGGTGCGTTAGAGGCGCAAGTCGCATGATTTTAAATGAGCTTTATCAATATATTGCAGACAAAGGGACGGTCTCACAGTCTGAGCTGGCTAAGCAGTTTGGAATGAGTGAAGATGGTGCGGATGCAATGTTAAGCGTGTGGATCAAGAAGGGGAAAATTAGCCGCTTGGTTGATACCAATAAAGCTCGAGATGTGATGCGTGTGCGTTATGCCGTGA
>NZ_JAWOTT010000358.1:0-1045 GCF_033338995.1 Vibrio sp. Vb0304
GCAGTTCTCAAAGTTTGGTGAAAAATTTAATCAGTATTCAGGTATTACGCAGTTAATGGACGATTTGAATGATGGCCTACGCACGCCAGGTGCCATCATGCTCGGTGGGGGTAACCCGGCCGCCATTCCTGCCATGCTCGATTACTTTCACCAAGCCAGTGAAGAAATGCTCGCCAGTGGCGAACTCGTCGCCGCGCTCACTAATTATGATGGCCCTCAGGGTAAAGACGTGTTCGTCAAAGCGCTCGCACAGCTGTTTCGTGAAACATACGGCTGGGACATCAGTGAGAAGAATATTAGCCTGACGAATGGCAGCCAAAGCGGGTTCTTCTACCTATTTAATTTGTTTGCTGGTCAGCAGCCAGATGGTTCGCACAAAAAAGTCCTGTTGCCTATCGCACCGGAATACATTGGCTACGGTGATGCAGGTATCGATGAAGACATTTTTGTTTCGTACCATCCAGAAATAGAGCTACTCGACAACGGCCTATTCAAATATCACGTTGATTTTGAAAAGCTCACCGTCGATGACTCCGTCGCAGCAATTTGTGCATCTCGCCCAACCAACCCAACAGGTAACGTACTGACTGACGAAGAAGTGCGTAAACTGGACAAATTGGCGCGCGAGAACAACATCCCACTGATCATCGACAATGCGTACGGCTTGCCGTTCCCGAACATCATTTTTGAAGATGTCGAACCGTTCTGGAATGAAAACACCATCCTGTGCATGAGCTTATCTAAACTTGGCTTGCCGGGTGTGCGATGTGGGATTGTGATTGCGAGTGAAGAAATCACCCAAGCACTCACCAATATGAATGGCATCATCAGCTTAGCGCCAGGCAGTGTTGGCCCAGCATTGGCAAACCACATCATCGCTAAAGGCGATCTACTCAAACTGAGTTCAGAGGTGATTAAGCCGTTCTACAAGCAGAAATCACAACGCGCGGTAGAACTGCTACAACAGGCGATTACCGACGAGCGATTCCGTATCCACAAACCTGAAGGGGCGATCTTCTTGTGGTTATGGTTTGATGAACTGCCA
>NZ_JAWOTT010000359.1:0-1044 GCF_033338995.1 Vibrio sp. Vb0304
CGTCGCGGTCAACGTGAGTTCTTAGCGAGTGGTGACGGCGGTTTTTATGCCAAGCCAAATGTGGTGTACGGAAAAAGCAAGTATGGCTATCCGAAATCACTTTATGAGTGGTCAGTGGTAACCATGAAGTATCAACCGAATTAATCATCGTTTGATACCCACTAAAAAGGAGTGCTGAGCACTCCTTTTTGCATCTTATGCGCTCGGGTTATTTCGTGTAGCGCATGACTCCTTCTTGTACGGCAGTCGCCACCAAATGACCTTGCTGGTTATAAATTTCGCCACGCACTAAGCCACGAGTATTACTCGCCGTTGGGCTTTCTATTGCGTACAAAAGCCATTCATCCATCTTGAAGGGACGATGGAACCAGATTGAATGGTCAATCGTCGCAACTTGGAAATTCGGCGTCATTAACGACACTTCATGTGGATGCATCGCCGTGACCAAAAATCCCCAATCTGACGCGTAAGCCAGCAAGTATTGATGAATCAGTTGGTTATCTGGCATCTCACCGTTAGCACGAATCCAAAGGTACTGTTTTGGCTCCGCTTTTTTGGGTTTTAGAGGATTGATCACCGTGACAGGGCGAGTCTCAATCGGTTTTTCTCCGCAGAATGTTTTACGCAAGCGCTCTGGCAGAAACTCCGCAATATGACTTGCGAGTTCACTCTCTGAGGCGAAGTTTTCAGGCCCCGGAATATCTGGCATGGCTTTCTGGTGATCGAACCCCGGTTGATCGCCGTGATAAGAAGCCGTTAGGTAAAAAATAGGTCGTCCATTTTGCACTGCTTTAACGCGTCTGGTGCTAAAGCTACGTCCATCTCTTAAATTTTCCACATCGTAAATGATCGGCTTTTCAGGGTCTCCAGGGTAGAGAAAATAGCTATGGAAGGAGTGCACAGTGCGTGTTTCTTCTACTGTGTAACGAGCCGCTGAGAGGGCTTGTCCAATCACTTGGCCGCCGTAGACTTGAGGTAAACCTAGGTTTTCACTTTGTCCACGAAACAAGCCTTCTTCTAATTTTTCGAGTTGTAGTGGCTGAG
>NZ_JAWOTT010000360.1:0-1044 GCF_033338995.1 Vibrio sp. Vb0304
ATCGCTATTGGAGTTAAAAATGAAATCTATAAAAGCATGGATGTTGTTATGTTTGATCGCGATGTTTGGTTGTACGTCAAAACCAGATGATGTTGAACCTGTAAACAACTTTGCACTCCAACCCTACCTCGGTAAATGGTATGAAATCGCTCGACTGGATCATTCCTTTGAGCGCGGCCTCTCTAACGTTACGGCTGAATACGAATTGCGTGAAGACGGTGGTGTCACGGTTATCAACCGTGGTTATTCGCAAGAAAATAAAAAGTGGACACAAGCCGAAGGCCAAGCGTATTTCGTTGGAGATGAAAACATCGGCCATCTTAAAGTTTCATTTTTTGGTCCGTTCTATTCCTCGTACATTGTGTTCGAGCTAGGAGAAAACTATGAGTATGCCTTTGTCTCAGGTTTTAACCATGATTACTTGTGGCTACTTTCTCGGAAACCAAATGTCGATAAGGCGACGGTGGAGCGATTTAAGCGAGTCGCCAAAGAGAAAGGCTTTACGCTAGATGAGTTGATCCTGGTCGATCAAAAACAGTAAATTGTCCAACTGCTGACCTTACAGTAAGGTTCGATGCTTCATAAAGCTCAGTGGTGTTTGTCCCGTTTGTTTTTTAAAGAACGCAATGAATGCGCTGTCTGATGAAAACTCTAAGCAATGGGCAACATCACTGACTTGTCTCTCCTCACACAACAGCTCTATTGCCTTTAACAATCGCCATTGCTGGCGCCAATCTTGATAAGACATGCCTGTTTCGGACTTAAACAGTCTTGTAATTGTCTTACTGCTTGCCCCGATTGTTTTCGATAAATGGTTGAGATCAGGAGCAATGAATCCGCCTTTTGTCATCGCGTTTCGAAATGAAGCCAAACGACGATCCGATGGCAATGGTAAAGTGAGCTCGAATTGCTTCGCTTGATAAAACTCTTCCCAAAACAATATGGTTGTCGCATTTGTTTTGGTTTGCTCTATGTCCCACTCCCACAAAGCCATTTTATTGATCAGTGCTTTTAGAAGATCGTTAACTTCAATCATCACGATGC
>NZ_JAWOTT010000361.1:0-1043 GCF_033338995.1 Vibrio sp. Vb0304
TATTTTCTTTCGATATGATGATTTTTACAATGCCGAAGAGCATGACCCTAAAACGGGTAGAGGTTACAATAAGTATAAAGAAAAATCTATATATAAGCATTACACCGAAGAGGTGGTTGTGGGCAATGAAGAGTTAAGAAATGAACTTATTAATGCTAGGGTTTTAGATATATTGATAACTCCCCCTACTATAAGCGTACATAATAATTATATTAAGTATGAGTCTGAGAAAAGTTTATCTAAATTTAAGAGTCATTATTGCTTTTTATTTAATAAATATTGTTACTTGAGCATAGAGTTTCATCATGATGGATGGACTGATCGTTATATGAAAGTATGCCTCGAAAATGCGCAGGAGGCTGAAAATATGATCGTATCATCGATAAATATATCAGAGTTATTAGATGAGGATCTTTATGATAATGAGGTAGGTAACATAAAACCAAAGAGCAGCTATTAACTGCTCTTTATTACTATAAAAACTGAAGGCTAGTTCCAACGTAATAGCGTCCAATTTGAACGATTCGCGTGTTCTTTGAGGCGTGGGCAAGGATTCACCAAATATGCGTAATCTGCGTATTCGCATAAAGGTAAATCATTGATGGAGTCGGTGTAAAAATGGACTTCAGAATAAGATTCTGGCTGAGCATCTAACCATGCTTTCAAGCGTATAACTTTGCCTTCTCGATAACTCGGAACGCCTGCAATTTCAGCGCTGTAGCTGCCGTGCTTCTCAACCAAATCAATTCCTAATGCGACGGGAATCCCTAATCGACGGCCGACCGCTTCGACTAAGAATGTCACGCTCGCAGAGATGATAACCATATCGATGTCATCGCGATCCAACTGTGCTATCAACGTTTTGGATTGCTCAAACTGCTTAGGCAGGATGTGGTGCTCTACACACTCTTCTACCAACGTATGGACGTGTGCAACGGGCATGTCAGCCAATGGCGCCATACAGAATTCTAGGTAGTCCTCCATGTCCATTTTGCCTTCTGCGTACAAGGCCATTAAACGCTGATCTTCCTCTATGAAGTTTG
>NZ_JAWOTT010000362.1:0-1042 GCF_033338995.1 Vibrio sp. Vb0304
GCCTGTCGACTTCACGTACCAGTTGTGAATACCACCAGCGTGACCAGTTGGATCCATCTTCATCTTGCGAGCGGCATAACTGGTCAGTAGATAGGTCGCCAACACACCATCGGTAATGATTTCACAATCTTGCGTATAAACGCCTTCGCTATCGAATGGGCTGGAAGCCAAACCGCGCAATACATGCGGACGTTCTGAAATATTGAACCAGTCGGGCAAGACTTGTTTACCCAAGTGATCCAGTAAGAAAGAAGATTTGCGGTACAGGTTGCCACCGCTGATCGCCATCACTAGGTGACCAATCAAGCCAGTTGCCACATCGGCCGCAAACATAATTGGGTATTGGCCCGTTTTCAATCGTTGAGCATCCAGTCGGCTTACAGTATTTTCCGCCGCTTTGCGGCCGACGGTTTCTGGCGTCCACAAATCATCACGATGGCGGGCAACGGTATAGCTGTAATCACGTTCCATTTCGCCATTTTTGCCTACGCCAATAACGCAGCAGCTTGTGCTGTGGCGGCTAGACGCGTAGCTTGCTAACAAACCATGGCTGTTTCCGTACACTTTGACGCCGTAGTGGCTATCGTAGCTTGCACCGTCACTTTGCTTGATTGCATCGCTGTAGCTTAGCGCTTCTTTCTCAGCGGCAATCGCCACTTGTGCTGCGTAGTCTGGGTCTGGAGAGTCTGGGTGGAAAAGGTCAAGATCTGGCACCTCTTTCACCATAAATTCTTTCGGCGCTGGGCCTGCGAACGGGTCTTCAGATGTGTAATGAGCGATATCAAGCGCGGCATTCACTGTCTGTTCAATCGCCGCTTCACTCAAATCAGATGTGGAAGCGCTGCCCTTACGTTGGCCTCGGTAAACGGTAATGCCAAGCGCACCATCACTGTTGAACTCGACATTTTCTACATCACCCATTCGAGTGGAAACACTCAAACCTGTGCTTTTAGTAATTGCGACTTCTGCTGCATCCGACTTCGCCGACGCGAGCTCCAATGCTCGTGCCACGGCTTGCTCTAGCTCGGTACGTTGCTCAGCA
>NZ_JAWOTT010000363.1:0-1040 GCF_033338995.1 Vibrio sp. Vb0304
TTGCGATGGCCAATGCGACTCTGACCAGAAATGTGTTGGAAATGGTGAAACTGCTCAACTATGGAATGCAGGTAACGGAAGCGAAAGAGTTACCGCTTGTAGAAGCGCAAATTGAAGCGCTGGCGAAACAGACAGAAGGTCTGATCGAGAAAACATCCGAAGTCGCTCCACAGCTTTCCAATGAGTTAAAAGATAAAGTGGAGACGTTGCACCAAATCACAAACTCCATTTTACTCAAGCAATCCGCGGTGATTCAGATGCAAGGGCGTATCGACGATAGTGTTGGTGGTTTTCGCTATGGACTGAGTTCCATCGGCCCAGAGATGAACAGAATTAGCTCATTTTTAAGCCTGGACGATCCTGAGTCGAGTGACGCGGCAAACCGTTTTATTGCATCTGCGAGTTCGATGGAAAGCACTTTCCTTGTAATGATGATGCATACCGATTTACCTAAAGCAGAGAAAGAATATCGGGAGATGCGAAATCGGATTGCGGGGATTAACCTTGCTTACGAAGATTTCAAAGCCCTACACCCTGAAGTCAGTGACTACGCCAGCTTGACAGCGCCTTATGAGATGGTGAAATCAGGCTTTGACGACGAGGGCATTTTGCAACTCATTCTTGCCAAGTTGGCCCAAAGCGAACAACAACAGCGTGAGTTTCATCAAGCGTCGTTATTAGCTGATGAAACCATGAGGCTCTTGGATAGCATTTCGCAGTCGGCATCGAACTTGATTGATGAACGCGAAGCCACGGTCAATAACACCATAGGCAACGTCAGCATGATGGTTCTTGTCGCGGCGTGTGTTATCTCTCTGGTTATTTTGGTCTCTTGGTTCGGGCTAAAAACGTGGACAAACCGAGGATTGAAGAATGTGCTGGTACGTTTGTCCGCATTAACTGACCACGATTTTCGTGCCAAAGCAGATGAGATGGGCCCCTTTGAGTTAAAAGAGATCGCACGCAAATTGAATCAGGTGATCGATTCAACACACGACTCTATCCAAACGGTTACACGTAATTGTGAGACGCTTTATCAA
>NZ_JAWOTT010000364.1:0-1040 GCF_033338995.1 Vibrio sp. Vb0304
AATTTCCCTCATCGGCGGCGCGGGTGATGACCGCATTATCGGTGGTGACGGCGATGATATTCTCATCGGTGGTCTGGGTTCGGACATCCTAACGGGTGGCGGTGGTAACGATATCTTTAAATGGACTCAAGATACCGTTGACGAAGGTGCAGTGGATACCATCACCGACTTTACGCTTAATGAAGACACGATCGATCTTAAAGACGTGATTGCGGATTTAAATGACCCAATGGCAGGAATTGATGAGTTACTTGCGCATATTCAAGCGGACTACGATGCCACGACAGACAATGTCTCTTTGAGCATTACTACTGATGCGAACGTTCATCAGACTATTGTGGTTGAGAACTTAGGTCAGGCAATAGACTTCAATGGATTAAGCTCAAACGAGATTGTTGAATCGCTTCTTAATCGAGGTGTTATTGATAACGGATAAAGTGACTTGAGAAATGAAAAGTGCGGCGGTTAGATTTGACCGCTGCGCTTATTAGCGTTTGGTGCTCTTGAATATCTGGAAAGGGAGTTGGGTATTATTTTTTATCTTGGTTTCTTTAGACGTGAATGTCGAGAAGGCTGCCAATTACCTCGTTATTTTTTTCCACAACGGACGCACCAATACGGTTGTAACTTGCGGCTTGAGTAACTTCGATAAGAGGTTCGATAACAGTGGCATGTGCGGCTAGGGAAGGGTTCGCGGCGAAAGCCACGTTTTTAGCGAGTTCGACTTTATTGAATGATAAGTCTTCACCGCCTTTTACGAAGGTTTGTTGAATCTCGTTTGCAGCTTTATCCGCCATCTTGTGCGACAACTGCATGATTTGTTGACCGGAGTGAATCCCTGAAACTGGCATGATTATAATTCCACTTATTATGCTGCTGTTAGCATAGGAAGTGTTTATAAAACGTGCAAGTGATTTATATCAATAACTTAATCAAACAAACAGTTTAGATAACATTTCACGCTCTTCAGTGGAGAGCAATGGCTTTTCCTTTTTGTTCAGCGTCATACTGATTTCGCCTTGCAATGTTTTTAACTGACT
>NZ_JAWOTT010000365.1:0-1039 GCF_033338995.1 Vibrio sp. Vb0304
GTGAACCTCAAGAAAACCTACTCTACTTCTTTGAGAAACATGCGCCGCTCTTGGAACCATGGCAACGCGAGGTTGTTCGAATCGTCCGAAAAATCAGCCAGTACTTTTATCCACAAAAGCAAACTCAGGTTATGAATGAGGGATGGGCAACGTTCTGGCACTACACGATTCTAAACCACTTGTATGATGAAGGTATTGTGTCCGAAAAGTTCATTCTTGAATTTTTACATAGCCACACGAGTGTTGTTGCTCAACCACCTTACAACAGTCCTTACTTTAGCGGTATCAACCCCTATGCTCTCGGCTTTGCGATGTTCCGCGATATAAAGCGTATTTGTGAAGAACCAACTGACGAGGATAAAGAGTGGTTCCCGGATCTAGCAGGAACAGATTGGTTAGATGCCTTGCATTTTGCTATGCATAATTTCAAAGATGAAAGCTTTATCAGCCAATATCTGTCTCCGAAATTGATGCGTGATTTCAAACTGTTCGCCATCAACGATGATGACAGGAAGAACTTTATTGAAGTCTCCGCCATACATGATGAAATGGGCTACAAACGCATTCGAGAAACTCTGGCAGCGCAGTACAACCTATCAAACTTAGAGCCTAACATTCAGGTGTTTAACGTGGATGTTCGTGGTGACCGTTCACTCACGTTGCAGTACGTTCCTCATAACCGCATTCCACTCGATGAAAGTTATGATGAGGTATTGAAACACGTCTATCGCCTATGGGGCTTTGACGTAATCTTAGAAGAAGTTAAAGACACGGGACACAGAGAAACATTAGCCACTTGTCCAAAACGCAATCAGTACGATTCAAACATTTAGCAAAAAATATACTCATCCCCTTAAAGCCAAAGGCTCCATGAAAGGAGCCTTTTTATTAACTGCAAGAAGTAGAATCGTTACGCTTTTTTCGCCACAATAGCTCTAACGGCTTCAAGATCTTCTGGCGTATCAACGCCTGCTGCTGGCGCTTCTTTAGCTACTGCAACGTGGATTTTCTCGCCGTACCAAAGCACTCGTAACTGCTC
>NZ_JAWOTT010000366.1:0-1037 GCF_033338995.1 Vibrio sp. Vb0304
AAGAAGCGTGTGGTAACTATCTGGAGCATCGCCAAAATCGATTGGGTCATCTTCATCAATAACTGGCGCGTTGGCGCAGCGTGCACCGTCATTTTGGCTTGAACTCGGGCCGTTCGAGACAAACTCAACCGCTGGGACAATGCCCGCGTTGATGTTTGAAGCGTTGTCCGCTGACAAATTAATACGGTAGATTTTTCCGTCTTGATTGCGGGAAACATAGTAATTGCCGTTGACGTCAAAATAGCCTGCACCAAAGGTACCGGTTTCGCCCGTATCTCCAATCATAGTGGCTTGGCCGTTTGCAGTATTGAATTTGTAGAGAATGCCGGAGTTGTTGTCGATTCCGTAAAGCGAACCGTCGCCAGGATGAAAGGCAAAATCCGTCAAGTTGACGTTTGCGGTCGCGGTAATTTGCGTAAGTGTTAGCGTCGCATTTGGATCGGTATCTAACGGTGATAAATCAATGGAAAATAATCCTTTGCCTTTGCGATATAAGTAGTAAACGTGATTATAAACATCGCCAACAAAAAACGTATGGCTAGGCAAACCAGCGACATTCAGTGTTTCTGCTTGAAAGTCTTTCCCTAAACGGACGATTTTCAAGTTGGTGGTATCGTAGCCGTAAATGTATCTGTCGGTGAAGTCGAACCCGACGGCATTGATCCCTGATGCCAAACCCACATCATCAGCTAATAAAGTGGTGGAACCTGTAACCAGATTGACGCCATAAACTTGAACGGGGGTCGATTGGAATAAATACGCTTTGCTCGGACAAGTGTCGAAAGGCGCCGCATTCGCATAAACGCTTACGAACAGTGAGCCGAGTATTAGTGATGTCCTTTTCATGATTCGCCCTCTCATTGATTTGTTTTATATGCAATGAAAGGAGCGTGCCAATTCTTAAGTGGCTGTTTTTGATGGACATTGACAACTAGAAGTTCGAGGTTTTAATTTTGAATCTCAGAATAAGAAAAAAGCCCAACGTTGCGTTGAGCTTTTTGAGAATCGATTGACATGGGAGCGAATGCGTTACTTAC
>NZ_JAWOTT010000367.1:0-1037 GCF_033338995.1 Vibrio sp. Vb0304
AACCGAGCGATTTCATGGTTTGCAGAAAACGGTAAGTAGTCGCTTTCGACATCATTAGACGTTGTGAAAGCTCTGAAACGCCGATGGCTTTCTGTTCACCAAGTGCTTGAAGAATATGAAAAACCTTAAGTACTGACGAAACCGCTTCAGGCTGAGTCGACTTTTCCATTGTTGCCCCTTTCATTCTTAGTTTTCTGCATTATATCGCTGAAAAATTTAAGAACCAGTATTTTTACAATGCCTTTTCAAAAATTTGAAACCGAGCAATTAAAGAATCCAGAAAAACAAGATCGCAATCAATATTTTTAAAACACCTTTTCAAAAAAAATTGCAAACAGTTTCTTTTTGGGTCAGGATGAATGCATACAAAGTGACATGGCCAAGACGCCAAATCACGACATTACCTACTATTGAGGAAAACGACATGATTCTTGATTCATTTAACCTTGAGGGAAAAGTGGCCATTGTTACTGGTTGTGACACTGGTCTTGGTCAAGGTATGGCGCTTGGTCTAGCAAAAGCGGGCTGTGACATTGTTGGCGTAAACATCAGCGAACCAACAGAAACGATTGAGAAAGTAGAGGCTGAAGGCCGTAAGTTCGTCGATATCCGCGCTAACTTAATGAAACTAGACGACATCCCAACTATCGTTGACCGCGCAGTAACCGAACTTGGTCGCATTGATATCTTAGTGAACAACGCGGGCATCATTCGTCGTAACGATGCCATCGAGTTTTCTGAGCAAGATTGGGATGACGTAATGAACATCAACGTGAAGTCTGTGTTCTTTATGTCTCAAGCGGTTGCAAAACAGTTCATCGCGCAAGGTGAAGGCGGCAAGATCATCAACATCGCATCAATGCTTTCTTTCCAAGGCGGTATTCGCGTGCCTTCTTACACTGCGTCTAAAAGTGGCGTAATGGGTGTGACTCGCCTAATGGCGAACGAATGGGCAAGCCACGGCATCAACGTAAACGCGATTGCTCCGGGTTACATGGCAACCAACAACACGGCGGCATTGCGTGCCGATGAACAGC
>NZ_JAWOTT010000368.1:0-1037 GCF_033338995.1 Vibrio sp. Vb0304
GTGCCAGAATGCCTTTCATTAGGTGCGCAGAAAGGTCTTCTGCACGAGTATGACGGAAAGCACCACCTTTAGAGCGACCCATTGGAGTACGTAGACAATCGACTACGACAACGTTTCTGGTTTGATTAGTCATTTTGGGAATCCCTCCTTAGATAGAACCTTGCTGTTGCGCGCCATAGAAGCTTTCGCCTTTCGCCGCCATATCAATCAACATTTGCGGAACATGGTACATCGCGCCTAGATCAGCGTGCTGTTTTGCCATTTCAACAAATTCAGCAATACCTACGCTGTCTAGGTAGCGGAATACACCGCCGCGGAATGGAGGGAAACCAAGGCCGTAAACCAGAGCCATATCTGCTTCTTGAGGAGTTGCAATAATGCCTTCTTGCAGACACAGCACCACTTCGTTGATCATCGGAATCATCATACGTTGGATGATGGTCTGCTCATCGAACTCTTGTTTATCCGCGCAGACGTCTGCCAGTACTGGCAAGATATCTTCAGTGAAGGTTTTCTTAGGCTTACCTTTTTTATCAATGGTGTAGCTGTAGAAACCGTTGCCATTCTTCTGACCGTATTTGTTGGCTTCGAATAGAGCATCAATCGCGTCACGACCTTGTTTTCCCATTCGCTCAGGGAAACCTTCTGCCATCACCGCTTGTGCGTGGTGCGCAGTATCGATGCCGACTACATCAAGCAAGTACGCCGGGCCCATCGGCCAGCCAAATTTGCGTTCCATGACTTTGTCGACTTTAGTGAAGTCTGCACCGTCACGAAGCAACATGCTGAAACCGCCAAAGTACGGGAATAATACGCGGTTGACGAAGAATCCCGGACAGTCGTTCACGACGATTGGGGATTTACCCATTTTCGCTGCGTAAGCCACTACGCGGTTGATGGTTTCATCAGAAGTTTTCTCACCACGGATGATTTCAACCAAAGGCATGCGATGCACAGGGTTAAAGAAGTGCATACCACAGAAGTTTTCTGGGCGTTTAAGTGATTGTGCCAATAGGTTGATTGGAATCGTCGATGTG
>NZ_JAWOTT010000369.1:0-1035 GCF_033338995.1 Vibrio sp. Vb0304
GCTGAACGTACCAGATGGCTACGACTACGATCCGATCGTCGCTCGTGCTCTATCTGTTGACATTAGTGGCTACTCTTCACAACGCGCGCACCTTAGTGTCTATAAAGAGTATCAAGCGATGACTTCAGGTACCTACCAAGCGAAATACGCAAGCAAAGTAGCTTCTGAAGCACTCATCAACGGAAAAGCCGAAATGAATTTTCCAGTCTCCGATAGCCAAGGAAATCTGTTAGTCGAAGGTTGGGTTTATGACGGGTCAGACCCCGTTGAGCACGTGATATCAGCAGAAGATTCATCTTGGCGCATGTAAGCATTAATGTCATGAATAGCAAACAAACCTAAACCTCTTAGAGATGTTAAATATCAGCAAAAATCGCATCGATCTTTGAACATGCGATTTTTTTATTGTAAAACAATAGGCTTACGCTAGCCTAAACGGATGGAACTCAACTTGGATAACCCCAAAACTTACATTTTGGTCTTCATCGGTTCGATTGCTCTGCTCCTTTTACTTTTGTGGGGCTCACCCACCAGCGAAAAAACCTTATCAGCGACCGTCATCAGCAACACGTTGACTCAGTCTTTAGACGGGCAACGACGTTACCTGACGATAGACGCTCCTGATATCGAACAACAACGCGTCGCCGTTCCGATAACAACTGACTGTGCGATCGGTTCGACAGCCACATTTAGGCAAGCGACAAGCTCAACTTTTGAACCATCACTTTCATTCGTCAGCTGTAACTAGAATAGTGGTCACTCCCACGACAAGAAGGATTTAGCAATGCAAGCATTGATCAGTGCAAAAGAACTCCATGCCCTACTTGACCAACAAAATGTAAAGCTTTTAGACGCAAGCATTAGCTTTCAAATTCCTTCGGAAAGCAAAAAAATCACCGATAAATGGATTCCAAACACTTACCGTTTTGATTACGACAATGACTTTTGTCTGCCTGATACCTCTTTGCCGCACATGATGCCAACCGAAGCAGGATTTAATGTAAGCGCACAAAAGCTTGGGCTAAATAACGAAGA
>NZ_JAWOTT010000370.1:0-1034 GCF_033338995.1 Vibrio sp. Vb0304
AAAAACAACGTGTTACCTATCGAATATTAATGACTTTGCCGAGTTTAACAAGGTCTACGCAGAGTTTTTCCAACAAGATTGTCCGGCACGCAGTTGCTTCGCAGTGAAAGATTTGCCTCTTGGCGTGTTAATTGAAGTCGAAGCGATTGCTCATAAAAAGTAATACGGAGAACAGAGCATGAACCAGCAATGGACACAATATATCCAAATCATTAAGCAAGTTGTGAAACCTGCATTAGGATGTACAGAACCCATTGCTGCTGCGTACGCGGCAGCAGTTGCTAGAAAAGAGTTAGGCACATCCGATATTGATGCGATAGAGGTGCGTGTTTCAGACAACCTATTTAAAAACTCGATGGGTGTTTTCGTACCCGGAACGGGCAAGATAGGCCTCAAAATTGCCGCCTCAGTTGGTGCATTAGCCGGTGACCCAACAGCAGAACTGGAAGTGTTGGCTCGGATTAATGAGCAGGATGTCGCCGCTGCGCAACAATTGATAGATGAAGAGCGGGTAACTGTAGCGCGCATGGATACGCAAGAATTCATTTATTGCAGCGTAACGCTCACTTCTGGTGACGATGTTGTTTCGGTCACGATCAGTGGCGGTCACACCAACATTATCCAGATCATGCGCAATGGCGACGTGATTTTTGATGCTCCACCGCAGCAACGCGTTGCAACCGCTTCTGTTTGTGAAGGTGTGGATATTTCGATCAAACAAATCTATGAGTTTGCCACTCAAGCGCCTTTTGAAGAGATCAAATTCATTCTCCAAGCTGCAGAGCTCAATACCTTGCTGGCTCAAGAAGGTATCGACCGAGGTTACGGCCTAGAAATTGGACGCACGCTAAAAGGCAACATCGAGCAAGGCTTATTAGGCAATGACTTAATGAGTCGTATACAGATGATGACATCCGCGGCGTCTGATGCTCGCATGGGAGGGGCGACGTTGCCAGCCATGAGCAATTTCGGCAGTGGGAACCAAGGTATTGCCGCTACAATGCCAGTTGTAGTTGCGGCAGAAGTATTCCAAA
>NZ_JAWOTT010000371.1:0-1033 GCF_033338995.1 Vibrio sp. Vb0304
TACTACACTCTCGCGATACTCGTTCTCACAGCCTCTCCTGGGCCAAGTTCTCTACTTTGCTTAAGTAAAGGTGTCAGCAGCGGCTTTCGCCTCGCACTGACGACGGCTCTAGGCAGTTTAAGCGCGATCACCATCATTCTTACCCTTTCTTTTACCGGTTTAGGCGTTGTGATTGCGTCTTCTGAGTTCGTGTTTAACATCATCAAATGGTGTGGTGCGGCATATTTGATTTGGTTAGGCATTCAAGCATTTCGATCAAAACAAAACGATTTTTCGAAGTCCGGTTCTGCACAGGTGTCAACCAGCCACGTCAGCGCCTATACCAGTGGTTTTATCGTTGGTTCCAGTAATCCGAAAGCCATTATTTTCTTTACGGCACTATTCCCACAATTCATTGACCCAGCCGCTTCGCTGTTGACCCAATATGCGATTTTCGCGGGTACGTTCGTAGTATTCGAATTGAGCTGGTTAACCTTTTACGCCTTATTAGGGGTGAAAACATCCAATTGGTTATTTGAAGCAGGACGAGCTAAGTTGTTCAATCGCTTAACGGGTGGAGTGTTTATCAGTGCTGGTGTGATGCTATCTACGGCGAATCGCAGCTAGATTGTGAGGCAACCCCTAATTTAGGGATAGCTTATTTCCAATATGGAAATTAACGGTTTGTTTTTTTTCATTAGTGGCAAGGCTTAACTAGGCGTAAAATTCACTCTAGCCCTTTAGGGGTAATGGTCTGTACCTACCCAGATCCAGATGTCGTGGTCTTTTTTGCAGGAACATCCTTGATGACAAGCCTATCTGAACTCCAACAGCGTTTTCTCAATATCGCAACTGACGGCCGTTTGTCTCCGAAACAGAAGTCTAACTTCCTCGCTTTAGAAGCCGAAGCATGTATTCCATACATGCCCATTTCTGAAGCACTTCGTGAAGCGATGAGCGATGGCGTAATCTGTGACATGTTTGAAGGTCATGCGCCTTTTAAACCGCGTTACGTTTTACCTGACTATGCTAAGTTTTTATCTCAAGGCTCTGA
>NZ_JAWOTT010000372.1:0-1031 GCF_033338995.1 Vibrio sp. Vb0304
CTTTCTGTTGCTCAAGGTAACTTGGCTGTTGAACTAGAAGTTAAAGGCAAAGACGAACTCGCGCACATGGGGCAAGCTATCATCACCGCCCGCAATACCGCCCAAGCGCTCAAAGTGGTGGCAGAAGGGGAGGCAAAAGCCAAACGAGAGCTGGAAGAGCACAAAGAACACCTTGAAGAATTGATTGAGCAGCGTACTTCGCAGTTGAGACAAGCAAACCTGCGCTTGCATGAAGAGGTCGTGAACCACGCTCAGGCGCGTAATGAAGCCGAGCAGGCGAGCCGCGCGAAATCGGCCTTCTTAGCGACAATGAGCCATGAAATTCGAACGCCGATGAACGGCGTGCTCGGTACCGCTCGTTTGTTAATGGATTCTGGTTTAAATCCAATTCAAAAGCGTTACGCGGAGATCATCAACCGCAGTGGTAAAACCTTGCTGGCTATCTTAAATGACGTTCTGGATTACTCGAAAATTGAAGCCGGCCATCTTGAGATTCGCCGCTTGGGCTTCGACCTACATCAAATGGTTGAAGACACGTTCCAACTGATGAACAGCCGAGCACAAGAGAAGCAACTGCTGTTCTCTTACCACATTGAAAGTGACGTCAGCCGATACTGGAAAGGGGATGTAACGCGCATTAGCCAAGTGCTGAACAATCTAGTGGGTAACGCGATCAAATTCACTGAAGACGGTGAAATTGATATTTACGTCAGCCTGAATCCAGAAGACGAATCGCAAGTGCTATTTGAAGTCTCAGACACAGGTATCGGCATTTCGAAAAAAGATCAGAAAACTCTGTTTGATGCCTTCACGCAAGCAGAAGGTGGTCTGAACCAAATCGGTGGTACAGGGCTTGGTTTGGCGATCAGCAAACGCATCGTAGAAGCCATGGGCGGCGTGCTAGAAGTCGACTCAGAAGAGGGCGAAGGCAGCCGTTTCTGGTTCTCCATCCCACTTGAAGAAAGCGAACCTGTTGAAATCGGTGTTGTGGCGAGCGCTCGCTGCAAGGTGAAAGCCAAAGTGCTATTGGT
>NZ_JAWOTT010000373.1:0-1030 GCF_033338995.1 Vibrio sp. Vb0304
GACACTAAATCAAAGTTACCACGAACACGTACCGCCGCACCTTTCACCGCGAATAGCAGTAAAGAGCCACCGATAACGAAGACAAGGAAACCAAGGATAAACATACCGCGAGAAGGATCGGACGCAAACGCGTGTACCGACACCAAAATGCCCGAACGAACTAAGAAAGTACCTAACAAACTCAACGAGAATGCAGAGATCGCTAGCAATACTGTCCAAGCTTTAAATGTACCGCGTTTTTCCGTCACTGCTAGCGAGTGCATAAGTGCAGTACCTGCTAGCCAAGGCATAAAGGATGCGTTTTCTACTGGATCCCAGAACCACCAACCGCCCCAGCCAAGTTCGTAATAAGCCCACCAAGAACCTAGTGCGATACCCAAAGTTAGGAATACCCATGCCGCCGTTGTCCAAGGACGAGACCAGCGCGCCCATGCTGTATCAAGACGACCTGTCATTAGAGAGGCAATCGCGAACGAAAACGCAACAGAGAAACCGACGTAACCCATGTACAGCATTGGTGGATGCACAATCAGCCCAGGGTCTTGCAGAAGCGGGTTCAAATCTCGACCATCAACAGGGAAGAACGGTAACGTACGTAGGAATGGGTTTGACGTTAAGATAATAAACAGTAGGAAACCTACGGAGATCATACCCATTACGGCAAGTACACGTGCAACCGACTCTTGTGGCATACCGCGGCTGAATGTAGCAACCGCGACGGTCCAACCTGCTTGGATAAGCACCCAAAGCAATAGGGAACCTTCGTGTGCACCCCATACCGCTGTCAAACGGTAGTACCAAGGCAGTTGGCTGTTTGAGTTACTTGCTACGTATTGCAGAGTGAAATCGTTAGTATAAAAACCCCAACACAAAATCACGAACGAGAAAAACAGCATGATGAACATCGACCAAGACAGCGGTCGAGCGGTATTCATCAGCATCGTATTATTGTTTGATGCGCCCCATAGCGGCAGCACAGAAAGCAGTACCGCCATCGCTAAAGATAAAATGAGGGCAAAATGGCCGATTT
>NZ_JAWOTT010000374.1:0-1029 GCF_033338995.1 Vibrio sp. Vb0304
CTGCCTTTGTCGCTATTTTGTTTGTCTCGCTCCTTGTTCCGCCGCAGCGCAGCCATGTGGCGTCTTGCTCGCAGTCTTTGAGCGTCATTCAATTCAATCTTTTTTACGAAAACTCAGACATCAATCAGTTCATCAACTATCTATTGAGGCATCCTGCTGATTTGGTGGTGATGCAAGAGCTGACGCCGCGTGTTGGCAGCCTCTTGCACATGTTGGATGATGTCTATCCGCATTATTATGGTGGCCAACGTGACGTAGGGTACCCATCAAATTTGATGATTCTTAGCCGACACCCGATCACGGAGGTTTCGGTTTATCGTGCGCCAAATGGACAAGAAGTCATCAGAGCGGTTTGGTTGCCTAAAGGTCAAGCACCGATCACTTTGTTTGCGGCTCATCCGCCATCACCAAGAACCAGCGAGCTTTGGCATCAAAGAAATGCGCTGGTGCGAACCATAGAAACTCTGACCGCGCTTTATCCCGAGCCAGAGGTGTTGGTTGTGGGGGATTTCAATCTCTCCTCGGTTAGCCCTCGTTTTTCTGCGCTATTCCCGAGTTTTCAAACCGCGCCAGTGACGAGCTGGCCAACTAACATCAAAGGCATCAACGTGCCAGAGCCGATGATGATAGGCATTGATCATTTGTGGCTAAAATCTGAGCAAGGACAGCGAATCATCTGCGCTCGTGAATCCTCTGCTTTACCACAAGGCTCAGATCACCGCATGGTGACAACCCAGATCGGTGTGCATATTCCATAGTTCAAGCTCTTAGAATTTGTCATGTTTCATAAGTAAAACCTGTGCTGAGCTTGTCATAGAATTGACTGTCTCTGACGATCCTCTGTTATTTGAGCAAGTTCTATAACCTAAACTTTGCTCGCTTCCTATACTGAATTAACGAAGCAGAGTTTTTATAACAACAAGAGGCAGCTTGCATGACAAGAACAACCTCATTTGCACTCGTTTTATTACTTATGTGCGCATACTTTGGTTATAACCGTTATTACGTGTATCCGCAGCAGTTGGAAAC
>NZ_JAWOTT010000375.1:0-1029 GCF_033338995.1 Vibrio sp. Vb0304
GGCACTTGCTGGTGAAGCATTGGGTAACCGCTTTTTAGAAAATCGAATTTTAGAGATGAAAGCAGCCATCGAAGCGGGTAGCACCATCTCTGTTACAGCCATCAACAGCAATATTTTTACGCCATTAGTTATTCAAATGATTGCAGTTGGTGAAGAAACGGGTCGTATTGATGAACTTTTGCTCGAAGTCTCAGATTTTTATGATCGAGAAGTGGATTATGACCTTAAAACACTGACGGCAAGAATAGAACCGTTACTTTTGGTCATTGTCGCTGGGATGGTGATGGTACTTGCATTGGGTATTTTCTTACCAATGTGGGGGATGCTGGACATCATCAAAGGCGGCTAATGCGTGGTTGAGAATCAAAGCCGAGCAACGCTTATTATGTTTGGCTTAGTTGCGGTCATCATCGTGGTTGGAATGGCGATTAAATTGCAGCCAGTCACTGAAGAAGCACAAGCGACAGGTGCAAAACTCGCAAAGGTTTGGATGCTAGACAGTGTTCAGCGTTATCACCAAGCGTGGTTAGTGCAAGGTGAGCCCAATCATATGGAAATGGATGGTTTTCAACTCACCATGACTGAAGGGGGATTGGTGTCGCCGTTCACACAACAAGGCGTACTCGATTGCGGATATTGGTTAGCTGTTCATTATCCGCAACGTAAGATTATGGCTAGTGAGTTATTAGATATTAGCGGAACAATCAAAAGTAATCGTTATATCTGCAACTATACTTACGAAAGTGGCCAAACAATTGTAGTTATGTCTACCGCTAATCGACTGATAATAGACGTCGAAATGTCGGCGGAGTGAATTTTTTGACACTTAAGTACTATAAATGGGAATGAAAGTCGGTATAATGCAAACATTACCATAAGCCTAAGGTTGTAATAAAAGGTAAACCATAAAATGATTACCTTTGTTATCAAACCTTTTCGGAATAATGGCGATTCGTCATTCTGCTCAAGCGGTAGATACAGTATCCACTTCACGGTCAGTTTTAGTGAACGTTGCTGCCCCAAACCGTT
>NZ_JAWOTT010000376.1:0-1028 GCF_033338995.1 Vibrio sp. Vb0304
GACACAAGCAAAACATTGTAAACCACGAGCAGCAGGCTGATCATGGTGCCACTGTTTAGGTTGAGGCTAGAGAGTTGGGTAAGAAAAAACGCCAATAATAAATAGTCGAAGATGATTAGCCATAAAAAGGCTTTCTTCAACACATCACGTCTTTTTGTGTCGGGCATTGGCTCGTGCATATTGAACTCTACTAAAAGTCACGGCAATTGGATTAGGGATTAAAAAGGTCACCAGCAGGGCGAGGTGACCTTTGTGGTTTATGGCGTTGACAAGCATTATAGTGCTTGGATTTTCGCTTCTTGTTTTTCTGCGTCCGCCGAGTAGCGGATCACTTCTTGTCGAATAACGGGTTGGTTAAATTCCGCTTTTTGTTTCGCTTTTTGCAGCTCGCTGTCATCTTGATTGCCAAATAGGGTCTCAAGCACTTTTGCTGCTGGTGTTGTCAGAATAAACAGTTCGATTCGACGGTTTTCGCTTGAATCTGGCTCATCTGGGTTCAGCAACGCTCGATCTGACATGCCAGTAACTTGCATGACGCGATCATCGGGCATTCCGCCTTCAACCAGCGTTTTTCTCGCCACATCAGCACGCGATGCCGATAGCGCCCAGTTCGACTGACGACCAAAACGTTTCTTAAACGGAATCGCATCGGTATGACCACTGATGATCAATGGGTTGGTTACTCGCTCGAAAAGAGGGGCAAGTGCCAACAGTAAATCTTCAAAAAATGGCGTAAGCTCGGCTCCACCACGACTGAACATGTGCTGTTTGTAATCGTCTTGCAACACGATACGCAAGCCTTGTGGTGTCACAGTAACGTTGACGTTTCCTTGCGCGTTGATCTGCGCGGTCATCTCTTCGATAACTTTTGCCAGAGCAGCAAGTTGCTCTTGGGTGTCGAAGGTGCCAGGAACTAGAGAGTTAATTTCTGGACCATCACCGTCACCTTGAAAATAAGAGCTTACAACGTGATTGGAGTTGTGTTTACTTGGCACAGAAGAGTCCTGTGCCAAGTCGATAGGAGAGAT
>NZ_JAWOTT010000377.1:0-1027 GCF_033338995.1 Vibrio sp. Vb0304
GTGAATACCTGCGTCTTTAACTAGAGTACGGCGGCAATAATCCAATGAGTCTGCGCGTTCTGCTAGGTTTTGTAACACGTCCATCTGTGAAACGGCAGAAGCTAGGTTTTGCATTTGTTCAAGATGAGGCATCAGCAAATCGAACAGCTCTTCCCACAGTTTTTTCTCTAGTGCGAGTGCTTTTGATTTTGAGTTCAGAACTTTGTCTTCATGCTCTTTAAGCTCAGGAATAATGTAGCGCTCGGCATTTTTCAGAGTTTGGCGACGCACGTAATGTGGCGGTACCAAATGGCTTTGGCCACGGCTTACCTGAATGAAGAATCCATGTACGGCGTTGTAGCCAACTTTCAGCGTATCGATGCCATGACGCTCGCGTTCATCCGCTTCGAGCTTTTCTAGATACTCGGTTGCACCATCAGCGAGCTTGCGCCACTCATCCAATTCTTCGTTATAGCCTTCTGCAATCACACCACCATCGCGGATCACTACCGGCGGGTTTTCTTTGATAGCACGTTCAAGAAGCTCACATACCTCATCTATTGGCGCAGCATATTGAGCCAACTTCACTAGGTATGGATGAGTTAAGGATGCAGTGAGCGATTCTAGTTCAGGAAGTTGCTGCATGGCATGGCGTAGGCGAGCCATGTCTCGTGGACGAGCAGAACGTAGAGCAAGACGCGCTAAGATACGTTCAATATCGCCAATCTGTTTTAAAGTTGGCTGAAGATCGGTAAATAAGCCTTGATCTTTAATTTCACCAATCGCATCCAGACGGTTGTTTAGCGTATCAATACAACGCATCGGTTGATGCAGCCAACGCTTTAACATGCGGCTGCCCATCGGGGTTGAGCAATGGTCGAGAACTGCGGCGAGTGTATTGTCCGTGCCGCCAGCTAAATTTTGGGTGATTTCTAGATTGCGACGCGTAGCTGCATCTAAAATTACAGAGTGATCTTGGCGATCAAACGTTAGTGAGCGGATATGTGGTAGAGCAGTGCGTTGTGTGTCTTTTACGTATTGAATCAAG
>NZ_JAWOTT010000378.1:0-1024 GCF_033338995.1 Vibrio sp. Vb0304
TAAAATTCTCGCCATTCTAATCGAAAACGACCACAAAGTATGAGCAAATATTCTGACGCTAAAGAGCTTGCTGGCCTGACGCTGGGCAAAAAGACTGAGTACGCTAACCAGTACGATGCAAGCCTACTGCAACCTGTACCTCGCAGCCTAAACCGTGATGACCTTGAACTAGGCGACACCTTACCTTTCTTGGGACATGACATTTGGACTCTGTACGAACTGTCTTGGCTAAACAGCAAAGGCTTGCCTCAAGTGGCCGTTGGCGAAGTGTACATTCCTGCAACCAGTGCAAACTTAATTGAGTCGAAGTCATTCAAGCTCTACCTAAATAGCTACAACCAAACCCGTTTCGCGAGTTGGGAAGAAGTAGCAGAGCGTTTAACGCAAGACCTATCCGCATGCGCGGGCGAAAAGGTATTGGTCGAAGTGAACCCTGTAGGTCACTACACCAACCAACCTATCGTGACAATGGAAGGCGAATGCATTGACGACCAAGACATTGAAATCAACAGCTACGATTTTGATGCTGATTTGCTAGCAGGATCTGCTGGCGAAGAGCAAGTAGAAGAAGTGCTGCATAGCCACCTATTGAAATCGAACTGTTTGATCACCAACCAGCCAGACTGGGGCAGCGTTGAAATTCGCTACCAAGGTGCCAAGATCGATCGTGAGAAGTTGCTGCGCTATTTGGTGTCTTTCCGTGAACACAACGAGTTCCATGAGCAATGTGTAGAACGTATTTTCACTGACCTGATGAAATACTGCCAACCAAACAAATTGACGGTGTTTGCGCGTTACACTCGTCGTGGCGGCTTGGATATCAACCCTTACCGTTCGACAGAACAAGATAAGCCAGCTCATAATCATCGCATGGCTCGTCAATAATAGCGTGATAGGCAGAAATAAGTTCGGCAATCAAAAGGATTGCCGGGCGTTTTTATTGCCCAAGCATGTTACTATACCAAACGACTTCAACCGGCTATAAAAAGCAAGTTGAAGTCATTTGGGTTTATCCGCTATCTAA
>NZ_JAWOTT010000379.1:0-1024 GCF_033338995.1 Vibrio sp. Vb0304
GAGCTTTCAGGTTTCCCTAAAATTTCTGGTCAGCACGCTGACTACATCAAAGCTCAGTTAGAAAAATTCCGTGATGGTAACCGTGGCAACGATATGAATGCCATGATGCGTGACATCGCGAAGAAAATGACAGATGAAGATATCGAAGTTCTGTCGAAATACGTTGGCGGTCTGCACTGATACCCCTACATAGTTCGAGCAAAGTTGTACAAAAATGCCCCAGCGATTTCGCTGGGGCATTTTTGTTGGTGATGTGGCTCACACGTGATTTTTGAGGGTGTCATCGATATCTGCTCGAAAGCTTGTAAGACATTTGCCATACCTTCGATTGCGAATGTCTTCTTCTTATTTTTAACCTTTTGATTAATTGATGTTTTTTATTTTTGCGAAAAAATCATCGCTAATATTTCCTACTGCTAACTTGTGAGTGCGTCGGGATTACGTAAAGTAGAAAGCGTTCACAGGGGGTGAATTGCAGGATTTCAGACCACGGATTCAAGGTCTTCATGGACGCAAGCTAGGATAGCTTGGTGATCGGAAAACGGAATTAGGTAGGCAAGGAGCCTGCTCGATACGGATGGTCATCTCGTCTTATGGTTAAGACAGTGGAAAGGATCAGGCACAGGAAGTTGCTCAGAAGACAGGAAGTAAAGGGATAGCCAAAACTCATCAGGAAGATGAAAAACAACACTTTTTGGCAAGGAAAGCACGAAAAACAAAAGGATTCTTGGTGCACTAAATGCGTGCAACACAGTTTCGCCACTTGATGGCACTTAGAAAGCGACAGTTTGACTGTCGCTGTTTTTATGCCGTTTTTTCTCGGCAACCACCAATCTGAAGAGGGATTACTACACTGATGCCTTTCGATGGGTTCTTAAACAAAGTTTTTTAACAAAAACTGCTGAAAAAGTATTCAGCACCTCTCCAATCTGAGTCCACTTTCTGGTATGTTTCGCATCCCTGTTTGAGGAAGTCAGCATGCATACCTGTCCTTTATGCCACAATCAGCATACTCGTCACTATT
>NZ_JAWOTT010000380.1:0-1023 GCF_033338995.1 Vibrio sp. Vb0304
CCTTGTTCAAAGCGCCGGAAGCAGATAGCGCAGCTTCATAGTTCTGACACTATTTTCTCTAAATAGTGGATCTCCCCACTGGCTTCGGTAGAATTGCGCGCAAATTGGTTTGCTGTTTTGCTCGTCACTACTGAGGTCAGGTATGAAAGATTTTCTTATTGCTCCATCCATTTTATCGGCTGATTTTGCACGTCTAGGTGAAGACGTAGAAAAAGTACTCGCAGCGGGTGCAGATGTGGTGCATTTCGATGTTATGGATAACCACTATGTACCAAACCTGACTTTTGGTGCTCCTGTGTGTAAAGCGCTACGCGATTACGGCATCACTGCGCCAATCGACGTTCATCTAATGGTGAAACCGGTAGATCGCATCATCCCTGATTTTGCAAAAGCTGGCGCATCGATGATCACTTTCCACGTTGAGGCCTCTGATCACGTAGACCGTACTCTTCAGCTTATCAAAGAACACGGCTGTAAAGCGGGTGTGGTATTAAACCCAGCAACACCGCTTGCGCATCTTGAGTTCATCATGGACAAAGTTGACCTGATTCTACTGATGTCGGTAAACCCAGGCTTTGGTGGCCAGTCTTTCATTCCTCATACCATGGATAAACTGCGCGCTGTCCGTAAAATGATTGATGAGTCAGGCCGAGACATTCGTCTGGAAATCGATGGTGGTGTGAAAGTCGACAACATTCGTGAAATTGCTGAAGCAGGTGCGGACATGTTTGTGGCGGGTTCTGCGATTTTTAGTCAGCCAGATTACAAACAAGTGATCGACCAAATGCGCACTGAGCTTGCTCAAGTAGAATAAGTGCTAAAAATAAGCGTTATAACGCTCTGATTTTAAAGGCTGCCACTTTGCTGGCAGCCTTTGTCGTTTCTGGCACGAGCCAAACAAAAATATCCCGCGCGCTGCGCAAATAATCACTTGCCTATTTTGCGGCCTTTCTGTACTATTCGTGCTCCTTAAACTCAGTCAATTATCTTTAGTTCCTTGCTTCCTCTGGACGACTGAGCCAT
>NZ_JAWOTT010000381.1:0-1022 GCF_033338995.1 Vibrio sp. Vb0304
ACAGACATGCCGCGAGTTTGAGCTTCCAAACGGTTAGCAATTTGTAGACCTGCAGCGTCATCAGAAGCTGAATTTACGCGGAAACCCGTGCTTAGACGCTCCATCGCAGTATTTAAAAGACCACTTGTGCTGTTTAGAGTGTTTTGAGTTACAAGTGATGCGTAGTTAGTGTGCATTGATAAAGCCATCTTAGTCTCCTTAGTTTATCACTATTTCTTTCAGGCCTTGGGATATTCCCTAGTCACTAACTAGAGGCGGTCGCTTGCCACTAATGATTAATTTGAAAATTAAAAATTTTCTAAAAAAGATCAAAATTGATGATTTTTAGTGACTTGCATTCCACTAAGTTGGGGTTTGCTACCGTTTTAGCGTTAGTTTCCGATGTGCTTTGATCGGCATAAGATTAAGGTAAAGAGAAAATCTAAAACGAGAAAAGTAAAAAAGCGCGAATCATTCGCGCTTTTTAGTTTAGCCATGAGGGTTGGGTTTCAGCTATTCCTCATCAAAGGAACGGAAAGACAGGGAAGTAGGGATGTCACTGAAGTAACCAAAGTAATAACTTGCACCGAGCAGTCGATAGCGGTTGAGTTCGACTTGGCTTGCAACGCGACCAGCAACCCACTGGTATTTGTGTTTTCTTAGAAATCGCGCAATGGGTAAAAATGAGTGTTGATCTTGTTTGTTCTCTATCGTTACCGAGAGTTTGATCATATCTGGATCAAATTCAGCAATGCGCTCAAAATGCGTTTGGGATGTGGCTACTTCAAACCACAATGCAAACGCATTTTCCTTCAGTTTTTCGACAAGCGTTTCCATGCGTTCGTGAAGGCACAATGTTTCATCTGCTTGTAAGGATGGGATTACATGCTGGAAAGCGGCTGAGTGAAACTGAACCATCTGCTCAAGAAAATACACGCCCGGATCCCACAGCAGTGCATCGACACGAATGGGTACGACGACGTTGCTGATTAAATCTGGATGAAAAGCTTCTAATTGAAATTGAGTTTGTCGTAAGGCGAGAT
>NZ_JAWOTT010000382.1:0-1021 GCF_033338995.1 Vibrio sp. Vb0304
GTTCCTTTGGCGCAGCGATTTGGCTTAGGTTCGGTGCTTGGCTATTTGTTGGCAGGAGTATTGATTGGCCCTTGGGGATTACGCCTGATTAGCGATGTCGATGCGATTCTGCATTTTGCCGAGCTCGGGGTGGTGTTACTGCTGTTCTTAATTGGCTTGGAATTGAACCCGAAAAAATTATGGCAAATGCGAGGGCCGATTTTAGGTCTTGGCGGCGCGCAAGTTGTAGTGACGACGGCGGTTATTGGTAGCATTGTCAGTTTGTTTGGCTTGAGTATGCAGGTGAGTTTGGTCATCGGCATGGGGCTCGCCCTTTCCTCTACGGCTATTGCACTCAAAGTGATTGAAGAGCAAGGCCTCAATGGCACCGAAACGGGCCAGTCTGGTTTTGCTGTGCTGCTTTTTCAAGATATCGCCGTCATACCGATGTTGGCTATGTTACCGCTTTTGGCTGGTGAACAGAATGTAGGTAGTTGGTTCGATGCTTTTACCGTTTTAGGCAGTGTCGTAGCCTTGTTGATTGGTGGTCACTTTTTATTGCGCCCTCTGTTTCGTTTTGTCGTGATGAGTGGGGTTCGCGAGCTATTTACCGTGGCTTCACTCTTGGTGGTGCTAGGCATTTCGGTGGTGATGCAAAAACTGGGCTTGTCCATGGCGCTAGGAACTTTCTTAGCTGGAGTGCTGCTGGCCGAAAGTGAATATCGCCATGAGCTAGAAATCGCTATCGAGCCGTTTAAAGGCTTGCTGCTTGGTCTGTTTTTTATTGCGGTTGGCATGGCGGTAAACCTAGGCTTACTGGCGTTGCATCCTCTTGAAATTCTTGGTGCGGTGGTGGCTTTGGTTGTGGTGAAAGGTTTGGTGTTGTACGCCCTAGCCAGGGCGGGTCGAGTGCGAGAAAAAGCACGTAGCCGTATGGCCGCCATCTTGAGCCAAGGTGGTGAGTTTGCGTTTGTGATTTTCACCGCGGCAAGCCAAGAAGGTATCTTAACCAAAGACCAAGTTGCTTTCTTGTTGGTGGTGG
>NZ_JAWOTT010000383.1:0-1020 GCF_033338995.1 Vibrio sp. Vb0304
TTTTCTCTTGAGCATTGTTGAAGATGTAGGGAGGAAAAGATGATCAGTGGAGACACAATCTTATTTGCGCTAATGGTAGTAACGGGGGTCAATATGATCCGTTATCTCACCGCTCTTCGTTCTCTTATTTACATCATGCGTGAAGCGCACCCATTGTTGTATCAACAAGTGGATGGCAATGGTTTCTTCACCACTCACGGTAACGTCACCAAACAGGTGCGTTTGTTCCACTACATTAAAAGCAAAGAGTATCACCATCACCATGATGAGATATTCACAGGTAAGTGTGAACGGGTGCGTGAGTTGTTTGTGCTATCAACCGCGTTGCTTGGTGTTACCCTACTGGCGGCCTTCATCTTGTAGGTCTTTCCAGCTAAGCCGTACTAGGCGATGCTTGGAATTTAAGCGCTTTTCCCTTTCGACATTTGTCGGTAGAATGGCGCTCTTAGAAAGCAAGGATGTGCAATAAGCACATCCTTTTTTATTGTTTTGGATTTTGGATAGAGCCTAAGAGCGACCGATGAGTAAGAAATTTGATGTTGTTGTAATTGGCGCGGGAGCCGCGGGTTTGATGTGTGCTGCAGAAGCAGGCAAGCGCGGACGCAGTGTGCTTGTGCTGGATCATGCCAAAAAGCCAGGACGTAAAATCCTTATCTCTGGTGGTGGCCGCTGCAACTTCACCAACTACGACGTATCAGCCAGCAACTACCTATGCCAAAACCCACACTTCGTGAAATCGGCGCTGTCGCAATACACCAACTGGGATTTCATCTCCATGGTCAGCAAACACGGCATCGAGTTTGAAGAGCGCGATCACGGCCAATTGTTTTGTGTCGATGCCTTTACCGCCAAAGACATCGTGAAGATGCTGCTGGCCGAGTGTGACATGCCAAACATTCAACAGCGTTACCAATGCGATGTGCACACCATTGAGAAAACCGAAGAAGGCTTTCGTCTGCACGCGGGTACTGAGCCCGTCGAGTGCGAATCTTTGGTGATTGCGACCGGTGGCCTTTCCAT
>NZ_JAWOTT010000384.1:0-1019 GCF_033338995.1 Vibrio sp. Vb0304
GCGTGTGCGACATCGGTAGCAGCCTTTGCAACAGTTCGCGATATTTTCGGCCCAGAGAAAAGCGGCAAGATGATCAGCTACCTTAATGGTGCGATCTGCTTTATTCCGGCACTGGCCCCAATCTTAGGTAGCTGGTTAACACAGCAATTCGATTGGCGTGCAAACTTCAGCTTTATGGCTGGTTTTGCGGTTGTCTCAGGAACGTTGATGTTCTTGATGATGAAGGAAACCAACCCTGCAACCGAGAAACAAGCGGTATTCAAGGTAAGTCGTTACTGGTCGGTACTGAGCACGCCATCTTTCATTTTCCACGCGTCACTATGTTTGATGGCCATGGCGGTTATCTTAGCTTACGTGACGTCAGCACCGTCGGTATTGATGACAGGCATGGGCCTTTCAATGAATGAGTTCACATTCTGGTTTGGCATTAACGCGGTTATCAACATCGCTGGTTGTATGTTGGCACCGAAGTTCATGGAACGTTTTGGCACACACAACACGCTTGTGGTTGGTATCTCGACGTTGGCTCTGGCTGGTGTGGTGATGCTGGTGATGAATGGCCAAAACACGGCGCTGTCGTTCATGCTGCCAATCTTTATGTCGTCCGTTGGTTTTGCTTTGATTCTTGGCGGCGCCGCGGGCAAGGCGTTGGAACCATTCGGTGATAAAGCGGGCACAGCCGCGGCGCTACTTGGTTTGTTCCAAATGAGCGGTTCTGGTTTGTTAGTGGGTACCTTACAGCGTTTGCCGTTTGATCTACAAACATTGATTGCTATTCATATGTGGGTATTGCTACCAGCATTGGTGATTCTATTTTCAAAGGCTGGTAAGAGCTGGCACGCACGCTTCGCTAATGCGTAAATCAGTGTAATTTAGTATTTTCCAATGTATGTAACGCGTGTATATTTGTCGTTCACACTTTTCCTGACACCATAATGGAATTCAAAAAGTAATGTCGTTAACCACGTATGAAATGGCTCGTATTCTAGAGCAAATGGAAGATTCACCAGAAAAGGTGA
>NZ_JAWOTT010000385.1:0-1019 GCF_033338995.1 Vibrio sp. Vb0304
GGTGTAATCGGAGCGATTCAGACCAAATTTTTGCATTTTCTGATTTAAGGTGCGGCGTGGTAAATCGAGCTCTTGCATCACTTCATTAATCCGTCCTTGGTGCCTCACTAATGAATCATGCAACACTTTGCGCTCAAAGTTGTGCAACTGAATCATCAGTGGCACACCCGCTTGAGTCTCTTCCGTGGTTGACGACGGGCGGCTAGAAAGAATTTCCATCACAGAAACCGTATCATCCAGCGCGAAACGCATTGCGACGTTACGTAATTCGCGCACATTTCCTGGCCAAGCGTAAGAAAGCACGGCATTTCTGTCGGCATCACTCAACGGTCGACTGTCTGGATTTGTTTGCAATGCAAAGTGCTCAAACAGAATCAACGCGTCTTCTTCTCGCTCCCTAAGCGGCGGTAAGTAGATCTGTGCAACATTAAGTCGATAATACAAATCTTGACGGAACTCTTCATGATCGTTGAGATCTTCTTTCGCGGCAGCGATCACTCGCAAATCCACATTGATCTGCTGGTTACCACCAACTCGCTCGACAGTATGTTCTTGCAATGAGCGCAGCACTTTCACTTGCATTGAAAGCGGCATACTCTCGATTTCATCAAAAAACAGCGTGCCTTTATCGGCGTATTCGAGTTTGCCAATCCGTCGTTTACTTGCTCCGGTAAAAGCGCCGGGCTCGTGACCAAACAGCTCACTTTCGAACAGATTTTCGGGAATCGCGCCACAGTTTATCGGTACGAAACGATGTAATTTTCGTTGGCTTTCTTTATGCAGGCTGGTAGCCACCAGCTCTTTACCACAGCCCGTTTCACCATAAATAATGACGTTAGTATCAATACGCGCTAGCTTTGCAACTTGTTCACGCAATTGCTGCATGACTCGGCTTCGGCCAATCAGCACTTCCTCGAGCCCACTTATGCTCGCGAGATATTCTTGACGATCTTGCGTTGACGTCTGCGCTCGATAAGTCTCGACCGCTTCCGTCACACGTTGCGAGAGTCGCTCTGGCT
>NZ_JAWOTT010000386.1:0-1018 GCF_033338995.1 Vibrio sp. Vb0304
TGGGTGCACTAGAGTTGCTAGACCTTGTTTACGTAGATGAAAACAAAAGTATTACGTTGCACGGCCCGCTGTACTACAGCTACGCAGAAAACTCGAAGTTAAACGATAAGTACACCGAGATAATCAAAGAGCAAACAACGACACATGATAAATGCGTTCGTGTTGCTTTGGCGCGAATGAAAATTACGGAAGAACAGTTGCTGGAGCTTGAAGATCAAGTAGCGAAAACGGTGATTGATTTTCACTCGAAGAATGTTGTCGCTGAAAACTTTAATGTTTCCGACTTCACAAACGTAGTTCTACTTGCTGGGCCACATCAACCAGTGACATTCTCTGATGGAATTGTAGAAACAGAATCTCGTTTTATTGACGATATTCGCTACGCAATTGCAGCAGCAGGGGATAAACCAAGCCTTTCAATTTAATCCATTCACTTATCTCTCAGAGCCAATGGCTTGCATCTTAGGTATTGGGAAATATCGAGTTTGTGAGCTCTTGGCTTAACGTCTATCTCTCGCGTAAATCTTCAGCACATCAGTTTGTCTAGCCTTTGTTTTTGCATTTTAATGATAAAACTATAGATTTTTGTAATTTTTCGTTATGGATAAATTCATACTTGTAATGTTTGTTTTTTGATCTATTATGACGAAGTGTCAATTATGACGGTTCGTCAAAAATGGTGACGTTCCTGTTTTACATAATCGTGTTACAATTATCAGGAGTGTGTGGGTATACGGATCAAAGGATTATGTTTAACTTTCGCTGTAAAAAGGATGGTAAGCGAGACGGGTGTCGTGTCTCGTCCGGGCTAACCAAAAAGCAACAAGCGATTGCGGATAGAGAAGTTGAGCTTATTCAACTGGCTAAGTCACTCGTCCAAGAGCAGGGGTTTGCGAACCTCACTATGGATAAGCTGACCTCGGCTAGCTCTTATTCTAAGGGCACCATCTACAATCATTTTTGCAGCAAAGAAGACGTAATACTTGCGCTTTGTATCCATTCGTTAAAAAGCGAAGCG
>NZ_JAWOTT010000387.1:0-1017 GCF_033338995.1 Vibrio sp. Vb0304
ATCGCGATGATCTCAATGGCTTGTCCTGTCTGGTTCAAGGTTGTACCAGCAAACACAGAAACCAGATCCGGATAACCAATAGCCATTGCCAACGAAGAGTTCTTCGTTAAGTTCAAGTATTGGCTTGTGAGTGGAGGAATGATGATTCTCAAAGCTTGAGGGATAACAACCAGCTTGAGCGTTTTAGCACGAGGCAAACCAAGTGACATCGCGGCCTCTGTTTGACCATGACTCACCGCGTTGATACCGGAGCGTACGATTTCCGCAATAAAGGCGGCGGTGTAAACACTTAACGCCAATAGCAAAGCTGCTAGCTCAGGAATAATGCTGATCCCACCTTTGAAGTTGAAACCTTTCAGTTCTGGGTATTCCAAAGAGATTGGCATACCGGAAACGAAGTAAACCAGCAGAGGCAAGCCAACAAGAAGCCCTAAACCGATTCGTCCCATCGGGGTTTGTTGGCCTGTTAGGCGTTGTTTGTTTCTAGCCCAAATAGAGATAGAGATCGTAGCGATAAGCCCGATAACAAACGCAGCAATCACAACACCACTGCCTTCATTAAACACAGGCGCAGGAAAATAAAGCCCACGCACGTTTAAGAAGATAGCTTCGCCAAGGCTCAAACTTTGTCTTGCCGATGGTAATGCTTGCAGTACTGCGAAATACCAGAAAAAGATTTGCAGAAGAAGGGGGATATTTCGAAACGTCTCAATGTAAACCGCAGCTAAACGGCTAACCAACCAGTTTGTTGAGAGACGCGCTACACCCATCGTAAAACCAATCGCGGTGGCGAGAATAATACCCAGCACAGAGACTAATGCTGTATTCAAAAGACCCACGATAAACGTTCTGCCGTAAGAATACGTTTCGTTATACTCAATGAGAGTTAACCCTATACCAAAACCAGCTTCTTGGTTCAGGAAACCAAAGCCTGTCGCGATGCCCCGAGCATCGAGGTTATTTAACGCATTGTTGATGATGGTATAAAAGAAAAATACCAGTGCAGCTATAGCAATG
>NZ_JAWOTT010000388.1:0-1016 GCF_033338995.1 Vibrio sp. Vb0304
AATCTGGATTAACATCGCCAGAGATACGTTCGTTGGTTGGACAAAGGAAACATTTACCGTCATAGCTTGGTAGCTCATCCAATGCGGGCTTTTCATCTGCGCCGCTCCAAGGGCGTTTTGCACGGTGAGGTGAAACCAAAATCCATTGCCCAGTCAGAGGGTTGTAACGGCGGTGTGGATGATCCACTGGGTTAAATTCGACATTCGACATGTTACTTACTCAACTCTTTAAAATTCTTCAAACTCAGCTTCCCAAAACCGTGAGAAGCGCAGATGGCAACGCGCGACTACAATTACTCCGGGGAATAGCCATTAGGGTTGTTTGACTGCCAGTTCCACGTATCGACTGTCATTTCAGCTACCGTGCGTGTTGCTTTCCAGCCTAGCTCACGCTCAGCTTTTTCCGTGCTTGCCCAACATTCAGCAATATCCCCAGGACGACGCGGGCATAACTCGTAAGGCACTGGTTTACCGCAAGCGGCCGCGAACGCATCCACCATCTCAAGTACGCTCGAGCCTTTACCTGTACCTAAGTTGTAAATGTGCAAACCCGATTTCTCACCCACCGATTTCAATGCGGCGATGTGGCCGTCGGCCAGATCCATCACATGGATGTAATCACGTACGCCAGTACCGTCAGGGGTTGGGTAGTCGCTACCGAATACCGCGAGTTTTTCTCGGCGGCCAACAGCGACTTGGGCGATAAATGGCATCAAGTTATTGGGAATACCTTGTGGGTCTTCCCCCATGCTGCCCGATGAATGCGCGCCAACTGGGTTGAAGTAACGCAGTAAGGTGATGCTCCAGTCGTTTTCAGCATGGAACAGATCGCTTAAGCACTGCTCCACCATATATTTGCTGCGTCCGTATGGGTTGGTGGTTGCGCCTGTTGGTGAATCTTCCGTAATCGGCACTATTTCTGGGTCACCGTAAACCGTTGCCGATGAACTGAATACGATGCTTTTCACGCCCGCTTTACGCATGCTGTGCGCTAACACCAATGAGCCATTGACGTT
>NZ_JAWOTT010000389.1:0-1014 GCF_033338995.1 Vibrio sp. Vb0304
ATGCTTGGTCACGGCGCGGGCTCCAGCCTTCTTTGCCTTGGCTGTACAAGCTTGCGTTCAAGCCCGCCATTAAGCCTTGTGCCGCAGCTTCTTCGTAGCCTGTTGTACCGTTGATTTGGCCAGCAAAGAATAGACCACTGATGAATTTAGTCTCGTAAGTTTGCTTCAAATCACGTGGATCGAAGAAATCGTACTCAATCGCGTAACCAGGACGAACAATGTGTGCGTTCTCGAAGCCTTTCATTGAACGAACGATTTGAACTTGAACATCAAACGGCAAGCTGGTGGAAATACCATTCGGGTATAACTCGTGCGTGGTAAGACCTTCAGGTTCAATGAAAATTTGGTGGCTGTTCTTATCCGCAAAGCGCATCACTTTGTCTTCGATAGACGGACAGTAACGTGGGCCAATTCCTTCGATCACACCTGCGTACATTGGGCTACGATCTAGGTTATTGCGGATCACTTCATGAGTTTGTTCATTGGTATGCGTAATGAAACAAGGAATTTGACGCGGATGGTGTTCGCGCTTACCCATGAATGAGAAAACTGGTGTTGGGTTGTCACCGTGTTGCGCTTCTAGCACTGAGAAATCAACCGTGCGAGCATCAATACGTGGTGGTGTTCCCGTTTTTAGACGATCCACTCGGAATGGCAACTCACGTAAGCGATCCGCCAATGCGATCGATGGTGGATCCCCAGCGCGACCGCCTGAAGAACTTTCCATACCAATGTGGATCTTACCACCAAGGAAAGTACCTACGGTCAGCACAACCGCTTTGGCATGGAATTTAAGACCCATTTGAGTCACAACGCCAACAACGCGATCTTGTTCAACAATCAGATCATCAACCGATTGCTGGAACAGGGTTAGGTTTGGCGCGTTTTCTAATGTGTTGCGTACGTACGCTTTGTACAGAGCGCGATCGGCTTGAGCTCGAGTTGCTCGTACTGCAGGACCTTTCGAAGCATTTAGTGTACGAAATTGAATACCTGCATGGTCGATAGCTTCTG
>NZ_JAWOTT010000390.1:0-1014 GCF_033338995.1 Vibrio sp. Vb0304
TAGTACGATGACCACGTTACCTAACTTCATACTTCTCGCTCAATTTCCCCTGCGACAAAGTCACTGTTGTGTGGTCTTTGGCATAGTTACAAAAATCTTCTTTGCCAACCGCCTTACAGGCATTAACATCTAGTTAACAACATTGTTCTAGAGACCTATGAAAGGTTCATTGCTGAAGGAAGTCAATTATGCTGTCGATTTTCGATATTTTTAAGGTCGGTGTTGGGCCATCCAGCTCCCACACTAACGGTCCTATGCTCGCCGGATTCCATTTCACTCAACTACTTAGCGACTCTATGGCGAAAGTGCGTCGGGTGCAAGTTGACTTATATGGCTCTTTATCACTGACTGGTAGAGGACACCACACCGACCGAGCCACGGTGCTAGGGTTGATGGGCAATAAGCCCGATACCATCAAAATGACCAGTGCCAAAAGTGCACTGCAACACACCATCGAAAACCATACCTTATCGTTAGCTGGCTCTCATCAAATTGAGTTTAGCTACGACCACGACATTGTATTTCACAGCGACAACCTGCCGCTGCATGAAAATGGTATGACGATCACCGCGCTAGATGCCGCAGGAGCTCAAGTCGCCTTTGAGACGTACTACTCTATCGGTGGTGGCTTTATTGCGACAGCGGCAGAGCTCGAACATGGCGGCCAACAAGCCAGCGCAGAAGTACCTTTCCCTTTTTCATCCGCAGACGAAATGTTGGAAAAAGCAGAGAAAAATGGCCTCAGCCTTGGTGGCATGATTCTACAAAATGAGCTGGCATTTCGAGAGCAAGAAGAAATTGACCAAAGAGCTGAACAAATTTGGAAAGTGATGTCACTGTGCATGCAGCGTGGTTTCGATACTGAAGGGATCCTTGAAGGGGGCTTGAACGTCACTCGCCGAGCTCCGAATCTGTTGAAAAAACTAGAAGCGAATGCAGCAGTTGAAAATGATCCAATGAAGATCATGGACTGGATTAACTTGTTTGCCTTTGCGGTCAGCGAAGAGAACGCTA
>NZ_JAWOTT010000391.1:0-1013 GCF_033338995.1 Vibrio sp. Vb0304
TACCTGCTAGCGTACTAGCATCCGTCGTTAGCGGACTCAAGCTGTAGGCATCGCCTGCATAAGCGATCAATCCTGTCGCCCCCTCTTTCCACTTCGGCAACAAGTCCAACGCTTTGTAACGTGTTTGAGTAAGGCGATTGGGTTTGATGTCGCTGGCGTACATCGAGCGAGACATATCTAGCACTAGCATGCGATTTTGGCTTAGCTCGAAGCTTGGACGTGTATTTGATTGCCAGCTCGGCCCAGCGAGCGCTACGCAGGCAATCGCCCAAGCCAAGCCCCAAATCGTAAAATAGGGTTTGGACTGGGTGGTCTTCCCAAGCATTTTGGCGAGGTGCGGGGCAATCAGCGCGGATTTTTTCGCTCTAAATTTTTGATTAATCAGGAGTACGAAGGGGATTGCTATCAGTCCCAGTAACCAATATGGGTTAAGGAAAGTAAACTCAGCCATGTTTTCTCCTTAGCAGGAACAACAACATAGAAAGCACTAAAGCTGCACTCAATGGATATGGGAACCATTCGGACTGAGGCCGCCAAGTTTGGGTATCGCTTGATACAGGTTCCAGTTTGTTGATTGTGTCGTAGATCTTTTTAAGTTGTTCGGCATCTCGCGCACGGAAGTACTGTCCGCCAGTCATTTCTGCAATCTTCGTGAGCGTTTGTTCATCAAGGTCGGCTGCGGTGTCGACCTTACGAGTCATAAAAAAGTCTTTCACCATCATTTCGCCAGCACCTACGCCGACGGTATAAATAGTGGCATTGTATTTCTTCGCAATCTCAGCCGCTTCGATTGGATCTAACACACCTGCGGTGTTACTGCCGTCACTGAGCAAAATCATCACGCGCTGGGGCGCATCGCTATCGACAAAGGTTTTTGTTCCTAAGCCGATACCATCGCCAATTGCGGTTCGTTGACCAACTAGGCCAATTACAGTTTGCTTGATTTGTTGGATAACGGTTTGTCGGTCAGCCGTGAGTGGCGTTTGTAAGTACGCGTGGTCACCAAATAGAAC
>NZ_JAWOTT010000392.1:0-1012 GCF_033338995.1 Vibrio sp. Vb0304
TTTTTACCAACACGACGTTTAGGTTGGTGAATCGTTGTTAGCGGTGGTGAGAAGTACTCTGCAAGTTCAATGTTGTCGTAACCGATAACAGAAACGTCATCTGGAACCTTGATGCCGTTTTGTTGCAGACGGCTCATTAAGCCAAGTGCCATGGTATCGTTAAAACAGAATACTGCAGTAGGGCGTTTTTCCATCGCGGTGATCTTGTCTGCAACCAGTACCGCAGTATCACATTCAAAGTTACCTTCAAGAATCCAATCTTCATTGATTGGCAGTTTTGCTTCAGCCATGGCACGACGAAAACCAGCGATACGCTCTTGGCAAGCAAGTTTCTCAAAGTGACCACTCAGGCAGGCGATGTCAGTGTGGCCGTTATCGATAAGATATTTAGTTGCTAGGTAGCCACCTTCTTCAGAGTTATCGATGATCTTGTCCGCACGAGAACTCTCTGGGCCCCAATCCATCACAACTTTCGGGATGTCTGAATGACGATCTAACATCTCTTTTAGTTCTTCGGTTAGATCTGAACACATCACCAAAATGCCATCTACACGTTTCTCAGCAAGCATGCGGATGTAGTCGCGCTGTTTCTCGTAGATGCCGCCAGTATTACACAAGATCAACGTGTAACCTTGACGGTAGCAGTAGCTTTCTACACCGTCGATCACTTCAGAGAAGAACAGGTTAGTTGACTGTGTTACCAACATACCAATAGTACGAGTTGAGTTGCATTTTAAACTACGAGCAACTGCGCTTGGTGCGTAGTTAAGCTCATCAACCGCTTTCATTACTTTTTCTTGGGTTGCTTCAGCAACAAAACGTGTCTTATTAATAACGTGCGAAACTGTCGTGGTAGAAACGCCGGCTAAGCGAGCAACGTCTTTTATAGTGGCCATAAATGATGTCCTGTATCGAGCTACTTAATACCGTAGTGAATACAACCATACGCTTAGTTTTTTGCGCAAACTAAACACCACAACAACGGTAGTGTCTATTCTAGTAGGCAGCGGTT
>NZ_JAWOTT010000393.1:0-1011 GCF_033338995.1 Vibrio sp. Vb0304
CACGCTACAAACCGCAAGTATGGCACACAAGGTATAAGCAAAAATTAGTTTGAAGTTCTTATTACTCGCAACCTGAGTTGGGAGAACGCGTCGATGGCTTTTCGCTGGTGGTATTAAACGGATATTGGCAGGGTTAAGAAAATAGCCCTTGCGAGGATAAGTGACCAAGAGCTTAGCCGCATCGTACTCAGGTAGGTGTTGCTGTAGCAGCGCACGTAAGGTGCTAATGCGGTTAGTGAGCACATTTTTGGAGATGAATTTGCTCTGCCAAATGGTTTCGATAATGGTGTCGGCAGAGAGCGGATGCCCCACGCTTGTTAGCAGCAGTTCTAATAACTCAATGGTACGAGGTTCGAGATCAATCGCGATAGTGTCTTGATGAAGAGTCTGTGTTTTCGGATTGTAGACCAACTCGCCAATCGCAATACAACTGTGAGTTTGTTTGGCTTGTTGTAGAAAGTCGCGCATACCGTACCGAGTTATTTGGAAATCGCGAAATATTATATAGTTATTGAAGCGCGAAATCTTATAAATCGCGCGTCAATTATCATCAAAAGTTTATGAACCGTAGGTAACGGAATATCGGTGTGGTTTGTGATTCATCGCCAATACGACATTCAGTGCAAAGGCACCCAAAATCGAAAGGCCAATCACCTCTGGAGTGACAAAGAAGAACGAAGCAAACAGGATACATGCATCGATTGCCATCTGGCTTTTGCCAACAGAAATGCCAAACTTGTCCTGAATAAACAAACACAACACGTTAAAGCCACCTAGGCTGGAGCGATGTCGGAACAAAATCAGCATACCTAATCCCATCAATAGGCCACCTGCTACCGCGCAATAAATTTCGTTAACGGATTCGAGTGAGATCAGCAAATAAAGGTGATCGGCAAAGATAGAAACCAAAGCGCCAGAAATAGCGCTATTGATTGCGAAATGACGGCCGAAGCGTTTCCATGCTAGTAAGTAAAAAGGACTGTTTGCTAAAAAGTACAGCACACCAAAGGT
>NZ_JAWOTT010000394.1:0-1011 GCF_033338995.1 Vibrio sp. Vb0304
CTTTGCGTTTACGGCCAGAATCCGTTTGTTCTGGGCGCTTAGTTGGCTCAATAGTAGGAACAGCGCGCGCTGTAGCACTTTCTTTTGATGAAGAACGTGTCGCCGCACGTTTTTTCTCTTTGGCTTTGCGTTTCGCTTCCGCAGCTCGTTTCTTAGCTGTCTTACCTTCGCCGCGTAGCTTACGACTTGTTTCGACCAATTCAAAGTCAATTTGCTTGTCATCTAGGTTAACAGCCAGCACTTTTACTTTGACCGCATCACCCAGACGGTAGATGTTACCGAAGCTTTCACCGATAAGTCTTTGACCAATAGGGTCAAACTGGTAGTAGTCGTTCGCAAGCGTTGAAATGTGCACCAAACCATCGATATGCAGATCGGTCAAGCGCACGAAGAAGCCAAAACTGGTGACGTTAGCAATCACACCTTCCAGCTCATCGCCGACGTGATCTTGCATGTATTCACACTTCAACCAATCCGCAACTTCACGCGTTGCATCATCAGCGCGGCGCTCTGTCATTGAACATTGTTCGCCGTAGAAGTCCATGTCATCGAATGAGTAATGGTAACCACCCGTTGGCGTCCAACGGTCTTGGTTGCGGCCTTCTTCTTTAGCGATCAAATACTTGATAGCACGGTGCAGCAACAAGTCAGGGTAACGACGAATTGGTGACGTAAAGTGCGCGTAACGCTTAAGCGCCAAACCGAAGTGGCCTGCGTTGTCTGCGTTGTACACCGCTTGCTTCATGGAGCGCAGCAGCATGGTTTGGATCAGCTCTTGGTCTTGACGACCTGCAATTTGACGCGCGAGATCGGCGTAGTCTGTCGGAGAAGGCTCTAAACCACCTTTCAACTCTAAACCTAGCTCACTTAGGAAATCGCGGAAGCCTTGCAAGCGCAGCTCACCCGGAGATTCGTGAATACGATACAGTGCAGGCTCTTTGGCTTTTTCTACCAATGATGCCGAGGCAATGTTAGCTAAGATCATACATTCTTCGATGATCTTATGCGCAT
>NZ_JAWOTT010000395.1:0-1010 GCF_033338995.1 Vibrio sp. Vb0304
CATTAAGTCAATGCAATGACAATCCTTTTTTAACTTACTAGAGTTTGAGCTACCACAATTGTTGCAAACAAAACGTTGGTGACTAGAGAGCATTTCACGATGACTGGCATCATTGGTGCTATCTGAGCGGGCTTTTGTGTATGCCAAACTGCTTTACCATGATCGGCCACGAAATAAATACTAAGTAAAAATGGCAAGCTAATCCAAACGGGTTTGTCTTGAATTAACAAGTAAGCCGCAAAGGCAAGGATAGCTCCGCCAAGTAAAATAAAGTGGTACTGTTTGGCTTTACGTTGACCTAAGCGTACCGCCACCGTACGTTTACCACACTCTCGGTCGTTCTCTATATCACGCATATTGTTGATGTTGAGTACTGCAACGGCGAGTAAACCGCAGCCTAAAGCAGGTAAGAATAGCGTGGTGTCTACGTGACCGGTATGCAAGAAGTAGGTACCGGATACGCCGAGTAAACCAAAAAACAAGAACACTGATATATCGCCAAGCCCCACGTAACCGTATGGTTTGCTACCCATGGTATAAGCAATGGCTGCGAGAATGGCCAAAATTCCCAGCCCGATAAAAGTAACAATGCTTTCCAGTGAACTTAGTGAATAGAAAACTAACACCAAGCCTGAGATTGCGGTCAGAACGATGTTAAAGATAATCGCTTGTTTCATCTGTTTAGCACTTACCGCGCCAGACTGCATCGCTCGTAATGGGCCAAGGCGTTTGTCGTTATCTGTACCTTGAACGGCATCGCCGTAGTCGTTCGCAAGATTGGATAGAATTTGCAGCAACGTCGCGGTTACGAAAGCCATGATGGCAATTGTCGGTGAAAAATGACCCGCCGAGTAGGCGAGTACACTACCCGTTAAGATAGAGACTAATGCCAGAGGTAGTGTTTTTGGGCGAGCGGCTTCAAGCCAGATCTGTAAAGATTGTTTCATGGAAATTTCGTGCTAGTAACCAATGTGCCCAGTATAAGCACAAAGAGGCAGATACGCTATTGA
>NZ_JAWOTT010000396.1:0-1010 GCF_033338995.1 Vibrio sp. Vb0304
ACTCAGAAGTGAAACGAAATAGCGCCGATGGTAGTGTGGGGTTTCCCCATGTGAGAGTAGGACATCGCCAGGCTTTAAATTTAGACTTAGGTCTAACCAGTGCGGAGCGGTAGTTCAGTTGGTTAGAATACCGGCCTGTCACGCCGGGGGTCGCGGGTTCGAGTCCCGTCCGCTCCGCCACTTATTTGAAAGCCCTGCTAGAAATAGCAGGGCTTTTGTCGTTTTAGGGGCTGTCATTTTCCCTTCCAAGAGAAGTCATACCAATCTGGAAAATTAACTGGTTAGGTCTACCCATTTTTACGAATGCATTTTGGTGACTCTTTTGGAGCAATTCAAAAACCGATTCCATGCATCGCAGACTTTGGAGATGATGTCGTCGTAATCAGTAAAATATTGATTGGCTAAATCGCGTTGCCGCAACCAACGCCATACTTGTCCGATAGGGTTTAGCTCTGGAGAATAGGGCGAAAGTTTGATTACACTGACATTTAAAGTCATTGGCAATTTCTTCTGTATGCCATCCTGCGCCATCCATTACAACGACGGCGTGACGTCCTTCCTACGTGACTGCCAATATTTGTTTTAAGTGCTCTATCATGATGTCTTTATTAACCCAGGGACAATGATAGCCTCACCAATTCCTTTTCTGCGACGACTGAACCGAACAGATAAGCATACTCAAATTGTTATTGCTTCACGGCTCTTGGGCGAGTTGCTTTCTCAGCCTATAAGCGTGTTGTCGTGTTTTGTTGCCCAAATCTGGCTTCGTCCTGAAACCAGGCATCAACACACTCTAAAGCTATATGTTCTGGGATCTTAAGGATCGTTTCGATTTTGATTTTTTCAAATCCTCTTGTGTTTGTTGATATTGTTTGGGGTGTTTGAGCTGGAAGTTATCTATGAAAAGCCCATGTGGTCGAGCAGGAAATAGATAGAATAAGGGTGCTCTTCCTATGCTTGGCTTTTCTTGCCGTTCTTCAAGAAAGCTTTGGACCAACTTATTGACACTG
>NZ_JAWOTT010000397.1:0-1010 GCF_033338995.1 Vibrio sp. Vb0304
CATTAAGTCAATGCAATGACAATCCTTTTTTAACTTACTAGAGTTTGAGCTACCACAATTGTTGCAAACAAAACGTTAGTGACTAATGAGCATTTTACGATAACTGGCAGCATTGGAGCGATTTGTGCAGGTTTTTCTGTATCCCAAACGGCTTTACCGTGATGAATGACGACATAAACGCTCAATAAGAAGGGTAGGCTAATCCACAGAGGTTTGTCTTGAATTAACAAGTAAGCCGCAAACGCTAAAATAGCACCCCCAAGTAAGATAAAGTGGTACTGCTTGGCTTTGTGTTGACCCAAACGGACGGCGACCGTGCGCTTTCCACATTCGCGATCGTTCTCGATATCACGCATGTGGTTGATGTTCAGTACCGCTACCGCGAGTAAACCGCAGCCCAGAGCTGGTACGAATAGAGTGGTGTCTACATGCCCTGTATGCAGAAAGTATGTACCAGATACGCCTAGCAGACCAAAGAACAGGAATACGGAGATATCGCCTAAGCCGACATAACCGTAGGGCTTACTGCCCATCGTGTAAGCAATCGCCGCGATAATGGCAAGAATACCCAAACCGATGAAGGTGATGATGCTTTCTGGCGAGCTCAGCGCGTAAAACACCAAAACCAAGCCTGAGATGGCGGTAAGCACGATATTGAAAATGATCGCCTGTTTCATCTGTTTGGCACTAACGGCACCGGTCTGCATCGCACGCTGTGGACCTAAACGGTTTTCATTGTCGGTGCCTTTTACTGCATCGCCATAGTCGTTGGCTAAGTTCGATAGAATTTGCAATAAGGTTGCCGTAGCAAAGGCCATGATTGCGATGGTCAAAGAGAAATGACCGGCTGAGTATGCAAGTACGCTACCAGTTAAAATAGACACCAGAGCGAGAGGCAATGTTTTAGGGCGAGCGGCTTCAAGCCAGATCTGCAAAGATTGTTTCATGGAAATTTCGTGCTAGTAACCAATGTGCCCAGTATAAGCACAAAGAGGCAGATACGCTATTGA
>NZ_JAWOTT010000398.1:0-1010 GCF_033338995.1 Vibrio sp. Vb0304
ATAAGTTGAAGTTCTTTTACGATGGCGTCTTTGTTCAGCATTCCACAAGGTAACGAGCCAAGCCCGCCAACATTACTCACTGCAATGGCCATTTGGCTATCTTGCACGCCAGCCATTGGGGCTTGAATAATCGGTAACTCTGTCCCCAAAAGTGCATTAAATGCGTTGTTTTTCATCGTTCTTCCTTGAGTTCATCCAACTGAGTTTTTGTTGTTTTATGCGCGCTTTCACTGATACGCATCAATATGTCCACTATCTCATATCGACTAATTTTCACCCAACTACGTTGTTATTTCTGTGCACTCAACGCCAACTCAAAATGACATTCCGCGTCAATTAGCGATTACTGACATGAATTTATGTGATCCAATTCAATCGCCTGAGTTACGTGCTTTTTTAAAGTTGCTCTGTTTCGCGAAACCTTACTTCTTACTCAACTTTTACCGGATCAACTATGAAGACATTTTCTAAAAAGCCGTTGCTGTATGCGTTAGCGGCGTTCTCTATCGGTGTGTCATTTTCTTCCTTTGCGGAAATTCGCAACGTCACGTTGCTGCACACCAATGACATTGAAAGCGTTTATGAGCCCGTTGACGCATTTTGGAATCCAGACATTAGCCGCATTGGCGGTATTCCTTACCTTGCCACACTGATCAAACAAACCCGCGCGCAAGAGGAGACCAGTTTCTTGTTCGATGCGGGGGACATTTTCACTGGTTCACTCGCGAAAAAAACGCAAGGCAAGCTCTCTTTCGATTTGTACAGTGCGATGGGCTACGACGCGATAACGCTCGGTAACCACGAATTTGAATACGGCTGGCAAACCTTGAAAGAGAACATGCCAAGAGCCGCCTACCCCGTGCTCAATGCCAACATCAAGTTTGAGCAAAACAATGCGCCTTTTGCTTCGCCATATACCATTGTTGAACGCGATGGCATTCGTGTCGGTGTGATTGGGGTAATGGGCGTTGATGCCTTCTACAACACCATGTGGAAAGGTAATCGCAAAG
>NZ_JAWOTT010000399.1:0-1009 GCF_033338995.1 Vibrio sp. Vb0304
TAAAGACTTCTGTTGTCACGGTATCGGTGATGAGTTCCACGAAGAACCACAAGTGGTTCATTACAAGAACAAAGACCGCCGCGTACTTAAAGAAGGCATGTGTTTCACTATTGAACCAATGATCAACGCAGGTAAATTCGGTTGTACTGTTGACGCACAAGACGACTGGACTGTATACACAGGTGACGGTAAAAACTCAGCGCAATGGGAACACACTATCGTGGTAACCAAAGATGGTTGTGAAGTATTAACGCTACGCAGCGATGATACGATTCCTCGCCTAATGAAAAATGCGTAACCAAGAATGACTTCAATATCCCCGCTCATGCGGGGATATTTTTTATCTCCGCGAGATTTGTTAAATTAGAAAGGTTTGTAGATCTTTACTTTTCGCTTGCACGGATAGCAAATATGCCACTTCAGTCCCCTCTTACGTTTTCCGACGAACAAATCAATATCGGCGAACTAAAACAAGAGTTAGAAAAATTCAGCTCAACCCAAAAACAAGAGTTTCTTAACCATCACCCTGTGACCAGCTTAGTATTGGCTCGCGCAGAGTACATGGACTTGCTGCTGACGCGTTTATGGCAATACTTCGGTTTTAATGACATTTACAACATCTCATTAGTGGCCGTGGGCGGATATGGTCGCGGTGAACTGCATCCGTTGTCCGACATAGACATTCTTGTTCTTTCTAACAACAAACTGCCGACCGCGTTGGAAGCGAAAATCAGTGAATTTATTACCTTACTATGGGACTTAAAACTGGAAGTTGGCCATGCGGTTCGCACTGTCAATGAATGTGCACAAATCGGTCGTGACGATCTAACGGTTGCCACTAACCTACAAGAAGCACGTCTGCTTTGTGGCAGCGAAGACACATTCCAAGCTTTAAAAAAAGTCGTGCTATCCGACTCTTTCTGGCCGAGCGAAACCTTCTACCGCGCAAAAATCCAAGAACAACGCGAACGTCATGCTCGCTACCACGATACGACCTATAACCTAGAGC
>NZ_JAWOTT010000400.1:0-1009 GCF_033338995.1 Vibrio sp. Vb0304
GCTCGGCGATCTCTTTAACAATTGCAAGGCCAAGGCCAGTCCCGCCGAAGCGCCTTGTGGTTGATGATTCTGCTTGCTCAAATGGGCGAAATATACGTTTTTGCGCCTCTTTAGATATCCCTATTCCCGTGTCTTTTATCGCGATAACCAACACAGTTTTGTCATAGTGAGTTTGCTCACTCAGCGTCACTTCAACAATGCCTCTGTCAGTAAACTTCACGGCGTTATTGAGTAAATTAAACAACACTTGACGAAGGCGCGCTTTGTCGTTGTCATACCAGCGTCCCACAGGGACTAACGACGTCACCTTAAACTGCAATCCTTTCTCTGCACACAAGGTATGATAAACGCTTTTTATACTGCCGATGATCGATTCTATGGGAAATGGCGAGTTCGAAAACTCTACATGTCCCTGCTCTATCTTGGAGTAATCAAGAATCTCGTTCAGGAGCGTCATCATGTGATCACCAGAATCGTATAATGTACTGAGGTGTTTTCTTTGTTCGTCCGTTAACGGTGTTTTGAGCAGAATTTGAGCGGTACCGAGTACCCCATTCATCGGAGTGCGGATTTCATGCGACAAAGTGGCAAGAAAAGCAGTTTTGGCATTTGTCGAAGCTTGGGCTTTTACTCTCTCTTGTTCGAGGTAAATGGTCTTCTCGTTGAATTTGGTAATGAGATGACCGATTTCGTCCTCACTTCCGTAATCGATATCAATGATCCCGCCAGTTTTGGAATCATCAATTTTTGTAGCGATTCGTACGATAGGTTCGACAATGTATCGGTTAAGTAAATAGTACCCAACGAGAACGCATAGCAATAAGAATGGGATGATGCCGCCTTCAACACTCATGACTTGCTCGAACACTTGATCTGCCACTTTCGCCTTAGCATTGACAACTTCTAGCTTCCAATGAAATTCACCAAAATCGAGTTTACTAATGTACATTTGTTTGGTGATTTGAAAGTTGTGTTCGATGATGACATTCGAGTTAGCATCTCGAATGAC
>NZ_JAWOTT010000401.1:0-1008 GCF_033338995.1 Vibrio sp. Vb0304
TAACGTTTATCAGTTGCGTTATTATATGTATGTTCAATAAGAAAACAACGACCAAAATAAAAAAACCTGCTCATCGGAGCAGGTTTTTACATACCGAGAATGTAACTATTTATTACAAGGCATATTTACTTCACAGTTACGAATTCAGGGTAAGCACCAACACCACAATCGTGCATGTCCATGCCTTCCATTTCTTCCTCTTCCGTAACTCTAATACCAACCGTAGCTTTAAGAATCGCCCAAACCACTAGGCTTGCACCAAATACCCAAGCAAAGATCACTGCGGCACCAAGAAGCTGCGCACCAAACGTTGCTTCACCGTTGCTTAGAGGAACAACCATTAGACCGAAGAAACCACAAACACCATGAACTGAAATTGCACCTACAGGATCGTCAATCTTCAGTTTATCGAGACCGATGATGCTAAATACCACTAGCGCACCCGATACCGCACCGATTGCTACAGCATACAAAGGTGATGGTGATAGTGGGTCTGCCGTGATAGCGACCAAACCAGCCAGCGCACCGTTAAGGATCATGGTTAAATCTGCTTTACCCCAAGTGGTTTTACACACAAACAATGCAGCAATCGAACCAGCAGCCGCAGCCGCGTTCGTGTTAAGGAAGATTTGACCAACCGCCGTTGCGTTTTCAAAGTCTGAAACCATCAATTGAGAACCGCCATTGAAGCCAAACCAGCCGAACCAAAGAATAAACGTACCCAGTGTTGCTAATGGCATGTTCGAGCCAGGAATTGGGTAGATTTCACCGTTTTTACCGTATTTACCTTTACGAGCACCAAGCAGTAACACGCCAGCTAGCGCCGCAGACGCACCTGCCATATGAACAATACCTGAACCCGCGAAGTCGCTAAAGCCAGCTTCAGATAGGAAGCCACCGCCCCATGTCCAGTAGCCTTCAATTGGGTAAATGAACGCGGTCAAAACAGCTGAGAACAGCAAGAATGACCAAAGCTTCATGCGCTCTGCAACGGCCCCCGAAACAACA
>NZ_JAWOTT010000402.1:0-1003 GCF_033338995.1 Vibrio sp. Vb0304
GTGGCCGTTCTGGGTTTGTGGTGGCGGCTTATTTACTGAGTAAAGATCCGTCGCTCTCGGTGGAATCGGTGATGCAGAAAATCAACCGCGTGCGCAGTACTGCAAGGCTCAATAATTTGCAGATCAAAACTCTGCGCGCGATCAGTGAGAAAGGCGTGCTAACACTCGATGAGCCGACCTGGATGGTGGTGAACCCTGTCGCGGGCGGTGGGAAATGGCTGCAATACGAACAACATGTGATTCGTGAGTTGACCAAAAAATATCGTCTCAGCATTCGCCAAACAGACGAAACCACCAGTGCAGAAAGCCTCGCACTGCAAGCTAAACAAAGTGGTGTGAATCAGGTGATTGTCTCTGGTGGCGATGGCACGGTGACTGAAGTGGCGAGCCAATTGGTCGGCACGGACATCAAGCTCGGCATTATACCGTTGGGCACGGCGAATGCGCTGTGCCACGTGCTGTATGGCATCGGCGTGAAGTTAGCACCGGTGGAAAAAGCGTGTGAAGCCATTCTCGAAGGTCATTGCCAACGCATAGACACCGCAGAATGTAATCAGCGTTTGATTCTGTTGGTGCTGGGTATTGGCTTGGAACAGAAGATGATTGAACACGCGCATCGTGAAGAGAAAAATGCTTTTGGGCAACTGGCGTATTTAACGGGCTTTTTTAACGCTGTTATTTCCGAAGAGGTGCAAACTCTGCAAGTAACCCTCGAAGGGCAGGCGGCGAGTGAACAAGGATGGGAGAGTCAGGAGATGGAGGTGCACAGCTTCGTCGTTGCCAACATCGCGCCATTCAGTACTGTGTTAGCGCAAGGTGGCGGCGCGCCGCAGCCAGATGATGGGAAACTGCACATTACCTACCTTGATAACACTCAGTCGCTGGGTGGACGCCTAGTGGCGTTGTCGGATCTAACATTAACCAGCGTCGGTGCGCAGGATGAGTCGAATCTGTTTCAGTACGCGAGCGCGACAGGGGTAACGATTACTGCGGATAAGCCGAT
>NZ_JAWOTT010000403.1:0-1001 GCF_033338995.1 Vibrio sp. Vb0304
GGACATACAGTCCGTGACGGCTATCCACCGCTACACCAAGATTGACGGTAGGATGAACACAGCGCGTCATGGTTTCGGCATCGAACCAAGCGTTAAGAGCTGGCTCTTGCTGGCAAGCATAAACGATAGCTTGCACCAGACGAATGCTGATGTCCTCGTTTGGCAACCAATCTTCCAATAACGCTTCTTCGGTAATGGTCACCGCTGCGACATTTTGATGGGATTCTGCCATGGTCGAGACCATCGTACGGCGCGCTCCTTTGAGCACTTCAGTTCCAGGAACTTGTTTGCCTGCTTCTTCGTAAACATCGGCATCGACGATCAAACCGCTTGGTCCGCTACCGACCATCGTTTTCAAATCTACGCCTAGCTTTTTCGCTAGCAAACGCGCGGAAGGTAAAGCGGTGATGAGTTTGTCTGCCGATTTGTTGTGGCTGCCGCCCACCCAAAAATCATCAACATTTACGTTATGAGATTGGTGAGATACGGTGCCAACAACGGTTGCGGCATCGGCGGTTTGTCGTTTTTCCGCAGAGACAGTGTTTTCTGCGCCACTTTCGTCGATTTCTAGAAGTAGGGCGCCAATATTAATTACGTCGCCTTCTTCACCATGGCGGCTGACAATTCTGCCTGCGTACGGAGCAGGAACGTCTACGGTTGCTTTCGCCGTCTCAACGGTGAGGATCACTTGATCGAGTTTGACCATGTCACCCACATTGACATGCCATTTTACAATTTCTGACTCAGCGAGACCTTCACCGAGATCGGGTAAATTAAACGTCTTCATTTCCAATCCTCCACGAGCTCGCGCGCTGCGATCACAATGTCTTCTTTCTGAACCATGAAATAATCTTCGTTACGGTAATAAGGCATAATGGTATCCATACCTGTGACTCGTTTAGGTGGCGCTTTTAGCAAGCACATCGCGTGTTCGGCGGTTCGAGCCAGCAGCTCAGAACCCACACCACACGTTTTACTGGCTTCATGTACAACCAGCAGGC
>NZ_JAWOTT010000404.1:0-1000 GCF_033338995.1 Vibrio sp. Vb0304
TCTCTATCATCGTCATTCTCAAGCTCAGACATGATGTCTTTGCCCAAGAAGGCTAAATCAGTTTTCACTACGTGTGGTCGTTCAATCTCTTGAGAGACTTGCACTGCAAGCTTGTCTTCAGAGCGACCCATTTTTACGCGGTAAGTCGGTAAATCTTCGATGAACATAGTTGCGTGCTCAGGCATTTCAATCGGAATAATGTCGCCTGGTTGCAGTTCCATCAAATCGCGCAACGATATGTCTTTTTCCAGCAAATTCACTCGGAAGTTCACCGGACAGTCCATGATCTCTTCGCGCAGCGCTGAACTCCAACGTACGTCGGTTTCCATCTTGTCCGACTGAACACCAGCATCGAGCAACTCGCGGATTGGCTCGACCATGGAATACGGCATTACGACATGGAAGTCACCGCCACCGCCATCCACTTCAATATGGAATGAGCTCACGACAATCACTTCGGTCGGGCTCACGATGTTTGCCATGCTTGGGTTTACTTCAGAATCGAGGTATTCGAACTCGACGCCCATGACTGGCGACCACGCTTCTTTGTAGTCTTCAAACACGATTTTCAGCAGTAGCTGGATAATGCGACGCTCAGTTGGCGTAAATTCACGGCCTTCGATTTTGGCGTGGAAGCGGCCATCGCCACCAAAGAAGTTTTCTACCAGAATGAAGACAAGACGTGCTTCCATGGTAATCAATGCCGTACCTTTAAGAGGACGGAAGCGAACCATGTTCAAACTGGTTGGCACGTACAACGTATTTTGGTACTCGCCAAACTTCATCATCTGTACGCCGTTGATCGACACTTCGGCCGTTTTGCGCAGCATGTTAAACAGACTGATCCGCATGTGTCGTGCAAAACGCTCGTTAATCAGTTCGAGCGTTGGCATTCGACCACGGACAATCCTGTCTTGAGACGAGAAATCAAAACTGACGGCACCTTCCGTGTCGTTATCTAAGGGCTCATCAATGTCATCGACATCATCAACCCCGTGCA